>CAWEUH010000031.1:0-308703 GCA_963811985.1 uncultured delta proteobacterium
TCGCCGTGTCATCTCCTCGAGCAGCTCGATCCTGCGGTGCTCGAGCTCGGCCCGTGAGCTGCTCGCCGGACCGACGATACGAGCGTTTCACCTAGGCCGAGCACCCAGGCGATGATCTGGCGCACGTTGGCGTAGGAGGTGACGAAGAGCACGTCCTCATCCTCGGCGGGGCGGATCTCGCCGTAGCGGCCGAAGTGGCGCTCGATCTGCCAGGCGATGCGGCTGCCGATCCACACCTCGGCGACGCCGAGCGGATCCCGAACTGCCAGTCGATCCGGTTGGCGTAGCGCGCGGGTCGAAGTTGTCGGGGCGCTGGAAGTCGTGCTCGGCCTTGGTGGCGTAGCCGACCTTGCCGCGGATGCGCGAGAGCCGGAACACCGCGTCGCCTGCGCTCGTGGGAGCTGCCGACGACGTAGAACTGACCCCCCTGGTACAGCAGCTGGTAGGGGTCGACCGGCGGGTGCCGATTCGTCGCGCTCCATCGTGTGGTAGTCGAACACGATCGTCTTGCGGCGGAAGATGGCGGTCTCGATCTTGGCCAGGCGCTGGGAGACGTCGTGGCCGCCCGCCGAGCCGGTGATGCCGAGCGCGACGGTGTTCTGCTCCGGGGCGCGAAGGGGGCTCGGCCGGCCCCAGGAGATCTGCTGGAGCGCCAGCCGCAACGGCTCGGCGTAGGCGAACTCGCCGTCCAGGAGCTGCAGCGCGGTGTGCAGCGCCGCCAGCTCCTTGTCGGTGAAGGCGATCGCGGGAGGTGGAAGTTCTCGGGGGGCAGCGAGTAGTTCTCCTGCTCGACGGGGCCGTCCGACGGGCTGCTCCACGGCGAGCTCGATCCCCAGGGCCTCCAGCTCCCAGCGGTCGGCGTAGAAGCGCCGCGCGAAGGCGTCCTCGTTCATCCCGCTGTAGCCCTCGACGTCGCGCCTGATCTCGGGCGCCGTGACGGGTCGACGCTCGGCCATCAGGTAGGAGATCAGCGAGAGCTGACGGATCAGTTTCTCGGTGTCCTTGGCCATCCGTATGCAACTATAAGCCTGGGGTGCGAGGCGGCGCGCCCGACGGCCTCCGCCCCGCTATTTGCGCTTTTCACGCGGCCTCGCGATCGGCCCTCGGCCGAGCCCGGCCGCGGCGCGGCGCTCTCGCCGCCGGCGGGGCGAAGTAGGCGCCGCCGCCGATGCCCTTGTCAAAGGCGACCAGGGCGCCGGGGGCCAGCCCCTTCTCGAGCCGGTCGAAGCTGCCCAGCCGCCCGCCAAGATTGTCGACCATGTGGACAAGCGTCGCCTCGCGGGTGCACGGGACTACGGGGCTGCCGTGCTCGAGCGAGCCGTGGTGGGAGAGGATGATGTGGCCGCAGCGGCTGCGCGAGCTCCTCGCGGGAAGCCGTCGAGTCCTCGATCGGCGCCGGATCCGGTAGTAGCCGAGCGCGATCTCGCCGTGGAGCCGCCCGAGTCGGACATCTCGATCGCGTCGCGGAGCTCTGTAGGCCTCGAGCTTGCCGATGTCGTGCAGCAGCGCGCCGGTGACGGCGATGTCGCGGTCGATTCCGGGAAACGTCGCGGAGATCGCGCTGACGGCCTGCGCGACCCTCAGGCAGTGCTCGAGCAGCCCGTGCGCGGTAGGCCTGGTGGTAGTACTTGGCGGCCGGCGCGACGCTGAGCCGGCCCACGGCTCGCGAGTCCTCGCCGAAGGCGCGCCGAGCAGCCGGCGCAGGTGCGGGTCCTGGACGGTCGCGATCAGCTCGCGGATTCGGCCTCCATCTGCGCCCCGGGCGCACGGACCCACCGCGAGGTCCTCGGGCCGAAGCTGCCTGGGACGGCGGGTGCGAACGCCGGCAGCGCTGATCTGCGGCCCGAAGCGCGGTGGACGTTGTAACGCCCGCGGACCGGAACCGCCGTGCCGGGGCGAACGAGCTCGCCGACCTCCCCGACCTCCTCCCAGACCATGCACGCAGCGAGCCGGTCCGATCGCCGAGCGGCAGGCGCATGTAGTCCTTGCCGTCGCGCCTGCTGGCGCCGCTCGGCCTCCCCGACCAGCAGCACGAGGTCGATCTCGATGCCGTCTGTCAGCTCATTCAGGAGCATGACTCCGAAGTTAGAGACGCATCGCGGACAGGATCAGAACAGGCCGCGCCGGCGCGCTAGGGGCCCTGCGAGCGCAGGCAGCTCTGCCACCTTGCCCGCCGCGTCGGCGAGCATCCGCTCGCGGGTGCGGCGCGTCGCGCTGCCGATGTGCGGCAGCAGCACCGCCCGCGGAGCGGCCAGGAGCCGGGCGGAGACGGCCGGCTCGCCGTCGTAGACGTCGATTCCCGCCCCGTGGAGCCGTCCTGGCAGCGAGGGCGTCGGCGAGAGCATCCTGGTCGACCACGGCTCCGCGGGCCGTGTTGACGAGCACCGCATGGGGCGCGAGCAGCGATATCCGCCTGCGGTCTGATGAGGCCCCGGGTCCGCTCCGTGAGCGGCACATGAACGCTCGACGATGTCACTGGACCGCGAGCATCTCGTCCAGGCTCTCAGTCCAGCCCGCGACGCCGGTCGGGTTGCGCGTGTGGTGGCTGATCGACATGTCGAATGCGCGCGCCCTCTCGGCCACGGCGCGGGCGATGGCGCCGTAGCCCGACGAGCGCCGAGCCTTGAGCCGTGGACGTCCCGCCGAACTGCTCCTCGATGAAGCGCCAGCCCTGCCAGGCACCGGCGCGCAGCCGCGCCTCTGCTGTCCCCATCAGCGCGGCACGCGGCGATGATCAGCCCGAGCGCGAGGTCCGCCGTGGTCTGGACCAGAGCCTCGCCGGAGGTGAGCACCGCGATCCCGCGCTCGCTCGCGGCGAGTTGATCGACGCCGTCGGAGCCGGCACCCGCGACGGAGATGACCCGCAGGCGCGGGCATGCGCTCCAGGGCCGCCCGGTCGACGGCCTGCGTCGGATCGCAGATCAGGGCGTCGGCGCGCGCGTCGGACCCTGGAGGCCCCTCGATCAGCTCATGGCCCCATGGCCCCAAAGGATTTTGATTTGGTTGTGACGGCACGCGCCACGCGAGTAGCGAATGCTTGCGGCTCACTAGTACTTGCAGCCAACAGTCGTGGGGTCACTCGGGTCGCACGCTAGCCCGGATGCATCAGTGGGCCATGGACCACATCGTCTCTCAAACGCACGCGGCTGGCGCCGCAACGATACGTTGCTCTGCGGATGTTCGTCTTCGAAAATCATCCACTGGAGTTTGTCCGATTGGGCGTCTTCGACCTTCCGTGCCGGCATGCCCATGTAGATGAATTTCGAGCCCGTCTGTCGTTCGAGCTCAACGCAATAATCTCCCGCTTCCGGTGTGCGCACCTCAAAATACCCGTTGTTGTCCGTAACGCCATTTACGACGCACTGGTGGCCTACTAGAACGCTATAGCGAATGTTGCGCGCCGGCTCGTGATCGGTCCTGACCCGCGGATCGCCCGAAAGTAGTGTAAACGCCACCACGAACCGGCCGTCACCGCACGCCGGCGTCTTCGGCTGATGTCGCGAGCCGACGTCTTCGACTCCGCTACATGCGAACACGAGAAGCGCGACTAGGCACTGAAACGCGGGACTACGCAAACTAAGCATTATCAAACCACGAAAAGCGTTGCGATGCCAAGAACTCCTCGGTCCGTGCCCGCACTGCCCCAGCGAAAGGGTGTCCACGGTGCTCTCAACCTCGACCTCGTCCAGCCGCCGTCGATCGTGCTGCCGCACTATTCCTTTCAGCGCGAGCAAGCGTTTAATCGCGTATATCGTTACTGCGCGTCAACCTATCCACGTTGACGCTTTTCTTTGGCGCGGACGAGGTGGCATCATGAGCTGCGTCATTTTCTGGTGACGGTGCGCAGGAAATATCGCGCGGTAACTCCTCTCATGCACGGATGCAGCAAGGAGCCAAGACATGACATTTCCGTTGTGGCCGCGCCTCAAACAAGACCGAATTCGAAACCCGAGTCCGACGCTGACTTTAGGCACGAAACTCGTTGCACTTGAGTCAAGTTTTCCCGATGCCGCGTTTCGGGCCGGGCCCCGAAACGCCACACGATGGAGAAAAACCCAAGACGAACGCACAACGAGAAGCTAACGCACGGGCCGTCGGCGTTTCAGGATGGCATGGCCAACATGGTTTCAGAGGCTGGGAGGCACTCCCATTAGACGTTGACGTAGTCGTAGTCGTTTGCGTTCGTCCACGTCCACGTCCAGGTCTGCGTCCACGACCGCGTCCACGTCTACGACCACGACTACGCGTGTTCACTGAGTTTGGTACGGACGCCCCATCGTCCGGTTACATCACCCGATCAATCAAAGCTTCCCCCCGCACGAAGCGCTCTAGATTCAGAAGGAAATGGCGTACCAGCGTCACGGATTCGGCACGGTGCCCGCCTGCCACATGCGGCGTAATGAAGCAATTGGGTTGCTGGTACAGGGGGTGGGTGTCCGGCAGGGGCTCTGGATCGGTGACGTCGAGCCACGCCGCTTTGAGATGACCCGAGCGCAACGCGCCGAGCAATGCGCCCTGATCCACCGTCGTGCCGCGACCGATATTGTAGAAGACGGCACCCGGTTTGATTGCCGCGAACCGCTCAGCATTGAAGAAGTGTCGAGTCTCCTGCGAGTCCGGCAAGATATTGATGACGTGATCGCTCGGCCGTGACAGCGCCTCGTCGAGGCGGTCAAGCGTGACTACGGGCACGGTTTGGTCAGCGCGCGCCTTGCGGCGAACCGCAATGACGCTCATGCCGAAGGGCTGAAGCGATCTGAACCAGTCGCGCGCCGATGGCGCCGTAGCCAATGATCAGCGCGGCTTGTCCCTTGACGGAACCAAATCATCTCTTAGTTGGTGCCAATCGCCGGTGCCTCCGGCTAGGCGCGTGGCAAGCGAGCGAGGCAAGCACCGCGACTGCGCCAGCATGAACGCAAGCGTATGCTCTGCGCAGGCTTCACAGTAGACACGCGCGCTGTTAGAGACTTTGATTTTGTTCTTGGCGGCCCAGGCACGAAAGTGGGCGTTGTCGTAGCGCGTGATCGACGATGAACTAACCTGTATCCACTTGAGCCTAGAATCGAAAGATTGCACGAGTGCATCCGCATCCGGTTGCCCAAAGGCGACGTCCGCCGAATATAACTGTGGATCCGGCGGCGCCTTCTGCAGCACAGACGCGGCAGGTTTTTTTGCGAGTAAGAGGTCATGGCCCGCTGTGCCATCGCGTAATAGCTGCATTGCGGAATCGGGTGCTGCGAGGTCGGTGAAGATTCGAAGCGGTGGCACAGAAATACACTGCCACGCGCGGGCGTGGACGGCAGGCCGACAGTATGAAACGCCCTTTTCCGTGCCGATGTGACAAAAGGACCCTCCATTGCTGGAAACTTGCCGTTAGAATCTTTGGTGATTGGAGCCCATGGATTTCAAGGCTGAGTTGATTCGAGTCGCTTCCACGGGTGAAGCGCATCCGATCGGCAAGGTTGCCAGCCAGAGAATGCGGGCACGCGCCGGCTTTTATCGCATGCTTCCCTCGCCGGGTCACGTCGTTTTCATGCGCTTCACCGGCGAAGACGGCCGGCGCGATGACTGAGACGGCGCCGTCGTTCGGCTTTCGGGTGAGGTGACGCACCCGGGGGCACTTTGCGACATACTGGCGCTTTTGGCGCAAACCGGATGGCGCGGCGAGTTGATCGTGTTCGAGGAACAGAATGCAAGGTCGCTGTTCATCGATCAGGGCAATGTCCTTGGCGTGCTGACCTCCGTCGATGACGAGCGACTCGGCGCCGTCTTGTATCGTTTCGGGATTTTGAGCCAAGCGCAATACGCGTCGATCAAGACCCAACTGGACGCCGGACGCCGCTTTGGCGATGTGGCCGTCGAGCTGGGAATCTTGAACCAAGAGCAGGTGTTTCATCAGATTCGAAAACAAATCGAAGAAGTCGTTTTCGCAACGTTGGCGATTGCCGACGGGACGTTCTTCTTCCTGGATGGCTTCGACGACGCGCGCTTGCCGACACGGCAAGCCGTCAGCCTCAACGTCTTGTTGATGGATGGCGTCACGCGAATCGACGAGATGCGCTATTTCCGCCAGAAAATCCCGTCTTGCGAGCACGTCCCGGTCCGTTCCGAAAATCGCGATGTGCCCCCGGATGAATACAATGCGACGTTCCAGGCCGTAGACGGCGTTCGCAGTGTTCTGGAGATCGGTCAACTCAGGGGGTTAGGCGGATTCGACACGACCAAGCAACTGTACGCGTTGGTTCAGAGCAAGCATGTGGTGATTCATCCGCCCAGGCTCTCCGGCGGTCCGCATGCCCTTGTTGAGTTGGCCAACGACGCGCTCCGCAGGGTGTTCGAGGCCGTCAACGCTTCGGGCAGCGGAGGGCAGGTTCGTGATGGACTAGCGTCATTTGCCGTCGGAGCGGGCGTGTACGACATCCTGTTTCGAGGCGCGGGGCCCAATGAGAAAGGCGAATTGGACGCGGACCGAGTCGCCGCGAACTCGCTGATCATTGCGGGCGGCGCCGATCCGATGAACCTGCTAAAGCAGATACTTCACGAATACGTCGGGTTTGCTCTATTTTGCGCGGGCAACGCGTTGGAAACTACCCGCGAGGAGCGGCTCAAGAAAGATGTAACGAACGTGCTAGCGCAGTTGCGCCCCGTGGGCTAAGGCGCGTGTCAAGTTTCGGGAACGTGGTCGTTTGGGTCGGCGACGAGACCCTGCCGAATTTAGACCCACAGTCACGGCGGCGCGTGTGGTTGAGCGTTCGGCTGGGGCGTTCGTGGCAATCGCGTTACGAACCCGTGGGATTTCCCACTAGCAGCGTGAACATTATGGACAACGGATCAAATGAATCTGTGTGCTCGCTCCTCCACGCACACACCGTTCGCTACTTGTCTAGAAACCAGCGTGTGCGCACAAACAAGCGAAATCGAGGCAACTTGTCGAATTGAAAAACGTTTGCAGTTCGAGCCGCGTCAATTTTGCGCTTAGTGCTTTTCGAATGGAGAGTTCATAATCGCGTAATCTTAGACCTAAAGCCTCCGCTGGTGGAAAGCGCCGTGCCAATCGAGATTCTTCCCCGGTACCGCTTATCCTCGAGACTTCGTGGCCGCTTATCAGTGCAATCCGGGCTCCAGGCAACCCGTGGGGTAACTTGACCGAACGAAAGACAATCGGAGCATTTACGTTGCTGGCTCCGCTCGCAACCGGTGGCATGGCGGAAGTGTGGCTTGCGCGACGGCAAGCTGATTTGCCCCAAGCCACGCCATTGGTCGTAAAGACGATACTGCCGCACTATGCGTGCTTGCCCGAATTCGTATCGATGTTCTTGAATGAGGCTCAGTTGGCCACGCGCCTCGAGCATCCAAACATTGTACGCGTCTACGAAGCGGGCCATGCCGATGGCTGTCACTACATGGCAATGGAATACGTGGGCGGCCGAACACTGCGTCAGATCCTGTGGCGCTCGGCACATTTCAGGAGGTTGTTTCCGGTTTGGTTTGCGCTTGACGTAGCGGCGTCGGTTTGCGATGCCCTGGAGTACTTGCACGAACTAGCTGATTCGGAGGGGCGTCCCTTGAGACTGCTTCACCGCGACGTAACCCCTGAGAACTTGATGATCTCATTTACGGGTGAGGTAAAAGTGCTCGATTTCGGCATTGCCCGTGCGCTCAGCCTGCCGTCGTTGACTCAAGTGGGAATGCTCAAAGGCAAGTACGGCTACATGGCTCCGGAGCTCCTAGATGCGGATCGACAACCCAATGAAGTCGACTGCCGGAGCGACCTGTATTCGCTAGGGGTCATTCTCTACGAGGCTCTGACGGGGCTACGGCCTTTTAATGCAGGCAACGACCTGCAATTGGTGCAGATGCTACTCGACAAGCAGCGAACGGCAGAACCTCCCAGCCAATTCGCATCGTGGGTTCCCGAGAAACTGGATCGACTGGTGCTGAAATGCATTGCGAAGCACCCAGCCGATCGATTTCAAACCGCGCGCTCGATGCGTGAAGCGCTGCGGGATTTCATGAAAAACGCGGGGTTGTGTCCAAGCGCCCGGCATATTGCAGAGCAGGTATGCGGCTACGGCGATGGCGCCGAAGATTCCAGCCCGCCCCCCAGCATGCGATTGCAATCGCCCCACGAAGTGGCCCACAAGCTCGACAGCGGTTGCCACACCGTCTGCCTTCCATCCCTTGTGCCCGATTTTAGTTCCCTTGCAGAAAGACGGGAATCTGGTTTTCCGACGGGCATGCCTCAAGGTGTTTGGAAAACCCATTCTCCCGTGGAAAAGAGTCACGATTGGGATGCGGCGCTGCGTCGTGTGCGAAGTGAGGATAGCGCGCAAGGCAACGCTTCCTCCAGCGCACCACCGGCCGGAGCCTACAATAGCGGAACGTTTTCGGTTCACAAGGATCCGAAACAAGAAGCACTCGAGTTGTTCGACAAGAGTCTTGAACTGTTACGTCGTCACGATGTAGAAGGAGCTATTGAGGCATTGAGGCGTGCGGCGGAACTCGAGCCGGAGAATCGATTGGTGGGCGCGAACTTGAGACGGTTGGAGCAGCTCACGACGCAAAATGAATCAGCAGAGCGCAGGGGATAGTCAACTACCGAAGGAGACTCGTATGACAGTTGAAGTCGATAGAGGAAGGCTGGACGGCTTGTTGGTCATCATGGCGTCCCTTTCTCACGGGTTGGAACACGTCTTGGGGCGCGGCGCCGCGACGGTCACCTTCCGTGCGGGGCGAAAGATTGGGCTCAAATCCGAAGTGTCGGAACGCAGCGAAGATCTCTCAAAAGCGCTCGATATCCTGCGCAAGGAGCTGGAGAAGAAGGGGATACATTGGCCTTTCGAAATCTGGAAGCCACATGATGCAAGCGAGACTTTCTATCGGAAGGACGGAAATCTCGCTACGAAGTTGGTATTTCGCAATTGCATGGTGCGCTGCTCGCTATTTCGCTACAGCCACGAGCAGGAACAATCGCTGTGCATGATGAACCATGGGCTGTTCTGTGGCTACCTGCAGAATATCCTCGGCAAGCGAGTGGATCTGGAGATTCTACACGCCGGTCATTGCGCGTGTTTGAAGGAACTGACCGTGAAGGAGGGGAACTCATGAGCAAGGTCCAGGTTTCTTTTGAATGGCTATCGGGCTGTTCAGGTTGCGAGATCAGCGTTGTAGATTTGCACGAGCGGCTTCTGGACGTCCTCGACGCCATCGAGCTGGTGCGCCTTCCCATCCTGATGGATGTAAAGGACTACCCAAAGGCCACGCTGGGCATTGTGACGGGCGCGTTGAGGACAGAGCATGATGTTCATGCCGTACACGAAATGCGCAAGAGCTGTGACAAGATCCTAGCGTTTGGGGTGTGTGCAGTGTATGGCGGCCCGCAGGGCGCCGCATACGCTCACAAGCCGTGTGAGCTAGAGGAAGCGGTGTTCCAGAAAAATCCAACCACGCGCACGACGTTTGTTCCCAAGGACAACGTGCCCGCTATCTTGCCTGAAGGGGTGCGTCCCATCGACAGCGAGATCGACGTCGATCTGTACCTACCCGGCTGCCCGCCGCACCCGCTGTATGTCGCGCAGGCGCTCAAAGCGGTCGTGAGCGGCACGACTCCAGAATTCGGTGCGCACAATGTCTGCTTTCACTGCCGTCGTAGCATGACGCGTAGCGACGTCGTCGCTCTGCGCCGCTCACATGACGGCCCCGTGGTAGGGGACGTCTGTTTCATGTCGCAAGGAATCCTTTGCATGGGCAGCGTAACGCTCGACCGTTGTCTGGCACCGTGCCCTCAACACGGGGCCGCTTGCACGGGTTGCGCAGGCCCTTCGGAGAACGTGATCCTCGAGCCCCATCTCGATATTCGCACGGAAATTGCCGACCGCATGTCGCGAATGACAAACATCAAACGCGCTGACATCGTGAAGGAAATCGAAATGCGCTCCAAGACATACTACGCCTATGCAATGGCTTCGCCCGTGTTTCGGCAAAAGCCTACGTTCTTGTTGCGCCGATGGATCCAGCAAGGGGGAGCATAACCATGGCACGCACCATTGTTATCAACCCGGTAACGCGCATTGAAGGGCACGCCAAGGTCAACATCGAAATCGACGATGCGGACCGCGTTGTCGCTGCCCGGCTGCATGTGCTGGAATTCAGGGGTTTCGAGAAGTTCATCGAGGGCATGCAGATTGAACTGATGCCGACGCTCACAACGCGCATTTGTGGAACGTGTCCCCACGCCCATCATCTGGTGGCGGCCAAGTGCGTTGATGCGGTATTTGGCGCAGTGCCACCGCGCGCTGCCATCTTACAGCGGCAGCTGCTCAATGCGGGCAGTATTATCCACTCGCATGCCATTCATTTCTTTGCCCTCGCGGGTCCTGATCTGCTGTTGGGTCTCGACGCAGCCAAGGAAGACCGAAACATCGTGGCGCTTTTGCGCGCGCAACCGGACCTTGCCAAGAAGGCCCTGCGGCTGCGATCGCTCGGTCAGAAGATCGCGGAGGTCATTGGCGGGCGCGGCACTCACCCCGTTACGGCGGTGGCTGGCGGTATGGCGACGGCGTTGAACGAAGAGAAGGTCGCGCAATTGCGCAGGTTGTCGGCTGAAGCCCTTGAGCTCAGTCGATTTGCGGTGGAAGCAGGCAAGAAGGCACTCGATAGCAAGGCGGAGCTCATCGAGTTGCTGCCGTTATCGACTCACGATTTGGGCACGGTGCAGGGTGACGTTTGGGATCTCTATGAAGGGAACCTGCGTCTTTGCGACCCGCAAGGCAAAGTCGCAAAGGAACTTCCCTCGGCCAAGTATCGTGACGTCATGGTCGAGGAAGCCAGCAGCTATTCCTATTCAAAGCGCGTGCTATTCAAACTCGATGGCAAGGAAGTCCCGTATCGTGTCGGCCCGCTTGCACGCCTGAACACCTGCGCCAAACTGCCCACCGTTCAGGCCCAAGCGGAGCTCGAGCAGTATCGGGCGAGGTTCGGACACCCCGTCCACCAAGTCGTTTTGAGTCACTACGCTCGTTTGATCGAAATGTTGGCCTGCGCCGAACTCGCTGTCCAACTTGCGAATGACGCCGAACTCTTGTCCCCGAACGTCAAATCGGAACCGCAGCACGGGCCGCGCGCCGCGATAGCCCACGTGGAAGCGCCGCGCGGCGTACTGATTCACGATTATGACGTGGACGAGCAGGGGTTGGTAAAAAAGGCCAATTTCCTGGTCGCAACCCAACACAATATTGCGAGCATCGACGAGTCACTGCGACTGGCGGCAGAACGGTTCTGGAAACGACCAGAAGCAGAGTTCCTCAACGGCGTTGAGTTTGCCATTCGTTGTTACGATCCGTGTCTTTCCTGTTCGACGCACCAGGTGGGAGAAATGCCAATGATGATCAGCATTGTTCGCCGGGGCCAAGTCGTGCATCAGGTGAGGAGGTAGCCATGCCGACGCTGCAAATCGAATCTCAAGGATGTCGCGCGTGTTCGCTCTGCGTTGACATTTGCCCAACCAAGGTGTTTGATCTGGAACCGAGCTCGCAAGTGGCGCAGGCCACCCGCCAGGATGATTGCATCGGTTGCTGCAGCTGCGAGGTCATCTGTCCGTCACACTGTGTTGCGGTAAACGACACGACTCGCCAATTGCCATTTTACAGGTTGGACCAGGCAAGTCAGCTGGTGTCGCGGTTCCTTCAGCAGCAGCCTGCTCACGTCCAAATCGCCGCTGACGACGTACAATGGGCGCTGGGAGACGTTATGACGCGGCTTCGGGCGTTGGGTGATTCGGCGACTGAAACCATGGGCCGTGGACTGAAGGTCGTGGGACGGACGGCGGGGTCGCTGGCCGCGGCACATTTACCGGACCTCTATGAGCAAAGCGGTCTGCAGGCAGTCCTAGAGCGGTTGCGGGGTCGGTTCGCCGAATCCTTCCCCTTCGCGTTTAGCACTGCAACGGACGGCAGCGTGAAGCTCGTGTTCACGAATTGCGCGATCAAATCAATTGTGCAAGATTCTGGGACAAGCTTGGGTTCGGACGCGCTGTGCCTGCTTTTTCACGAATATTGGGCGGGGCTCATCAGTGAGGTTTGTGCGAGTAAATACCTCGTCCACTCCGACGGACCCAGTGACCCCTGTGCGTTCTCAATCATAGCCAAATAGCCAGAATACGGGAGTAGAACCATGTTGACTAGAACTGAACGGATCCAAGAGGTACTTCGCGGTTTTCGAACGGCTTCGCCGGATATCATCGGAGCCTCTGTTGTCAGCATTGAGGGGTTTGTCATTGCGTCGGTGTTGCCATCGGAAATCGACGAAGAACTGGTGTCAGGCATGGCAGCCGCTATGTTGGGTGTCGGCGAGCGCATTAGCAGTGAGCTGATGGGCTCAGTCATGGAACAGACTTATGTACGCAGCGAGAAAGGGTATGTCGTGCTCAACGCAGTCGGGGCGGATGCCGTGTTGGTACTGCTGACATCCAAGGATGCAAAACTTGGTTTGATATTCATCGAACTGAGGCGTCGGTGTGCGGAGCTCGCTAAGATCATCTAGGAATAGTCGCGACGACGAGTGCGAATGCCGCCGGTGACCGCAATGCCAACCGACCATTTCTCGGCCCTGAGACTGCTGCTGTGGATAGCGGCAGGGTTTGTCATTGTGGGCTGTGCAACGGCCGCCGCCTATCTGGTGCACCAGCGCCTTCGACGAACGCGCGGAACGGTGCAAGTCGAGGCACGGTTGCAGGATGCGCAGCGGCTCGGCGACGAAAGGACGCGGCAGCATATCGAGCAGGAGCTGCGCACCACTCGGCGGGCGCTTGCCCTGCAGACGGGACTAGTCGCGGAGCTGAACGCGAGGTTGGATGACCTACAGAAGTCCAACGCCGCACAGGTACTTAGGTTGCCTCTGCCGACCGTCCCCCAGTTGACTGCGCCGGACGTAGCAGACCGCCCCGACAGGGAGTGGCAGGCCAAGCTCCACGGACTCGAAGCAAGCCTAGCCCAGGCGCGTCG
Source organism: uncultured delta proteobacterium (assembly GCA_963811985.1). GTDB lineage: Bacteria > Myxococcota_A > Polyangia > Polyangiales > Polyangiaceae > FEN-1139. The sequence continues at coordinate 13,002 of CAWEUH010000031.1, forward strand.
CAATCGAGACGCTAGCGAACAGAACCTGAAGAAGGTGCACCAACTCAATCAACAGCAAGCTGAAAAGGTAGCCAGCTTGACTGCGCAAATTGACGAGGTTGCGCTCGATTTGGAAGAAACCCGCATCTCGCTCACGGACAGGCAGCGCGAGCTTGCCGAGGCCACAAGACGCGAGCAGCAGGCGGAAATTCAATTCGCGCAGCTGCACGACCGAGACCGCCAACGCGAGCAGCAGTTGGCTGAGTTGGACGAGCAGCTAGCGGCGCAACGAGAGGCCAATCTGCGCATTGAGCAGATGCTGCGCCAGGCCCAAACCACGATTCATCAATGGGAGTCTAGCGCCCGATCCGCGGCCATGGCAAAGGACGAGTTGACGCAGCAGCTGCAGGAGAAGCAATCAGCGTATGCGACGTTGGAGAGGATGCTGCAAGACGCCACGGCCGGGGAGGTTCAGTTGCGTCGTGACCTGCAAGCGGTAGCGCTTGGCCGTGAGCAGCTGGAGATACAGAATATCGAACTAAAGACCATCGTCGATCAGATTTGCGGTCGTTCAAGTGACTCTTTAGTGGGGACAAGCCAGCACCAAGACGCACAGGACGCGATTTTGGCCGCCATGGCAGTCATTGGGCAGTGGGCCACCGTGACCGACGGGGACATCAGCGATGCGGTCGTGCAATTGAAAGCAAAGGCAAGCGTGCCACCGGACGCCGACCGATTGGCGCCAGAAGCAGTTCGTAGTCATGCGGGGCCCCTCCGAACCGAAGATGTCGAGCCTGCAAGTCTCGAAAAGGAGCTGCGTGACGCCAAAGTCCGGCTGCACGTCCTTGAGTCGGGCATGGGCGACTTGGAATATCTGCGGGAGCAAAACGCGAAACTCCGCGAAGAATTGTCGCAGGATCGCGGTGCCGCTCGCGAACTGACTGCCCTGCAGATCGAATACAAACGGCTGAAGCTTGAGTTGCAGCTGGCGGAACAGAGACTCGAGGCGCAGCATAAGTCAATCGAGAGTCTCTCTGTCGTCAATTCGGAACTAGAGGGCCACAAGGCGAACTCGGAAGCCATGCTCGGTTTGCAGGTCCAACTTCGCGATTTGCGCGCCGAGAATTTCGCCTTGCGCAATGTCAACTCGGGAACGTTTCGCGTCACTGAGCCAGCGCATCCTTTACAGTCGGATGCTCGGGAACTTGCTGCCATGCCGCTCGACACGGCGGTGGTCTCCGATCATTTGGGGTTACCGGTCGCGGCCACGGGCAATCTGCCCGCTGAGAGTATGGCCGCCGTCTCGGGCCTTGCCGCGCAGATTGCTGTTCACGTTCGCGAACTACTGCCGGTAGGTCCCATCACGACGGTACAATGGATCGATCAGTACGGCATGACCATAACCTGCAGGCTCTTCAAGCTGGCGGGGGATGAGATGGCCATGACCACGCTGGCGTCGGGCGTTCCCAGCGAGCAGTCGCTCAAGGAGACGCTCAAGACGGTATTGGGATCCATTGGCTGGACCGAAGAGGGTCCTCAATCGTCCAGCGCCGCAGCTGGCTAGCATTGATTGCACGAATTCTCGATGACGATGAACGGTTCGACATGTATCGCGTGTGTGGGCAATGAATTGGCCAAGGACGACGGAATTGGCATGAGAATCGGCCGTGTTTTGAACCGGTTGCCGCTGCCGGCCGGGGTCTACGTGCGCTTCTATCCGCAGGTAGACCTGGACTTGATAGATGACATCTCGAGCGTCGATCGCTTGGTTCTCTGTGATGCAACTCGCACTGGGATCGTTCCCGGTACCGTCACGGTGCGCTCTTGGCAGGACGTTGCATCATTGTCACGGCAGCCCTACTGCTGTCACGGCATCGGCCTTGCTGAACTGGTACAGATAGCGGCCGAACTAGCACCGGCGTGCCGCGACGTGGTTCTGGTTGGCGTCGAGGCGCAAACGTTGGACGAATTTGGCAATGAATTCAGCGACGCGGTTCAAGTGGCGCTGCCGATTGCGGTGGCCCTGGTCCTCGAACTGGTTTCAGCGGATGCCAATCTGGTGGCGCTGGCGCAAGCAACGGCGCGCGAGCTTGCCGCGCCCGATGCAATCAGCGCCTTTGGAGGCTGAGCGGGGTCGAAAGGCGTTTCAGGTGTGAAGAAAGGCGGGGACGCAGTAGGAAAGGCTGTAAGCGGCAAGTAGCTCACGGCTCAAGCACAATGCTTGACGCCGTTTGTATACGCGAAGTTGCACGTGCAGCTTTCTCCAACGGCCTTGCCGTCAACGCCCTTGCACGTGACGCCAATCACATTGCCGACCGTGTCCGTCAGCTCATCGCAGCGGATGGTGGAGCCTAGCGGCCAGGTAGTCGTCCAGCCTGCGGCGCTGGGGTAGTCCTCGCATTTGTCTTTGCCATCGTGAAAGCATCCCCCCGTCATGCACACGCTGGACTCTGTGCAGCTCATCTGGCAGCGACTGGCGCCACAGCCCGTTGTCGTCACCATCAGTGAAGCGGATGGCCCCAAGAACGCGCCGAGGAGCCACGATAGTGATGCGACTGTGCTTGGAACCTTTTGAAGCGACCGTTTGACGCGCATGATTGCCTCGGCAAAAACCGCCGCAACCCTAGCTCTTTTTGCAGACGGTCGCAAAGGACGCAAGGTTCCGTTGTCGCATTCGTGATGGGGTACCGCACAAGACTTGCGGGTTTGTCGCTGATAGCCTGCTAAGGATTCTTCTTTCGATCCTTTCGAGGCCTTGGCAACCCATGCGCAGCGATGCGGCCGATGAGGGCGCGTCGCGTAATGCCCAACAGCGCAGCCGCGCGCGTTTGACTTCCGCCTGCGCGTTCGAGCGCGTCAAGGATGCGCGCGCGTTCATACCCGGCTACGTCGTCACGCAAGTCGGCAAGCGACGCCCCGGCGGCCGCTGGTGGCCCACCGCCATCGTCCAACACGATGTGTTCGACCCGCAATGCGTCGCCTTCACAGAGCACAATGGCGCGCTCGATCACGTTTCTGAGTTCACGGATGTTACCGGGCCACGGTTGCATTTGCAGCAATTGCAGTACCCCGGAGTCGATGGGTAATGCGCTCTGGCCGGTTCGAGCGCAGGCTTCCTCAACAAAGGTGCGAGTAAGCGGACCGATTTCGATGAGCCGTTCGCGCAGCGGGGGAATGCGAATCGAGATCCCGTTTAGACGATAGTAGAGATCGCGCCGGAATTGTTCACTTGTCACGCGCTCGGCCAAATTGCGATTGGTAGCGGCGATGAAGCGCACGTCAATCGGGCGCGGGTCAAGGCCCCCGACACGGCGCACTTCTCGATTCTCCAAAACCCGCAGCAGTTTCGCCTGAGTGGCGAGCGGCATTTCTGCCACCTCGTCCAGCAGAAACGTTCCCCCGTTGGCGGTTTCAAGTAGACCTGGCTTATGGCTGACGGCTCCAGTGAACGCGCCGCGTTCGTGTCCGAATAACTCGGACTCAAGCAATGCTTCTGGTACCGCAGCGCAGTTAAGACGCACGAACGGCCCGCGAGAACGCGGCGACTGCCTGTGGATCATCTCGGCGGTCACGTCCTTGCCCACGCCGGTCTCGCCCAGCAAAATGACGCTCAGACCGCTGACCGCCACGAGTTCCACGAGCCGCCTCACGCGAGCCATCGGCTCCTTGCTGCTGGCTCGATCGTTGGCGATTGCGGCCGCAGCGAGCGCGTCCGACGCAGAGGGCTGCCCCGGAGCGTGCACGACTAACACCGCGGCGCCCGCTTCAACGACCTTGCCGGGTTGTAGCAACGTCGCTTGGTGGGCGTGCAACGACGTCCCATTCAGCAGCGTGCCGTTGGCGCTCCCAAGGTCTTCAACCTGCAGTGGAGGCCCCGCGTGCACGGCAACATGACGTCGTGACACGGACGGATGCACCACATGCACATCGCAATCAAGCGCGCGACCGACCACCAGCGACTTTCCGGGGCGGATCTCCCTGGCGGCGAACCCGCCTTCCCAGAAAACGAGCAACCGCGCACTTTCACCCGCTTCGCTGACCCACGCCAGTGACCGAGTGCGCTCGTCAAACTGTTCTTTCTTATCCATGAGCGGTGCGTGCCATCCGCGCGAATCAGGCCACGGCGAGAGCTGAGCCGATGCCAACATAGCACCCAGGGGTTCGCTCATTCGAGCCTTTTCCGAATTGTCGGCCGAGCAATCTTCGCTAAACTCCTCCGACCAAGATGCGCCGGCTCGACTTATACGCGCTCTCAAAGGGGCTTGCCAAGGCTGCGACCAAACTCCAAAAGCGAGTAAGCGGCCAATCGCTTGTGACGGCGACCACCAAGCGTTTGCGTGCCGTTGCGGAAGGTCGAGATTGGCCCGTGCTCTGGCGTCGGCGTGACAGCGCCCTAGAGGTCTATGCGGCACAAGCGTATGTCGCAACCGGGAACGAGGTCGCCGACCACGTTGCCAATGTCGTCCAGAAACGCTTGACGCGCCTGTCAGAGACGTTGAAGTTCGAATCTGCCAAGGACCCGGTTGAGGCCCTGCACGATTTGCGCGTCGCTTCGCGAAGGCTGCGCGCATTTGTCAACGTTTTCGAACCGCTACTCGACCCGCAGATGGAGCGTCGCGCCAAACGGCCATTACGAAGGATCACACGCAGCCTAAGAGGCGTGCGAGATTGGGACGTGCAGATTGGCTTGATTCGGGAGCGGCATGGTCGAGCAACGGCAGACATCGAGCGAATCGCACTGGAAGATCTGGCTGCGGCCGCCGCCGCGCAACGCAAGCGAGAAGCCCGTCTTGCGCGCAAGCGCCTGCGCCGGCTAAGGATCAGCGATCTGAATTTCGCGTTGTGTGCCATCCTCGGCAGGACAGTCACGCGGTTGCCCCCACCCGGGGCGCCGACATTACGACTCGTAGGGCAACTTCTTGAACCCTTCGTTGACGCGGAGTCGATGCAGCGTCCGCCCAACGACGGCCTTGAGCATGCACAGGCCCTGCATCAACTACGGATTCGGTTCAAAAAGCTGCGCTACGCGCTGGAACTGTTCGAGCCGGCCCTGGGCGACGCATTCGAACCGCTGTACACGCCGGTCGAGAACCAGCAAGAACTGCTGGGCCGTCACCGTGACCTGGTTGTCTTGACCGAGATCATGCAAGCCCGCCGGCGCGATCTAGAACAGGACGATCGCAGCACGCTCGCACAGGCGCTGGCAACGCTCGAACAGCAGCTTGCAGCAGAGCGGCAAGCTCTCGTGACTGAATACTGGCAACTCGGTTTTGATTTCGAAAGCTGGCGTCGAACGCTGCGCGGTCAGCTAGGATGCGACGCGAGCCCCGCGAACTGATCACGCCGGCCTACGCGAGCATTCCGTGCCGATGTGACCAAGATAAGATCCTGTATTGACGTGCTCTTATGTCGTGACGGCACACAAACGCGGGTCGCTTGATGACGCGATTCACTGCGCGGCAAGCCGCGTGGACTCGGGCTTGCGCAGCAGTGCGCCCGTTGGGCATGCCTACACGACGGCCAAGCTCCGCTGCGAGAGCCATTCGGGTTACCAGCCTGAAGGCCTGATCTGGCGTTGTCTGGCTATAATCGTGCGAAGTCATCGATACATGCTAGCCTTCACAGGAGAATGCAGTACACATTCCGCAACATCCCGAAACACGTGGACTCAGCACTGCGGCGGCGCGCGCTCCGGGAGAAGAAGACGCTCACACAGGTGGCGATCGAGGCGATGGCCGAAGGACTCGGCATCGCCGCCGAGTGGGCTCCGCGCCGTTCCGTTCGCGATCTGTTGGGTGCCCGAGGGCAAGATCCGGAGCTCAAAGCAGCGCTGGAGGCTCAGCGCCAGATCGATCCGGAGCTCTGGAGGTGAGAGTCGCGCTCGACGCCAACCGCTACGACGACCTGGTTACCGGCGACTCCTCTGTTGCCGACGTGATCGAACGGGCAGACGCGGTGTACATACCGTTCGTCGTCGTGGGGGAGTTGCGGGCCGGGTTTGCTGCGGGACATCGACAGGCTGAAAACGAGCGGCTTTTGCGCCGCCTCCTGGCGAAGGATGGGGTCGAGTTGCTACTGGCCGATGAACAAACTACGCATCATTACGCGGCGGTCTATGCGCAGCTCCGACGACAGGGAACGCCGATCCCGGCCAACGATATGTGGATTGCCGCCCTCGTGCTCGAGCACGATCTGGCTCTGTGCACGAGAGACCGTCACTTCGATACCTTGCCCCAGGTCTTGCGCATCTAAAAGAGCCAGGACCCAGAAATGTTCCGCCCAAGCGTCCCAAGTCACTCCGCGGCAAGCCGCGTGGACTCGGGCTTGCGCAGCAGCGCGCCCGTTGGGCATGCCTGCACGATGGCCAAGCTCCGCTGCGGGTCGCGCAGAAACTCCCCGAGTTCTTTCCCGAACGGCGGCTTGATGCAAGCGCCAAAGCCGCGGTTCGCGAAACCCAAGGAATGGTCGTTGAATTGCTCTTCCAACAAACGCACGCAAGTGCCACACTGGATACACTTGCCCGATTCGTAGTTCACCAGCGGATGCGTGGAATCGACGGCGTAGTCCCGCCTGGCAGCATCGCAAAAAACGCTCTGATTGGCTTTGTATTCAGTTGCATAGTCGCGTAGCGCGCAATCGTCGGCGGCGCCGCAGCCGCATTGAAGGCACCGCTCGGCCTCCGCTCGAGCTTGCCCCGCTGCGTAACCGGTTTCGACTTCGTCGAACGAAGCGACGCGGCGAGCGAGACCGAGGGTCGGCATCGGATGGCGCTCGATCGTCGGCACATGCTCGGTGACGGCCTTGGGAATGTCGGCGAGCTGCCCCATCGTTGAGTTGAAGCGAACAAGCTCACCGACCACTGGCTGACCGCGCACGAATTGATCGATCGAGAGTGCCGCCTGGCGTCCCATGCCCACCGCGCGCACCGCGATGTCCGGTCCGAGTACGCAGTCGCCGCCCGCAAACACCCCATGTAAACTGGTTTCCAGCGTCCTCTGATCGATAATCAGCGTGCCCCAGGAACTCAACTTGACGCCCGCCCCGTCGATTCCTAGGGCATTGACGCCTTGACCGATCGCGGCAATGACTTCGTCACATTCGACGATGTGTTCCGAGCCCGGTTGCGGCACGGGTCGGCGGCGGCCCGACGCGTCCGGCAGCCCTAGCTCCATGCGGATGCATGTCACCTGCAGGCCCGACGCGCCCTGTTCGATGTTCACCGGGGCCGCCAAGACTTCGAGGCTGCACCCTTCTTGTTCCGCCTCATGCACCTCGACGTCCCACGCTGGCATTTCTTTGCGCGTGCGGCGGTACAGAATCGAGACCTCTCGCGCACCCAGACGGATGGCTGTGCGCGCCGCGTCGATGGCCGTGTTGCCACCGCCGACGACCATCACGCGTCGCCCGACCGCCGGTCGCATCCCGGCGCTAACGTCTTCCAAAAAGCGCAGGCCCGAGGTAACGCCGGGCAGATCCTCGCCGACGACGTCGAGCTTGGTCGCGTTTTGCGCGCCGATCGCCAGGAAAACGGCGTCGTACTGATCACGCAGCTCGGCAAGGGTTACGTCGCGCCCGAGCACCGTCGAATACCGAAACGTTGCGCCGAGCAACTCGACAATGCGCACTTCGCCGTCGATGACGTCGCGCGGCAGCCGATACGACGGAATGCCATAGCGCAGCATACCGCCCGGCTTGTCATGCGCGTCCAAGACGGTAACGTCGTGGCCCCGCAGCAACAGGTGGTATGCGCAACTGATTCCAGCTGGCCCCAACCCGACGACTGCGATGTGTTTTCCGCTCGCGTGCTGCTTGGCAGGTACGTACGGTGCATCGGACCCGAGATCGAAGTCTGCCGCGTAGCGTTTCAAGTGGCAAATCGCGACAGGCCCTTCCTTTAGATTGCGGCGACAGGCGTCTTCGCAGGGCCGCGGGCACACGCGGCCAAGGCTTGCCGGGATTGCCAAGTCCTGTTTGATGACCCGAAGGGCATCGCGGTCACGGCCTTGCGCCAATTTTCCGACGAAGCCATGGATCTGGCAACTCGCAGGGCAGGCGCTCTGACAGGGTCCGCGACAATCCCCCCAATGGTCGGATACCAACAGGTCGAGCGCCATCCTGCGAGCCTGAACCACACGTTCGCTCTTGGTATGGATCTTCATGCCTTGCATCAACAGGGTGGCGCAAGAAGACACGAGATTCGGCCTTCCTTCGAGCTCAACCACACACAGCAAGCAAGACGAAAACGGTTTGAGATCCTTGTGTTCGCACAAAGTCGGAATCTCGATACCGAGCGAGCGCGCGGCCGCCAGGATGGTTGTCCCCGCCGGGAACTCGATATCGCGGCCGTCGAGGGTACAGTTAATTTTCACACTGGGCTCAGTCATACACGTCGGACCCTTCATGCCACGGCGACGGCGCGCGGTTTGCAAACGTCGCGGCACACGCCGCAGGCGGTGCATTTCTCTTGAACGATGGAATGCGGCTGCTTCTTCTCGCCCGCAATCGCATTCGCGGGGCAGTTGTGCAGGCACAGGCCACAACCGTTGCAGTCTTCGGTAATCGTGAATCGCGTGAGATCGCGGCATTTGCCGGCGGGGCACTTGTGCTCGTTGATATGAGCCTCGTACTCGGCGCGATAGTACTTCAGCGTTGTCAGCACGGGGTTGGGCGCCGTCTGCCCCAAGCCGCACAGCGCCGTGGTCTTGATCTGATGGGCCAGCGTTTCGAGCAGGTCGAGATCGGAGAGCGCCGCTTTGCCGACCGCGATGCGATCCAAGATCTCAAGCATGCGACGCGTGCCCAAGCGGCAGAACGTGCATTTGCCGCAACTTTCGTCCTGCGTGAATTTCAAGAAGAACCGCGCGATGTCCACCATGCACGCGGTTTCATCCATGACGACCATGCCACCCGAACCCATGATGGCCCCGGTCTTGACGACCTCTTCATAGCCGACGGGCGTGTCGAACAGGGCCGCTGGGATGCAACCGCCGGACGGCCCTCCCAGTTGGACCGCTTTGATCGGGTATCCACTCGACGAACCGCCGGCGACGTCTTCGATGACTTCGCGCAGCGTGATGCCCATCGGCACTTCGACGAGGCCGCCCCGTTTGACGTTGCCCGCGATAGCGAATACCTTGGTGCCCTTACTCTTTTCCGTGCCGATCGCGGCATAGGCGGCTGCCCCGCGGTTGATGATGTGCGGCACATTGGCGAATGTCTCGACGTTGTTGATGTTGGTCGGTCGATTCCACAAGCCCGAAGCCGCCGGATAGGGCGGGCGCAGCCGCGGCATGCCGCGTTGCCCTTGGATCGAGGCGATGAGCGCCGTTTCCTCGCCGCAGACGAACGCGCCCGCGCCTTCCTTGAGCGTGATCGAGAGGCGCATGCCGCTGCCGAGGATGTCGTTGCCCAGATAGCCGCGCTCTTCTGCTTGTTTGATTGCGATGCGCAGTCGCTCGAGTGCCAGCGGGTACTCGGCGCGACAGTAGATGAAGGCCTTGTAACAATTGCCAATCGCGTAGGCGGCGATAATCATGCCTTCGAGCACGGCGTGCGGGTCGCTCTCGAGCACGGATCGATCCATGAACGCGCCTGGGTCGCCTTCGTCGGCATTGCAAATCAAGTACTTGGTGTCGGGGGTGGGATTGTCGTGGATCAGGCGCCACTTGACGCCGGTTGGAAACCCGGCGCCGCCGCGACCGCGCAGTCCACTCTGCTTGACTTCTTCGATGACCCATTGCGGATCGCCGCGCTCGATGACCTTTCTAAGAGCCGTGTAGCCGCCCGCTGCGAGGTAATCGTCGATGCTTTCCGGATCGACGATGCCGCAGTTGGCGAGCACGATGCGCTGCTGTTTGACCAGATACCGCGCGGCGGCGCTGTCGGCGACCCCGGGGTCGATCAAGAACTTGGCGCTCACGGGTTTTTCGCCGAGCACATGGTCGTCGAGGAACGCCTGAGCGCGCTTTGGCGTCAGGTCGCCGAGCGTGAGGCGGTGCCCGCGCTTGTCCTTGAGTTCAATCATGGGCTCGCGGTGGCACAGGCCCGCGCAGCCCGTCTTGCGCAGCGCTATCGGCAAGCCACGTTCACCGATCTGCCGCTCGAACAGCGAATAGATTTCCCGATGCCCCCGACGCGATGCCGCAGGTGCCAAATCCGACCGTGATTGTGGTGGTGTCTTTGGCGACGAAGCCTGCGACGGTCATATTGCCTGCGCCAGGTCAGACGAGGATGCTCGCTCCTTGGCATGCGCCAATGCTATGTGCGAATGCGGGCCATTGGTTTGCCCGCTGGTGTGCCGCGAGTCTTCATCTTGTTGATACACCGCGCGAAAGTCGTCGATGACGCGGGTGACCTTTCTTGCGATCCAAGCGCCCAAACGTCTTGTCCCCAATCATGATGCACGGAGCGAGGCTACAGCAGCCGACGCACGCCACCTTTTCCAGCGTGAACATCTGATCGTCGGTCGTGTCACCACTCTTGCAGCACAGGTGCTCTTCAAGGGCTTCGCTGAGCCCCTCGGCACTGCCCACGTGGCAGGCTGTGCCATGGCACACCTTGATGACATGCTTGCCCACCGGTGTAAGACGAAACTGCGCGTAGAACGTTGCCACCCCTGAGATTTGCGACGGAGTTATCTCCGTATGCTCGCAGAGGTATTGCAGGGCTTCCCAGGGCAGGTAGCGCCAGTGGGTCTGCACCTCTTGCAACAGGGGAATGCACGCCTCAGTGCCGCTGCCGTGTCGATGGATGATGCGGTTGAGAAATGAAATATCGAGGTCCATCAGATTCCCTTGGTCATCGCTGAGTTGGTCAACCACGAGCCGAACGCTATTTCGTTAGGCCGCCTTCGTGGCGCCGCGAACGCGAACATTTAGCGTGAAAAGCTGAGATCGCAGAAAAAATGCCCAAAACTGGTTGATCCACCCGGGGTTGAAGCACGCATTAACCGCAAGTTTTGCGCGATTTGGTAGGCGATTCGTGGCTGGTGATCGAGGTGAATGAGAGTGTTTGGCCAATGTTTCGTATGTTTCGTTCATAAGTGGAGTCTCACGTAACTCTAACTACTGAAAAATTATGGGAGTGACCGGTACGACCATTAGTGCCGTTCAACGGCGCATTGGCAGTGTTTCTTCCGCGCGTCCAAGGAACTGCGAAAATCTTGCGGCTTCCTGGATCTGTCAAAATCGGCTATGGGGCTGGTAATGCGTGTTGATCGCCCAGCCCCAGTTCCCTGGTTCGTGCGAGGTGACATCGACGGCTTTTTCGGGCTGGCGCTCGACAATCTGATTCAAGTGTTGCTTCTTACGACGCTGGCTAAGACCGTGCTCGGCTTTGATTCGGCGCTGATCTACGGGCGCCTGCTACCCGGCGTCGGCGTCTCGCTCGTCGTTGGCAATCTTTACTACGCGCGCCAGGCGCGTCGCATCCAGTTGAGCACGGCGCGCCGCGACGTGTGCGCGCTGCCCTACGGCATCAACACGGTCACGTTGATTGGCTTCGTGTTTTTGGTGATGTTGCCCGTGAGATTGCTGTCGCTTAGTCGTGGGGCAAGCCCGGCCGAGGCGAGTGAACACGCATTTCAGGCGGGCATCGTCGCCACAATCGCCACAGGCTTGATTGAAGCCGGTTCCGCCAAAGCCGTCGATTGGCTTCGACGCTGGACGCCGCGCGCCGCGATGCTCGCGACACTCGCCGGCATTGCGATCACGTTCATTGCCGCGGGCTTCTTGTTTCGCACGTTTGCTTCTCCCGTCGTCGCATTTTTGCCGCTAGGCGCCGTGCTGCTTACGTACTTTGGCCGTGTGCGATTCCCCTTCGGCATTCCCGGCGGCCTTGTCGCCATCGTGCTTGGGACGGCGCTCGCGTGGGGGACGCACCTCGCTAAGTTCGAGCCAAGCGTTTTCGCGCAGGCACGCGCGCTCGTTGGTTTCAAGATGCCGGCGCTGCAGTTTAGCGCCGTGATTGGAGGCTTTCGCGCGGGCTATCTCTTCGAGTATCTGCCCGTGATCATTCCGATGGGGCTCTTCAATGTTCTCGGGTCTCTACAGAACCTCGAGAGCGCGGCGGCCGCCGGCGACAATTACCCGACGGTTCCGTCACTAGTTGCCAACGGCGTCGGCACGCTGCTCGGCGCCAGCTTCGGTTCGCCCTTTCCGACGACGCTTTACATCGGTCACCCCGGTTGGAAGGCGCTTGGCGCTCGTGTTGGCTACTCAGTGCTCAACGGCTGCTTCTTCACGATTCTATGTTTGTCTGGCACGGCGGCACTGGTAAGTCTCGTTGTCCCGATCGAGGCAGGCATGGCGATTGTGCTTTGGATTGGTATCGTCATGGTGTCGCAAGCCTTCCAGGCAACGCCGCGGTCGCATGCCCCCGCGGTCACAATCGGGCTTTTGCCAGGCATTGCAGCTTGGGGTGCGCTGCTCTTGAAGGCAGGCATGCGCGCGGCCGGCATGGGCACGCCCGCGCGCCCGTTCGACGCGAGCATCATCGAATCGCTGCGCTCGGCTGATCTTGCAGCGCATGGGATCTTTTCACTCGAACAAGGGTTTCTGCTATCGAGCATGCTGTGGGCGGCATTGACCGTCGAGATCATCGAGCGAAAGTTCAAGCGCGCTGCCATCTGGGCCGCAAGCGGGGCGTTACTCAGCGCTTGCGGCATGATGCACGCCTATCGCTTCACACTCGCCGACACGACGCAGGCGCTCGGCTTCGGTGCCGCGCGTCCGTTCGTCTGGGGCTACGGCTTTTTGGCGGCGTTGTTGTTGCTCGGCAATTGGCTCAAAGGCGAGCAGCCGGGCCACGAGGGCTGACTGCGATGCTTGCCGCGCTCGCTACTTTGACTTGGGTCTAGAATTGTGCCACCCAAGGATGTGAAACCGCTGCGGTGCGGGTACGCAAAACGCATCACGCTCTTGACGGGTCTTGCGCCAGAAACTAGCCTACGCTTCACGAGGGAACCGCATGAAGCACACAGCGAGCAGATCGGGGGGTTTTCTACGCGCCGCGGCCTTGTCGTGGCTCGCGCTGCTCATCGCTTGCACGCCGTACAAGTTCGACTCACGTTCGCTGTTTGCAAGCGTCAGCTACCCGGACCAATCGAAACCATCACCGCCATTGTTGCAGGCCGACCTGAATCTGCAGGTTTTTGCGAACCTCGAACTTGAAGCGGTCATGGCCTATCGCAACCCGGCCAAGATGGCCGCGTGCTTGCGGGCGCTCGCCAAGTGGGACGAAGGCAAAGGCAAGACGCCGATCGAGCAGCTGGGCGCGGAGCTTGCTTCTCAGCCGAACTGGGCCTCGGTAGCCGCCAAAATGCAGCTACCGGATCAATGCACGAACACGGGCGATTCGGACGCACTCGTGCGATACATCGTGGCCCGCATCGCGAGTTCGGTCGTGTACATGGCTAATTCTGGGGCGCTGACCCGCACGATGCGGCAAGCGTACGTCTACCAGCGAGTCCCGACGGCCTTGAATGCTATCGCCGACATCATCGAGAGAACGAATCCCGCAACGGCCCAGGACGCGCAGGATTCCGTGGCTCTCGCGCTACGCGGTGGCGCCGCCAACGGCGCGTTCTCTGCGGGCTTCCTGTTCGAGCTGCTGTCATTACGCGAACGGGCACTGCCCGCCGAAGGCGACGGCGGGAACTTCCGATTCAGCGCGATGGTCGGCACGAGCGTTGGCGCGCTCATCGCGCAGCTTCTCGACTTGTACTTTGCGGATCGAAGCATCACGAACTTTACGCCCGAGCAGCAAGCGTACCTCAAGGAATGCAAGGACTACTGGGTTCCAGAGCTTCGCAGGTACAAGTGCTACGACGACATCGACAAGGTCCGTTTCGATGGGTCAAAATACAACAACGAAATCTGCTACAGCGGGTGGCCGAACTACGGTCAATCCGCAGTCGGTGTTCGACAACGCTACGGACGATGACACAGCCCTATCAGGTTTAGACACAAAAACGCGAGGAGACTTGTTTGCGCGGGTTCCGATGCAAGCCTGCGCGCTTACCCGGATCTACCAATACTTCACTGACGATGACGAACAGACGCTCATGTGCGTCGAGCCGGGGCCCATTACGCGGGCCCTCAGCATGCTCGGTACGCCCGATCAGAATCTAATGCGTTTCGACCCGATGGCGTCGAACGTGATTGCGCCGGTGCTGGACGCGTTTTCCGGCGCCATGCTCGCGAACGACGTGCCCCGCGTCGTCGTGGCGGTCGAATTGCAGGACAATCAGGTAGTTGGGTTGGACGAACGCACGTGCGCCTTGATGCCGTCGAAACCGACACAGGGCAACGTTCAAGAGGCTGTGGGAGGACGCGAATACTGTTTGGGCGCGGGTGTCATGGCGTCCGCGGTCATTCCAGCCTACGCACGCCCGGTGCGTCATGCCTATGACGGGGTTTCGTCGAACGGATTCTGCGGGTCGTGGTTTGACGGGGGCTTACGCTCCGTGTTCCCCGCTTATCGTGCGCTGCGCATGACGCGCCCTACCATTGCTGGCATCGTAGGGGACTATAAGCAGCGCGAGCTTCGCGTGCTGGCGGTCGGCACCGGCACGCTGCAGGGGCTTCCCGAGACGCGGCCCACCAATATCCTCGAAGTGACCCTTGACGCTGAGGGGCAAGCGACGGGCCAAAATGACGTCAACGAGGTCATGATGGCGCGACAGATGGCGCTCATACGCGAGCAACAGCTGTGCGACATCATGCAGAACATGGATTTCCGCCCGTCCCGTGCGAGAGAAACCCTGACTCAATCAGCGACGATGCGAACGTCACGGCCATTTACGTGCCCGCAGAGACTCCGGCATATCTCGTGGAGGGTGCCGAGTATTCATTCGATCGCACGCTGATGCGAGGACTCTGGGTGTGGGGGCGCCACGTTGCCATCGAACGGGTGATCGGTAAATCGGTGCCGTACGGAACCGGCAAGCTCTTCACGCGCCTGGGCTGGCACACCCTGGAAGCCAAAGCTATTGACTGGGCCCAGACCGATGCGAAACTCATGAAGCCATGGCTCGATGGTTTCAGAATCACCACTGAATGCCCTGCCCATCGCCAGGCGCGGATGATGGCGGGTCAACATCGCATCAAAGAATGCGTTCCCGACTGTGCCAAGGTTACGCAGAACGACCCAACAATTCCGCAATACTACGTTTGCCCCCAAGCAGCGAGGCTACGATGAACCGCTCACGACTTCACGGGCCCCGGCCCGTCTCTGCGGGCGTTGCGGCGAAAAGGTTTGTGGCGGTGGCACTTGGATGCGCTGCGCTCTTGTGCGTGGGCATGAGCGCCCACCCTGCGAGGGCGCAGCAATCCTATGACGGTCCCATTGCCGGCATC
The DNA here is from genome assembly GCA_963811985.1 of uncultured delta proteobacterium. Taxonomy (GTDB): domain Bacteria; phylum Myxococcota_A; class Polyangia; order Polyangiales; family Polyangiaceae; genus FEN-1139. Next base: position 28,337 of record CAWEUH010000031.1, read on the forward strand.
ACGGGTACGGAGGGCCGCCGTTGGGGGTGGGGTGTCAACTCGCCTGCGACCATCGTGGGTTTTGGTGCATTCGGAGGTTGGCGCTTCGAACGATTCCGCGTTGGTTTCTTGGAGCACAACAATTGGTGGGAAGAAAGCCACGGCATGGTCCTCGATTTTGGAGGCTTTCTATCCGCGGACATCCTTTCATTTTGGCTCGACCCGGAACTCTCGGGTGCGCTCTTTTTCCGCTGGGAACCCGCCGCCCGCGTCAAGCTGAATCAATCGCTGTGGGCGCTTGCGCCTTCGGCGGTTCTTGGGGTTCGTGCAGGCGGCATCGAGGTCGGAGTTTCCGTAACAGAAGAGGTTTGGATTTCCACTCCGCCCAACAGAGGCAACCCGGCCGGCGCCAATCTACAGGCCAAGTTCGGGTTCGACATTTTCGAACTCGTTCACCTCTCGCAGCACTTGAGAGCCGCGAGCGACCCGCCGACGCCCTAGGACAGCTAGTTCGCAAGCCCTTCGGCTTTCAACGCCGCTTTCACCGTCTCACGTTCCGAGAGCCTTGCGTGGTATTGTCGCAGATTCGGCCAAGCCGAGAGATCAGTCTGTATTAGGTTCTTCAGCGATCGCAGGCAGTAAAAGGCGTAGCCGTCGGCAACCGTGAACTGTTCACCCATCAAGAAAGTCTGAGCCCCGAGCATATCGCTTAGCACGCCGAGCCGTTGCGTCAGGCGCTCTATGAGTGACTCTTTGAACTCGGGCGTCGCCTTGGGATTGTAAAGCGGTGAGCTGCCCTTGTGCAGCTCGGTCGCGAGGAAGTGCAGCTTCTCTTGAAGCCGATAGCGCTCGAGTGTGCCCTGGGGTGGTGCCAGTTTCGCCTCGGGCTTCAGGTCGGCGATGTACTGCACGATGATAGCGCCCTCGGTCAGCAGCTCTCCGTTCTGAATGAGGAGCGCCGGCACGTAACCTTTGGGGTTGATGGCGCGGTAGTCATCGCCGTTGCCGAGGGTCTTGGCGCGCAAATCGACCTTTGCGAGCTCAAAGGGCAGTCTGGCTTCCAACAATGCGATGTGCGGTGACAACGAACAGGCGCCTGGCGTGTAATAGAGTTTCATCACAGCGATCCTTTTATGTTCCGGCATTGGCCGGTCAAAGTCAGCGGGCAGGGGTTTCCTTTGCTCCACAACCATTTTGGGGCGCGTTCGGGCGCTGTCAATAGCTGGGGTGGGGATGGTGATCGCTGTGGCCTCACTGGCTGACAGAACTCCCATCAATCAATGATTTTGCCGTCACGGCACGGGTAAGACTAGTTGCGGCGCCCCGTGGCAGACCGGGCAAGTTGGCGGGCAAGGGCAGCGGCCAAGAGTGCCAACGTGCAACGCCAAATGCCGCCAAAGCAGTGCGCCGAATGGTATGCCGCCATTCCGATCAACAAGGCGTCAAACATTTCGGAACCCGCGCGCGCCCACATAAAGCCACTAAACTTGAACGTGCAGAGCAAACCCAAACCAATCCCCACATCTCGAACGCCCAGCGTGCGGCTCAGCCAGTCAAGATTCGGCAAACCGTAGAGCGACGCCAAATCCACGGGCCGCAGTATCAGGCCAATACCGGAGATAACACTGAGCAACCCGAACGCGAGCCACAGGGGCCGCTCTGCCCCTCGAATTGTTCGAGTCAATCCGGTTTCGAATGTCGCAATGCTCATCGACGGTCATCCTTGCACGGCAACGCAACCTTTCCCACGTCGTTCGCTGCCGAAGTAGGTCAGCGACTATTCGTGTTGGGCGGGACCGATGGTGGAGAATCGCGGATCGCAGGCGGTACAGCCAGAGTTCAATGCGTCAAATGGCCGGAGACGCGGGTTCACCGTTGACACCTTCGCGTAAGCCTTCTAAGTTTGTCACTGGTCTAACCCAACACGGCACATTGTGACCCAGTCGATACGTGCAATGTGGGTTGGACGCGCCCATTGTGGCTCTTCAGAGTGACTGCCTGGATCTGTCGGCACCAAGTCACCCCCCCAAAAGAATACGAGAAGGAGCACGGCATCATGCAATGGAGTTCGGAATTCGAAGTGGGGGTTTCCGTCATTGATGTGCAGCATTGGCACCTCTTTTCGCTCATTCAACGCGTGAATCGCCACGAGTCGCGCACCGACCTTCGGGAGATTCACGACATAGTCTTCCAATTGGGGCGTCTCGCTCGTTGCCACTTCGATTGCGAGGAGTGGCTCATGGATAGACACGACTATCCAGATTCAGATCGGCATTGCGTTGAACATGGCAAACTGGTGTTCGAGATCAAAAACTACCTCAACCGACACCCCTTCACTCCCCGGCAGCTTGCGATAGTCCTCAATAATTGGCTTTTATCTCACACTTTGCTTGAGGATCGGCCGCTTGCACTTTACCTTCTCGGTAAACACAACCAAGGCGAAGACATATCTCTGTCCACTTCTCTAACCGACGCATTTTTCGCCGTGGCGACAGGTTCGGGGATTCGAAAGACGCACGATGGCCCATCCTCGGCGTTCCATTTCGGAGCGTCCGTTGAAACTCAGCTCGCAGAGGATGATCTTGCGGGGCGCAAGCAGAATTCCGGATAGGGCAGGGGTGGCAACTGCACAAGCTTGTCCGAAGCAAATCGATCTGGGCTTGATCGGCTCCGGAAGCGAGAATCGTTCCCACGTCGCTCGTGTTGGTGGCCACTCCTCAAATGCCGAGAATCGTTCCCACGCCAACCGTATGGGTGCTCACCGCTGGCAATGCCTGCACCCACTGCACCGTCGAAAGGCCGAGCTTCACTGGACGCGCTGAACGCGGGCAGACGCGTTGGTGTCTTGCACGTAAGCTCTATCATTTTGAGTTGGGCGGACGACGACGCAAGATAAGAATGACGATTAATGGATTCGCGTCGCGATTGACACTGCCCATCTAGGGTAATTCTGCTGGTCAGGTTACCCGTGGTCCACCTCAACGCCTCTCCCTATCCATAACCCATAACAACATCCGGGTCGGTCACCTAGTTTCTAGCCCGCCCCCTGATGCTGATTGTCGTGCTCCATGTTGAGGGGGCCTGACACAGCACGGATCCACAGGCACCTTATGAACAACGTACGTCTAGGAATCCATACAGCACTTGGCCTCGCCCTCGTTCTGTCCGCAGCCCACCAAACTTGGGGGCAGGCGACAGTCACTCTCAGCAGCCAGAAGCAGTACATTCGCGGCTACGGTGGCATGCAACATGCAGCATGGGCCGGTGACCTGACGGCCGCTGAGCGAACACTCGCCTTTGGAAATGGCGCTGGGCAGCTCAACTTCTCAATTCTGCGAATTCCGGTGACCGACGGCAGTCCAGGCTCGAGCGACGTTGCCACCGCCAAGGCTGCCATTGCGGCGGGTGCCATCGTTTTCGCGACGCCTTGGAACGCGGCCCACACTTATACCTCCTCCGATTTCGCGTCGTACTTGACTCACCTGAATAACTTCGTCTCCTATATGAAGGGCCAGGGCGTGGATCTTTACGCCATCAGCGTCCAAAACGAACCTGATTACGGAACACAAGCTGGTTGGGGGTCGTGGTCCGCAGCTTCATGCCATGATTTTGTTTTGAACTACGGCGCGCAGGTTACGACGAAGCTCATGAGCTGCGAGTCGTTCAATTATACCAAGAGCTACTACGATGCAATCTTGAACGACTCCGCCGCTCTCGCAAACGTTGGTGTGTTTGGCACACACTTTTACGGCACGCCTGTGAGCGGCTACGCCTACGCAAATTGGAACTCGAAAGGCGCTGGGAAGGAGATGTGGATGACCGAACACTACACGGATAGCACGACGGATGCGAATTCGTGGCCCAACGCCTTGGGCGTTGCGACGGAAATCCACAACACCATGGTGACAGGCCAAATGAACGGGTACATTTGGTGGTACATTAAGCGGAGCTACGGTTTCATCAACGGTGGTGCTGTCACCAAGCGTGGCGATTGCATAGGGCACTGGTCCAAATTCGTGCGGCCCGGGTTCCACCGGGTGGATGCCACGGCGAGCCCTGGGTCCGGGCTGTCCCTTTCGGCCTATGCGGGTGATACGGGCATTGTCGTCAACGTTGTAAACACCGGTTCGGCGAGTACGCTCTCTGTCTCGATTCCCGGTACGACGATCTCTTCGTTTACCAAGTACACGACCTCGTCGAGCAAGAGTCTGGCCAACGACGGCACGGTCACTGCCTCGAATGGATCAATGTCCGTGCCTTTGGATGGGTCGAGCATCACGTCGTTGGTTGGTTCGGGTAATCCGGGCGGTGGTGGTACCTCGGGAACGGGTGGCGCCCCAAGCACGGGCGGTTCCACGAGCGCTGGTGGTGCCAAGGCCACCGGGGGTTTTGCGAGCGCCGGTGGTGCCAAGGCAACCGGGGGTTCCACGAGCGCTGGTGGTGCCAAGGCCACGGGTGGTTCCACGAGCGCTGGTGGTGCCAAGGCCACGGGCGGTTCCACGAGCGCTGGTGGTGCCAAGGCCACGGGCGGTTCACCGGGCGTCGGTGGTGGCGTCATTGCCACGGGCGGTTCACAAGGCGTCGGCGGCGGTAAGGCCACGGGCGGTTCACAGGGCGTTGGCGGCGGACTCATCGCAACAGGTGGCGCGCTTTCGACCGGCGGAAGTTTGACGGGCAATGCAACGGGTGGAATGCCCGGTTCTGGTGGCAGTCCCGCTACGGGCGGCGCGCTAGACACCGGTGGTTTCGCGGCCACGGCGGGCGACACGAGCGTTGATACCACTCCGACTATCGACAACGGGAACAGCCAGCCTGGTAGCTGCGGCTGCCGCGTGGTTGGCGAGCGCTCGAACTCAAAGCCATTTGCGCTCTTGGGCATGCTCGGAGCGCTAGCACTTGGCTCGATCAGGCGACGACCAAAGAACTCGAAACGCTAGTCAAGCGGACCAGGTTTGGCAAGCCACAAGCATCGATGGCTGGAGACCTCTCAGGGTAATGCTGCCGCGCAAAAGTCCGTTGCGCGCAATACCAGGGGGAGGCAGACTTGGCACCATGTGTGCCCGCCGTCGTGTAATCCTCGCCGTTTCAGTTACGCTGATTGCACTCGCGATGCACTCTGGCCAAGCTGGGGCCGCCGATCCACAGCAGGGCAATCCGAAGTGCATCTTCTACACGGCGCAGGCCTTGCTTGGAGTTGCCGGCTACAACCACTTCGTCACAGTCGCCAACCGTTGTACACAGACTGCCGCTTGTGAAATAGTCACCAGCGCCAATCCCGAGCCGACGAGTGTTGTGGTGCCGGCGTCCGAAGAGCGCACGGTCATCACATACCGCGAGTCGCCCGCCCGGGTGTTCGAAGTGGCTGTGCGGTGCACTCTCCGTCCTGCCTGAACCAGCGGAGGCGGTGAACGCCATGTGCGAATAGTACCCTGAGTCGTGCACACGGTCGGTACACGCTAGCGCCGTATGAAGCGGAAATCGGCGTAGTCGGCCATGCTCGCGCTCTTGGTTTGGTCTCCGTCCGTCATGAGACCGACGCCCATGAAGTCGGGGACGTCAGCTCAGGGCGGGTTGCGCTTGACGGACCAACCCGAAGGGGCGAACCTTGAGAAAATGTCCAATGACGACGAAACTCTACGTGCTCTGGTCGACACGGTAGCGCGGGCTCTCACGGCAGCTGGATACGCATCCGAGCCTGACCCGACAAACAACGCTTCAAACGCACCGGAATACCTAAAAGTCTTCTGCAGAGACGTACCAAAGCGCAAACAAGTGGACTTCTTGAACTTGGTGTTTAGTGACACCGGTGGTGAACAAGTTACCATTGAAGGGGAGGAGACAGTTTACGCCATTCCCAATGACTTGAAGGCCCTCGTTGTGCGTGTCCGGTACAACCTTCCTTGTGCATAGATCAATTTGATGTGGCTTGCTCGGTCGTGTTCAAAACAGGAGGAGGGACGGTGACGGGGTGGCTATTATGCACCCTGCCTGGTCCGTGGTGGCTCATTCGGCAACGCCGGCAGCGTCGTTATCTCGTAGTGGCCGTGATCGGTCGGCCCTGCATTGGACGGGTTTGTCACATGTGCCATTGCCGCCGACAATGGCTCTGCAACTTCCTGGAATCGATACGCCCAATAAATGCCCGCTAAATTCGCCTGTTGCGAAGGGTGCCCTATTGAGGCGGGACCAAACTACTTGGCACGAACCATGCTAGACTTGAACTAGCGGTTTTCAGCTGCCGGCTAGAGGGTATGTGTCGCAAGACGGTCCACGCCGGCGAGGATTGATCATGAACAAGTACTCTTGGTTGGTTGCTCTAGCTCCCCTCATCGTGTTGGCGTGCGGAAGAACCACTAGCAATCCCACGCAACCGCCTCTACCTGAACAGGCCAAGTCGTCGCTGACCTACAATTCAAACCCCAGCGTGCCGGCCGCTGCTCAGCAGGCTGTCACTAGTGACCTCAACGACTTTGGGTTGAAGGTCCTTCAAAGCCTGGCCCCTGGCAATCAGAACTTCGCCACCTCGCCAGTGAGCGGCTTCCTCGCGCTTACGATGACAGCCGATGGTGCTCAGGGAACAACTGCTGATGAGATGAAAGCGGTTCTGTACCCGGATGTCGCACTCACGGACATTCAGGCAGCCACCAACCAGTTGGAACAAGGGGTCAAAGGGTGCGCTCAGCCTTCAACACAGACCGGTGACGGCAGCAAGCAGGTTGTGCTTAACCTCGCCAACGATGTCTTCGTCCAGAAGGGATTGGTCTTGCAACAGCCATTCGTTGACAATCTCATGACGAACTACGACAGCGGAGTCGAGTTGGTGGACTTCAAAGCCGATTCGAATGGTGCAACTACGGAAATCAACAACTGGGTTGCTAGCGAAACGAACGACCTGATTCCGAATCTGATCTCTCCCGGAACTCTGGACAGCTCGACTCGACTCGTGCTTGTGGATGCCCTCTACCTCAATGCTTCTTGGCTCACCGCCTTTGACGCCAATAAGACGGTGGCCGGCTTATTTCACGGGACCACCGATACATCGACGGACTTCATGAACGCTACCCTGAGCCTCAACTATGCTGCGGGAACTGGCTGGGCGGCGGTTGACATCCCGTACTTAGGCGGGTCCCTTGTGATGACGGCAATATTGCCTGACTCAGGCCAATTCGACTCCGTGAAGGCGAGTCTCAATGCTGCCTGGTTCTCGAACTTTGACACCACGGTCCAGCAACAGCAGGTGGGCCTATCACTACCGAAGTTTACCCTCACCGGTACCACGGTTTCATGGAAGCCAACTCTTCAGACTCTTGGAATGACAAGCCTATTCGACGGGAGCACCTGTAACCTGAGTGGAATCACCCAGCAGGAACAGCTCTACGTTTCGGACGTTCTGCAGCAGGTCTACGTTGCAGTAGCCGAGAAGGGTACCGAAGCCGCCGCCGCTACAGCAGTAGTCGGGCAAACGGCGTCAGTCGAACAGCCACCCCCAACTACCATCGTATTTATTCGGCCATTCCTCTTCTTCGTTCGAGAACATGGGGGGCCGATACTCTTTGCTGGCCAGGTAGTGTCGTTGCCTTGAGAGGTGTGCTCAACAATTGGAAGACTCGGTGCTTTCCAGCGTTAGTATTCCGCGATCACCCCTGTTGCCATGCCAGTGGTTCTGGATGGGTCACTAAAGGGAAACACAAGATCCCGTACATTGGCCAGAGACACACGCGATGGAGCAACTTGCTACTGCACATGGGCAAGTTCCAACACTGTCCACGCCCGGGCAGTGTACTTCCCAAACTGCTTCAAAAACCCCGAGAAAATAAGGGTGTTTGAGCCACATAAAGGAGGATAAATCCCCTTCGCGGAAGATAAAACCTGGTTGAACCCTGGTTGAGAAATCTGGTCTTCCGCGCGCAAGTCAAGATGCGTTTCGAATGCCGCTGTTAGATTCAGCACGACCATCCCACGCTTGAAGTTAACGCGGAAATCGGCCACGCTGATTGTTTGGTCGATGGTTGACCCCGACCTGCTGCGCCTGGGGTGTGTCCACGACCAACCTAACAATGTGTCTTGCCCCCAGGTGTACGACTCACCAGTGCGCGCAGCCATTGTGCCAGGTCTCTGGACAGCGATTCAGTTGAGCTCGGAACCGTTCACGCTAGGCCAATGGCTTGCGAAAAGTCGATTAGTTTCGGGCGCGTTGCAACCGCATATCGGAAACTCCGGAATGTTTGACGACGTAGCCGGGCAAACTCATTGCGGCACGCACACGGAGCGCGCAGAACGGAAGCCCGAGAGCGTCAACTGATAGTTGGAATCCCTGGGCTGACGTTCAGCCTGAAATACGGCAACTTCGTAGGGCTCGCCCGTGACCAGTCCAAGCGAGGCCGTGCCGCTTGCGATTGTCGTTGACGTGCCAGTAGCCCAATCCGGCTTGCGGACGGTCCACGATGCAGTCGCATCGCTGGCGATGCTGAACGTGCCTTGCAGGCGAATGTGAGTTGCGCCCATGTCCAGGACCAAATGGCCGTTGACGAAGATCCAAACATCGTCGTTACCCAGAAAGTCCAATGACTCGCCGCCGGAGAAGCGGAAGTAAAAGCGAGCCTCCGACGTGAAGTAGTAGTTGCGCATGAGTCCCGGCACGGGTGCGACCGGTCCGCCCGTGGGTTGCGCCGGAGGAATACTGCCATACCAAGCGCGGGGGTCCCATTGGCTGGGCACGGGCGTACCGCTCGTCGCGCGACACGTCGCGGCTGTCTGCAGCGCGGACAACCAGTAGGGCCAAATATTACAAACCTTGGGCCGCCCCGTATCCTCGAGCAGGAAAAAGCCGCTGGTCAGGGCCGTGGCCGCGCCGGCTGGTGGCGTTCCGCCGGAGGTCGGCAGAGCCAAGAAGATGTCGTGTATGTCATCGGCGATGGTGTGACCATTACTGCTACTGATTTGAAATTGGGCGCTGGTGCCAACCTGGTTCAGCTCAAGATTGGTCGTGACCTTAGTGCTGAGTTCCGAGTCCGCATACCACTGGGCAAAACTCTGAGCGCTGTGAATCACCTGTATGGAAGTGTCGAGGAAATAGTGGAGTGTGCCCGAGGTGTTGACATAACATTGGGCTACCCCGGTTGCACCTGTGAGCACGCCCGTGTCGTCCCAGTCCGTGAAGCGACATGAACATACCGAACCACCGGCGCGCGTCGTATTGAGTTGAGGCTTGCCGTCCGAGCCAAGCGTGCTTTGTACGAGACCCGTGCACAGTTGCGTCGAATCGGTAGTGCCGCAGGCACCGGCCGCTTTGGGAAAATTGGGGTCGGGCGTGCCGCTTGCGTCCGGCACGCAGAGTGTCGTTGCACCGTTGACTGTTGCGCGCCTCGGTAAAAGAAATCGGGGTGGCCCGTGGAGCTGCTCTGCTGACCGTCGAAGTCGCGCAACGTCATCGGCAATACAATGCATTGCTGGCTGAGAGCACTCGGGCAGGATTGAACATCGGGCCCCGTCCTATCCGTACAGGTGAAGCCATTTTCTTGCTGGCAATCCGGTGAACAACCATCGCCAGCAACCGTGTTACCATCGTCACAGGCCTCTGCGTCATCGCGCTTGCCGTCGCCACACATGGACGAAGCGCTTGTTCCACCCATTGCTGCGCTCCCGCCGGTAGCGGGCGTCCCACCGCTTGCGAGACCTGTGCTGCCGCCTGCCGCGGCGCCGCCGCTCACCGTAGCGCCACCTCCAGCGGGAGCGCCCCCGTTCGATTGAGCACCGCCATTCGAAGAAGCCGTGCCCCCGAGCAATGAAGCTCCAGCAGCGGTAATCCCTCCGGAAGAGAGTACTCCCCCATTGGTGCTTGCAGTGGTGTTGCCCGCGCCACCGCCACCCGTGTTCGCGCCTCCGACCGTGCTCACCGTGCCACCGCTGCCAGCGGTCCCGCCCGACGTTGCAGCCGTTGCAACCCCGCCGGCGTTGGATTGGCCGCCAGCACCGGAGGCGCCCGTATTGCTGGAACCTCCGGAACCGACCGCGACGCAGAGATGACTGAAACACTGCAGATCGCCATCGCAAGTCCCATTCCCGTAGCAAGCGCAGCGCTCGCTCCCGGCTGGGCAAGTGCCGCCCGTGCTGCCGGCCAGGACTCGACTCGAGTTGCCCGAGCAGCCGAAAGTCCACAGTAGCCCAATAGACAAGGACCAAAAAAGACGTCGGCGCATCCCTACTTCTCCAAGCTTCGAATGTTACACACGCTCAGGCCGCAATGCAACGTCCCCGGGGCAACCTTGCGCTATGCTCGGACCGTTGTCCTGACTCTTTCGTCGATCCACGACATCACGCCTCCACCTGGTAATCGTGGTGAAGCCCGCCAAGGACAGGTATCGACGTGATCTTGGTGCAGACCTCGGTGCGTGATCGCGCAGAGGCCCATGCCGAAGCGTAACTGCGCAGAACGCGACGCTGGTGCCGCTCGTTGAGTGCGATCAAGTGATCCCAAGACGATCAAAATCCGGGTCAACCCGAGCTACAACGACGCAGGCGAGCGAGGGGGCTCCTTCTCTTCGCAATCGGCCGGTCACTTTCGGCGCTTCTCGACATCCGGCGGCGCCTGAAGTGAATCGGGAAGAGTAACTGGACGACACACCGGGCTCAGACCGATTTCGCCGAATGATAGGATTTCTCGGTTAATTGGGCCAAATATGGGTTTTCACGGACTACGCCGGGCAAATGGGCCGTTTTGGGCACTACTTACCGGTGCATGCGGCCGCCGCCGCCGCCGCGGACGCCACCGCCGCCGTGGACGCCACCGCCGCCGTGGAATCCAGAGCTCGCGGGTGCCCGATAGCTGCTGCTTGCGGGCGCCCGGTAGCCGCCGCCTGGGCTCGCGGGTGCCCGATAGCTGCTGCTGCCGCTGTGGTAAGTCGGGCTCGCGTAGCTGTGATATCCCGCGCCGTAGCCGCCCCCTCCAACTGCGCCGCCACGATAGTAGCTGGCGCGGACCGGGGCACCAGCGCGGAAGCCACCATAGTAGCCCCCACGCGGGTAGTGGTAGGGTTGCGCAAACCATGGGTGCGCGTACCAGGCGAAGTACCCGCGGCCATACACACCCCAATAGGGTCCTGGTCCCCAACCGAATACCCAAGGTGAATAAAGCCACATCCAGCCGTAACTGGGATAGTAGCAATACGAATAGGGGTAACCGTCCGTCGCGACGTACGTGTAATCGCGCTCGTACGGAATCCACACCCAGCCGTATTGATCCGTGTACACCCATTGGCCACTTTGCCCGGCGGGCGCAGCGGGTTGCTCGGGTTGCGAAGCGACGGTTTGCGGTGGCGCGTAGTTGTTGGTGGGCAAGTTCGCAGGGTCGGGTGTCAAGGTTGCCGGGCGTTTAGCACCTGGCCTGGGTGCTGACTGGGGCGCGGGTGCTTGCGCCGGCGGTGCGGGTGGCGGCGGAGCGACCCAATCGTCACCCGTGGGTGCGGCCTGTTGTTGTTGCTTGGCCTGCGCAGCCGGCTGCGGTGCGCTGTCATCAGCCAGCGCCACGCCGTGGAAGGTCGTCACAATTAGGAGCAGCGAAACGAGCAGCGGATGCGTTGTCATGGCTTACACTCAACGCTACAATTATGACGCAATCGTGGCAGCAATCAATCGACGTCTGTGCTGGCTCCCCCCCAGATCCGCCCAACATCTGAGACAGTTCCCTGAATTCATCGTCAACCGAACCCTGGTAATGACGCGCGTCATAACGCGGTGGCTACTGCGTCAAAGGGTGTGTCAATTGGGCCCGCTGACGGATGGCAACCGGGGGGGAAGTCACGTGACTGACGCGGCGGACGACACGGGATTGAGAGGCAGGTAGACTCCGACTTAAGCCCGCAAATAGGTCCGAGACCCGTGGACGCTTCCGGTTGACATGGCATCCACGGACTCAGGAGTACGCATTAGGAGACCAATTATGAAAGCCAAATGCATCAAGTGTGGAGAGATGGTTGATGACGCGAACATTCTGGTGGATGATGATAAGTATCGTAAGGAACACAAGATTGAGCAATTCACGATTGTTTGTAAGCCATGCACCAGGAAATTCGATCCGAAGCATACCCTTCACAACATTTGGGAGTTGCAGTGGATTGATAGGAGCCCACTCCATCTACTTGGTTATATACTCGGGCGTTTGGTGAATGGAAAGCCCGAGCAATTGTCTAGCCAGGCCGTAAATGACTTTTTGGCCAGAGATCCTCTTCAGCACGGGCAGTTCCGATAACCACCAACAGTTCCCCGCGTCAATAGGTACCTACCATCGCAACATCGGTGCCAAATCCAGGTAACCGACCGTTGGACTTTTTTGGGTGTCGGCAGGCTCCTTGGGCCTCTCTCACCCGGACCCTCCACTGTTGTCCGCACGGAAACACCCAAGTCCATGCCCAACGATCACGGGTGGCGAGCGATTGCAGCTCGAATAGCCCGGCGGGAAGAATGAGGCCCAGGTATCCAACGCGGAGATCATCTACGTCGAAGCTATCGCATTGAGTCACGCAAGTCCGTCGGGCAATCACTCGGGCCGGGGTTGTACACCTTCGAGCAGAGTTTGCCGCGGACTATGGGTTGCCCATGGGGGGGGTTGACCCGGGACGCCCGAGGGGGCGAGTCAACGACCTTACTGCCTTCTATTGCTGACTGACTCCCACCAGGCTCGATGAGCAACTTGAAAATCCTCTTCTAGTTGGGTCCTACGCTCTTCCGAGACTCCTCCACGAATCCCCGATTCAAGAGCTTTCCTGTACTTCTTGACCTCAGCCCAAAGCTCCTTCCAGTGTTGTTTCATATCTTGATCATGCACGGTTCAATCATCCTCCGAAGGTTGCCCATTTTTCCCCGGCTCTCGTCAACGGACCCCTGTCCATCTAGTTCGACTTAGGCTTGTAGCTGCTATCGGGGTTCAGCTTCCGTTCCGACATGATGTTCACCAACTTCTCTACGAGCCAGGGGACGTCTTGGTACGGGAGTGTCACGATGTCCGCCGTCTGACCTTCAACCGGATCGAACTGCTCGATTTGAATGTAGCCCTCAGCGTTGACGGTAACTTCTATCATCTTGCGGATAGGGCGAACTCGGTCGGGCATGGTGCACCCAGCTCCCTATCCGAGATAAAGTCAACAAGCACCTAGGGCTTTGCCTGTTGACCATCGGAGACACCATGGGGTAATCAGGCAATCTGGCGGCCCTCCCGGATGGCTCTGTAACCCCCCTTACTGACGCACCGTAGGGCCGCCGTTTGTTAGTAGACAGGGTCACGGGCCGGTTGTTGGCAATAATCCCATTCGCAGGAACCCTTAATTTTCCCTCAACACGCCGTACCCGCATACAAGAGCATAAACCAGCTTCCAGAGAGCCCACCATCTCATTGAGGTGCTGCGCTTTCGCCAATAAATCGAGACTTCAGAGCGTTTGACCCCGCTCCCTTGAAAGTCCACCCCACATACCCGCTGGTGGGCTTTCATTTGTTTGTGGTCGCACTCCTTGACCTGGCCAGCCTGCGCGGGCGAGCTTTGTAGAATGTCCACATGCCCTATCCATAACGTTGAGGTGGTTACTGGGGGTTGCGCATGTTACGAGTATCGATGTAGCCGTTGCGGGTATCCGATTCCGGATACCTGCAGATCAGGGTCCGGTTTGTGAACGGTTTTGCCCGGACTGCATTGGTAGAGGGATGACACTTCTGCAAAGCTTCCGCAGGATCTCAAGACTGAACACCTACTCGTATTGTGAGATTTGTGGGCAAGACACGATGCCAGGGCTTGGTCCGGTGGTTGTACCTGGAGAACAACCCTGTCCGGTCAAGTAGGTCTTGTCAAAATTCTCACCGGACGTTGTCATAACCGCCGTTGCATGGGGCTTAGGCAGGCAATCCTAGGGCCTAGACTGCCCCGCCAAGCATCATTCCGAAGTTCCCCTTTCATGCTCGTTGACCAGGACTGGGACCAGCCTGGCAACCCGTACCCATCTATTGCCACCACGAGGTGACACCCAGAATAGCCTTCAGCATGGGCCACTGGGAAGGCAGCGCGGAAGTCTCTTGACGATGCTGGATGTCGGCCAGGCTCATGAAATATGGCAAGCACGTTTCCGTTGGGTATTAGCGAGCACGATAACCCGAAAAATATCAATGACCTTGGAGGTGCAGAATCATCGATTAGATCCGCCTAGACACTCGACGTTGCTTTGCCCTGTACCCACATACATCTTAGGCCAACTTGAAGCCATTGCCACGGGAGGTCATACCAACAGCATGAAACCCAACGAAGAAACTCAGTAAGTTGATCGAGCAAAAAGGAGCCCAACCTGAAGCCTGCTGTATCCGCGCCTTCGGAGGCCTCCATCGAAGCCCCGCGAGTTCGTGGCCGCCCGCCGGTTCTTCGCTGGGGTTTCGAACTTTTTGTGAGGGTACACGTCTTGCTAGAGCCACCGTCTACGGCAGGCCTGGTAACTCATGTTTCTGAAACCACTCATCGGCAATTGCATTTCCGTGGCCGTACCAGTTCTGAACGGGGAAGGCATAAGCCGTGCTACTTTCATGGGTGATCTGTCCAATCTTGGCGATGATGTCGATTACGGCAGTGTTGTAAGGGATGACATAGCAGGATTGCGTGACCATCACTCCGCCCAAGGTCCCCTCCAGGTACCTGACAAGCTCATTCCTATACGGGGAGTCCCTGTTGTCATTGGTATCAAAGTCGAACGTGACTAGAACAACGGGGGGTCGCTTGTCAGCACCAGACACCCTGCGAAGTTCGTCGAGGGGATTCTTGCGATCGTACTTGACAGTAATTCCCATGGCCCCGGATTCTACGGCATCCCCAGCCAATCGCGGAAGTTTCATTGGGTTAGCCCACTACATCCCCCAATAGCTAGCCTGCAGATGCCGGCCATGCGATTTGCGTGCTAGTATTCGTCACCGTGACCACAAACGAGGAGCCAGAGCCACTTGATCTGGGAAGAGTTCGTAAGGTGCACAATTCCGCTCACCTAGGTTGCTGCGCTCTCTTCCGAAAGTTTGAAGACAAGGATGCGCCTGGATCAATTTCTGGCTGGACTTGCCTGGGGATTTCCAAGACCCCCTATGGCCAGACACTGAACCACGTTTTGCAAAAAGAAGTGACTGGCAAGCAACGTACAGGTGCCACTCACTTTTTGGCCTTTTCTTGTTCGTCGGAGATTGAGCTTTCGGCAGTACATAACGGGCTCTGCGGGAAGTACCAACCACTGCATCGAGTGTGGCCCCCAACGAGTCCCATCTAGCGTTCTAGTGCGGTCAGCACACGACAGCAACCAGCCACCAGCAGGTGAATTGGCTTCCGAACTTGCGACACCCTCAGAGGTTCGTGAAGGTCTGGCAAGTTGCACATTGAGACCCGTTGCTGGTTACCCCAGGATTTCCGCGGTTACGGACCAACAACAAGTGTGTCCTTTCTGTCGGCATGCGTAACCCGAATTTTCCTGGGTCCACCTCAATCCCACACGCCATCAATCGCGATACGGCGAAGTTTCGGCCAGTCGACCTCGACGTGACCTGCGCAGCTCGCGTTGCCCGCCGGTTGTCGAATCAACTGGGTGTCACACGGTGGGTATAAGCACCAAGTGATAATTCCAGGGCAGCCAGTCGTGGGGACGCGCGATGACCCGTTCGGTATTCAGCATCAACGCACACAGATAGTTAAAAGGGCTTATGCCGCTGAGCTCGGCGGTACGGATGAGGCTCATGTAGATGTCACCGACTTCGGCTCCTCGCTGAGTCTTGAAAAAGTAGGCGTTCTTGCGATGCAGAATGGCTTTTTTCAAGATTTGCTCGCACACGTTGTTGTCCAATGGCGCCCCTGGAACACGAAGAAACTGCGTGAGCGCATGCCAGTGCTTCTGCATATACTTGATGGCTTGTCCGAGCCCGCTATTGGGCTCGACCTTCTTTTCTTTCAACTGAGCCTCGAGCCACTTTTCCAGGCCGTCCATCAAGTGCTTGCTCTCGGCTTGATGCCAAGCAAGGCGTTGCTCAGCGGACAGGTTGCGCTCGCGGGCAATCGCGTCGTTGTGATACACGTCGCGCAACACTTCCAGGACATGGCGGCACTCTGTCTTGAAGTTATCGAAGACATCCACGAAGTTGCGTCGGCAGTGGGCCATGCAATGTACCAGGATGGTCTCGAAGTCCTTGGGCAAGTTGCGTGACAGAGCATCGCACATGTGAATGGGCGCCCCCAGCGTCGTTGGACGAAGCCTGAGCACGTCGGCGAGATTTTCTCCAGCGTGCTGATGACCCGTGAAGTACAAAGCGATACGACAATCGTCGTGCAGGGCAACAATGCCGGAAGTGAAGATTCCACTGCGCTTGTCGCTGTTCGCGGCATCGTCCGTCGCGACAGCCTTTTTGCCCTCCTTCATGAGCGCCAATATCTTTGCCCCCGTGTCATCATTGTGCAGCACCTGTCCCTGCGCTGCGATTCGAATCAGTTCACCGTGCACGGCCTGGGGAGCCGTGATGCGCGCCGTCACCACTTGCCATTGCGTTGCTGGCGGCAGTGGGATCCCCATCCCTTGCTCGAGCCCTGCAAGTCGATAAAAGGGCAGTCCTGTACCGTACTTGGCAATCGCAACCATGGCCGAGGCTGACGCATCATACTTATCAGGGCCAACATCATCGGGCGCTTGCGCGGTAAACACCTCCCCGCAGGCATTGCAACGCAAACGTTCCAGCTCCCAGACCTTTGCAATGATCGGCGCTTGCCCCGTGAGGCGCACCAGTTTGCGCGGCACCGCCATCGGGTAAACCTTGCCCGCGTGACACAGCGGACAGCCGTCGCCGGGACACAATGCGTGATGCACGGGGATGTGTTGAGCGCCGCGGTAGCGGTCGGCACCGTTGCGGCCGTGACCTTTGCGCTTGGGCTTCGCTTGTTCCTCGCTGCGCGTTTCGCCAGCAGCGCTGTTTGCGAGCGCTTCGTTTTCTGTGTCCGCGCTTGTCGAAGCGTCGGATGCGGCCGGTTCGCTCTGCACGCATACTTGACTCATCTTCTCCGTGCTGGCCCCGAACAACATCTTTCTCATGCGCCCGAGCGAGATGCTCTTGTTTTCCAGAGCCTGCGTTACAAACGCCAGTGTCTCGACCGCACAGAGCAGCTTTTCGCGATCAGCTGCGCTCAACGTGTCTTTCGCCACGATACGCTTGAGTTCGTCGAGGTCGAGTTCTACACGTTGTGGCAGTCCAGTCATGACTACTTTGCCAACCGCTCACGAAAGTCACGCACCAATGCCAACCCCAACACCAGCTTCTTGCTCCGATTCTGTTCCCAGGTTGGCGCATCCTTGCCGCGTCCGGTCGTGATGCCCAGCGGCACCCAGTTGGCAGCCCGATAACAAGTTCCGCGGTTGCGCTCGGGGTCCACAAACGTCTCGACGAAGTAGATCGGATGGTTGTACTTGCGCTGCCAATCCCCAGACAGCGTTCGCGTCACTTTCCCCAATAGATGGGACGCCAAGTGCGGCACCTTGACCCATGGCACAATGAGAAATCGGCTGTTGTACGCAAGCAGCCGCAGATTCTGTCGCTGCTTTGCCAAGCACCACCCGATGTAGCGGTCACGGGGTTTCAGATGTCTTGGAACTGACGACCAGGTAAAGCATGCTATCGGTCGATTCTGCGCGTACACCAGGTACTTGAGGTGCTCGCCGACTGGCTGCGTGTACTTGAGATAATGGTACGTCTCGATCAGACTGCAGCAGAATTTCTCCTCGTCGGTCCGCCGCACCTCGCGCAGGCTCACTTCTCCTAGCTCGCTCAGACTGCACTCGATCGGGCTCTCGTCCACCTCGACCCGCTCAGGCCGGGCCCGCGTAAGAAATGGATTCGGGGGTCGTCTACTGACCGGTGGCAACTGGATATGCCCGGCTCGATCTAACGCCAGCATCAAACCGCGACACACCATATCCCGCAACGCCCCGTTGGGTTGTCGCATGTCCCAGGCTTCGCATAGCAACTTGCTCAGCTGCCGTCGCGTCGCCTGCGGCTCTCGAGCGATGAGCTCACAGATAAACGCCACGTCCGTATCGCTGACGATGCGCCCTCGGTGTCGCAGAACTTCGGCCATGAGCCGTGTCTGCCACAACAGCCCATGGAACGCAAGAACGAAAATCGACTTTCCTTCAGTTCTCCGGGCTCACGGGGCGCCACTGCGGTGCCGCCTTGGCTGCCATCGCGTCTCCTCCGAATAGCAGCACCTGCAGCTGATGTGCCGCCAGCCGCGCCGCGCCTTTGCCCTCACTTGTCGGCCAATAGCGAAATTTCCCGCTCGACAATCGCTTGTGACACAGCCAATAACCCTGCCCATCGTATACTAGGACCTTAATCGCCGTACTCCGGCCGTTGCGAAATACGTACGCTGTGCCCGAGAATGGATCTGCCCGCATGCGTTCGCGACACATCCGCGCGATGCCGTCGATCCCGGCTCGAAAATCGACGGGTTCGATGGCCACCAATATTCGCATCTGGGGCGTGACTTGGATCACGACATTCTCCCGTACAGTTCTCGGACGAGGGCCACGACATCGGTGCTAGCTGCACCGGCCACTCGCACGATCAATCGGTTTCCACTTACCCCCACCAGCTCCATGACTGTCCCGTCCAGCACCGATGCCGGGCGCCCAAGCGGCCCAAGCTCGACGAATTGCGGTGCGACTCGCCCTTTGACGATCTTCGCCTTTGCCCTGGCCGCGCCGCGTACTTGGGCCTTCAACGAGTCGTAGCTCACGTGCAGGTGCTGCGACACAGCATAGATCCCGTGCGAACGCGCCAGCATTGCGGCTGCCTCCCACAATTCGGCCGGCATCCTGCCACGACTGTGTCGCGTCTTACGCCAATGCTCGATTCGTGCCCGAACCTCGTCCAAACCCGCAGCGGACTTCACCAATAGCCCTCGTCGTCCCATGGACCGGCTTGCTCCTGTTGGATGTGTTGCTTGGTCCGGACCCTAGCTCGATGCCGCCGCGCTCGTCACGCACGGCTGCGGAAAGGACACCAACAAGTCGACAGGGAAACCTTGACTACCGGAGCACTACCGTTCTAGCCTACCTCAACGTGGCAGCCAAAAAGACGTCAAAATCCAAGACCCCTTCAAAGAGGACCACCAAGTCCGCGGTGAATAAGAGCGCGTTCATTCGCGAACACGGGGACAAACCACCGCAAGAGATCATGAAGCTTGCCAAGTCGAAGGGCATCGACCTGTCGATTGCGATGGTCTACACGATTTTGAGTGAGTACAGGAAGAAGCAAGGTAAGGCCTCAGCACCATCGAAGAGCAAAGCCTTCTCTGCCGCGAACAAGACCTCCTCAAAGGCCTCTGGAAGCGTTGATGCCCAATTTGTGCGAGCCATCATCGAGCTGGGCGCGGCCAAGGCTGAAGAGCTTTTCAAGGCCACCCTGGCCCAAGTGAGAGCGATCGGCGGCAAATAGGTCCCTCAAACTGCAACTAACGTAGCACCTACTATCCTCTGTAGGGGGTGCTCCTAGAAAGCCCACCTCTCCCGCTTGGTGGGCTTTCGCCCATCCAGCGAACCGGGAAGTGGCAAACAGCTTCAACAGCTCGGACCCACCGGATGCCTATAGCCGGTGGGTTCTCTGCGTCAATAACTTCCTGACCTCTTGGCGGCCAAGGCTAGATCTTCAGGCTAGGCTGCGTTGGTCTTTCACTTCCTAAGGCAATTCTAAGCTTTTCTAGAAGGTCCTCCATGGACTCGTCGTAGGTGTCAAGAGGAACTGCTCGATAAGATTCGACACCGGCCAGTACATCATCGATCGATGCTACGTGACCACGGTACTTTCCGTCGGCTTCAGAATGGCTGATCCACACTTTGTACTCGCTCATGGCCACCAGAACATCACTGTCGGTTCAAGTCGTCAACGATCTGCATGGCTGAGTTCGAATGCATGACCACTACTCGCCGAACCCTAGGCCAACTTAGCCCCTGGGATTTCCCAGGGTCAATCATGAAACCTCGGAGACACCTGGTCGTTGGCGTGTGCATGAGGTCCATCAGCGAATTACGCGTATGCGATGACTATCGGCTCATCAATTATTCATGGCTGCCTGGGACACATGCGAAGCCATAGGTCCGACAGGTCACGATGTTGCAACAATACTTCGTCAATCTTGATGATTTCTTAATTGGACAAGCCAACCCGGTCCTCTATCATCACGCACAAGAGCACGAACAATTCTGCTCCCAGAGGGCCTGCCGCCGATTCACGGTCGTAGGCTTTCGCCAAATTTGGGACCCAACGAGATCCACACCAAGGTCGGGCTCAAGCAAACAGAAATGCCGAGAGCTGAGCCGCCAACTGCAGTCGGATACACTACCGGGGTGGAGCAGACATCAGCGACACCAGTAAAACCCTCTTAGCCAAATTTCATGGTGTTTGGCTAAGCACGCTCCTTCGAGAGCCCGCCGTTCAAGACGATTGAGGGGGCGGCGGGCTCTCGGTTCTTTTTGTGATTCTGCATCCTAACCAAGCTCGGGTGCTCCCCCCGAGAGCCCGATCGTTGCCGCCCGGCGCTGGGTCAGGCTCTCGTCCATTGGGGTGATGCTGACACCAGGTGACATGCTGGACGTGGTTCACCTCGGAGGCGGGCCAACCCCTTGGCTCGGTACCCAGGTGGTTCAGGAAGTCAGCCATGGGCTTCTGTCATTGCCTCCGGGTGTCAGGTGACAGGACTCGCCTGGCCTGTTCGTGGTCCAGTCACGAATCCCGTTTGATCGAAATACAGGCGATATCCAGAGGTTCATCGGGCTTTCACAGGGATCTGGCCAAGAGACTGCAAAACGCTGAGGGGCCTCAAATTCACGTCGTTAGAATTGTTATGGAAGAATGCGAACCATGCTGGTTTGTCGTCATCGAAGGCGAATCCGGGCCAAGGCTTTTCGCAGTCGACAAATCCAACATCGACACCATGGCCGCACTGGTCCCGATATTTCTCGTGGAATTCGTGCAACATGTGCGACATGAGTTGAGTCAGGTTTTTGCCATTGAGGGATTTGAGAAGGGTATTGAGTTGCTGGTCCCATTTCAGCGCAAGTACAAGGGCGAGAAACCGTCTTAACCACAGTCATGCACTTGACGATGCCAGGGTATGTCGAGAGCGGCAATCGCCGGGAGCAGCCAATTGGCCCGAAAACCACGAGTTCGAAACCCACTTCGGCGAAGCGATACAAATCGGATGAGGTGGAGCGGCAAACCGCGTATACTTCAGCCGAATCATGCAGAAGCATGAACACCTTGTCCTTCTTGTAGTTCTCGCTTTGTTGGCTTGTGGGGGCCGAATTGACCTTGAAGGCCCAGGTTCGATTACGAGTGTCGGTGGTACGACGTCTGTCGGTGGCATTCAATCCACCGGCTGCACCGGTAACCTCGAAACTCCCCAGAGTGACACTGGTCTTTGCGTAGCCAAGATGGTGAGCATATCGGGTCCGAGAGGGAACTCAAGTTACGGCGTTGATGCTACCGAGGTGACGATGGGCCAGTACGATGAATGGGTGGCCACGACCCCGCCATTACCACCAAGCACGGATGCCAATTGCGGGTACGTCTCGAGCTGTGCCGAACATGAACCGGGTGATATCCATGGCGTGTACGCAGGCCCAGATGCCGACCATCACCCGGTAGTTGGGAACCTATGTCAATTAAGGCATACTATAGGAAAGTCAATCACATATATCGTACCTTGAATTGAACCTAATCTGTCACAAGTGCACGGACAAAACGTGATGGTAGTTGGCATCGTGTTGACGTTGTCCAAGTAGAAACCACCTGAGGAAGTCGCGCAGTCGGCCGCAGACAAGACACCGGGGTACATCTCGGCAGTTCCATCCGGGAAGGAGAACCATACGCTTAGATTATTCGGGTCTGCGTAACCAAGGCCTGAAAAGGCGACGAGCGGAGTACACGCAGGAGCCGGGAATTTGCACGCAGATATGAATGAATCATCGAAATAGGCGTCCAACACACTCACATTTATGCCACCAAGCACTTGCTCTCCTTGTGAATCGCCGCAGTCACCGCATTGACCCCCGTTACGGGCGGGCGGTCTGGCCACTGGTTGTCCTGGACAACCGACGATACTTGTATTGGTGGAGGAAGTCCCCCCAATGCTCAGGTCGCCTCCCATACTGCTGGTCAAGCCGGTAGTTGTCGCACCGCCGGTTGATGAGGCCCCACCTGCCTGACCTTGCAAGGCAGCATCGCCATCACTGGTTCGGCCTCCACAGGCCACCAACAGAAGCAGAGCAAGTGCTGCAATCGTGGCTCGCGACGTTAGGCTCGCCCGCATAGCAAATAAGCTACCACACATTTCGGCCATTTCTAGGCCAGAATGACGATGACTCGTGCTAATGAAACTTGAGCGAACCCAGCGGGGTATACTTGAGTCGAATCATGCAGAAGCGTGACTATTTCTTCCTTTTTGCAATCCTCGCCTCCCCAGGTTGTGGTGGCCGGACTGGGCTTGATGAAGGTCTGAGTTCCAACTCTGGTGGCCTATCGTCCTTTGGTGGAGCTATTGCCATAGGGGGCTCACCTTCGATGGGTGGTACCACGTACTTCGTTGCGACAACTACAACGGGAGGCTTACCTTCGACGGGTGGCTCGACGAGTACCGGGGCTACATCCTGTCCATCGGAGATTCCGCAAGCCGGTGACCCATGTCCGACAGTTGGACTCATCTGCACGTATCCAACTTCTGTATGCCCATTGGGGTACCAATGCGCTGCGAGCGGCGAGTTTGAATCGGTTCGAGTCCCCTGTTTTGTTAGTCTGGGAGGAGCTACGTTGACCGGAGGAAGCACGGCCACTGCGGGTACTTCAAGTTCAACGGGAGGCGCAACACCCACCGGAGGTGCACATTCCACCGGGGGTAACGCAGCCACTGGATGCACGGGCAGTTACGAGATGATCCTAGGCAGCAAGGGCCTTTGCGTAGCGAAGATGGTTCCCATTACAGGTCCCAAGGGCGGCCCCAACGTAGACTACAAAATCGACGCGACAGAGGTGACGAAGGGCCAGTATGATGCCTGGCTGGCCACGAGCCCCTCACTACCTCCAAGCACGGATGTCAACTGCGGGTACGTCACGAGCTATGGCGAACAAGGTACCGGATACGCGGGAACAGATCATCATCCGGTTGTGTACGTGGACTGGTGTGATGCCCACGAGTACTGTTTAGGTGTTGACAAACGGCTCTGCGGAGCAATTGGGGGAGGGTCTGTCAACTTCTCAGCAGGTTATGCTGACCCAACCCAAAGCCAATGGTATCGAGTATGTAGCTCAGGAGGAACCAACACGTACCCTTATGGCAACACCTATGAGCCAACTACCTGTGACGGGTATGACTACTGGAACGACAACAGTGGTCAGCAGACGGTGGCCGTAGGCTCATTGGCGAACTGCGTGACATCAGCAACGGGCTTTGCAGGCGTCTACGATCTGAGCGGAAATGTCTGGGAATGGGAGGATAGCTGCAATGGTACAGGCCAGGAGGCTGACTGCCACCTTCGTGGTGGCTCCTTCAACGGCATCGCTTACCTCACCTGTAGCGACGGCAGCAACATCACCCGCGACAGCGTGGACGACCGCTTCGGCTTCCGTTGCTGCACCCAATGATCGAGGCCGAGGAACAGTTTGAGATCCAGGAACCCGACTCGTCTGCAGCCTCTCGTGTCCTTTCCGCAGCCGTGCGTGACGAGCGCGGCGGCGTCGAGCTAGGGTCCGGACCAAGCAACACATCCAACAGGAGCAAGCCGGTCCATGGGACGACGAGGGCTATTGGTGAAGTCCGCTGCGGGTTTGGACGAGGTTCGGGCACGAATCGAGCATTGGCGTAAGACGCGACACAGTCGTGGCAGGATGCCGGCCGAATTGTGGGAGGCAGCCGCAATGCTGGCGCGTTCGCACGGGATCTATGCTGTGTCGCAGCACCTGCACGTGAGCTACGACTCGTTGAAGGCCCAAGTACGCGGCGCGGCCAGGGCAAAGGCGAAGATCGTCAAAGGGCGAGTCGCACCGCAATTCGTCGAGCTTGGGCCGCTTGGGCGCCCGGCATCGGTGCTGGACGGGACAGTCATGGAGCTGGTGGGGGTAAGTGGAAACCGATTGATCGTGCGAGTGGCCGGTGCAGCTAGCACCGATGTCGTGGCCCTCGTCCGAGAACTGTACGGGAGAATGTCGTGATCCAAGTCACGCCCCAGATGCGAATATTGGTGGCCATCGAACCCGTCGATTTTCGAGCCGGGATCGACGGCATCGCGCGGATGTGTCGCGAACGCATGCGGGCAGATCCATTCTCGGGCACAGCGTACGTATTTCGCAACGGCCGGAGTACGGCGATTAAGGTCCTAGTATACGATGGGCAGGGTTATTGGCTGTGTCACAAGCGATTGTCGAGCGGGAAATTTCGCTATTGGCCGACAAGTGAGGGCAAAGGCGCGGCGCGGCTGGCGGCACATCAGCTGCAGGTGCTGCTATTCGGAGGAGACGCGATGGCAGCCAAGGCGGCACCGCAGTGGCGCCCCGTGAGCCCGGAGAACTGAAGGAAAGTCGATTTTCGTTCTTGCGTTCCATGGGCTGTTGTGGCAGACACGGCTCATGGCCGAAGTTCTGCGACACCGAGGGCGCATCGTCAGCGATACGGACGTGGCGTTTATCTGTGAGCTCATCGCTCGAGAGCCGCAGGCGACGCGACGGCAGCTGAGCAAGTTGCTATGCGAAGCCTGGGACATGCGACAACCCAACGGGGCGTTGCGGGATATGGTGTGTCGCGGTTTGATGCTGGCGTTAGATCGAGCCGGGCATATCCAGTTGCCACCGGTCAGTAGACGACCCCCGAATCCATTTCTTACGCGGGCCCGGCCTGAGCGGGTCGAGGTGGACGAGAGCCCGATCGAGTGCAGTCTGAGCGAGCTAGGAGAAGTGAGCCTGCGCGAGGTGCGGCGGACCGACGAGGAGAAATTCTGCTGCAGTCTGATCGAGACGTACCATTATCTCAAGTACACGCAGCCAGTCGGCGAGCACCTCAAGTACCTGGTGTACGCGCAGAATCGACCGATAGCATGCTTTACCTGGTCGTCAGTTCCAAGACATCTGAAACCCCGTGACCGCTACATCGGGTGGTGCTTGGCAAAGCAGCGACAGAATCTGCGGCTGCTTGCGTACAACAGCCGATTTCTCATTGTGCCATGGGTCAAGGTGCCGCACTTGGCGTCCCATCTATTGGGGAAAGTGACGCGAACGCTGTCTGGGGATTGGCAGCGCAAGTACAACCATCCGATCTACTTCGTCGAGACGTTTGTGGACCCCGAGCGCAACCGCGGAACTTGTTATCGGGCTGCCAACTGGGTGCCGCTGGGCATCACGACCGGACGCGGCAAGGATGCGCCAACCTGGGAACAGAATCGGAGCAAGAAGCTGGTGTTGGGGTTGGCATTGGTGCGTGACTTTCGTGAGCGGTTGGCAAAGTAGTCATGACTGGACTGCCACAACGTGTAGAACTCGACCTCGACGAACTCAAGCGTATCGTGGCGAAAGACACGTTGAGCGCAGCTGATCGCGAAAAGCTGCTCTGTGCGGTCGAGACACTGGCGTTTGTAACGCAGGCTCTGGAAAACAAGAGCATCTCGCTCGGGCGCATGAGAAAGATGTTGTTCGGGGCCAGCACGGAGAAGATGAGTCAAGTATGCGTGCAGAGCGAACCGGCCGCATCCGACGCTTCGACAAGCGCGGACACAGAAAACGAAGCGCTCGCAAACAGCGCTGCTGGCGAAACGCGCAGCGAGGAACAAGCGAAGCCCAAGCGCAAAGGTCACGGCCGCAACGGTGCCGACCGCTACCGCGGCGCTCAACACATCCCCGTGCATCACGCATTGTGTCCCGGCGACGGCTGTCCGCTGTGTCACGCGGGCAAGGTTTACCCGATGGCGGTGCCGCGCAAACTGGTGCGCCTCACGGGGCAAGCGCCGATCATTGCAAAGGTCTGGGAGCTGGAACGTTTGCGTTGCAATGCCTGCGGGGAGGTGTTTACCGCGCAAGCGCCCGATGATGTTGGCCCTGATAAGTATGATGCGTCAGCCTCGGCCATGGTTGCGATTGCCAAGTACGGTACAGGACTGCCCTTTTATCGACTTGCAGGGCTCGAGCAAGGGATGGGGATCCCACTGCCGCCAGCAACGCAATGGCAAGTGGTGACGGCGCGCATCACGGCTCCCCAGGCCGTGCACGGTGAACTGATTCGAATCGCAGCGCAGGGACAGGTGCTGCACAATGATGACACGGGGGCAAAGATATTGGCGCTCATGAAGGAGGGCAAAAAGGCTGTCGCGACGGACGATGCCGCGAACAGCGACAAGCGCAGTGGAATCTTCACTTCCGGCATTGTTGCCCTGCACGACGATTGTCGTATCGCTTTGTACTTCACGGGTCATCAGCACGCTGGAGAAAATCTCGCCGACGTGCTCAGGCTTCGTCCAACGACGCTGGGGGCGCCCATTCACATGTGCGATGCTCTGTCACGCAACTTGCCCAAGGACTTCGAGACCATCCTGGTACATTGCATGGCCCACTGCCGACGCAACTTCGTGGATGTCTTCGATAACTTCAAGACAGAGTGCCGCCATGTCCTGGAAGTGTTGCGCGACGTGTATCACAACGACGCGATTGCCCGCGAGCGCAACCTGTCCGCTGAGCAACGCCTTGCTTGGCATCAAGCCGAGAGCAAGCACTTGATGGACGGCCTGGAAAAGTGGCTCGAGGCTCAGTTGAAAGAAAAGAAGGTCGAGCCCAATAGCGGGCTCGGACAAGCCATCAAGTATATGCAGAAGCACTGGCATGCGCTCACGCAGTTTCTTCGTGTTCCAGGGGCGCCATTGGACAACAACGTGTGCGAGCAAATCTTGAAAAAAGCCATTCTGCATCGCAAGAACGCCTACTTTTTCAAGACTCAGCGAGGAGCCGAAGTCGGTGACATCTACATGAGCCTCATCCGTACCGCCGAGCTCAGCGGCATAAGCCCTTTTAACTATCTGTGTGCGTTGATGCTGAATACCGAACGGGTCATCGCGCGTCCCCACGACTGGCTGCCCTGGAATTATCACTTGGTGCTTATACCCACCGTGTGACACCCAGTTGATTCGACAACCGGCGGGCAACGCGAGCTGCGCAGGTCACGTCGAGGTTGACTGGCCGAAACTTCGCCGTATCGCGATTGATGGCGTGTGGGATTGAGGTGGACCCAGGAAAATTCGGGTTACGCATGCCGACAGAAAGGACACCGTCAATCAACGACTATTACGGGAAAGTCAATCACATATATAGTACCCTGAATTGAACCTAGTCTGTCACAAGTGCACGGGCAAAAAGTGATGGTAGTTGGATTGGTCTCGATGCTGTCCAAGTAAAAACCACCTGAGGTGGTGCAGTCAGCCGCAGACATGACACTAGGGTACATTTCGGCAGTTCCATCAGGAAAGGAGAACCATACGCTTAGATTGTTTGGGTCTGCGTAACCAAGGCTTGAAGTAAAGGCGATGAGCGGAGTACACGCTGGTGCTGGGTAAACGCACGTAGATGCAAATGAAACATCAAAAGTTTCCAGCGCGGTCGCATATATGCCACCAAGTACTACCGGCCCCTGTCCTTGTGAACTACCACAGTCACCGCTACTACCAGCGTTAAAGGCGGGCGGTTTGGCCACTGGTTGTCCTGGACAACCGACGATACTTGTATTGGTAGAGGAAGTCCCCCCAGTGCTCAGGTCGCCTCCCGTACTGCTGGTCAAGCCGGTAGTTGTTGCACCGCCGGTTGATGAGGCCCCACCTGCCTGACCTTGCAAGGCAGCATTGCCATCACTGGTTCGGCCTCCACAGGCCACCAACAGAAGCAGAGCAAGTGCTGCAATCGTGGCTCGCGACGTTAGGCTTGCCCGCATAGCAAATAAGTTACTACACTTTTCGGCCATTTCTAGGCCAGAATGACCATGACTCGTGCTATTGAAACTTGAGCGAACCCAGTGGGGTATACTGGAAGCAACTCATGCAGAAGCGTGACTATTTCTTCCTTTTGGCAATCCTCGCCTCACCAGGCTGCGGGGGCCGAATTGAACTTGATAGTCCAACCCCCACTGCCAGTACTGCTGCTGCCTCATCCATCGGTGGTACCTCCGGTGCGACCAATGGTGGAACAACTTCAACGGGGGGTGATTACCAGGGTACCGGATGCACTGGGAGTTTGGAGCTGATCCAAACTACAACCGGCCTATGCGTGGCAAGGATGGCCACGATAACCGCTCCCAACGGATTTCCAGACTACAGCATTGATGCAACAGAGGTGACCAAGGGCCAGTACGATGCTTGGCTGGCTACGAACCCACCATTGCCTCCAAGCACCGATGCGAACTGCGGGTACATCACAAGCTATGCCGAACAAGGCGAAGGCTACACAGGAATGGATGCCGACCATCACCCCGTGGTTTACGTAGACTGGTGTGATGCGTATGCCTACTGCTTGGGAGTTGATAAGCGGCTATGCGGAGCGATAGGGGGAGGGACAGTCGGCCCCCACGGGGATCTTAATGACGCTACTCAGAGCCAGTGGTATCGCGCATGTAGCTCAGGAGGAACGTACGAATACCCGTACGGTGATACCTATGATCAAAGCACCTGTGACGGACAGGACTATTGGAACGGCAACTACTCGGCCATGCAGACGGTGGCGGTCGGTTCGTTGACAGACTGCGTGACATTCGTAACTGGCTACTCAGGTGTTTACGACCTAAGTGGCGATGTCTCGGAGTGGGAGGATAGCTGCAGCGGTACCGCATCGTCGGGCTACTGCTACAACCGCGGTGGCTCCTTCAGCAACGACAGCAAATACGCCCTCGCCTGCGCCGTCGACTACGACAATGTCAGCAACTACAGCCTCGCGGACAGTGGTATTGGGTTCCGTTGCTGCTCCCTCTGAACGAGGCCTAGGAACAATTTGAGAGCCAGCCAAAACCCGACTCGTCTGCAGCCTCTCGTAGCAGACTGAGCCGCTACCTGGGAACAGAGCAAGCTCAGGTTGGATTTTCGGGTTCATCAACTTCAATGATTGAGTAGCCGACAACTGCTCATCGAACGAAACAACACTAACCCCGACCTCTCCTGTGAGGACCTGACCATCGCTCGTGCGGGCCTTCGCTCCGAGAATCGATTGCAATTCACCTCTTCTTGGGTCTGCCTCGGTATCGTTCCTTCGCCACCGGTTGGTCCCAAAGACTCCGAGCAGGTACTCCAAACCCACTGGCCAATCGAACGAGTGTCCGAACAGTGAGGTTGCTTCCTCGCTCAATCTTTTGCAGATTCTTTGTCGGCATATTGAGGATTTCAGCGGCTTCTTGTTGGGTCCAGCCAAGCCCCTCCCTGATTTCGGCAATTCGACGACCCAAGTTCTGAATAACCTGATCGGCCCGTTCTTTTTCCACGGTTCACAGGGTCGTTTCTCGGGCCGCTCATAAACACCATATTTTACTGACCCCTTTTTAAAGGGAGTAATATACTATACCCTTTTAGAGGGGATGGAATGCCACGACACACGACCCCGAAGTCAAGCAACGCAACGAACAAGTCTGCCGGAGCAAGAGCCCGAACCGGATTGGCTTCGGTACCAGAGGACCCAGTTGATCGGTTGCTCGCCACCGACCTCGTCTTGATCAGGTTGGGCAACGAGATCCGGAAGTACCAACGGCTACTTCGGGGAGCCTGCTCCGACGAAGCATGGAAGGTCTATCTCCGAATCGAAGAGTTGATGAACGAGAAGATGTACTCGTTTGCAGACAATTGGGTCGAAAAGCACCCGCAGTCGAAGGTGTACCACGGCCATCAGATGAGTTCCCTCTGACCTTTTGCCTCAAGGATATCAAATGCCACTACATCGAGTATTTCTGATTACCATCGCATTGACAATCACTAGCTGTGACAAGGCCAAAGAAGACTACGACCGCTGTATCAAGCTGGAACAAACGAACGATCCAGAAGGTGCACTAAATGCCTGCAAGAAAGCGGCTCAGCTGGACCCTAACGGCAAGTCAGGGAAGGCAGCGGCAGCGAAGGTGGATGCACTGAGCAATACGGTTCTCGAACGAATTAAGGCAAACACGGACGCCGAACTTGCTGCACAACTTGCAAAACCGATAACTCCCGAAAAACAAGCCGAGATCGACAAGGCAATGCAAGCTCTCAGGGCAAAGATTCATCGAAGCCGCACCTATGCCGAAGCGGACGATCATTGTGCAGGAGAGGGAAAGCCTGGTCACAGCTATCGGTACGGCGGCGGGACGTATGACGAGAATGAGTCAGTTGCCTATGCCGATCACTGTGTTCCGTACGACAAGGACTCAGTGGCCGTGACCGGTCATGCGCAGAACCACTTCTGCTGTCCGTAGCTACGACAGCTTGATGTTACTGGTTCAAGCCGACCGGTTCAGTGACATCGGGCCAGCTCAAACCCCAAACCCTGCTCAGGACGCGCACTTGCACTGTCTTCAAGGTGAGTCACCAGATGCAAGGGCAAGTTGTTCGGATGGCAATCGGCAACCTACAGGGTTTCAGAGCCAGAAGTAATGCGGTACAATAAGCAACCCGCCATTTACGAATTGCAATCGAGAATCATGAGGCATACCGTGAGGCTCACTGAGGCCTTGACTTGTCCCGACATTCATTCTTCCTCGTGACTTGGGCCGGTCTTGCTTGTTTCCCCGTTACCGCTTGGGCGCAGTCAACTGAAACCGCAAGCAGCAACACAACGGGAAGTCACGCGCTTGACGTACTGGCTGAGGTGGGATTTGCTATCCCTGGCTCGTGGTACACCACAGCCAACAATCAGTCACTGGGGTCAAACGTATCTGGAAGTGTGCTTGGCAACCTTGGTTGTGGTTGGTCATTAGGAGGTGGCATTGAGTGGACCCGACTTCCCTGGACGCCCCATGCTGGACCCGGAGCCCATGTTGACACTTGGATCATTGGTCCGGAGGTTCGATACACTCTGAACGCGAGTGGCCGCATTCTACCTCACGCCTATCTGGGCATTGGATTGGGTGGTGTTTCTCAATCCAGACCGTCACTAAGCGGTGAATACGTTGGAGGTCCTGCTGCTCGGGCTGGCGCTGGGGTTGACCTGAGAATTAACCGTTTCCTGCGACTTGGTTTTTCAGTAGGCGTGACTGTCATGCCGCCGGGCTATGCTGATCATGGAGTATCACACGGTGGTGAGTTGCAGGACCCACAAAGTCCAGAGGCTCCTGGAAATGTCTGGTCACTCCGACTTGGAGGACGGGGAGAGTTCTTGTAATCAACAACCGACGAAGCTTTGAACCTTGGATACGTCAACACAACAGGCAACGACCGGAGCTGAACGAATCGGGTTCCGTTGCTGCTCCCATGAGCGGGGGCCGATAGTCAGCCCGTAGAAAGAGCCAGTGCGTGGTGGTGTCGAACTCAGTCCTCGATCTCGTTCAGGATGATTCCTCGGCCTCCAGAGCTGCGGCCGTCGATACCTTCGAGGATGAGCCCGCACGGGCAACATACTGCTTCTGGCTGCTAAACGCTGAGTATTGCTACCATTACCACGAGTAGTGGCGTAACTGGAAAGCCCTCGGGGTATACTTGGGCCAGTTCATGCAGAAACTTGAACGAGTCTTCCTTCTATCCGCGTTGGTTGTCGCGGCTTGTGGAGCACGGACCGAGCTTGATGGTTTGAATTCAAGCTCCAGTGCTGGCGGGCTGCCATCCATTGGTGGCGCTATTGCGACAGGGGGCTCGCCTTCAACTGGTGGTTCCACGACTACTGGGGCTACATCATGCCCGCCAAATATTCCACAAGCTGGTGACCCATGCCCGACGGTTGGGCTCTACTGCAAATATGATAATGAACTGTGTCTGATAGCCTACCAATGCTCAACGAGCGGTGAGTTCGAATGGGCTGGTGACTGTTCATTTGGAGCAGGTGGGGCTGCGTCGACCGGAGGTACGACGGCCACTGGAGGCGTTCCCCCAGCAGGTGGAACAACATCCACTGGGGGGTCTGCTGGGACCGAGTGCAACGGCAGTCTTGAGATGCTCTCAGCCGATAAGGGCCTCTGTGTCGCGAAGATGGTACCGATCACCGGTCCCCCGAGTGATGCAGGAAACATCGACTACAAGATCGACGCGACAGAGGTCACGAAGGGGCAGTATGATGCTTGGTTGGCCACGAGCCCCTCACTACCAGCAAGCACGAACGTCAACTGCGGGTACGTCACGAGCTATGCTGAACAACGTACCGGTTACTTAGGTCCAGATGCCGACCATCACCCCGTCGTCTACGTGGACTGGTGTGACGCCTATGCCTACTGTTTGGGAGTCGATAAGCGGCTCTGCGGAGCAATTGGGGGTGGTTCAGTTGATTACTACACGGGCTTTGTTGATGCAGCCGCGAGCCAATGGTACCGAGCTTGCAGCTCAGGAGGTGCAGACTCGTACCCGTACGGAAATACTTACCACGCGACGTATTGTGACGGTTCGGATTTCTGGAACGACAACAATTCGATGCAGACTGTTGCTGTTGGCTCCCTGACGAACTGCGTGACGTCGAAAGCGGGCTATTCAGGTGTCTACGATCTCAGTGGGAACGTTTGGGAGTGGGAAGACAGCTGCACTAGTACGGGCCAACCGGCCGCCTGTCGCATCCGTGGTGGCGCCTTCTACCTTGGCGGCGGCGCCCTCGCCTGTGGCTACGGCGGCGGCGACTTCCCCCGCAGCGTCGTGTACAACAATATCGGTTTCCGTTGCTGCACCCCCTGAACGAGGCCTAGGAACAATTTGCTCGAAGCAATACTGGCTTCGAGCTACTTTCAACGGTATGCGAGCGCTTATTCTTGTCGGGCTTCTGATTCCAGCTTGTGGTGGTAACTTTGACAATCCAGGAACTTTGACAGGGAATGGTGGCCATGCCGGTGTTGGGGGTGATTGCATTTGTGACGCTGTCCGCGACACTGGGGGTACAACAAGCGCGGGAGGTACAACGTCCATAGGTGGCAACCAGGCTACGGGATGCACTGGAAGCTTCGAGTTGATCCAAAGCACCACCGGTCTCTGCGTGGCAAAAATGGCTACCATATCCGCTCCGAGTGGTTATTCAGACTATCAGATTGACGTGACCGAGGTGACCAAAGGTCAATATGACGCTTGGTTGGCCAGGGACCCCCCATTGCCAGAAAGCACAGATCCGAATTGTGGCTATGTCACAACTTATTTCGAACAAGGTACAGGCTACATGGGTACAGATGCTGACCGCCACCCGGTAGTTTACGTGGATTGGTGTGATGCCTATGCCTATTGTTCGGGTGCTGGAAAACGGCTTTGTGGAGCGATAGGGGGAGGCTCCAATTCTTATGCGGACTACGCTGACGCAACGCAAAGCCAATGGTACCGTGCGTGCAGCTCGGGAGCGGCCAATGCGTATCCGTACGGCAATACGTACCAATCCGGCTACTGTGACGGGAGTGACTATGGTCCCAATCAATCGGTGGTAGTTGGTTCGTTTGCAACCTGCGTGACATCAACAACGGGCTTTACGGGCGTCTACGACCTCAGTGGCAATGTGGACGAATGGGAGGATAGCTGTGAAAGTACCGGCAAGACGACAGCTTGCCACATCCGTGGTGGCTCCTTCCTCTACGACCTAGGCATGAATTCCCTCCCTTGTGACGTCGGCGTCGGTGAACCGCGGAGCTACGTAGCCGACTACGTCGGGTTCCGTTGCTGCTCACCTTGATCTACGCCGATGAACAGTTGGAGATCCAGCCGAGGCCCAGCCTAACTGTTGTCGATCAGCCACTCTGCAGGAGCAGAACACGCTCAGGTTGAACCCTCAAGTTCATCAACTTCAATGATCGAGTAGGCCGACAGGCGATCTTCGAAAGCAATAGCGTTGACTACCACTATTCCCTTGAGGACCTGGCCCTCCGTCGTACTGAACTGAAAGTGCACCTTGTTGGTATCGCCTTTGGTAGTGACCGTTTCGAAGCTACAAGAGCCGGCAACGATGTCGTGGGCCTTTGCAAGAGTGGCTTCGACTTCCGCAGATGTGAGCGTACTACCCTGTGAATGCCCGACGATCAGTTCATCTGGAATGTCCTGGCGCCGGCCGGGAACGGCCCAGACATGCGCGCGCCTTGAAGTACAGGTGTTGTCTTGGCGAAATCGGCGGGCTACTCGATAGGCATGGTTCGTGGGCATTGGGACCTCTGCTTGGCTGACACCTACAAGGGGATCACTGGGTCCGAAGAACAAGTGGGGAACTCTCTGCCACGACGTGGAACCCAAGACTATCAAGTAGCCCCATTGCGTCCTGGGACCATTCGAGTCGGGCCAGGTTATCCTGACCTGACCTCGTCGTCCAACACAATCAAAGAGAAGGCTGTCAATTGATCGTCACGAGCTACGATATTTACGGTCACCGTACCCCAGAGCATTTGCCCGTTGCTGTCTCGGACCTCAAACCTAGCTCTGTTGATGCCATCGGCGGCATGAACCTCAGCGAATTTGCACGACCCCCGCGTGATCCCACGTGTCTTGCTGATTGCGGCCTCAACATCCCTGCCGGTGACTACGCAACCATCGGAACACTGAACGGCAACATCGTCAGGAATATCGGGGAATGAAGGTGGAATGCGCCAAATGAATGCATGGTCGTGTGGGTCAGTCTCGGATTTGGACTTGAGATATCGATAAGCAACTCGGTGGGTGATGTCAGTGTTGGACAGGTACATTGAGAGGGCCTCCATGGGGTGGAGGCATCAAAGGATTGTCTGACCCCACGACTACTCAACGAAGCGAGCCCACCAGCGCAACCCGAGACGATCCGGTACCCAACGGATCTGCTGCGTACGTCTCGTGGTGTTGCTTGTTGGGGAAGCCACCAAACTCCCGGGAGCTTCTTCCCAGGTCGAGCCACGGAACCCCATGCGATTAACTCGGAGCCCAACAGAAGTCAGCCAGCCCTATCTGGATGTTGGGCCTAGCATGGGGCTTGATAGAGGGGTACGGTCGGGTAGTGTTCGAGTACGACGGCTTCAACGCCAAACTCGAAGTCCGTCTTCTCGACACTCGAACGGCAAATCATGAAGCTCTCACTCTCAATCACGAAGCCTGAAATCATCGAACTATCGAAACGGGCAGGGATTCCGATACCTAGAGAGTTGCAATTGTACCTGGAGACTCGGGAAGCTGTCTTGCTGGCCTCAGACTTGCTGCTCTCGAACGTAAGTCAGTTTCGGCTTGCCAAGGCCATCCTTTCGGCCCTGGAGGGCCTTGGGGGAGACTTGAGTTATGGTGAGGTGGTCTAGCTACGGATGCTCCCCGCCCCATCTGCGTGATGGGGCTCGAACAGCCAAGACCTCTCTGCCAACAATTATGCTCGCCCCGTGGGGCTAGACTAGAGCAAGCAGTTATTCAGACGTCGGTCTAGCAGTACGAAGACCACCCCAAATTCCTCTAAGGGATTCTTACGGAAACCGACGTCCACCAACGCAGACGGCCGTTTTTGCGACGCTGACACACGAGAATCCTCCAAGCGCCTTGCGGCCCTTCGCCTCGTCGAGCAGGCTCTGGCGCTCACATCTGCCTACATTAAGCGATGCTGGAGAATTGAAATTCAGTGAAATCACGCCTGAGTCTGAATGTCTGCTCTACAGCGAGTCACTCTAGGCAATACCCCGCTCCGCCGGATTGGAGTATTGTTCATTGATTGGGGTCTCATACATCGACCTCAATTTGACATCGGGACCAGCGAGGTCAGCCCCCAAAGCCAGCGGCGCAGCTGCAGATAACTGGCGAGAACCACAACTTGCTCCCACTAGCATCGATCTAGAATATCTATAAATGACTACTGAACAGACCAAGATGTCAAGTTGGATCTATTGCTATACGTCCACCGCCGTTTCACTTGCAACGCTGGCTCTCTTATCGACAGCAGGCTGCGGTAGTCCAACGTCCACATCTTCAAGTCTACGAGGTGCTGCAGGTGCGGGAGGCAGGAGTGCGTTGGAGACAAATTCAGGAGGGAACTCTGGAGCTGTGACAAGCAACCAGTGGATTCAAGCCACCGCAAATGCTGCTTTCAGCCCACGAGCGGGCCACGCCGTGCTGAATTTCAATAGCCAGCTCTGGGTTATTGGGGGAGTCGAGAACGGCACAACGTTGCTGAATGACGTCTGGTCTTCGGCGGACGGCATAACTTGGTCCCAAGTTACGCAGAGTGCCGCCTTCAGTGCCAGGGGCAACCATTGTTCTGTCGTGTTCAACAACCAAATGTGGGTAATAGGTGGAAAAGATACCAATGGCCCCCTAAACGATTCTTGGTCTTCATCGGACGGCAGCACCTGGACACAAGCCACGTCGAACGCCGGATTTGCGAAGCGATACTCGCATACGGGAATCGTCAAGGATGGCAAGATGTGGATATTGGGGGGCAACTCCGTTACAGTTACGTACAGTTCTACGGTCTCGCTAAGCGATGTATGGAACTCTGCCGACGGAACCACCTGGACTGAGGCAGCCACTGCGTCCTTCACAGCTCGGGGCAATCATGCTTCGGCTGTTCACGACAACAATATGTGGGTAGTTGGCGGCCATGACTATGCTCCAGCTACTCCTGCATGTTGCTCGGATTCATGGTACTCGGCCGATGGCGTTCTTTGGACGCGAGCAGTAACGAACGCAAGCTTTGGGGCACGGGTCGGGCATACGCTGGATGAATATAGCGGCGAGATGTGGGTGATTGCAGGATCGGACCCAACTAATGGAGGTGCGTATGGCGACGTCTGGTATTCAACGGATGGTGCGAATTGGCTTCAATCCACCGCAATGGTTGGATTTGCACCTCGTTACAGACATGCTTCGGTTGTCTATAACAACGAGATGTGGGTCATAGGAGGTACCAACGGAAGTACATGGTGGAATGATGTATGGTACTATGACGGATCATAGCGACAACAAGGCATATGTGGCAATTCGTTGCTTGTGGTGCGAGTCAGGCGCTTCCCTGGTTGATTCATTTACTCAACCTTCTGAAATGTCCCATCACCTTTCGTGGACAGAACCACATCCCCATCCCGTTCGGTAAACCACATGTGGTCGTTTGTTGCGACTTGGTGCCAATGCTTGTCCGCTGTTGCGGACTCCTCGCACTTAACGGAGCCGTCGAATGCTTCGATGGTTCCAGTCACAGAACCACCAAGAGTAGTGTTAAGGCGATCAACGGTCACTTGTCGAGGATGGCAGTAGGTCTTGTTCTTTCCTTCGTGAGGCTTGCCGGCGGAAAAAACCGAATACTTCGGCTTCACCATTGCCAAGAAGGCATCTGAAGTTGAGGTGTCACTACCGTGATGTCCGACCTGAAGCAACGTTGCTGGCCCTAAAGCGCTATCAATCTGTGCTTCCTCCAACTTCTCTGTGTCACCTACGAGAAGAACTGAAGACTTGCAAAAGTCCAGTCGAAGTCCGATTGAACAATCATCGGCATTCTCTCCTGCGCAGTTGCTCACTGGCCAAGCAGTTGGGGCTATTAGCGACACTTTCACCAACCCCGTGTCTAGACTGGGCAAACTTCGCTTGGTTGGACTCACGACTTCATACTTCACCTTTTTCTTCGTAACGACATCGTGCAGCTTGGATATCATTGCAGTTTGAGCGCTTTCACCATTGTCGATGAAAGTATCAACCTGGAACTTGTCCAAGACGGCTGTAGCCCCGCCGAAGTGGTCAACGTGCGGATGCGTGATCCAAAGCCAATCCAGGTGATTTCCCGACAAGTTACTGGTTAGATTGCTCACTACAGATTGGGAAGGCCCAGCATCAACAAGTACGTGCTTGCCATTCGGAAAGTCTACGAGCACCGATAAACCTTGACCAACATCTAGAAAATGCAAAGTCAAGGGGTTGCCCGAACTGCAATTGTCAGCAGACGATACATTCCCAGCCGTGGGGGTACCGCCAGATGTAGGGGTATGACCAGCCTTTGGGGCATGTCCTGGCCCAGCCGTGGGGGCTCGTGGTGCTTCAGGAGCAACCGCACCAGCTGGGACACTCTCGGCTGCTGGGGCACTGACCCGTTGAGAAGCACATCCCCAAATGGCAAAAGCCGACGCCGTTAGCCCCAATAGTGATGTCTTCATACGAGGCAATGTACATGAAGCACCTCACACGAATCAACCCTCAAGAGATGCCAAATGCGCGGAGAACGTGACATCTATTCTGGAACCTGGTCACAAGAGATGCAAACCGACATATCCCAAAAGAGACTCACAACTTGGAGAGACAAGGTGAGTTCCCTCTCTAGACGTCCAGCGGTTCATTTGGAGATGGGTTCGGATGATTGCTCTCGGTCTCAAAAACCCCCAGTCGGAATGGCTGCCTACTTGGCAACGGTCCCAATGATGTACGTCAAAATCTTGGTTCTGGCCGTTACAATGCGAGCCTAGACTGGACTCGACTACATGAACAAAACCCTACCCCAGTGCGAAGGCACGCGGACGTTTAGTCGGCCCCCTTGAACATTGAACGTCTCTTTCGGATTGTTGCCTGATAACAAGTCGGTCCAGTTGCCGTCGGCGGGGAACGGAATGGCTGGCCACTGATCATTGCCCGAAAAGTTCAGTGCTATTACGAAGCGTTGGAGATTGCCGTCCGAACCGTTTCCCCATCGATGGTAGATCATCAATTGTTGAGATGTGTCGATTCCCAAGCCATTCTCAAGTTGGGTCTTCGATTCATCCCAGCTCCCTGGGTAGATGTTGGGGGAACGTAATCCCGGATAGCTGTTACGGATTGATGCCATGCGCTGGTAGAGCCACTGTAGTGCTTGTCCAATCGAGTCACCTGCACATTTCCACCGAAGCGGCCTTGGGATCACCCGACGACCAGTGTTTAGGTCTTGCTCCATAATGTGGTAATCCTCGCCGAATTCTTGACCGTTCTGCACCATGGGCGTACCCGTTGCAGTGAAGAGGGCGATGACCCAAGGCTGTGTCTCGAACCAATCCATGCAACCCTGATTGTCTCTAGCCCCTGCCTGCCAAGTCACATGCGAATGATCGTGATTGCTGAGATAAATGGTGGGTACCTTCCCCGGCGTGTTTAGCCAGCGGTTGTTGTTCAATGCGTTGAGTACTCCGGGTGGCAAGCTGCTCCACCAGAGACCATCAAAGCATTTCTCGTAAAGACCATTGTCCCAGTAGCTGGTGGCCTTCGTCTTCTTTGTCAAATCAACCGCATCAAGTTGGAGATGTTCCAATGTTAGAGAGAAATTACTTTCACCCTTTCCAGAAACATGACCGTCAATGGCATCAAGCAGCTCAGGCAGGCCGTGCGGATCTCCGGGAACATAGTAGTTGACGGTGTTGTCCAGTCGAATCCCATCAATGCCGAAGATATCCATCCAATAGAAGCAGGCGTCCTGAATGAACTCATTCGTGCAATCATTGTTGAAATTGAGGTCTTTCAGACCGGGAAACTCGCCGCCGAACTTGCCCGTATACGGGCAACTATCCGGGTCCTTGTAGAACTGACGGTAGGGGAAATTCATTCCGGCATGGTTATAGACCCCATCCATAATGACGTGTAATCCCCGGGAATGACACTCCGCAACCAACTTCTTAAGCCACGACAACCTCTCATTGGGGAAGTTGAGGCTGTCGGCATAGCGAGACTCAAGAGCAAAGTAGTGACAAGGGGCATAGCCCCAATCAAATTCGGTATTGTCCCAGGCCGTCCACGGCATAAAGAGTATTGCGTTGAATCCCAGGCCAGCCAGGTAGTCGAGCTTATCGACCACTGCTTCAAGAGGGGCTCGTTCCCGCCGATAACCCGCCGTGAAGTCGTCAATCATCAATTCGTAGATCACGAGATCGGAATAGGGCTTCCTGCCACCCGATATCGCTGGAACCACGTTATCTGCCGGCTGAGAGCCACCGATTACCACGGCTGAATTGTCGTACTTCGTGCCACTGTAGCGTGCACAGGGGTCCGAGACTTGACGAGTTTCCCCGTCCTGGAACGTGACCAGGTACTTGTATTCATAGAAACCCGGCGGAACTTGGCTTGGCGTCAGGGCCTCCCAGAATGTTCCGTCGGCTGTAGTTCGAGACTTGAGGTCAACGCCTTTTGTGAAATCTAACTCGGGTGATTCAAGCGTGAAGGCCACACGAATACTAGCAACCCTGGGATCGACACCTTTTGGAAAGAACATACGGAACTCTATCTTCCCAGTTTGATCGGAATTGCCTACCTGCCAAGCCCCACAACGATTGGTCATGTAAAACATCAAACTCTCGGACGAATGTCCGCCTCCCTTCTTGCTGGATGTGATGGTGACAATCTCACGATCTTGTCGAGCACGCAAGAGGTTCGATGACTTTCTAACGACCCTTTACGGTAGTTGAGTCACGTTGGTTGTGGGATTTCCCATGGGTCATTCTAACGCGAGTTCGGTCCGACTCCCCCCGATCAAGTCAAAGGCGCCCAGAGGACTCGTTACAGACGATCAGAATCGTTGCCCCCGACGATGAAACAAGCAGTCCTACGCGGCCTCTAGCTCGTTTCCTCGTGCAGGACATGATTGGACGCTCCGGCTAAGTCAAAGTAGCTGCCGCATCCACAAGACCCCGTTAGCCTTTCTGTAGCCATACTTGGCACTGGTTCCGCCAGCGGCAAAGATGATCCTTGTCAGGGGCACTGGGACACTCCCAGAAGTGTCTATCCAATTCCGAGCCAACCCCCCTCGAAGCTCTCCACCGCGAGCGTTCTAGAAGACCGCCAGGCCTGTCCAGATGTTTGGGCTGGCCCGTGGCTGCCGTGTTGGTGACCGTTGGTGACTCCCGGAGGGTTACATCGCTACCAGGCACCAACATCTGTTCCATTCGAGCGATGATCGGTCAGGCGGCCCAGTGATCTGGACTCGTGAACTTACCAGGTCACTTTGCCTCGTCAGAACATGATTGGGACGCTTGTCCAACATTTGGGACAGGTCAACTTGACGCCACATCCCATTGGATGTCCCATGCCATCCAATACTATGGCTGACACCCAATTGTGCTTTGTGATTTCACCCATTGGTGAGGAAGGCTCTCCCATTCGCGAGAGGGCCGACAATCTGGTCAACTACATCCTTCGTCCGGTACTCAACCCACTCGGCTTTGGAGTTGGGAGGGCGGATCATATGGCCCAACCGGGTAGCATTACTTCCTTGGTCATCGAGAAAGTGATTAGTTCTGACTTGGTAGTTGCCGACTTAACGGGTCGCAACCCAAACGTCTACTACGAGCTCGCCCTGAGACATGCAGTCCAAAGGCCTTACATTCAGCTCATCGATTCAAGAGAAACTTCTCTCCCCTTCGACATCAAGGATGAAAGCACAATCGCCTTCGATATCACCAATCTGAGAAGTGTTGATCAATGCAAGGATCAACTCCGAAGACATGTGGAAGCCGTGATGGCACCGGACTTCAGGATTGTCACCCCCATTGGGAAGGCACTTCAGCTCCAAGCAACAATGAATGAGGGCGGGGCCACTGCGATTATTTTGGAGAGCTTAGAAGCTTTGCGGAAGGAGATTGCATTTCAAAAGCGAGACATCGCTCCGATGACGGGCCATACCGATGTCCAGTGGGATGAAGTTCGAGCTTGGAGTTCCGCAACGAACGACCTAAAGTTGTACTACACGCAGGGTAAGCCTCCCAACCCTCAATTGGATCGACAGATTCTCGAGATGCATGGACTTAAAGCGACTCAAGGCAACATCAACGAACTTGAGCGATTGGCTACCAGACCATCAGGTCTGCCAGTACCCAAATTTGCTAGCGCGACCGATCGCTCAGATTCATTCTGCCTTGGTGACGCCGACATGTCAACAGGAAAATCGACTCACCGTCCCTAGGCGATACCTAACATAGTCCACGTAGCGTTGGTCTCTCCTGGCTGCCATCTATCCAGCTACCATGCGGATGCTTTCAAACATAGTGCTGACCTAGCTGAGTGGAATTTCAGTCTCATGCAGGCCCCACAACCCGTGGAACCAGATTGGATTCTTGGTTCGAAATGCCAGCCCCCAGGAAGTTGTGGAGACTACCCGATCGCGGAGAAGGGACCCATTTAGACCATCGAGGTGTTTGGGCTGTCCACCACACCACCCGTTGCCCGCGTTCACCCTGCGCCCTCTTTCGGCCCGTGGCGATAACCACCCAAGTTTTTGCTGGTGAGCAGTCACCACGGCCGCGAGTGAACAACTCGGTGGGCTAGGTTGACTTCGGATTGAGAATCCAAACTAGCTGTCCCTTCTCCAGCCCGAGTACTTGTTCCACCGGTAGTTTCGGCCGTGCTTGTCAGAGGCACTGGCAGCCCACTGGAAGTGCCATTCCGATTCTGAGCACCCAACTCCACGCGATTGGTCGGGAGCATTCTTGAAGTCGGCCTGGTCTATCCAGATGCTTGGGCTGGCCCGTGGCTGCTGGGGCGGTCACTGTTGGGGAGCTCCTGGACGGTTCCATCATTACCAAGCAAGCCGTGATCTGCGCCCCAAGGGGCTGACCGGAGTAGTGTTTGAGATCACTCAATGACCCGGCCAAACAACCACCATCCCAAGTTCCTTCACGGGATTCACGCGGGTTTTCGTGCATGGGAACAGCAGAGATGGTTCTTGTTCAATCAACCAAAGCAGCCGCTGACAAGTTCTCGGAAAGACTTTGAATTTAGCTCGACGGCTTGGTCTCCCGGTGGACGGGGTCCTTGTCGCTCGCGACAAGCTAGGCACAATGCCGATGAACACTGAATTGGAAGCGTTGCTTGATCACGTGTTAGCACTTGACTTCAAGCCCCGACGGGCGCTTTCTACCTTCTCACCAAGGTGGAAAAGATGATTGCTAGACATCAGAAATTTGGAGTTACGCGTATTTCGATCTTCCTGATCGGATTGTTTCTTGGTGCCATATTTCTTGCCCCCGGGTCAGCTTCGGCGTTGACAGGCTTGAAGATAATCGATCCCGTACACGGGAATGCCAAAATTAGGGGGGAGGATGTTGGTTACTACCACTTCGGAGCGAAAATCGTGACTGAAGCAGAATCGGCTTTGATCTTCAAACAAGGTAAATGTTCCATCGCAGACAAGAAGGGCAAGAAATACTCGCGATGCTGGATTCACATTGCCGGGGCATCTGCTGGTCTTTCTTTCACCCAAAAAGCACCAATAACGGTGAAGACATTAGGCGTTGAGCTTGAAGGCGGTAAGTCGTCCGACGCTGAACAATGGAATGCTTCGATGATAACTGGATCAGATGGTTCACTTGAATTCAAGATTCCCAAAGCAGGTTACGTGGTTCTCGACTTCCTGTGGGAAGTGCCGAACGGATTTTCGCCCAGCCGCGTCAAGATTGGTGATCTTACGGAGGTCTCTCTGAATATGTGAGCCACATGTG
This sequence comes from uncultured delta proteobacterium, assembly GCA_963811985.1. GTDB lineage: Bacteria > Myxococcota_A > Polyangia > Polyangiales > Polyangiaceae > FEN-1139. The sequence continues at coordinate 71,869 of CAWEUH010000031.1, forward strand.
AGAGACTTCCTGACCACCGCTTTCAGCGAATCAATCGTACAGGGTGGCCAGTGGACCCGTAGTCTCTGATAGGTTCAGGAAGAAGTAAATATGAAGAAGATTGTTACAGTACTTCTGTCAATCTTTGTCTTCCTCGGTGTTTTCAGCGTTTGCTCGACTGGAGATAAGGGGGCCGCCAAGGCATCGGCGAAGGAGAAGGGCGCGGCAAGGACTGAAAAGTTGGTGAAGATTGATGTTGTAGATTCGAAAGTACTAGATACCGTAAAAGATGCCCCCGACATAGGAAAGAACAACAAGATACTTTCCGTGAAAGTAAGGATCGCCTACGCAAAGGCTGAACCAGTCGAGATCCCCGTTGATAAAATCATCATGAGAACTGCCTCCGGTAAGAACTGTGCACTCCTTGGAATAGGGAGCAGCCTCAATGGATTCGAGGCCTACAACTTCATTTCATTTCCCTTCAAAGCACAATGGTTTCCATTTTCAATGAAATATAAGGACACCGATGACGCAAAGGATCTCTTCGGGTTAAGACAAGAGTCGCCGACCAACCCTTTCATTGTCACCTTTTACCAAAAGGAAGAGACAATTCTCTTCGGCTTAGTAGTCCCGTCTGGCATTGCCTCGTTTCGTTTTAGTGTGGGGGATTCGAATGTCATTGCGGTAGCTCCAAAATGAACAGTTCTCGTACGCAGAGGTTGTGTTCTTGAAGGGCCTACCAGACGTGGATGCCAGAAGACCCCATTCGAGAGCCAACCAGGATAAGTGACCCCGGGAAGGGCTGCGAAGCTTCCAGAAGGGCTTTCGGGAGTGGAAGGCCCTGTGTCCACCTTCATGGGCCAGTCCTTCCGAGAACGTGGCTAGACATATCAGGATTCACTGAGTATCCGCGGCCTTCTTGATCTTGCGATCGTCGGTAGTTGTTCTTTTCTTCATGGCCTCAACAAACGCAGCTGTCTCGGACCAACGGTCTCCTTTGCTCTGGCAGTCCTGTTTCATCGAGATCGCGATATCTAGGTTGTAAGCCACACGCAGTGGGGAGAGAGACGTGCCCGCGTCAGAAGCACCAGCCAATTCGGTGATACATGAACCGAGGACCCCCTCAGTGGAACATTTCCCGATGAAAGACCATTCGTTACTGGATAACTTCTTGGATAGTCTCTTCTTGAGTTGCTCAGTGAGAGCCGCTCTAAACTTGTCCGGGCTGACGGTCTTCCTTCTCAACTTGATCTTGGGCTCAAGGGATATTGGATCAGGTGACTCGATTCCCCACTGCAGGCATTCCAGGTTCTCTCCCCTCGAAGCCCGCAAGACACCCACATAGACTCCCACTGGCTGATTACTCACTGGCGGTACCACAGCCGATGCCTTTGCCTCTGGGACAGATATCGATGGAGCCGGGTGGGTGTTGGAAGATGGCTTGGTTTTCCTAAAAGCATTTCCGATGACCACCAATACGAGCAAGGAGCCGATTAGGATCAATGTCTTCTTGCCAACGCGCATTTGAATCTGCCCCACCCTGAACCAGGGAGACGATCTCGTTACCTGAACTGACTCATGTAACAAAGGACACAAATGATTCTGCAATTCGAAAGGTGAGCACCTTTTCCCACAGCCTGCGCGACCCACTGGTGTATCTGCCATGAATCAAAAGCGGCTGCAGTTCCTCGGTCGTCCCACCTGAGCTTGGTAGGGCATTGGCCCTTATGTTCTTCTTTGCACTTGTTACGCTTCAGACTGAACCCCAGAAATGTCTTGGATACGCACTCGCACTGACCTGCAGATCGATCGAAGGCAGGAAGAAGGACATTACTTAGATCGAATAGGGCGTCGGATTCGGCCAATGGCCGGACCAGTCGGCTTTTGATGAGCACATTTTTGAGACTTCTGCGAAGCTTCTCGACTTGTGCCATCCGCTTTCTGCTTGCTTCTCCGTTTGCCATCGAGAGGACATTACTCGATTTCACGGCACGTGAGAGTTCACTGCTCCAAGTGCTTGTAAATATGGGGAGTTCGTCATGAGGTTCGAGTTACCGACTACTCCAACCAACTCAATGTGGGCACCACCAGACTTGAGAGAATGGCAGGCCCTCTGCCCGTCCGTAGCAAAGATGATGCTTGTCGGAGGCACTGGCAGCCATCCAGAGGCACTGTTCCAATTCCGAGCAGCATCTCCACGCGATTGGTGGGGAGCATTCTAGAAGGCACCCGGGCCTATCCAGATGTCGGGGCTGGCCAGTGCCTGCCGGGGGGTGGCGACCGTTGGTGACTCCCGGACGGCTACATCGCTACCTCGCTACCAGGCACCAACATCTGTTCCATTCGAGCGATGATCGGTCAGGCGGCCCGGTGATCTGGACTCTTGAACTTACCAGGTCACTTTGCCTCGTCAGAACATGATTGGGACGCTTGTCCAACATTTGGGACAGGTCAACTTGACGCCATATCCCATTGGATGTCCCATGCCATCCAATACTATGGCTGACACCAAATTGTGCTTTGTGATTTCACCCATTGGTGAGGAGGGCTCTCCTATTCGCAAGAGGGCCGACAATCTAGTCGACTATGTCCTTCGTCCAGTACTCGAACCACTGGGATTCGAAGTAGGCAGGGCGGATCATATGGCTCAACCCAGCAGCATCACTTCCTTGGTCATTGAGAATGTCATCAACTCCACGTTAGTGGTTGCTGACCTGACTGGTCGCAACCCTAATGTCTACTACGAGCTTGCTCTAAGACATGCAGTCCAGAAGCCATACATCCAGGTCATCGATTCAAGAGAATCCTCTCTCCCATTTGACATCAAGGATGAGAGCACTGTTTCCTTCGATATCACGGACTTGAGAAGCGTTGACCAATGTAAGATTCAACTCCAGAAGCATGTGGACACGGCAATGGCGGATGGATTTAATGCGGTAACTCCTATTGGACGCGCCCTCCAATTGCAGTCTGCGATGAAGGAGGGTGGGCAAAACGCCGTAATTCTACGGACTATTGAAGAATTACGGAGAGACTTATCCAGCCGCCCGTCCTATGATGCCCCTTTGCACGATAGGTCATTTGGAAATGGAATTGACCCTGGCACGCTCAAGAGAATAAGGCAGGGGGTTTTCGAATTCTTTGACGGCAGGCCCGACCAAGGCTCGCCGCTTTTCAACAACTTTCTACCCGAGGCAATTGTCGCCGACGTTGCCAGCCGTGCGGGATTGCCCATAACTGCAACAATAGTGCATTATATCATCCAAGAACTAAATGCCCAAGATCCCTGGATTAGAGGGATGCAACTCTTGAAATCCTCAGTAGGGGAACTGCATGTCACACATGATGTTGCAGTCAGGAGCACTGGCCCCATTGGGGCGAGCTGAATCACCGAGTTGGACTTGTAACCTTCCTTGGTCCAATCCATGGCCATAACTGCTTGAATTCTGCTTGGTGAACAGATTCAGTCAATACGTTCGCGAGAGTTCCCCGTTGACCTATCAAGTTAGATTGTCAGTGAGCATCTCACCCGGCTCGACCTCGGTCGACACTTGTGCAGGTGGCTTTGACTGCCTGCCGTTCTTCGTGGACGGTGGGGGGGCCGAATCCACCCTAGTGACTTTTGCTGACACGAGGCGGTCTACCAGAGTGCTCTAGCCTCTGTCGGAGTCATTGAACCCCAGCTCCTGGCAACGAGCCTTTAGGCGGTCACGAGTGAGTCCAGGAAGCAGGCTCGGCCAGGCAGGGTGGCCCGCTTTGAACCGGCAAGGCACCTATGGTGTCGATCCAATTGGCGATTGGTCAATTCTGTTGACCGTCGAACTGTAACCGTTCAGCCGAGGATGTGAGGTTGTGATTGGCGGCGAGTGGTGCCCGGTGCGAATCTCGTCGCGCGGGCGGGCTGCCCGCCAGATTCTGATCAAACTCGATGGGTACCTGGCTGTTGGTTGCCGCTGCCGTCTCGTGGATGGCCTCGGTTGTTGGGTGGTGCGCGCACTTTGAGCATACGCCACCATCGGTGGTGTGGTTCCAGTGAGTTCAACATATCAAGTGGCGACTACTCGTTTGGCGGTCGCCGTCGCCAAGGCATCAACTCTTCGATTCGAGATGCCGGATGTGTCTGGATCCGGATCAACATGTCTTTGATGTACTCGTAGGGATTGATCCCATGCATCCTGCATGTCGCGACGATGGAATGCAGAACCGCCAGGTTCTGCGCATGCTCGGCACTTCCAGCAAAGAGTGATCGCTTTCTTCCTTGAGCAACGATCCTCAGCGCGCGCTCCGCTCGGTTGTTGTCGAGCTTCAGCTTCGGATCACTGAGGAATTTCTCCAACTTGTCGCGTTGCTTGGTCGCATACTTTAAGTGCCTTTCCCATTTTGCAATCGGGTGAGTACTTGCCGACGCGAGCATCCACCCAGCGCCAGATTTTCTTGACGGTGAGCTTGCTTCTGCTTTGGCGCAGTTCGAGATGCTCTGAGGTGCCTTCGATGCCGCGCTCGGTTGCATCGTGCTCGACTTGGTAGAGGTCTCCGATGAGCTCGAGCACTTCGCGGTTCTCGTGTTCTTTCGTCCCTTGCGGGATTGCTTCGAGAAACTTGCGCCGTGCGTGACCCCAACAGCCGCTGCGATTGCGGCGGGCATCCTTGTCGCTAAGACAGTTGTAAGCGCCATAGCCATCAATGGTGAGATTGCCAGTGGTACCGCCCAAAAGCTCTCTGGCAGTGTTGCTATCGCGACTGTCGCTGTAATGATAGACGACGGCCTGCTGCGAAAGGATGACCCACATCCAACCTTTCAAGCAGTGCTCCTTGTCGAGCACTCGTTGCCCAGTCTCATCTGCATGCACGTAGCGTCCTCTGCGCACGACACCTCGGAGCTCTTCGTAGATGGTACGCAGTTGCTCGGCTGTGCGATGAAATATCGAGCACAGGGTACTGCGTGCGATCGGGAACCCAGCGCGCTCTAGCGCCTTCTCGCTTCCGTACAACGGCATGATGTCATCACAGCGACTGACCGCTACGTGTGCGTGAAGACCGGGACCGTAATGACCACCGTCAACGACGCCAGGCGGCGCTTCGGCGGTGATGATCTGACTGCCGTCGTTTGAGATCAACGTTTCCAAAACGAAGCGCTCAATGATCAGATGTTCGCGGACGTGTTCCACTCGTTGCACGGTCTTGCCATCGCCGAGCTTGTGAAAGTCGTCGAGCGTGTAGCCCTCGGGTAGCTGACTGGGGGCCACTGTCTTTTGTTCCACGACGACGGGGATGTTCTTGCGAAGACCACGCTTGCGTGCACGCTCGGCTTCTCCTGCCTTTCGAGCTTTGCGTCGCTTTTCTTTCGCTCGTGCCTTGGGCTCAGTCGGCATCGGCGTGCCGTCTACCGTCAGCTCATTGGGATCAATCCGACGACGAAGCTGTTCGCCAACCGTCTGCAACTTCTCCGACCGATTACCGAAGAGCCGTTGCTTCAAGTCCTGCAGTTGCTCCGTAAGTCTCGCAACCTGTTCGGCCAGGATTCGACTCTGCTCGGTGCTCGCATCCAGCTGTTTGCGCAGCTGCGCGTTGTCGTCCCTCAGTACTGAGATGACGAGTCGCGCTGTCGGGTCCAGCGTCGCTTCGAGCTCGTCGATGTCCTGGGACGTCATCGACTAACGTAGATCATGATCGATCTCGTTTGTCGATCCCTAATCTGACTTTTTTACGGTTCAGGTGTCCAATGCGGCGGTCGCCGTACCCTGGCGAAGTCGATCCCATCAAGCAGCATCGTCAGTTGGATGCTGTCGATCTCGGCTCGATCGTTTCCCTCGGGAAGATGAATCTTGAAATGCCCCCGAGCGAGCCGCTTGTACCAGAGCACCAGCCCGCCCGTCTGAAAGGCTAAAATCTTCGCTCGATTTCGCCGACCCGAGATGAAGACGTAAAGATTTCCACTGTAGACATTTTCGCCGCTGGCCATCACCAGCGCGATTAGGCCATCAAACCCCTTGCGCATGTCTGTTGCCCCTGTGAACAACAGGATCCGCGTCGCTGTCGAAAGCCCCAGCATCGACTTATCGGTCCATGAGTCGAGCCAGCTCGGCGATGAACTTCGCCGACGGCAAGTCCATCAGACTGCTTCAGCGCCCGCCAAAATGTACCCGGTTGGGCTCTTGAGAATCTTACCATCGGCGGGGGCACGATTGTGCGCACGAAGCTGCGCGATGACGTTGTAGCGAGCTGGCATTCGGTGGTCCATACCGGGTCGCAGGTACTAGCTCGACAGTCTCCTTCGTGTGATCCGTAGATGGTTCTCTTCGAGCTCCGCTTTGCGTTTCGAGGGATGACCCATTGCAGAGTCATGTTCGACCATCTCACCGAAGACGCATAGACAATTCGCGCTCCGCTGCGAAGGTGGCGAAACCCATTGTTGTATCCATTCCGCAGCAGCGCGTGCTCGTGATCAATCCTCTCGAAGTTCCGCTTGATAGAGTCGTGAGCTATATGGAGCACGCTTAGCCGGTCGGCGTTCGTGGTGATAAGCAGAAGCAACTCAGGTTAGGTGGAGCGCCCTTTCGCGTGAAGACGCATAGCACGACGGAACACCAAGCACGCCTCTGCATCACTTCAGCCAGTCGCCATGACAACGAGTCTTCGGACGCTCACGCAAACGCGAGGACATCACGGAGCCTGCGCACAGAGGATTTATCGCTTCATGCCGCGACATGCAGCAGCGGCACGGCGTGGCCTTGAAATGAGTGGACTAGAGCTTATTCAGAACACCTCCTGCAATGGCGTGACGTTGCACACAAACGCTGTGTCGCGAGTGACACTCCACCAACGCGGCTTCAGGCCACCTGCGCGGCGCAGCCGCGAGTCGCCTCACGACGGCCAGACATCAGCTTGAGGCGCGTTCTATGGTGCAGAGAAGCGAGCTGAACCATAGCCAAACTACTGCCGGAGCCGCCGACAAGTCACATGCTCGCAATCTGGTACGACATGAACCGGCGATCTTCTTCAATCGCTTTCTAACGAACGCTGATGGCGAGTTTGTCTGCTCTCAATTGACACCGTTGGCGCGCGCCAACGCGCTCAACGTTTCGCCGTGTCGGGCATCCGACAAACCGTTCTTCGCTCCATCCGCGTACCTTGTCAAGCACGTCTGATCGATCAATTTTCAATTCGATCTTCAGAGTGGGCAAGTCTTCGCGAGCGGACTTTTCGAGTGGTCACATTTTGGCGAGCACACCAGGTAACATTCTCGCGAGCGCTTAAGGACTGAGCGTGACCGAGCCCACTCGCAGCTGACAGGCCCCACTCGGAGCTGCCATCGTCGGTCGCACCGTGACGAAACGGCTCTGTGCTGAGCTTGGCCGTTTGGTTTCCCCTCGAAGCTGATAGAGCCAGTAACGAAACGTCCCTACCTCAAGGCCCCGTTGCTCGCAGAATTCCTGCTGTTTGAGCGAGCCCTTCTCGAACTCCGCTACGACGTCCATCCAATACTCGCGGTTGCGCCGAACCAGTGCCTTGACCTTTGCCATGGCAACATTGTCGCCACGGGCCTTGCCCGTTTCTACCCGTCGCCGGCTGAACGGTTACGTCGAACTGTCCATTTCTTTACGGACGCACTTCGGTGCAGGATTCTTAGCATCCCGGGACAGCTGGTGATCGAACGCTTCGTCGGCTACGGCACTATAGGGATCGCGGCCGTCAAATTGGGCCGTAGGTTCTTGGGGTGTGAGGCTATTGCGGAAGATGTGAAACAGGCAGGTCAAGGGATCGAAATGACCAATCTACTAAGCCGGCGGATATGAGGATTGGTGCTTTCCAGAATTTGTGAGACTCTACGGCCCTAGGGTCGCCATCAATTTCAATATCAGTTGTCCAACACCATTGTGCCATGAGATGCCCACGAATATGGCTCCTACCGTAGCAAGGTACTTTCGGTTAGGCATGATTCGGTAAATTGCACGAATAGGACGTTCCAGAAGTTGCCAGAACAATTGCTGCGCGAAGATCATCATAACGGCAAATACTACCGACAACGCCACAAATGCATTAGCCATGATGGTGGCTAGGCTAAGTAGTACTGCTCCTCCAAGAAGCGCCGAATGAGTCACAAATAGCCACAACCAAATTGGGAGAGCTACGATTGTAAACCCAAGAATTGCCGATAGAACTAAAACACATAGAGCGTTCCACGTATTCGCGACGTCTCCCCACTTCCGCAATGTCCAAGTAAGTACCGCCAGAAACAAGACGTCCACAATCCCACCAAATAGCCATGTGCCCTCAATATAGAGCATACTTACTTGACGGGTCTTCAATGCAGCAAATAGGCCAAACGCAACGAAGAACAACACGTCCCATCCAATAAACAATAGGAACGCTATCGCTATTAATTTCACCACGTCGCGTAAACCAACCGCGAGCACTGCTGGTACCAAGGAAAGCGACAGGAATTTAAGCCCGAACCCCAAACCTGATAGAAATGTCGGTTGAACTCCATTGTGAGTACTCCCCAATGGCAGGTGACCGTGAACAACGGAGCCGCCATGAAGGTGCATCGCCTCAAGCACCGGGGATATTAATGGAGGAACAATAGAGAAAACCGCGCCCGATAGCATAAATCCCACAAAAAGTGGGCGCAAGGCGACGATTCGAGTTCCAAATAGCCAATTGCCGGAATTCACAAAGAACCGAAACGCTTTGGCGGTAAAGACCACTTGTCGGGGAACGGAGTATTTCTTGGTATCAGTTACACTCACCCACCAAACATCTAGGCCATTCTTGACTATTCCAAGCTCAGTATCATAAGCAAAAAAGGCGGCAAAAAAGAAAACCAAGCCGGTTACAAAGGAGAGCTTCTCAAGGACGAATTTGATCGCTGCCATTCGTTCCGCCAGAACAACACTCATCGGAATCGATGTCAACTGGGCCTTGGTCCACGGCTAATGGTCCAACGGTTGACACTGGCTTACGATTGGCTTTAGCGTACTCGATTGTGGAATACAGACCGGTGGTTAGCTGCGGCAAATGCGACAAGACCGTTTCCGCCATTGTCGCTGGCTACTTCAACACAGTAACCGATGATTTGGGATCAGCCCAAGAATTTGAGCAATTCATTGTCGCGAAGTGTCCCGAGTGCTCATCACCTTTTCTCTTGATTCGGGATGGTTTGGAGGACGCCAATGGCGAGAGGTGGAACGATGCTAAGACGCTTCATCCAACCGTTTCGACAATATTCGATCCATCGGTTCTCCCTACATGTCTGACTGATGATACCAACAGTCCATCGAGTGGCACGAAGCCAGTACCTGCCTACTGTTGCCTTCAATCGAAACGGGCTACCACCCAATGTTCGAGTCAGGGGACCGGCTGGTGCAATTAGTCCGGTTTCTTCCAGAAGTTCGTTGAGATCCACCGGTCTCATCCGTAATACCGTGTATGACGTCCGATAACCGACTGTTCTCAGCCACGACAGGCAATTCCAGCCCCACCGTGAACACCCTGATTCCTGTCAGCAGCAAGGGTGTCCCTGGTGAGATCCAGATCCTCATTGATGCCTCCCGAGGTTTTGCTGCTCAGTCAAAGGCCTCCAGTACCCAAAGGGCCTACAGGGGAGATTGGAAGGCCTTTGATACGTGGTGCAGGACTTCGGGGCTCCTATCTCTACCCGCTGAACCCGCTACGGTGGTTCTGTACCTGTCTCACTTGGCAGGCTCAGGGAAGAAGGTAGCCACCATTTCCAGGACCCTAGTGAGCATTAGGCAAGCTCACAAGATGGCCGGGCACCCATCCCCAACTTCTGCGTTCTTGGTGCTCGAAACGATGAAAGGGATCAGGAGATCCATTGGGACTGCCCAGATCCAAAAAGCTCCACTGCTGGTAGAACAACTTCGAGCAGCAGCTCAATCGATCCCACTGGACTTGCTGGGGCTCCGGGACAGGGCATTGATGCTGTTGGGGTTCTCGATTGCGGCCAGACGATCCGAGTTGGTAGCCATCGACATCGAGGATCTCGAAATTCACCACTGAAGGTCTGGTGGTTACCATCAAGAGGTCGAAGACGGACCAGGAAGGCCAGGGGCGTCGGATCGGGGTACCTTGTGGCTACTCACCAGTGACTTGTCCAGCACGAGCGGTCAAGGCTTGGATGGAGGCAGCAAATATCTCGAAAGGCCCTTTGTTTCGGGCTGTGGGAAGATGGGGTCACGTTCAACCTCAACGGCTTGATTCAAGAGCTGTGGCTAGGGTTGTTCAAAGACGAGGTGGAATGATCGGACTCGATCCGAAGATCATTGGCGGGCACTCACTCAGATCAGGGCTGGCCACGAGTGCTGCCAGAGCCGGACGCAGTGAGAGGTCGATCATGGCTCAGACCGGCCACAAGAGCGTGACCATGGTGAGGAAGTACATCAGATCGGGCTCACTTTTCCTCGACAATGCGGCGGCCGGGCTGTTGTGAGCTTTCCGCTCGCGACGTTCGGAGAAAGCAGAAACCATGACACGTAATCAACCACGGGTGAGGACATGATTGATTCCCAAGAGGAGCCGCCCTGTCAACGGTTGAAGCCGCGGTCTTCGTGGTGCTGCCGGAACCACTTGGACAATATGGATAGCTAGATTAGCTAGCCCGAAGCTAAACCGGAATTGGCACGTGCGCCGCGGTTGGTCCTAACCCGAAGCGGCTTCCGAAACTGACTCTCCAACAGCAATGGCAGTCACAAGTCGGGAATTCCGTCGTGAGGTGGCAGAGAAACAATAAATATTCGGCTCCCCACCCGCAAGTGAACGAAATTCGGAGGATGGGGCTACCGCTGCAACGCAATCGCTCGCTGATTCTTGCGGGCACTCACTATATGTAATGTCTTGGAGCCGGTACCCTAATTTGTGGGGGTTGTGCACCTGAAGCACCTATTCAGCAAGGAAAATATCAGCAGAAATGATTTGGAAACTGACCAAAAGATAAGACAAGCTGGCGGGCTGTTCGAGTAGCTCGCCGCCCATCGACAAGGGGCGGAACAGCTCCCTTGAGACCCATCAAAGCTCAACACACTCTCTGCCCCACTGCAACCAAGGATCTGGTTCTATGAAAGCACCCATTTGTTTATTAGTCTTCTCAGTACTTGCTTGTAGTTCAAGTAAGAACAACCCAACAACTAGCAATCTGGGTACTAGTACCTCCGGTGGATCGTCAAGTAACTCACCTAAGGTAACAGGTGGCTCATCAAGCACTGCTGGAAGCAGTAGTCTGTCGAGCGGTGGTAGTCTATCTAGTGGTGGAACAACCAGTTCCGGGGTAACATCAACCGGCAATGTCACAGGCGGATCATCTTCAATTGGTACGTCTGGACCAGGAGGTTCATCAACTACAGGAGGCTCATCAACCACAGGAGGCTCATCAACCACAGGAGGCTCATCAACCACAGGAGGCTCATCAACCATCGGCGGAACTTCTGGAACCTCAACTTCCATTGCAGCTACCGGGGGCTTAACTAGTGCTGGCTACATTCTAGGCCCAGTAACCGATGACCAAGCCCTAATTAATGTCGGATCGGCACATCAGGGCTACCTGATCGATGAGCTAGGAGGTGGGTGCTTCCTACAAGATTCAAACGGGAACCTTCTCATGTCCGAAGAGAACTCGTTCAACGGTAAAGCTAACGTAGTGTACGAACTTAACAAGTACAGCGCAAGCGGCGCTCTTGTATGGAGTTACCAATTGCGGAACAACAGTCTAGTACCCAAAAGTGGGAGTGACTTGATTGCCATAAATAGCTTCAGTCTTGCCCCAGACGACGGCATATTCTTTGGGGGTACCGTAACCGGTTCTCTTGTCGGGGAAACGGGAACCGGTTCTGCTATGGTTGGCAAACTCAACTCAGACGGTACAGTGGCTTGGGCTCATCAATGGAGCAACGGGAGCGGTCAAACACTACTAACCAAAGCTACCCCTGATGGAGCGGTCATTGCCGCAGGCACCGCGGCCGGCCAAGCTCCGGGAAACCCTTCCACCGTATCTGCTGGGTCTTGGATGGAACGCTACGAGTCCGATGGAACCCTCACTTGGCTAAAACAATATGCCAACCGAGGACCTAACCCACAAAACCAACAGGGAGCTGCTAACAGACTGTTTATTGGACCCGCAGAAAATGTCTATTTGGTTGACGGTGGAATGCTCATAGAAGCCGACATTCACACCGGTGCAGAGAGTTCAAGAGTATTCTCACAATCAATAGTGGCATATGTAACGACGACATCTCCATTTACCAGGACCGTACCCAATGTTGGAAACGGTGACATATGTCTAAGTCAGGCCGGAGATACCTTCTACTCTTGGTCTGATTTAACTTTTGGCATCTCCAACTTGGGTTGGACTGTAGAGTCATATCGTGAAAACGAGTCCACTCGAACAGCTGTTATTGATCCCGTAGAGAACGTAATCTGGACTGGCAACTTTGCTAATACGGGAAACAGGATGCACGTATTAGCCACTACTGACTCAGTGTATCTAACGGGAACCTATTCAAACTCTTATGCTAACGGATCATCAGCCAAACCAGCGACCAACCCCTTATATGTCGGACGCTATGACCTCCAGGGAAAGCGAATATGGTTCCAGGAATTTACGCTGGGTACAAGTGGCGGAGGTTATTACATTCAAGGAATCCTATTGGACAAACAGGGAAACCTAACTGTTGCTACTTCTAATTATGAGCCAAATCTCGCTGTTGACCAAGGTGGGTATCTCTTCAAACTTAGTACAACGGATGGAAGTCTTCTCCCGTGAGGTGACTAGGTTTCACAATTGCGAAGAATCCAGGATCGGAAGAACACTGCAGCTGCCAGCTTCTCACTCGTCACATCTGTACCCCAGACAATTGGCTACTGCTCTTGCATTAGACAAGCCAGTTAGCTCAGCTAATTGCTGCCCCTACGGCTAGGAGTGTTAGAATGTTTCGGAAATACATCCGACAGGGCGACAGGGGTCCCTGTTTAACGACAATGCGGCATCTGGGCTGTTGTAGGTGATTTTCAACTGGCCCCATGTCTGATTGTGCTGGGGCTGCTCTCGTGCTCGCCATTTGCCCGTTTCCCAGTCAATTGGGGCCGTAAAAGCTGCACATACCACATGAGTTGTAGCAGACACCTTGACGGCAACAGGGTCCCGCAATGCGGATTCCAGTCAACATGAGCGCTCATTCCGGCCGGACTTGAGCAGGTGTTCCGGGGCACTTGAGCGGGGTCGGAGCGAAGCGACGAGTGGCTGAGTTCAGGCTGTTTGGGGCAGGGTTTCTAGAGCTTTCTTTCTTCGTATTGAGGGGCCACCCAATTTGAGCACGTGGGCGTTGTGCACAAGCCGATCACAGATGGCGTCTGCGATTGTCGGATCACCGAGAGCTTCGTGCCAAGTTTTCGTCGGCATTTGCGTTGCGATTACGGTCGATGATCTGTCGTAACGGTCTTCCATGACTTCGAGAAGGTCACGCCGCTCGATATCGTTCATTGGATTGAGTAGGAAGTCATCAAGGACCAAGACGTCAAGGCGCGAGAGTTTGCCGAGCAATGAGGAATACACGCCTGATGCTCGTGCCAGTGCCAATTCCTCAAGCAGGCGTGGCACTCGAAAGAATAGCGATCGATACCCCTTACGACATGCCGCATCAGCCAGCGCAGAAGCCACATAGGTCTTGCCGACGCCGGTTTTTCCAATAACCGCAACGTTGTGTTTTGATTTCACCCATTGGCAATTGGCTAAGCCTCGGATGGTTGCCTTGTCCACGCCGCGCTCTGGATCACACAGCACGTTGTCGAGCGAGGCTCGGGTGGAGAGCTTGGCTTCGTTGAGCCGGCGTAGAAGTCGTCGGTTGTCTCGGTCGGTCCATTCGCGATCGACAACAATGCCGAGTTTTTCATCAAATGAAAGCTGTTTGCCGGGCGCGGTATCCATGAGTTCGCGCACGGCCTTTGCCATGCTGGTGAGTTTGAGTTCATGTAACTTCGTTAGGGTTTCTTCGATAGTGGTCAATGGATCGTATCCTTTCTGTCGTAGTAATCGCCGCCACGCACGTTTTCGTGGGGACGCGCGTCGCGTCGATTGGGTGATGTTGCTGGTGATTGTTGGTCGAGTCCCTTCTTGAGTATGGCCTCGATGTACTTGCGCTTGGGGCCGCCGGGGATGGGCACGCTCAGTGCACGTTCACATGCTGCGTTCAGGCGCCCCGCTCCGTATATGTCAGCGGCGCGAAGCAGACCCAAGCAAGCACGATAGCCTTGTGCCGGGTTGGCGTAACGTTGCAGGGTTAGTTCGACGACCGTTGCAATCGAGGGCCCCAGCCTAGCCCCCCAATTGATCAACTTGTCCGGCGGCCATACTTGGTCTCGATGATTTTCGGGCTGGTGACTTGGATCGGTTACAAACGTTCCGAGCGGGCCGTGACTCCGTCGGTGCGACGCGATGCGCTCATTGTTCTGGAAGATCTCAATGAGCGCCGCCGTCGCGCGCACTTCGACTTGCTGGTGTACACGCCGGTATTGGACGCTGTAGTAACGCTTGTCAAATTCGATGTGGTAGTCGATATTGACGCGCGCTGCACGGCGCTCGGCAAACTCGTAGCGCATCGGCGGCAAGGCTCGAAGCACCGGCTGCTCAAGTTCAACAAATGTCGAGCGGCGACAGCCTTCCAATTTCTGAAAGGGACGCGAATTCAACTCATCCAATAGCTCCCAGATGGCTTGATTCAATTCGTCGAGTGTGAAGAATGTTCGCCGACGCAGTCGCGCCAATATCCAGCGTTGCACAATGAGCACTGCGCCCTCGACTTTCGCCTTGTCTCTGGGCTTGCGGGGCCGCGCCGGAATCACGGTAATGCCATAGTGCTGCGCCATGTCCAAGTACGTCGCGTTGATGTCGGGCTCGAAGCGGTCCGGTCCCTTCACTGCGCTGCGAAGCTGGTCGGGAACGGCTACTTCAGGCACACCCTCGAAGAATTCGAATCCGTGAATGTTCGAGTCAACAAAGTCCCGTAGCGTCTGCGTGTACGTGGATTCGGCGTACGTGTAGCTACTTGCACCCAGCACCATTACCAGTAGCTCGACTTCGCGCACCTCTCCCGTGCAAGGGTCAGTCAGATGCGGCTTTCGGCCTGAGTAGTCGATAAAGACCTTTTCGCCCGCGCGATGCACGCAGCGCATCGACGGTTTGAGACATCGCTGCCATGCCTTGTAGAGTCCGCAAAACTGGCTGTACTGGTACGGCTTGAGACCCTCACCACGGGCGGCCACCCCCTCCTGATATTCAACCCACAACAGCTCGAGTGTCGCCGTACTCCGGTGCAATTCCTGATGCACATGGGCATAGTCAATCGCTGCGCGTTGCGACACGTGGCCAGGATTGTCATAGCGATACAACAATGACTCGACATCGCTGTCTGTCATCGACTGCGCCCGTTCCCAGGTGAGTCCCGCTTGGCGAGCCCGCTTGAGGTGACCGCAAATCGTGCCTACCGCTATCGACAGCGAGACCGCGATCTCACGCTGGCTACGGCCGCATTCGTAAGTCAACCGAAGTATCTCTCGTATTTTTCGCATGGTGAGGCGTTTCGACATCCACCCGTCGTCGCACCGTCGCTCGGCACATCCGACGAGTTCTCACAGCCTTCACCCAGACCACCTATATCTGCGCTGCGGCCCCCGAGCCCGACGTGTTCAAGTGCGTCGGAATGACCGCTCAAGTGCTTTCGGAATCACTGTTCAAGTTGTTTCGGAATGGACGCTCAAGTGGTGTCGGAATACGCACCCGCAAGGCAGGGACTTACAGATGCCCCCGTTGTTGCATCCAGCATTTAGGGCAGCGAAGTTAGATAGGTATTGGTAATCAACCCTCGCGTTGAGAGCAGCGGTAGGACAAGTACAGAGATTCGAACAAGGATTAACGGGGCATGACCTGTGATCAGAACGTCCTGGTTGCCTGTCAGACCCCCTAGGGCTTGCTCGGTCTTCCCCGGGGTTACTTGCCTCACAGCGACTCCTCAGACTGGTTCAGGGAAGCTCCAGGAAGGCCATCACTCGTTGGGCCGCCTTCGAGGGTGGGCCATGATCGGCCCACCCGATTCACAGCCGGAGCTGACACATGTGTCGTAGCCGGCCGAAGATTCGAAGAGGACCTTTGAGAGAGGCGACGACTCCTGAAAGCATCAGATCAGGCTCATCTCAAAACATGAGTATGTCGTCATCGAGTGCGACCGTATGGCATGAAGTTTGCTGAAACACCCGGAAGCGCGCTCATCGGGCGCAGGCATGTCCCCTCTGATGGGCCATGCCAGCAAGGATTCGAACATGAACAAGTACTCTTGGTTAGTAGCCCTGGCTCCTCTTGTGGTGATGGCTTGCAGCAACGGCATCGTTGACAAGGGCGAGCAACTCATGGCATCCGACGGTGGTACCAATCCTCAGCAACAGCCCGTGCTCGATAGTGGCCCGCAGGTGGCCTTACCTGACCAAGCGAAGTCATCGCTCGTCTACAACTCTGCTCCCGTAGTATCCGCTGACACCCAAGCGGCCGTGGTGAAGGACCTGAACAACTTCGGATTAGAAGTTCTTCAGAGCTTGGCCCCCAGTAACCAGAACTTCGCTGTCTCACCCGTCAGTGGATTCATCGCCCTCACCATGACGAGTGACGGCGCCAAGGGTACAACTGCCGATCAAATGAAGGCGGTTCTCTACCCGGATGTCTCGCTGAGTGATATTCAGGCAGCCACAAATCAGTTGGAGCAGGGGGTCAAGGGGTGCGCTCTTGCCTCGACTTCAGGGGATGCCGGTCCGCAGATAGCACTCAATCTCGCCAATGATGTCTTCGTCCAGAAAGGCTTGAACATCCAGCAACTGTTCTTGGACAACCTGATAACCAACTACGATACAGGCCTGCAATTGGTAGACTTCATAAACAACGCGGATGGGGCTTGTAATCAAATCAACAACTGGGTCGCCAGTGAAACGAACAACCTGATTACGAATCTGATCCCCCAAGGGGCATTGGACAGCCTGACTCGGCTCGTTCTCGTGAATGCCCTCTACCTCAATGCATCCTGGTTAACCGCCTTTGACCCCAGTTCCACGAATTCCCAGCTATTTCACGGGACCAATGGCGATGCATCGACCGACTTCATGAACTCTACCATCACCCTCAACTATGCTAACGGGACCGGCTGGGTAGGTGTTGATATCCCGTACTACGGCGGAAATCTCGTAATGACGGCCATATTGCCGGATGCGGGACAATTCGATTCGGTCAAAGCAAACCTTAACGCATCCTGGCTCACGAGCTTCGATGCGGCAGAGCAGTCCCAGTTGGTTTCGTTGACACTCCCCAAGTTCACGTTGAAGGGTAGCACTGTTTCATGGAAGGCGACTCTTCAGAATCTTGGGATGACGAACCTGTTCACGAGAGGTCAGTGTGACTTGAGCGGAATCACCCAAGATGAACCGCTCTATGTGAGTGATGTCTTGCAACAGGTCTACGTCAAGGTCGCCGAAAAGGGTACCGAGGCAGCAGCAGCGACGGCTGTAGTTGTACGAGCAGGCAACGCCGTTTACGAACCCACAACGACGATTCCCGTCGTGTTCAATCGACCATTCCTCTTCTTCGTTCGAGAACATGGAGGCCCGATACTCTTTGCGGGTCAAGTGGTGTCGTTGCCTTGAAAGGCCATCTCAACAAGTGCGGAGCTTACAACCAGGATGAGACTTCGACGGTCAGCCACTCAGATAACGTTCTTGTCAATCTTGTCGGCTACAGGCTGTGGAGGTCGATCTGGGCTCGATGGTTTCAAGGAAAACGCCGCTACCCAGGCAACAGGTGGCGTAATATCGACCGCCAACAATACAGTAACCGGTGGAAGCACGACTACAGGGGGTGCAATTGCCTCTGGTGGCGAAATGACTCGTGGGACCACGGCCACGGGAGGTATGCCGAGTACCGGTGGCGCAGTGTCCACGGGAGGAGCCGGTTCAAGTGGTGGTGGTTCCTCGACAGGCTTGTTTGCCTGCGGCGATCAAACGTGCGTCGCGTATTCCCAATACTGCGTCTTGTCGATGTCAGACGTGGACAGCGAACCGGACATGTACTTTTGTGCTCCTTTGCCCTTGGGCTGCCTCAATCAACTGTATCCGCCTTGGTGTGATTGTCTCGCCGAGGTGTCATGTGGGCGTTGTAGCAATGGCGCCAATCCCGGGGAATTGATGGAGGTCTGCCCCGGAGGCTGATGTTCTGGATGACAAGACGAACATATTGAAGTCTTGGACATGTGCTTCAATGCTTTCATCGGCTGTCGCCACCACATCCGACGAGCAAAGCCGATACAGCAACCGGGTACCATCGCTTGTCCATAAGTTAATGCTCCGTTAATTCGCAAGCGGACTCGGGGTAGTCTACTCCTTTCAGGCTGTCGGCGCATCAGGTTCCGTATGATGGCAGTCAAATCTAGGTACTTTCGGCGGCTGGGGTATGAGGATTAAGATTGTCCCCGCCGACGAGATGCACGTGAGGCCAAGTTGAGGGTCAAGGAACCGAAGCCTGAGAAGAGGTAGTCGAGTCCGAGAGGGCACTATTGGAGAAGCCGAACTTACCGCGAGATCCCCACGTCAATCGTTCTGAGGAGGCCCGCAAGAGCCCGTGCATTGGCCGTTCACGCAGGCAACTGAGCAAACCTCATAGGCACAGGGGCAAGCCACGTGAGTATTGCTGTTCGGACAGTTCGTAGTCCAGGTAGCTTCATTCGAACTGCACCTTGCCTGCGTTAGAGGTACCCCGTAGCAGCAGTACCAACCCGAACTACATTGGGTAGAATCTGCCGGTGCAGTCAACCACGCACAAATCAAGCAGTCCGAATCACTCGTACAGGTGTCCAGGCCACCGACAGCCGTAGTGCCCCCGGTAGCCGTTTGTGAACCGCCCAACGAAGACGAACCGGAAGAAGATGTCGATCCTCCCGCAGTCTGGCCCGAACCATCGATGGGGGAGTCAAGCTTGCCACCGCAACTGGTGAGCAATGCTATCCAAAGCAGAACTTGGGTTGATACGGCAGTTGAATTCGTCCTATTTCGAACTATCTGCGCCGTCTTCATGTGGGTACCAAGCAATATAGCATCCTTAGAAGGTGCAATCATGGCCATGTTTTCGCCGTGGTAATGCCGCTGTCCCAGCGACCTGTGTTCTCACTTCTGCCTGCTGTCCGGGTCGACAGCAACAAGCGAACCTAGCTCGTTCAAGAGACCGGATTCTGCAGCGGCATGTTGCTCGAAGGCTCTTTCTAAAATTGTGCCTCTGGCAAGCACTTCGGCACGACTCTCTGTTGAGGGCTCTTCATTCAGCACCGCATAGAATTGCTCAAACGTGTCCAGGATATAGTCATGCTGTACAAGCAAACCTTCAAGCCTCGCCGCGAGTTCGGGATGTTCATCTTCCAAGTGGGGGAATGCCATCACTTCTTCCAATGCGAAGTGCTCGGCAAGCTGGTTCTGTAACATGTCGGCTTGTCGTAGCGCTTCAATCTGCAAATTGGTGATTTCCGATTGCCCTTCAGCGAAAGCCTTCAAGAGTGACATCACGTGAGTAACCTGCGAACCGAGCAATGCATGATCATCGGTTAGGATTTTCAGGTCGGCCATTATGAGATGGATAGTGCCTGATTCTTTGTGTCCCGTCCACGTGGGACTGCCCGAAGTATGTGAGTTCTCAGATCTTTTTCGTGCCGGTTACTTCCCACCCTGGCAAGCCCGGGAGAGCGGAGGATGCCCAAGGCTGACAGCAGGCGGGGGCCAGCCAGAACAACCAGTGTCTCGATGTGGACGGGGGATCATTTCCAGAGGTCAAGATTCCCGAATACTCGACATGGATCTTGTCGTCGCTGTGGGTTGGATTCGCGCGGATAAGCATGACCATGATCGGCAGCTGAGCCATGTAGTCAACTTCTTGAGGACCAAGGCTGCACCGGCAACAAATGAAATCCCGTTGGTAACCTTTCTAGTCACCGTCTCCCAATAATCTAGTCCACAGGAGTTGTGCTAATGATGCCGTAAACAGGTGGCACTATGGTCCTTAAACCTTGAGTGCCACCAGTCGGTAGGCCCGTGTCAATTCCGCCCGTGGCCACACTGCCTCCGGTAGGTTTCGCCCCACCGCTAGTGACAGTTCCACCGGTTACAGGCGGACCATAGACGGGAGCTATGCCGCCCGCAGCTAATGTTCCACCGGTTGAGGTCTTCTTTGCACCACTTGTCCCGCCACTGTTTGAAGTACCCCCCGTCGCAGCTCTAGTTCCACCAGTAGCGGGAGCACCTCCTGTTACGGACGTTGTTCCACCGGTAGAGGGGACACCTCCTGTTAAGGATCTTGTTCCACCAGTAGAGGAATCACCACCTGTTGCCGCCTTCGTCCCGCCGGTGCTGCTTGTCCCTCCCGTTAAGGACAATGTCCCACCCGTGCTGGGCGCCCCTCCCGTTGCAGACTTGGTACCACCGATGCTTGAAGCCCCTGCAGTGTCAGCTTTGGTCCCACCGGTGCTAGAAGAGCCTCCTTTTTCAGTCTTCGTTCCGCCAGTCTCGCTGGCCCCGCCAGTTCCCTCCATGCCACCAGAGCTGGCCTCACCACCTGTTGCGGCCAGGCCTCCAGTTGCCGGTGCACCCCCGTCAATGCTTGTATTCCCTCCTGTGCCCGCGGATTCATCAAATGAAGACCCACCGCACCCGATAAGAATTGCCGAAATGCTGCTGGGTACCATCGCTTGTCCATCACTCGGCTCCTCAGCCCACCGCCCTTCAGCACGAATCCGAGCAGCAGACTTGAGGGGGATTCTACCCTGGAATCGGTCTCCGTACCCCCGACTTTCTGACTTTCTTGGTGGTGCTTCTTGGAAAACTTCAGCCAAGTGGTTGTGCCGACAAACGAGGGCTTTGGAATCAGATCGGGGAACTCCGAGGGTGCGTCAACCACCGACAATCAGCCTGGTACCACCCCAAGCTCGAAGACCCCGTGCCAAGGACAGCAACTAGTAGGGGGTAGTCGGACAGTTGAACTCTACCGTGAACGCACTATTGGTATTTGCCTGAGCCATGGCGCAGGTTGAGGGACACAATACGAAGGCAGTAGGGTTGGATGGGTTGTCATACTCCCAGCTGTTCGTGTTGTGAGCACAGCCGGGATCTTCCATCAGTGCAATGGGGCAGTTACTAACAACATACCAGAGGTTTAGGTTCGCAAAATCTAGGGAACCTCCACCTGGTTGAGATGGGATAGCGACGTTGCAGCTTTGAGCACTACCTAGGGTAGCTGGGGCTGTATCCGTTGGATTGCAGGTTGGTACCGGTGGCCCGCCGCCGGAAGAAGAATCACAAGTTCCCGCCGATCCCCCTGCGTTTGATGGAGATCCTCCGGCTCCCGGAACGGGCTGATAGGTTCTACCACCCGTGGCTGCTGTACCTGTGGAGGCCGTTCCTCCGGCTGCAGCAGCGTGGTAGGGTTCAGTTGCATTCGAACTGCTACAGCTCGCAATGAGCGTCGCAAGAAGCAAGTAGAGTGGTTTGAACATTGGGGAACTCCAACGCTATCAGAAGTCATCATTGATCCACAATGGCTGGCTGATGATGTCCATTGTTGCTCCTTCTTCGGAGTCGCGAACCCGGCCGAGGAATTGAGGCAACCCGATCTTTCTGAACATGAACAACTTCCAGTTCGAGTGAAAGCCGATTCACCTGATGAAGTCATAATCCCCAATGCTTACGCCATCTCTTGGGCATTACCGAGCTGTTCTACTTGGCCCTATATGCGAGTTCTTGTTGGAAAATAGCCGTGAACCCAAACCAGTGCTATGATTCCCCTTTGTGGCTAGCTTGTCGCTAGCCTATTCCAAGACCGTGGTCATCCACCCCTGTGCCCACGGTCTTGATGTCTATGGGGATGGTTGCCACGAAAAAACTCACCGGCACCATTGCCGAGAGATGGCCCCTTTCTCAAGCAAGCCAGCTTGTACACCGGAGCATCCACTAGGTGCGGTTCCCGCTTGAGTAGTTTCGGAAGTGGCCCACCATTTTCCGGACTGCAGCTTGTACTGTAAGAACTTGCTCGCGTTCAATATTCAAACGCCGATACTTCTTAGCGAGGTCAACCAAGGTCCTTGGGCAAGCTTTCCCAGTAAGATTCAAGATAGCCTGTTCCGGATCATGATGACTTACTATGAACAAATTAGGGCCGTCGTTGAGCGCTAGATGAAGGACTCTGTATTTCGAAACTACACCCTTCTTACGCATCGACTGATCCCCAAGTTCAAACTTCTTGATGTACCCATCATTAACCAAGGCATTTCCAATGGCTGTTAAGACCTCATCAGGTGATTTTGGCATTTCTAGAGGCTTGCCCCTGCGGTGACATCCCGTCAATGCCCTGCGGCAATCAAGGATCGAAATGAGCGGCCGACCCTGGCCAGTTCTCTCAGGTGATCTCGGGACCGAGTGAGGCCCTTGCCCAGCCTGCGGTCGGAACCCGCTCTGTTCGTGGGCTTGACGTGTGTCGGGATGCCCAACAGATTGAGCTATCCGCTGGCACCATTGCCGATTGATGGCTCATTCCAAAGGCATTGATGCTCGTACGCCGGTTCACTTTCTCGGTGGCGCACTCCCCAAACTTTTTTGGAAGTGATCCAAAACTACCCGGATTGCGGCGCCTACGGTTACGGCTGGTTTCTTGTTTACCGCAAAGCCCCTGGATGGCTGAATAAGGTCAACTTGGGTTTCTGGACAAGCATTTCCCGCGAGAGTCAAGACCCTCTGTTCCCGATCATGGCGGCTTCTTATGACTAGCGGGGGGCCATTCACGTCGTTGAGTGTCAGATGAAGGGTTCTGTCTGGTCGATCTTCAACCTTCCGGTTGGTTACATGATCCCGTATTTCAAAAGCCTTGATCCACCCTCCATGGACTAAACTGTTCCCTATGCACGTTAGAACCTCGTCGGGCGTGGGCATTCATGAAGGCTCGTCCCCTTCGAGTCCCCTGTCAATGCCGCAATCAGTGAAGAATGTACTGCCTCGGTCACCGTGCGCCAATGAAGCTTCGTGATGCAATCTTCACTTGCCATGACATTCGATGTCGATGTTTCCTCGGACGGCGGGAAAGCAGTCGAACTTGGGACCCCGGGCGATAACGTTAGAGGTGCATCCCCCGCAAAAAAGCCAACAACGCTGCTGCTAACCTTATTCGCTCGGGGTCTGCTTCACTTCAAGTTGACGAGGCATTCGTTGAATAACCGTTTGCCTCTATCTATTCGATTGGCTCCTAGACTCTGGAAGTTACCAAT
The DNA here is from genome assembly GCA_963811985.1 of uncultured delta proteobacterium. GTDB lineage: Bacteria > Myxococcota_A > Polyangia > Polyangiales > Polyangiaceae > FEN-1139. Next base: position 95,181 of record CAWEUH010000031.1, read on the forward strand.
CAACAAGAGCCAGCTGAACAGAATTGATCAGCAGCACAGGCCTTACCGCAGCTTCCACAATTACTTGAATCACTAGACAAGTCAACGCAGAATTGGCCACATAATGACAGGGTGCTGCCACACGGACTAGCCCCTCCAGTAGTGGTTTGAGAGGTTCCCCCAATCACTCCGTTAGTAGATCCTCCAGCTCCATAACTGCCCCCAACTGCGTGAGAGCCGCCGATTCCTGAACCCCCTCCAGTAACCGATGAGCCACCGGTTCCTTGGCAACCTCCGGATGTGATCATTCCACCATTTGCTGAAGCTCCTCCGACAGAAGTGGTCCCACCAACAGAGAATAAACCACCAGTCCCTGCGCTGAGACTACCCCCGGCCGCTGGGACTTCTTCATGGTTTGTGCTACCCGTCTCGGCGGGACTAGTTCCCCCCGTAGCCAAGTCAATACTCGAAGGGCTTCCACCAACTGCCGACAATTGATCGGTCGTGTCGATCCTGCCACTACAAGCAACTGTGATGAGTGCGCACAAGCTCAAGCAGTTTCGGGTCATGGTGTTCATTCGGTAAGCTCGTCAACCATACTAGAGCCAGGGCCATTTAGAGGCAAGCGAATCCACCCGGGGCCATTGGTTCACCAGAAGCCACACTCGCCGTTCTTGCAACTGATGGTGTTGTTCAGACGTGCTACGCAAGGGCATATCGGAATCGTATAACCCTGGCCGGAGCAGTTGGCCTCCCAAGCTCCGTAATTTGCGGTGCATGTTGCTTGGTTCATCACTTGCCCCCCACAACAGCCGAGAGCATTTGGGCATTCGCTAGAGTTGCTTGGTGCGGTGATATAGACACATTGAGTACAGTCAGAATCGGTTGAGCAGGCTCCAACGTCAGTGGTGGACGTCAATCTGCTCGCGTTCCCGCCTGTTGTGATGGTTCCTCCGATTGCGCTGACCCCTCCGGTTGCACTGGTTCCGCCAGCCGAGGGTGAGGTTGTCCCGTGTGCGGCATCAGTCTTGCCGCCACAACCCATTAGCACGACTGACCACAGAATTGCCCCAGTAACCAGGCGCGCCTTTGGAGCAGTCCGTCTATTTTCAGTTGGGGGAGTCATGGCTTCGCTCTGACCACAATTCAAGAACCGTCGAGGTCACGGGATGGGACCATATAGGATTATGGGGTACCCACCAGCTGCCGAGGGAGTCCCGCCGTCAATGGTACCGCCATCGGCTGCAGCAGTACCTCCCATACTGGTGGTTCCACCCGAACTGCTACTTGAGCCGCCCACAATCTGCACGGGTCCGTATTCTATCAGAGCAAAGCCGCCGGTGTGAGTCGGAGAGCCTGCGTCAATGCCCGCTGAACCGCCACTGAAGACACCAATCCCGTAGTAGACCGCAACCAGTCCTCCAGTTGCGGCTGGACTTCCCGAGTCAACGTCACCACCACAGCCGACAATCAGAGCTGATACAGCAACCGGATACCATCGCTTGTCCATAAGTCAGCGCTCCGCAAGTTGAAGACGGCGAACCAACTAGAGTTTACTCCTTTCAAGCTGTCGGCGCATCAGGTTCCGCAAGAAGGAAGTCAAATCTGGCTGGACTCACCATCATCGGGTGCTGGCGATGCTCGCGGTCCCCCTTGCGACGTCAGGTGATGTCGATCGACGACACCGTTCCGTCGTCCCCCAACTCACAGAATTCCGTAGAGTCTCGTTGGGTACCCGCCAGTTGACGATGGGAGCCCAGCGTCTATGGGCGCGGTACTTGTGAACGTCTGCCCGCCAAAGCTTGAACTTCCTCCGTAGGAGCTAGCTGAACCGCCAGGAGGGACAGGCGGGGGACCGTATGGAGGCATTGGCTGAACTCCACCCGTAGCGCTAGGTGTCCCCGCATCAACTCCCGTTGACCCACCCGAGGAGGTCGAGTGACTCGTGTCAACCTCGCCGCCACAACTCATGATTAAGGCCGAAAAGGCGGCGGGGTACCAGAGCTTGTCCATAAGTCCCTAATCAATCTTGGAAATCAGAATTCAAGTAAGGGTCCGGTTCCAAGTGTACGCCCTAGCGTATCTGTGCGCCTACCCAGAGCGCCGAACTCGTCATGTGCGTCGATCCTAGCGCAAACTTCTGGTCTGCATGGTTCGCGCATAACTATTGGATTCTACTGGCAAATGGCCCCTTGTTCATCATGGCATCGGTAACGGGTCGGATAGGTACTCGATCCCGAGTCACTCGGTAATCCAATAGCGAAACCCGTACGGGTACTTCCCGAGGGAGTTCTCACCCTAACCAAGCTAACACGCCAACTACCGGATTCATGGGACGAGCCTCAAGCGTACTTCACGAGCCGCAAGGGAGACAACCCTTCGATTCCCCTGTGGATCTACGTGAACTAGTCCTGCTTCGTTGAGCTTGCCGACATGTTGGCTTGCTGACGAATAGTTGACGCGAGCAATGCTTGCCAGCTCGCCTATCGTTCTTTGGTTGGCCCCTAATGCTAGCAACATTCGGAGTCTTGTTGGGCAGCTTAACACTTGGCCTAGTTCTGCTACGTCGTGCGTCATAACCTTCGACTGCAATCGAAACAGTATCGAAGGAGAAGCCTGGTATTCTGTGAAGTTCAATTTCCGCCACAATTTGTGGCATGAACGAGGGACTGGAAACTGTACACCCAGAGTATTCGAGGCATCAGCCATCGACTACCTCGTACCAGAAGCCATCAAGGGGGAGGCTGGAACATGATTGGGTAAACAACGGTGACCTCCCCATCCGTCGGGGCCTCGAAGTCCAACTTGTTGGTGGGTCTGGACTGAGGGTTTTCCAGGTTCTCGATTTTTTAAGTTCTAACTCGAAATTTTTCAACTGGGGGCTTCCAATTCGGATTTTGGATTTGGCCCCCACCATGTATTTGCCGGGCGAAAAGGCCTTCAGCCGTGATCCGAGCAATCCAAGCCTTAGTACCCGACGTAGCCCTTCTGGACAGCGTGAGAATCCGTAATGGCCCGAATTGCCGCCATTTTCGCACATCCTCACCGCCGCCAACTACAAGCTGGGACCTAGGATTGGGCAAGATAACCTACAACAAAGGCCTTCAACCTCACGAAACCAGGGAGATTTAGAACGTCGCCTGTAAGCACCCTGCCAATCCTCAGTGGACCAAGGACGAGCGAATGAGCTAGCCAGGCTCACCACGCCAGGTCATGACGCCTGGACAAAGTTTCTGAGTTCGAAGCATGTGAGTCGAACGGCATGTCACCACTCAACTCGAATGGGTGGACATGACCGAACGATACGAGGAGTTCACTGGCATCCCAGCCCACCGTTACAGAATCCGGGGCTGTACCTTCCCACTAGGTCGCCTCCGCCTAGTCATCAGGAGAGCTAGGGAGCGAGCCCTAGTAGGCTCGGTCTACAACTCTGGAAGAGTGTCCCTGCTCGGAGGAAGCTGGGCATCAACTCGGGCAACGTGTTGTAGTTGGGGAGGATACTGCGAGCCTCCGAAGGCAGCCTGGCTCACTGTGGGAGCCATCTCAAGTACTTCGATGGCCATATCATGGACTAATTCGATTTAGAGCTTTTCGGTCTGATCATCCACTACCCACTTGCCTTGGGCCACATACTCGATCATCAACGACCTAACAAATTTCCCTCTGAATCACCCGTCGGGTTTCGACCATTTCCTTAAGAGAGGTTCCGGCATGACCCCATACATTTCTCGGTATAATCCCACCTAGGGTGATACACCGAGGGCAAGTGAGGGTTGTAATACCTACCTCCGGGAGCCGGTTACTCACTACATTGACCCAAAACCTACCCTTCAGAAACCAGCCAAAAACTGTCAGTTTGGAGCCCACTTGCTAGTTGTGCTGGTAGGTGTGAGGGTTGTGATTAAGAGCGTTGAAGGGTCATCAATGACCCTTTAACGAGTATGAGAGGGACTGAGGAGAGGAGAACACCGGGCCAAGTATGAGAACGCCAGGCCAAGTATGAGATCGTGTCAAGAGGCTTGAACTTTCAGAAGTTCAGTAAGTCGTGTTGAAAGTCATTGACGCTTGCGATCTCGATGGCAGAATAGAGGCGCGCCAACTTGTCTCCGTCGTATGGCTGGAGAATGCGTTCTCTCAGACCGATTTGGCGCGCCGGTCAGAAATCGAACGCCCCAGCCATGTCCGTGAATGTCAAATATCTTACCTGCTCCGAAGCAGCTGCGCACTTACGGATGACACCCAAGTCAATGGCCGCTCTTTGCAAACGAGGGGGGATTCCAGCCGACAAGCCAGCCAAGGTCTGGTTGATTCCCGAGTGGGCAATCGAGGACTTCATCCCAAGACCAAACGGAAATCCAAATGCCAATAAGCAAACCGGAGAAGGGGAAGCGCCAAGTCTACGTCTACTTCCAGGGGAAGCAGCACCAAAGGACGTACAACGGAACGGACGTAAAGGGCGCAAGGGCTCTGGAACAACAGCTAAGAGAAGAACTGGAAGAGGAAAACAAGCCGAACCAGGACGGGCTGAAATTCTCGGTAATCTGCGAAAAATACAGCGAGTGGGCGGTTGAGCACCTCAAAGAAAGCACTTGGTTCAAGGTGCGAATCTACCAAGTTGCCACGCTGATTGAGCACTTTGGGAAAATTCGAGCCCACGAGTTCGAAGTTGAGCACATTGACCGCTTCAAGAGCACTAGAATCAAGACAGTCGTACGCAAGAAGAAGGTTTCGGCGGTTGCCGTGAACAATGATTTGCGGGTCTTCTCCGCTATATGCACTTGGGCTAGGAAGCGAGGCCACCCAGTACCCAAAGACCTCAAGTGGGAGAAGCTACCAGAGCGCGGAAAGGGGAGGGCAAGGGCTTGGACCAACGACGAGCTTCGAAAGCTCTACCAAGCCGCTTACGAGGTGAGCCCGACCCTCTTCAGGATGTTGGTGTTTCTCATCAATACAGGTTGCCGCAAAGGGGAGTGCATGGAATGCAAGTGGTCATGGATTGACTTCCACGAGGGGATCATCCGGATACCGTTGACCAAGACTTGGCAAGCCAAGAACGGTTTGCCTCGCGAGGTACCATTGTCGGATGCTCTTCGAGAAGTGCTCGAAGGGGAACGAGAGCACCCCACAGTGGTGTTCCCAAATCGAAACGGGGTGCAATATGAGAGCTTCCCCAAGGAACTCTTCTGGGAGGCCCTCAAGCAAGCCAGCATCACCGGTCACCCCCACATGACTCGCCACACATACGCGAGTCACTTCCTGGCCAGCGTTCCGGACTTGTTCCTTCTAGCCCAAGTATTGGGTCATTCTTCGATCCGAATCACCGAACTTTATAGCCACATGTTGCCAGGCCGGTTGAATCGTGCGAAGAACGCCGTCTCGATTGGACTCGATTTTTTGGAAAAAACTCTGGATCAGACTCTGGATCAAAAGGTTGCATAACAGAGAAAAGCCAATAAGATCGGGGACATGATGCGTATGCGCCACTAGCTCAGCTGGATAGAGCGTTGGCCTCCGGAGCCAAAGGTCGAAGGTTCGAATCCTTCGTGGCGCGCCGAAAAACAACTGAAACGGGAAGTCGGAAGAGTGGGTGTCCCCAAGAGTGTCCCCAGTACGTAGCTGGGGACACTGGAACCTCCGCCGCTCGTTGCCTGGGCAAGGTGGTGGACGGTGAACCCCGTAAACCCAATCTACGCCAGACCGAGCCAGGCATTTCGACGGCCAACTTTTACAGTTTTCGAAACTCACCATCGGACACTGATCAAGGCAGCTAATCATTCGATGGAATTCGAAGTTGCATGGCCATCGACATAGTTGAACTCGGGTCTGCTCTCAGCAGCCCAACTCGAACCAAGATGCTTGCCGCTCTGGGGGCAAATAGAACCATCTCCGAGTTGGCAGATATCGCCAATATTGGCCTGTCTTCAGCATCGTACCACGTATCGAAGTTAGCTGGGGCTGGTCTAGTTGTGGTCCACGCTTACGGTACTCGGAGGATCGTGTCACTACGGGCTAAGGAGATTCGATTGAGGGTGGGGGCCTAAGCTGCAATGGGGTCTCTCAGGATCAACCTGCGAACGACAGCAGCTTGCCATTTGGGTGCTCGTCTTGGACGGTAGCCCTCCCCGTCAAGGATGGTGGCAATAGTCCTGTACGACGTCCCCTGGGCACGGAGCGACCGTGCCCTTTGAATAGCAGCAACCTCAGTAGAGGACTCGACGAGGGTTCGCCCGTCCTCAGCAACACGAAGGCCGATCTGAGGCTCGCATGAGTAGACTCGGTTCTCGGACTTCGCTCGCTGTCGGCCATCCAATAGGCGAGTTCGGATCACATCACGCTCAAGTTCGGCAAATGACGAGAGAATCGAGATTAGCAACTTCAAGATCGATGCCCCCATCCCGGAACTGGTGTCGATCCCATCCCCAATGGCAACCACTCGAACACCGGCATCAAGCAGATCCCGTAGGGTGGTTTGAACCTCAATGGCATTCCGACCAAGACGGTCAAGGCGGCCAACCACAAGCACCCCTTCCTTGCCCAACGTAGTGACCGCAGAGAGCGCGTCCTGAAGCCCTGGACGGTTCATATTGGAACCTGACATGCCAGCGTCTTCGTAGATTCCAACCAGGTCAAGGTTCTGGAACTTACACCACCCCTCGATCTTCTGGGTTTGAACCCCAAGCCCCTCGCCATCGATCTGTCCAGCCGTTGAAACTCTGCGGTAACCTATTGCTTGCACATCTAGTATTACGTTTGAGCGTGACTTTTCTCAACGAATATCGGTCACGGGCTTGTGACTAATCTAGAGAGTGGTCACTTTGGGCTATCGGATCATCATTGACTTCGAAACAATGGGACTGGAATTGTTGGGTATCCAACCGTTCCAAGAAGGAAGTTGAGTTCAGCCATAGAAAGCCAATTGTTTTCGTTGCTCCCCCACTGGGCTGATCTCACGAACATCAGTAAGGGCCTTTACACTCACTGGGGAGACCCTATAGGGTCCGAATTGCCCCTTGCTCTTCCGCCAACCCTACTGGGCTTTGCCTAAAAACACACGGTTCCCAAAAGCCCACTAAACTGCCCAAGCTGTCCTTTTGAGTCGGCTTAGCAGCGTGCCATTTCAAATCTTCCTATCAATTATAAGTTAAGGACAACATTGATAAGCAGGATCTTGAACTACAAAAGACCCGGAATGCAGCGTAGCACTCACGCAAACGCTATTTGGTGGAACACGATATATGTTTCCGTCATAGAGACGCTCACAATCATACAAAACATTATTGCCAGGACATGCTTCATAATAACTACACGAAGAATGGCCTGTACAGCTACTAGCACCAATTAGTGCAGTATCACCCCAACTAGACGTAGCAACCACGAGACCACTAGTACTGTTTTGCGAGATAGTCATCTTAGCGCAAATTGTGCAAGTACTCACCGTTCCACAAGCAATAGTACCGTTGCAACCATCATCCAAAATACCACAAGACATTGATCCCGTTAGTTGGCAAGTCTTTGGGACACAACTCGGTACACCCCCTGTACCCGCTTGTTGTCCGCCAGTATTGGCTGCATTACCGCCCGTACTAAGTCCACCAGTCCCTGTGCTTCCCCCTGTCCCGAGTTGACCGCCAGTTGCTTGTACAGCTCCCCCAGTCCCGAGCTGACCGCCAGTTGCTTGTACCGCTCCCCCTGTCCCGAGCTGACCGCCAGTTGCTTGTACCGCTCCCCCTGTATTCACCTGACCTCCGGTTGAGGGAAGCCCTCCAGAATGACCTACTACACCACCGCTTCCGGTGTTGCCCCCTTCACCCAATCCCCCTCCAGTACCTGAACCTTGGGTTGTCCCGACACTCGCACTTGTGTCACCACCTGTTGTACCTGGATGTTGCTGAACCCCTTGATTGCTGCTTCCCCCGCCTTCCGCTGAGCAGGCTGTCACGAAAGCCAGAGTTAGTATGCATTTCATAGCTGGTGGGCTTTCTACTTGAGACGGGAGCAGTTAGTTAAGGTGAAGGGCTCTTCCTTGTTTACGTATCCCAACATCCGTTAATCCTACGCCTGTTTCAACGGGGATAGTAAGGGCATCAGCCTTTCTTGCAATATATCCCGCCAACAGCCCGATCCTGTGTCATTGCCTACAGGGCCGGCTCGAAGAACCGGCTCCATTTGTCCGCAGTTGGCTAAGCAAGACGGGTGGATTGACAATGAATATTGGGTCGTGGTCGAATTCAACTTGGGTCGAGTTGTTCCAAAATTTTACAGGGGCACAAGATGAATATCGAGAAGCTCAAAGAAGCATACAAGAGCAATCCAGCGGTCAAAGCAATATGTGACGAATTGGCATCGCGGGACCGCAACCAGAACAAGACGAGGCTTAAGAGAATGTTGCAGCTTCTTTGGGAGGACGAAGGGAGTGAGCTAACAAAGAGTCAGGTGATCAATGGTTTTCGGAAACTAGAGGAAGCAGAATGTGGAAGATATGTTCCTGGCCGACGCGGGTGGGAGTCACGATTCGAATGGACCGTTAAGAGTATTGAAGTGGCAAATGCCGCGAAGGGCAAGGGTCCACTAGAACCAAGCAGCCCAGGTGATAATCCTGGAGACGTGGAGATGATTGAACACACATTCGTGCTTCGCCCTGACCTAGTTATTTCTGTTGATCTTCCTGATGACCTAACAAATTCCGAGGCGGCAAGGCTTGCTGCATTTGCGGGGGCCTTGTCATTTGATGAAGAAGCGTAGTCCCACGTAAGTGACATCAGCCTGGCTCCCAATCTATTGAGGAAATATGCGCGGTAGCAAATGGATAGCTGATGAAGTCAAATTTGAATCAGCTAAGGAGTTATTGCACACGTTAGGTCCTCGAAATGAATTATGGAAGCCCCATTCTTCAGAATGGGTATTCCGTGGAATCTCGGATCTGGAGGAGCATAAACTCTTGCCCACTGCTTACCGACCTGGGGCTTTTGAAGGGCTCATTGATCCCAGTCATCCGGATACTGTGTCGGCTCGACCAAAGGCAGCGGCTGAGTGCCCCATCAATGAATTAGAGAAAGAACGGTGGTTGGTCGGGCAGTTCGCAGAGAAATCCAGCGAAGCGGGGCTGAGTCTTCCTCTAGATCATCCACTGATCACTCGAAGCATCGGAGAGCAATACGAAGATAAGGACCTGGATTTAAACCTGTGGGCACTGTGGGCGCTGGCGAGGCATCATGGCCTTCCGAGCAGTCTTCTTGATTGGACCCGAAGACCTTTAGTTGCAGCCGATTTTGCCGCTACAAATAGTCACCAAGAGAAGATACCAACGGGGCAACTGGGCGTCTGGGCACTCCGGAGGCCCAAACAGGTTTCATGTTTCGTTGAGTGGGACGATGACTACAACCCACCCAGAATAGGCAGACTACGTTTCTATGACCCGCAGACTGTTACCAATCCAAATTTGCAAGCTCAATCTGGACCATTTACCATTTTGCGCGTCGAAGGGTTTCCGCCTGTTCACAAGTACATCGAGAATCTCGATGATCACGAACTAGAGAGGATGGATAGGCCCCCACCAATAATGCGGCTGTTCTCATTGCCGCGTGAGCACGCATCAGAGCTACTTCGCTTACTTTCGGATGAGGGTATCCATGGGGCGTCGATGTTCCCTGGTTATGACGGGGTCGTACGATACTTGAAAGAAAGAGCCCAACATGGGAGTGGTTAGGTTGGCCGAGTCGAGTGAGTTGTTGGCCCTTCGGGTTCCTAGACAGGCTCCCACCAGTAGCTAGGACATGAAGAGGAGTCCAGGGGTACTTCCAGAACAACTGGCTTGCCACTTAGTCTGAGGGGACCAGCACGAGCGTGAACGACGTCATCGTCGAAAAGATCCTTGGGCAATCGTGTCGCCGGTACATCAGACTGAATCGATACTTTGAGAACAGATGAATCTTCCTATTGAGTCACCAATGAAGGATTCCATGCTCGTATCCCATATCGAACTAGCCGACCGAGTTGCCCGTCGGTACCGACAGTCACAGGCACGGACCCAAGAGGTCCCAAATGACCAAGACATCTTCTGGAAGCTCCCAGCTCGTGAAGTGAAAATTCCTGATGAACTTGTCATTCAATGTTCAAATGGGTGCAACTTAACCACGGCCGATGTCGAAGCCTCCATCAGTCAGACGAGGGACGTCGTGAAGGGCTCATGTAGATTTCACCAGGTCCACGCTCGGGCTCAAACCAATGGAGCTAGGTTCGAGGTTCTCGTTGACGGAAGCAAGAGGGTACGAGGGCTCGTGACGGTGTGCGTTGTAGCCGATGCCACAACACTGACGGCCTATTCGATCATAGAACTCGATGTGGACCCAGGCTAAGTCAGGGGGTCATCCTGAGGTCAGTCCACGAGATCTTGGCCCTCTGAGGCTGACAGGCTGGGGCAAGCTTCAGCTTTCGCTCCATTATCTTTGTGGCTCTAGTACAGAGCGGGTATGGGCCATACTCATGCTACGCACGGTACTTCGCAGCAGTGAACTTGGAAGCCGATAATTACGGGGGAAATGGGTCCCATCTAAGGAACCCAGGGGGTATCGAAATTTTCTGGGGTCGGAATCTTAAAGTGGGTGAAGCAAATCCCCAATGAAGATCTCACCTGTGGCTACAGCGACACCGATCATTTGTGGTCCACGAGTCGAACGTCGTTGAACTTCACCTGGCCATTCGTCATGCGGGTAATGTCCACAGTCAACCTACGGTTGGGTCCGGCTAGTTCTGTCTCTTCCTCGTCTTCAAGGGTCGGTACCCCATACGTACGCAACAGTACATCGTGATTCAAGTGAGCCATTGGTATGACGTGAGTGGCGGTCTCGGCATAGGTGGCACTAAGCTTCAATCGAACCCAAACCCGGTAGGTCTCACCAGTCCTGTCAGCCCTCAAAGGGTGAGCCGGGACGGAAGGCAATCGTTTGAGAACACCTTCTTTGGATAGCTCACTTGAGGGATCGAGGTCCTCACTGGGTGATGCGTCACGGGGTGATGCGTCACGGGGTGGCGATTCATGGTTGTTGTTCATTGATGGGCTTCCTGATCCCTCGGTGGCTGAACCATCAGAGCAATCACACCCCATGTTGGGGTCCCCTTGAGATGAGTCCAAAGCCAACCTGACCACAGGGTTGGGTGCGGGGTCAGGGAGAACGCTGCGGGGTGGTGCGGGGTCAGACCCTGAATCTGACCCCGCACTTATCGTTTTGGTATTCGGTGACTGAACTGGGCGTCGCGGGTTCTGCGGGGTCAGAACGGGCTCACCTTCTACTACAACACGAGTGTGACTAACAATGTCCTCTGAGCATTGACTGCCTTCTTCATCGTCTTTGGATCTATCAAGAATGACCTCACTAGAACCCGCAGAACCCGCAGCGAACGATTCGATAGTAGATCCAGGCTCACCTGTTGCGGGTTGAGAAGAAGGGGTTGAACCCGCAGAACCCGCAGACGTCCTCCCGACGGTTGACTTTGCCCATAATGCTGGCTCAAGAGCTGCGGGTTCGGTTGACGCCCCCTGGTTGACAGGACAATCCACAACTTGCTCTACCCGCTCAACCCTCCAGTCCATGACCTTCGTGTGGGGGTCCATATCACCAACCAACCTGAGCTTGCCCGTCGGTGTCTGGACGTAGCTAGCAAGGACCTTACCCACGAGCTTGGCACCGGGGAGCCCACCACGAGTGCCACAAAGGGATACGAGGGCGTCCCGTAGGTCCTGGTGGGGGTGCACGATGGGGTTGGGATAGAGAGGCCCACGGTTCCGTCGCTTTCCACTTTGGACCATTGGACGTACCTTTGAGCTTCCCTTAGTGCAGCATCTTCATTGGTTAGCAGGCTCAAGACATCCTTTGCCTTATGAGGCTCCGACCCAAAGAGTTCGAACCACGCCCTTAGGAACACGAGCAAGGTACCAGCTTCACCCGTCGAGCCGATCCGCTCGGCATACTCGTCTTGGGTGTTGATCGGGCTGGGCATCCCGAGCCACTCGATGCAACCACCAATGACCGAGGACCAACCCTCGAACGAACCAAGTACCCTACCCGTGGGGCGTCCAGCTACTACCCAACCCCGGAGGAGAGTGAGGACAGCTTGGATGAGTCTGGGCCGTTCCGACTTGATCCAAGGCAACAGCTCAGGATGTAAGAACTCGGAGCTGGTCCTGTTCTGAGGGTCCTCCCTGTTCGTCTCCTGGCGACAATGAATGACCCGCCTCATCGTGTCCTTGGCAACTACGATGTTGCAGCCACTGAACGCCCAAATGAACCGGTTGGGCACCGAGATGGCATCGTTGCTTCCTAGCCTTCGATCATCCCACTTGTCGTCGGTGAGTAGAGCATCCCAAGTGGCATTACCTAGCTCAGCCCGGAGGGGGATGTTATCGTTCAAGACGTACCCAACCCCGCTCTCAAGCCACGTTGATACCTTCTTTCGAATCTCGACTTCATCCCAGACGTAGCTGCTACCGGCTACCGCTGTACCCAGACAGATCATTGATTGGGCTTGAGCGCTCTTGCTCTTCCCTACGCCCGGGATGTTGCCATCGAAGGCAATGCCTGGTGTCGGACCTTCGTACATCTCACGACCAAAGTAGCTGAGCGGGCCTGCAAGCCATGTTGAACGACCCGAGCCCACAACGGGAAAGTCCACAATCACTTCGAGCAGCAAGTCCTTTGCTTGCCGGATTTGCTCTGCCGTTGGGTAGTCAGGTACCGGAGGTACTTCGACCGTGGACTCAAGGATGATACCTGTCTCAGGGTCATACCCTGTTTCGTTGAGCACCGTACCATTGGGACGCATTACGGGGGCATTCACGATCCTAGTCACCTCCCGTATCGAACCTATCGACCCTGATTCAATAATTGACCTGGCGATGTCAACGGGGGGCCGATTTTGTTCCCTCTGGTGTCAACATACCTAGCAACCTTCGACATGTGACGAACAGCCAAAACGGTAGGGGTCACTTGTCGGAACCCCGACATCTGCTGCATCTTCGTGTGAGGCCTGACAACCACCATACGCCCACCGAATGAGTAGAGATCTGGGTTGATTCCCAACACCACGAGAGTCTTGCGTTCAACTATGTGGGTTTCGTCGTCGCAAACGATAGGTTCGGCCCCCTGAGCATTGACAACCTGACCCCCAGCATTTGCCTTGCCTGACTTCTTCGCTCGCTCACCACTTGCCGCATCATAAACGTCGAAGGCGTCCTTGATTGCACTTGCCGGCACCCTAAGTTGGTTCTTCCAGTTGTTTCTAATCGAAAGCTCAACCTTCTTACCAGCGGCCTTTAGTGCAGCTAGGAAGGGGAACTGCCCCACGAGCGCAAGGGCATCTTCCTTGGTCGTACACGCCTTCGCCCTGACTTCCGGATCAGTGGGGACTGACTCTTCGACAAGCCTCTTGAACGCTTCAGCTCCGTTGGCGTAGAGGAAGTCATCCGGTCCATCCTGACCTTTAACGTTGGGGAGCTGAACGGCTAGAACCTTGGCCCCTTCAGCTCTCAGTAGTTTGGCGAGTTTGGCCTCAGCATACGCCACATCCGGGTTGCTTACTCGGTTTGCGTCCAAGGTTGAATAGACTTGTCGATTCTCCCAATCGATTAATTTCATCTCGGGGGAAAGGCTTTCCAGATCACCCTTCAGATGCCAGCCTGCCATGACCCCCGCTAGACCAATGCAGGGGAACCCAGCATTGGTTAGAGCTGCTGCCTTGCCGGGACTTTCCGCGATGAAGATCGGCTTACTGGTGTCTTTTCTGTACACCTCACCGATGAGGATGGTGGGGAACCACGTTAGGGTGCGAATACCCTTTAAAGTCAGACACTTGGGATAGCCATTTAGGTCTTCCCTTGGGCATGAGAATTGAATTCGGTATTGCTCAACACCGTCACCCAAACAATGAAGCGCGTACGTCTGTAGAAAACCTCCGCTTGGGATTGATGCAGGGAACCCCAACTTGACAGCTTCTTCCTTGGTTACGGTTCTAAACCCTTGTTCCTTGGCAAATCCAAGCGGTACCGCGCGAACCTTGAGGTAGTCCTGAGTCCAAGCGTCAAAGCCGTATGTGTTGCCATCATCCTCCAACGAGAGTTGTTCCGGCGGGTGTTCATGGGACAGATCCAAGTCACCATCCAGACCCACTAGATGACTGTCGGGAGCAGCATCAGCCTCGTGGGTAGACACTGACAAGTCTAAGTGCTCAACAGCATCAGCGTTGCCCTCAGGCTTGCTACGGGGGCCATTGACGGTCGGACCATGCGGTGTAATAATGTCAGTACTCATCGAGTTGTCTTTCGCAAGTTGCTCATTGGGTTGGCCCTCGTGGTAGGGGCTGTAGATTTGAAGTGTAAGGGTTGGACCGAGGTAGAAGTACCCGGTCCATTCCCGTATTAAGCGGCTCGTTCGACACTGATCTGATCGGCAAAGTCCCGCAATAGTTCGTTGATCAACTCTCCCAGCCTCTTGTGGTGATAGCCTGCGTACGCTTTCAACCGAGCGTGCACCTCATCGGGAACGTTGACTTGTACTGGGGTGTGGTTAGGGAGCCTTGGGGTGGACATGAGTTCGCCTCCATTACCTAGACTAGGTCTGTTAGGTAGATTACCGGACCCCTTACACCGGTCCCCGTGCAGAGTATCAACTCGCGAGAAGTGCCTGGTTCCGCGTCAAGGCATTAAGCTACTTGGGCGATCCCCCGAGAGGAACCGCCCGATCTGAATCAAGAGATCAGCCGACGCCCTGATTGTCTACATTTACCGATTAGAGAAACCGAGGTTGGGTGGGAGTAGGTTGCCCATTGATCACCGTCACTATCCCACCAAAAGTCGGCCCCTACCGGATCGACTGCGCCAGCAGGTTCAATGTTTGCTCGAAGAGCTTTCTGCTGCGGTCCACACCGAGCCTCATGATCAGAAAAACAAACTGCTGCTCCAGAGCTTGTACATCGCCTTGGGATGGGGAGGCGGCGACGTTCGATTCCGGTGGGGTCACCTGGATACCCTCCGATGAGGCAGTAGCCTCAGATTTGGCCTTGGTGGCTTTACTCTTGGAAGCCCTCTCAGCCTTAGCCACAGCCTCAGCTCTGCCGGGACGAATCGCGTTCCAGAAGTGCTCGTAGGGCAGGGCCATGTCGGGTTCGTGAGGGGTTGCAGCTCCAGCTTTATCCTTGCCCTTGGCTAGGGCCTTAGCGGACCTTGTCCTGTCATAGGACCTGACCACGTAGATCAGGTTATCAGTCATTTCGATGCCCGCTTTTGCTGCCAATCGGACTATTTCAGGGGCGGGCTTTCCCTCGTGCAGTCGGATGAAGTCACTCTTAGACATTTCCGACTTCTTAGGCTTGACAGTTCTTGAACGGGCCTTTGTTCTTGGCATGGCGGCCATGAAGCTAGACCCAAATGCAACGAGTGGTCAACACTGATAGGTGTTGACCACTCGTTGCTGCCCTGAGGATTCTTGCCTCTAGACCCAGCGAGGGTCTCTTGGTACGGTCGGTCATACTCAGGTAACAGAGTTGAGTATCGCCCCCTGGTTGCTCGAACAACCAAGGGGGCTCCTACGTTTGGGTAGTCACTTCGGGGCTTGTCGCTGGCTCGCGCGTGAGTCGAGGAACTTCAGGACTTCGTCGGCCTCCTTGGGATTTGCAGCGAGAAGCTCGCTAATCTTTCCAGTGATGCCTTCGGGGATTTGGTCGGGTGGAAGCGCAACAACCACCTCGCCACGAACCCATTTTTGAAGCAAGCACTTACCCACCCATTGAACTGGATAGCCCAGGTCCAAAGCCTTTGATGTGACAGCCTCGTGCAGTTCAGGCGTGATATTCAGAGCCACAACCTTCGCCTTCACCTCGGATTTGTCCTTCTCCACGTTGGTTCCGTTGTTCTGTTTACTGCTGACATTCGACTTTGCTTCAATACTCGACACTTGCTGAGCCATGCTGTGAGTTACCTTTCGTTCTGTGGCCATGACTAACCCTTAGTCATGATCCATGGCTAAGGTCCCTCAACTTGGGGCGGTTGGCAAGGACAGAAGTCTTGGTATTCCCTGATTCATCCCGCGCTTCAGCACAACAATCCCGGGTGTTACGAAGGAAAAGTGTTGTAGAATCCAATGCTTGCAGTCTGTTGTACAAGGGTTTTGAAACTGAATCCCCATACCACACCCCTGCAAGTGTTCAGGGGTGGCTCGGTATACCCAGGAATCCACGGAAAGTCCGCAGAATGACACGTGTCGCCGCATCAAGGCAGACCTTCCTGGATATCTGCTGCGTGTTAATGGTGTTGAAACCCTAAAGAATCGGTTGACGGCGCCCCTAAGATCTGCACAATGGGGACACGCGCCATCTTGTCCCCGTTGTCATGACTGGGAATGCGTTCTTTCAGTCCGACCCGGCGCATCGGACAGAAATAGAACGCCCGAGTCATGTCCACAGATCAGAAGCTCCTCACTAAGCCGGAGCTTGCCGCTTACCTGGACTGCCACATCAGCACCATTGACCGGCTCATGCTGAAGGGGTTGCCCCGTATTCGTCTTGGACAGAAGCCGGAGAGCGGCCCCATCCGATTTGATATCACGGAGGTACTCACATGGCTACGAAGTCGCTCCCCTTTGAACTCAGACTCGCTGAGGGAAGAAAGACCTATTCAGCCCGATTCAAGCACCCAATCACAAAAAGAGGGTCGAGCCTTCCACACGTGAAAAAGACCCTGAAAGAGCTGAGGCGAGAGCTTGGCAGCTCTACCGGGAGGCCCTCAACGGAGAGACCGTCACCAGTACCACCGGAGGACCCCCAAACTCTACCGAGAAGGTAGCCGTAGAGTATCTGGAGGGTCCAGGGGCTCTCAAGTCTATTGGGTGGCAAAAGTCAGTGGCTTGCCACTATGATACTCACATCGTCCCATTTTTCCCGTCGCTACTCGATGTCACCACTGACAAGTGCCTAGAGTACTACGATAAGCGTTTTGGGGAGGTACAACGCCCAACGGTAAAGAAAGAGATGATCGGCCTCCGCCTACTCTGCAAGTATGCCGTCCGGAAGAAGTACCTCTCTGTGATGCCAAGATTCCCACCCCTACCCCCAGAGCAACAGGGGACACCCTACAAGCACCGGAGGAGATGCAAGGCGGACCTCGTAGAGAGATGTGAAACCGAGGGCATACTAGCCAAGCTCCCGGAGTGGTCTCGGAACAAGAAGAAGAGGTACCCCATCCGCGCTAGGTTCATCGTTCAGTACGACTGCGCGTTGAGGCCCTCTGTCCTTGACCGGCTCAGAGCACCAGAGCATTGGAGACCGGGAAGTGATTGGCTCGAACTTCCGGCTGCCATCATGAAGGGGAAGCTCCCCTCTCGTAAGCTACTCAGCACCCGTGCCAAGGCAGTCCTTGAAGCCGCCTACCAGAAGCCGGGGTTACTTTTCGGAATCCATGACTATCGAAAGCAGATCAGGAAGGCCGCCAAGGCAGTCCTAGACGAGACCCGGGCCAACAGGTTCACGGCTCAGCACTTCAGGTCAGAACGCATAACCCACTTCATCGACGCGGGTGGGAAGCTGACCCATGCCTCGAAGCTTGCCGATCATCTCCACGCAACCACGACGGATGTCTATGTACGAACCTCGGAGAAGCTTTTGGTAGAGGAGTTGCGGCGCCAAGGCGGGTACTCAAGTGCTGGGGGCGTTGGGGACGTGTCCCCAGCTACTTGAGATACCGTGACATTTCCCGATATTTCCTGCTATGAGCTAAGCAAGCTAAGTGTCCGTAATTACAGCACTACCACTGAACTCCGGAGCCAAAGGTCGCGCGTTCGAATCGCGCGTGGCGTACTGAATAGATGCTCGATTGTGCGTCCGGGCTTTCGAGTTTTGGCAACTCGCGTGGCAAAACCTCGGGGGTTTGGTGACACCAATCAGATCAGTGTTTCCAATCCCTTGCGATCAAGCAGATTGAGCAGCTTCAGCGAAGGACCGCTTGGGTGCTTCTCTCCAATCTCCCACTGTCGCACAGTTGACAGACTCGTGTTCAAGACCGAGGCGAACACCGCTTGGCTGAGCTTGTGATGTGCACGCAATGCTCGAATCTTCCTACTCGAATAGGCAGGCACTGGCGCGAGGCAAAGTGCGTCGTATTTGCGCATTCGATGCATGTCGATGAAACCTGCCAGATGGAGATCACCAGCAGTCTCGTGAACCGCTTCCAGAATCGGGCTATTCGGCTTTCGCTTGTTCGTCATTGCAAATCTCCTGCAGGGTCATGTTTTCGACGCAATCTTGAAGTTGACTGGGGGTGAGTCTCAGTAGGTCCTGTGCAATGGCCTGCAAGGCAACAAGCTCTTTGTTGCGGATTCCAGTCAACATGAGCGCTCATTCCGGCCGGACTTGAGCAGGTGTTCCGGGGCACTTGAGCGGGGTCGGAGCGAAGCGACGAGTGGCTGAGTTCAGGCTGTTTGGGGCAGGGTTTCTAGAGCTTTCTTTCTTCGTATTGAGGGGCCACCCAATTTGAGCACGTGGGCGTTGTGCACAAGCCGATCACAGATGGCGTCTGCGATTGTCGGATCACCGAGAGCTTCGTGCCAAGTTTTCGTCGGCATTTGCGTTGCGATTACGGTCGATGATCTGTCGTAACGGTCTTCCATGACTTCGAGAAGGTCACGCCGCTCGATATCGTTCATTGGATTGAGTAGGAAGTCATCAAGGACCAAGACGTCAAGGCGCGAGAGTTTGCCGAGCAATGAGGAATACACGCCTGATGCTCGTGCCAGTGCCAATTCCTCAAGCAGGCGTGGCACTCGAAAGAATAGCGATCGATACCCCTTACGACATGCCGCATCAGCCAGCGCAGAAGCCACATAGGTCTTGCCGACGCCGGTTTTTCCAATAACCGCAACGTTGTGTTTTGATTTCACCCATTGGCAATTGGCTAAGCCTCGGATGGTTGCCTTGTCCACGCCGCGCTCTGGATCACACAGCACGTTGTCGAGCGAGGCTCGGGTGGAGAGCTTGGCTTCGTTGAGCCGGCGTAGAAGTCGTCGGTTGTCTCGGTCGGTCCATTCGCGATCGACAACAATGCCGAGTTTTTCATCAAATGAAAGCTGTTTGCCGGGCGCGGTATCCATGAGTTCGCGCACGGCCTTTGCCATGCTGGTGAGTTTGAGTTCATGTAACTTCGTTAGGGTTTCTTCGATAGTGGTCAATGGATCGTATCCTTTCTGTCGTAGTAATCGCCGCCACGCACGTTTTCGTGGGGACGCGCGTCGCGTCGATTGGGTGATGTTGCTGGTGATTGTTGGTCGAGTCCCTTCTTGAGTATGGCCTCGATGTACTTGCGCTTGGGGCCGCCGGGGATGGGCACGCTCAGTGCACGTTCACATGCTGCGTTCAGGCGCCCCGCTCCGTATATGTCAGCGGCGCGAAGCAGACCCAAGCAAGCACGATAGCCTTGTGCCGGGTTGGCGTAACGTTGCAGGGTTAGTTCGACGACCGTTGCAATCGAGGGCCCCAGCCTAGCCCCCCAATTGATCAACTTGTCCGGCGGCCATACTTGGTCTCGATGATTTTCGGGCTGGTGACTTGGATCGGTTACAAACGTTCCGAGCGGGCCGTGACTCCGTCGGTGCGACGCGATGCGCTCATTGTTCTGGAAGATCTCAATGAGCGCCGCCGTCGCGCGCACTTCGACTCGCTGGTGTACACGCCGGTATTGGACGCTGTAGTAACGCTTGTCAAATTCGATGTGGTAGTCGATATTGACGCGCGCTGCACGGCGCTCGGCAAACTCGTAGCGCATCGGCGGCAAGGCTCGAAGCACCGGCTGCTCAAGTTCAACAAATGTCGAGCGGCGACAGCCTTCCAATTTCTGAAAGGGACGCGAATTCAACTCATCCAATAGCTCCCAGATGGCTTGATTCAATTCGTCGAGTGTGAAGAATGTTCGCCGACGCAGTCGCGCCAATATCCAGCGTTGCACAATGAGCACTGCGCCCTCGACTTTCGCCTTGTCTCTGGGCTTGCGGGGCCGCGCCGGAATCACGGTAATGCCATAGTGCTGCGCCATGTCCAAGTACGTCGCGTTGATGTCGGGCTCGAAGCGGTCCGGTCCCTTCACTGCGCTGCGAAGCTGGTCGGGAACGGCTACTTCAGGCACACCCTCGAAGAATTCGAATCCGTGAATGTTCGAGTCAACAAAGTCCCGTAGCGTCTGCGTGTACGTGGATTCGGCGTACGTGTAGCTACTTGCACCCAGCACCATTACCAGTAGCTCGACTTCGCGCACCTCTCCCGTGCAAGGGTCAGTCAGATGCGGCTTTCGGCCTGAGTAGTCGATAAAGACCTTTTCGCCCGCGCGATGCACGCAGCGCATCGACGGTTTGAGACATCGCTGCCATGCCTTGTAGAGTCCGCAAAACTGGCTGTACTGGTACGGCTTGAGACCCTCACCACGGGCGGCCACCCCCTCCTGATATTCAACCCACAACAGCTCGAGTGTCGCCGTACTCCGGTGCAATTCCTGATGCACATGGGCATAGTCAATCGCTGCGCGTTGCGACACGTGGCCAGGATTGTCATAGCGATACAACAATGACTCGACATCGCTGTCTGTCATCGACTGCGCCCGTTCCCAGGTGAGTCCCGCTTGGCGAGCCCGCTTGAGGTGACCGCAAATCGTGCCTACCGCTATCGACAGCGAGACCGCGATCTCACGCTGGCTACGGCCGCATTCGTAAGTCAACCGAAGTATCTCTCGTATTTTTCGCATGGTGAGGCGTTTCGACATCCACCCGTCGTCGCACCGTCGCTCGGCACATCCGACGAGTTCTCACAGCCTTCACCCAGACCACCTATATCTGCGCTGCGGCCCCCGAGCCCGACGTGTTCAAGTGCGTCGGAATGACCGCTCAAGTGCTTTCGGAATCACTGTTCAAGTTGTTTCGGAATGGACGCTCAAGTGGTGTCGGAATACGCACTTTGTCGCTAATGTTGGCCCGGTCATTCTTCTCGAAACCGAATACGAAGATCCATCTATGTAATGGGCTCGCGCTCCGTCGCCGACTTGCGTCGGCGGTGGTCTTGTCGCTTGTGTGGCATTTCGCATGAGTGGACAACGTAGCCTTGTGCGCATTAGAACCCGCTCACCGTCAATCTGGAAAAGCTGAAGGGGTAGATCTTGGGCTAACGCCCCAACCACGAATGACATATCGGTCTCAGCCGCCCTTCGACGCGCTGCTTGCGCCAGCATGTGGTGGTCTCGTCGTGTGACGAGGACCGCCGCGCACAAAGAACCGGCCTGAAAATGCCCCTTCGTGCCGGATGCTTCTGATTGGCGCGGGAAACGCCGATCAAACCTGCGATTCTGGACGGATGCGGCAGGGAGCCGGGACAGCTCAAAGGAAGTCTCGAAACATCGGCAGGCCTCCAACCCGCACCGCCATTGGCCATCGTAGTGAGCAACACAGGAAACTGATGTAACTATAAGGGCCGTTGCTGACGGCTCTATGGTTGAGAGTCACAAGAGAGAGCCATGATCGATGAATGAACCGCCTTGGTAGCGGATCTAGCCCCAGCTCCAATTGTATGCTTCGTGATGCTCAAGTCCTTTGGACTACATAGCAGCACAACGCATGACACATTAACTCTTGCACTTGGTTCGTCGTAACGTCCAGCAGTTGTGTCCAAAAGTTTGGGTTCCTTCGGCACGTTGTGCCGTGTTTGCCAAGCAGGGAAGCAGCTCAAGCCAGATCGTAGATGAGGCAACCAAGCCGGCATTCTTAGCTTGCTCTTCGGCCAAACAGGCGCAAGTCCGATAGGGCCTTGGCAAGAAAGGAGACTTAGATGAAATTCGGGTTGGCTGCATGCGGAATCTTCGGTGTCGTTTCGTTCACGGACGCGCTATGCAGCGCACAGCAGTTCGCATCTAAGGGCATGATTGCGATGGGCGTGGACCGCCTGTTTGGTTATGTGAGCTACACGGAAAACCAGGTTACGCCCAATGCCACGGCAGGTAGCTCGACGACAAAAGAAACCTCTATTTCCAATTTCTCGCTGCTCGGAAGAACGTCGGCTGCTAACCCGCCGCAAATACCTCGTCTTAGTTCTGACGTGTTCTATGGCTCGGGCATATCATTTGGGGTTTCGGCGATGTACGAGCACTCTTCCACAGGGCAACAGACCAATGGAACACCTTCCCCGGACAAGCCTACGGAGAAAGTGTGGCTCTTGTCGCCGCGTGTCGGATTTGGACATATGTTTTCTCAACATTTTGGGATTTGGCCGCGCGTGGGTGTCACGTACGCGCATGATTCGCTAAGCACCCTATACACGGATCTCAATACCGGCACTTCCGTGACAACCACGACCTCAACGAGTGAATGGTACATTTCGATCGACATGAATCTGGTCTTGATTCCTGTTCCGCACGTCGGCTTTACCTTGGGTCCCACCTATGACCGCTTGCTGAGTGAGAACGTGAGTGTGACGCCAGCCCAAACACCTACAACGGCCAGTACCTACAGTGCTCGCGCTCTGGGCGTTCAAGCGGGACTGCTTGCGTGGTTCTGAGTACCGCTGCATTTTGGGGATCTACTCGCTTAGCGGCTAAGTGAGCGACGGCGACAATGGGCGGTGACCGAGGCGTGGGTTGGCAAGACGAGGGCCTTCGGAGTGCCTGGGCTCAGCGAGCCAGGGTGAGACGCCCCGGCATCTCGACGGCTGGAACGTCGCCGAAGGTGTTGGTTGGCTTGTGCGCGGGCCGATCCTGGCGATTGATGCGCACGTCTTCGAAAGCGACACCTGCAATGTGCAACGCGAGGCAGCACTCTTCCTCGCGACTACGTTGGAGAGCCAACGTAGGTCGGTTTGGGTTTGGTCATGGACGCGCTTAGTGCAATCCCACGGGCATTCCATCCAGTGATTGGAACGTTGGTAAACCCGTCCGGGTGTGCCGCTCCTCAGCTGCCGGTTTTTTTCCAGCCGTCCAACGCGGTAATTCGCGAGAACCAGGCCTGAACGTTCGGGAATTCGGCGAGGGGGACCTCAGTTTGCGGCGCATACATTAGTGACGACGCCAGAGTCAGATCGGCGACGGTGAGGGCATTGCCGACGACGTACGACTTACCTTGCAAGCGCTGATTTAGCACACCAGCGAAGCGGCGAAAGTTGGTGAGCGCTTCCTGAACCTTATTGGCATCCGGCTCGCCCATTCCCATCATGCCCTTAATAATCTTTTCGAATGCAAGGTTTGCCAGCTGCGGAGAAAAGTGCGCCGCATCCCAGAACTGCCAACGGCTGACATCCGCGCGCGAGGCTTCATCGCGCGGGAGCAGCCCGGATTCCGGCTTTTTGGAGGCGAGATATTGCATGATGGCCCGTGACTCCGTCAGAACGAACTCGCCGTCCACTAGCGTGGGAACCGCACCATTCGGGTTGAGTGCCAGATATTCTGGGCTCTTGTGCTCGCCCTTGGAGAAATCGAGTTGCTGCTCCTCAAGCTGTATCCCGAGCACGGCGGCAGTAAGTCGCACGCGACGAACATTGGGGGAGATTGGGTTATGATAGAGCTTCATGTTGTACCTCAGGGCTGAGACAAGCACGCGAACGCTGTTTGAGTCAATGCCGGGTGCCGTCGGCGTGCTCTGGTCATGGCATCCGCCCCCAATCCCAACTGCGACATCTGTGGCTTATCACTGGCTACTTCCGGCGCGTGCGGTGACCGGGCGGAATGTTCCAGATCTCAAGTCGCTTGCTAAATGCAATGTTTGAGCGTGAAAGCTTCTTTCGTGCCGTCCGTCTTGGTCAGGGTCGCTTCGCCGCAAGTGGCTCCAGTGTCGCCGAACGTCAGACTTTCGGTCTTGCCTTGGTACGGGCCTTCGGAAAATGTCGTGGTGACACTGCCGCCGGTTGGAAAACAACAGGTCTCATCG
This sequence comes from uncultured delta proteobacterium, assembly GCA_963811985.1. Lineage (GTDB taxonomy): Bacteria > Myxococcota_A > Polyangia > Polyangiales > Polyangiaceae > FEN-1139. The sequence continues at coordinate 119,090 of CAWEUH010000031.1, forward strand.
TTGTACTCGACGCTGTTGAATGTTGTCGTGCTCGTGAACTTCGCCAAGTTGTGCTGAACGACAACGGTTCCGGTCACTACGCGGTCTGTGCCGTTTACCATCACCGTGACACCTCCCGGTGAAGTCGTTACAGTATGATCCCACCATTTCGATGCTGTCCCTCCGCTTAGGGCTAAAGTACCGGTAATGTGGCTGCCATTGATCGTAAGCGTGCCGCCCGCGACACAACCCAACGCGCCGCAGTCAACGGCAAGTCCAGCGTTGCTGGGAGCCGGCGTGACGCTGGAGTCCCACCCTGTGCCCTGGCCATTGGTGTCGTGGGTAACGGCATAGGTACTGCCGTCGGGTCCGGTGATCGTGCGAGTATTTCCGTTGCTGCCGGTCGTGCGCGTCACCTGGCAACTCGCGGCCTGATCTTGTACAAAAGCATGCGTTGCATCACAACTGGTGCCGTAATTGAGATTGAACGTACTGTTCCATTGTTCTTGGGCCGTCTTTCCGCCGGCCCAAGTTACCGAGCAACTCAAAGGCGTATAGATGTAAGAGCCAGGTCCTGCAAATGTTGGATTGAGCGAGCCTCCGCTGCAATTCCATGTCGCTGCCCATGCGGTTCCGATGGGGTTTAGCTTATCGAAGAGCCAATCGATACCCGATTTAGCCTTGGGGCGAGCTTGGTCATTGGCACTCACCTTAGAACCAGCCCCATTGTTTAGCGAACCACTGACCACGCTTGTCGCAATCTCAGACCCTGCCCCATCATTGGAATTGGAATTCGAAGTCGAGCTGGAGGAACTACAGCTCGCTAAGGCGACTGAACCAAAACAAAACGCTAGACTCAAACCCAATTTTGAATACGACCTAATCGTCATGTTGTATCTCCAGCGCTGTCCGTCGATAATTACGGATTTCAAAGCGTAACCTTACAATGACCATCTGCGTCAATCTTTACATCAATTGATCTAATTTCGTGTGATGGTGTCGGAAGGCGTCGTCAGCTTAGTCAACCATGGGAACGACGCCCCGACATGTCGTTCGTGAGGCATTCTGAATGCCCTCTCTGACCGATTTTCCACCCTTGCTGATTTGCAATACGACATGAGCACAATTCCCAATTTCCAAGATATCTTCATGAAAGACTATTCGTTCGGGAACCTCGACTGAACTTGGCGACATTGCCCCATAATGACGAAATGTCGGTGCGTCGTACTGCGTCGCTAGCGCGGCACGGACTTAGGCGTCTGCTTAGAAAGCTGTCTGCGTACACCTCCGCGCGGCTTGTGGCAGGCAATTCTTGACAACCGCGTGGACGCTGGCGGCAGCAACGAGGACTCATTGGGCGTATTACGGGCCACCACTTTGATTCTGCTGGGACCGCCACCTCGCAAGGTATCGCGCAATACAGTCGTCTGAATGCACTGGACCGCTCCGAGGTGCGCGATTATTCGCTGGCTTGTGGTGGACTTGCTACTATTGGCCGTGGTCAAGGAACCCTCTTCGTCAAAGGGCAAGAAATGACCGAGCCGAATCCCAGCATCGAAGCTCGGATGCACCTTATCCGGGCCAACCGCTCTGCTATCTACGTAATGTTGTGCCGCGCCGTTAGTGGTGGTCTTTCGGCTGGCGATGCGGTTGTTGTCGTGGCGGACACTTCGGACCCGCTCGGCCATGAACTAGGCGACGCGGCAGCATTGAAGGCTGGACTCAATGTCCACGAAGGAACAGCCCAAGTCCTAGAAAGAGGCGAGATCCCGACCGCCATCATCGTAGTTTCGATAGGCGATGCAAGGAAGCTCTTCACTGAGAGCCACCCAAGCGTGGCCGCCGGACTTGATCACCAGCCGCCCCCTGGTTGCGCCAGGGTCGTGTCCATTGCAAAAGGAGCTGCGATGCTGGTCCATACCGATGTTCGTCCATCAGCGCCGATTGCAAGTGCATGAACATCATCTAGCTTTGATAGTGGAGCCGGCGATACGGCTGTTGGTTGGCGGCAGTGAGGGCAATGCAAAGATACTCTATTCTCAAGCATCTAACCCACCATCTCCTGCACAACCGCCTCAACCAACTTAGAAGCCCGGTCTTCGGAGTGGCGAAGCTTGGCTTCAAGTTCGTCGCAGAGTTTCATCAGGTGATCGACCTTGGCGACGATGCGCTTCTGTTCGGCGAGGGGTGGCAGAGCTACGGGCATCGACAGTATTACCTGTCGCGAGATATTCTTCATTGAATCACTGGTCCCAGACGCATTTTCGATGTAGTGCGTTCGAGCAGTGGAAGTGCGATTGAACAAGTTGATGTAGTACGGATCAACGTCCGTTGAAAAAAGGCAACGAATGATTTTGTCGCTGAGCAACACGCATTCGGGTTCAGTCTCGACTAGAACGCTACGGCCTACGAGTTCTGCGGTGTTCGCTCGGGACATCAAGAAGTCACCCTTACGGGCCGCAAACTCCAGTCGAGGCTCCATGCCATTCGGCAATGCCTTGTTTTCGTCTGCGTTGAATCGAGTCCACGAGACGGCACTTACCTTGAGTACGCCCCATTCACCCAACGTTCGCGGGCGGGTCTGCACGTCCCAGCCCGCCTTCTCAATGGCAGGTGTGATGAACTTGGTGCAGACATCACGCTCGGATAGAGCCATCCCGACTGACTAACTTAGCCCTTACAGCGGGTGTTGAGCAATTCCGGTGATGAGTGAATGAGTTGCTGTATCGGGCAACCCGAAGACAACGGAAGCCCCGGCTGATCCGATGGGCCGAAGGGCCGCATGGGGAATTGTGCCGAAGATGGCCAATTCACTGATCGGCACGGAATGGCAGACGTGGATGGGTCGCTCACGATATTCGAACCGGACGATGATCGCGGTTGTGGCGTCTCGATCGCCCGAGGATTGCTCAGTCGCCGCAGGCCACAGCAACGCAACCCGAGCGGCAATCCTGGCAGGTTGTGGCACATGTGCCGAACCCATCAAAGGAAACCATTCGCATGCCCTTTCGTGGGCACGATACATATGGTCAGGGACGATGCCTTCAATCTCCCAGAACTCGAACAGCTACAATCGTTCACATTGACTGAATAGGTCACCCGAAGACGATGTGATGCGAGAACTTTTCCAGCGTGCTCGGCCGTATTGCGCTGAGAGCGAATGCGCAGTACTTCAGTCGGTCACGAAGTGTGAAATGAACACAGACCCTTAGCAGCGTGTCGAACAACTAGCTTCGCAAGCACTGTCAGGACGGCTGTGCATTCCCATAGCGGTGGTCTCATTCGTCACGGGGCTCGGAGCATCAGCACACGTCGCCAGGCACTTGTTTACGGCATCGTTGCATGCAGGTGAGCGGGGACGCTGTAGCGCGTTCCCATTAAGACTACCGCAGGCGGCCGTAGACAGCACGGACGCCAGCGAAATGATGCAGCGCAGACCCAAACCGGCGAATCCTTTAGTCATAGCGGGCGGACGGTACTTGAGAGCGGCTCGAACGGCAAGCAGTCAGGCGGCTGGCAATCGACCTGAGGCGAATCTCGCTCGGTAGACTGAGCCTAGCCGCAGGAGTTGCAGTCAAATGCACGAGAATCGTAGTATTTGCCGGCGGCAAAAGCTTCGTGGGCAACGCCTGGCGCAACGCGATGCTGTGGAACTGTACTAACGAATCGAAGGCGTCGTGAAACGGTGGCGTCTAACTCGCTTGCAGTTCTGGGTGGCTTTCCCTTCTGCAAGGTTATGGTCAGAGCTTTCTGGGCCGCAAGTGAAGCAAAAGGGGCGCGGTGGCAAACCAATTGCGAAACGCTGCGTGCAAGAAACGCAGCATTTGCGGTATCATTGGGACCCGTTGGCCACTTTCGGCACGGCAGCCGCCCATTGTGTCAATCAACTCGACGATGGAAAAGGGAACAACACCGCGAAATGGAGGAACCTATTCTCGGCTGGTACTTGCCTATCTATGCGAAAATAAGCTTGCTATAATTGTTTTCGCTTCGGCGTTTCTTGTTAGATTCATCTACCTTGTTACCTACTCAAGATCACCGTTCTTTCAGGTGCACATCGCAGACGCCCTGTATCATGAACAATGGGCTCGGCGAATTCTAGACGGCGACCTCTTTAGCCGCAAGCTACAGTGGGCTCTCTACAAGCCACCGCTCTACCCGTATTTCATAGCACTCAGTTATCTGTTGTCGGGTAAGAGCAACTTCTTGCCGATGTTCCTCCAGGTCCTCATGACCGCCTTCAGTTGTCTGCTGCTCTTCGTGATCGGCAAGAGGTACTTCAGCGCCTTGGCCTCATTTGTTGGGGCCCTGATCTACAGTTTCTATTTCCCGTCCGTCTATTTCAGCACGGAGATGGAGGTCCCCGCCGTTGCCATTTTCCTGACACTGCTCTCTTTCACCCTTCTTCTTTGGGACCAAAGAATCTTCTCTCTGATCACTTCCGCGGTAGTTTTCGCGCTTTCCTTGTTGGCTTTGCCCACGAACGTCCTGCTCCTGCCACTTTATGCCTTCATGCTGGCCCAGCAACCGGGAGCATTGAAGCGAAGGTACGGCAAAGCCGTGCTCTATTCCGCAATCGTTTTATTGGCTATCTCCCCTCGTATCCTGCACAACGCGATCGCGAACAACCATTTGACTTTCATTTCTGCCAACGGCGGGATCAACTTCTACATCGGCAACAACGAGAGGTACAACGAGACCGTCGCCCTGCAACCGGGCTACGCTTTTGAAGAATTCTACGACGAGCCGAGAAGAGTCGGAGGCGTGGATTCGTTCGCCGACCGCGATCAGTACTGGTACAGCAAGGCATTCGCCTTCATCCAGAAGCAACCAAGTAAGGAAGCCTCGTTGCTCCTGAAGAAAGTCGCCCTGTATTTTGCGGACTACGAAATATACAGGAACACGGATACCTATTATGCGAAAGCCAACTCAATCTATCGCAACATCCCCTTTGTGCCAAGCTCACTAATACTTGCCACCGGCCTGGTGGGAATGTTCCTGGCTGCCCGCATAAAAAAGAACTTGGAACTGATCGCCTTCTGCATTCTCCAGGCGCTGCCATGCCTCATCTTCTTCGTTACCGATCGGTATCGATTGCCTTCCATGGGCATCTGGGCGATGTTCTCGGGTTTCTTCATGGCATCCTTGGCCCATGCGATACGCGCCAGAACCTGGCGACTTGGCATTGTGGCGTTAACGGTGACTGTCTGCATCGCGATCATTTCCAATCTAAATCTCTTTGTGGTGAAGAACCCCGAATATCGGACTCATCTCAACCTGGGCTTCATCTTTGAGACGCAGACAAAGTACGATCGGGCAGTGGAGGAATACTCGACGGCCCTGAACCTCGTGAAAGGGACCAAGCCGCGTGATATCAAGATCGAATCGGAGCTTTACGCCCGGCTCGGCAACGTCACTATGAATTCAGGCGACCTCGAAGCGGCTAGGATGCGCTTCGATGAGGCGGTGACAATTAATCCCAATTCAGGACCCGCCTATTCCTACCTGGGTACGCTCTACGACAAAGAGGGGCGGGGCGACCTGGCCGTCAAAATGTTCAGCCGGGCAATTGAGATCAATCCCTGGGACACAGTTAGTCTACATAACTTCGGTCTTTTCTATCTCAACAACGGTCGGTTCGACGAGGCAGCCGCAACGTTCAAACGGGTGGTCGAACTGGATCCCGAGGATGCAGGGGCGCACGTTAACCTTGCCTACGTATACGGAAAGCTGGGCAAGTACGCGCTAATGGAGACGGAAGCCAAGAGCGCCCTATACTACGATCCGCAGGGGTCTGCGCCGCGGTATAATCTGGCATTGGCCTACCTCAACACCGGCCGTGTACAGGAGGCGATAGCGCAATACCGCACGATTGCGCGAACCACCCCGCGCGACTCGAGCAACGCCTATAACCAACTGGGAGTCATTTGCGCCCAAAATGGCGACTTGAAACAGGCGATCGACAACTGGCAAAAAGCTCTGGAAATCGACCCGAAGAACATGAGCGCACACACGAATATTCAGAGGGCCAATATGATGATGCGTAGCGGGTTAGCGACCTCTACGCACTAAACTCGTTCATCCTGAGTCAGTTTCCCCGATGAGGCTGCGAGGGAGTCCCCTTTCGTCCCTATTCCGGCGCGTTGATCGTCCAGTTGAGCACCCAACTGATGCGGTCATCGTTGACGCGCATCGTAGACGTACACGTCTGGCTTTGCGACACTCTGCATCGGGTCATCAGGTAGAGCGAGTTTGCCCAACTGTTGCCGTAGTGCCGATACCTGGTTTCAATCATGTTGTTCGGGCTCAGGTAGAATTCAGACCAGTTGAGCAGCCCGTCGCACACGTTATCACGGGTGATCTGCATGGTCTGGGTGCATTCCTGCAATTCGAAGTCGAGAAGACTAAGACGGGTGTCGATGCTGTCGTGGAGATTTCCCGCCACATCTCGATCGGGTTCATCCAGCGATGGTTGTTTGATCCGAAATGATCTTCCTGCGTTCGGCGGGGCTCAGATCTACCCCCAGAATGGGATTCATCACCTCGAGCTGTTCGCGAATTCCGCTCATGTTGAGCAGGCAATGCTTAAACTGAACCGTTTCGGGGATAACTCGCGCTTGGGGAGCCAGCAACGGTTTGATGTCTGCAAAGACATTGATGATGCCCTCGTCGAGCCCCTGAGTGCCGATGGTTTCGGTTACGAATACGTCGATTGGCTGCTTTGATGACCCCGAGTGTTTGCAGTTCGCGCGAGTTTGCGTTGATGAGCGTCACCTTGTCCGAAAGGCCATTGGCAGCGACCGTCTTGCACGCAATCTGATACAAGGCCGGTGATTGTTCCACCGTGTACACGCGCTTGGCCCCGAGCCGTGCCGCCAAACAAGTTAGCAGTCCCGCTCCGGTTCCGACCTCGAGCACGACGTCGCCCGGCTTGATCTTTGCGCGCATGGCCTCGAGGTACTTCTCGCCGCGAAAGAGGTCGTTTACCATCAAGATGTGTTCTTTGATTGGCAAATCACCGGTGACGCGCGTGGGTTCGGGTTGCGCCGGATTTTGTGCCGGTGACGAGTCGTTGCCCGGTGTGGCCAGCGGTTCTTGATACGATTGCGGGGAACTCGCCACTGTGACTTGCCTCAGCTAAGGTGTCGAAGATACTCGGCGAACGCCGCACCGATGTCCTCGTGTGCCAGCGCGAATTCAACGGTAGCCTTCACGAAGTTGAGCGGGTCCCCGGTGGTGAGCCAGCGCCCCTGGATTTCGTGTACCAGGACGGGGGCAATGCGTGCCGTTCGATCAAGCGCATCAGTCAACCACAGTTCTCCTCCTCGGCCGAGTTTCTTCTCTGCGAGCACCTCTATGACGGTGGGCGAAAGCACAAATCGTCCAAGTTGGGCGAGGTTGGACGTGACCTCCGCGGGGCTTGGCTTCTCGATGATCGACTCGATTTCATTGCGATCCGTGCCTGGCTTGAATTTTGGCGTTGCGTACGCACCAATTTCATCCAGCGGTACTTGCTGAGCCGCGATGACTGCAGCCGGCTTGTGACGATCGAAGACGTCGATGAGTTGCTTCAACCCCGGTACCGTCGCCCGAATGACATCGTCGCCGAACAGGTAGGCGACAGCCTCATTCGGATCGATAAAGGGCCTGGCGCAAAGCAAAGGCGACCCATTTCCGTACGGAACGTTCCTGCCCTGACGAACGTACGCGAAATTCGCAAGCGTCGAAAGTTTTCTGACGGCCTCCAAAGCCTTCAATTTCTTTTGGGATTCGAGATGCCATTCGAGTTCGCGGGTGGAGTCGAAGTGATTCTCGAGCGCCTCGCAACCGGAACGCGTGACCAAGATGATATCGGTGATTCCGGAGGCAACCGCTTCTTCCACCAGGTACTGAATAATGGGCTTATCGACGATCGGCAGCATCTCCTTCGCCTGGGCCTTCGTGGCTGGGAGGAATCGCGTGCCAAAGCCCGCGGCTGCTATGACTGCTTTTTTGATTGCCATTCTGTCCTCTCGCGACCGATGCGTCACACTCGATTATCAGCGGGCCTTGGACTACACAAGCGCAATTCGTATTGCGCGTCGATTCAACGTGCATGTCACACCCGACGGATGTTGCTTGGGGCAGTGCCCGGGACTTCAACCCCCCTGATCCCCAGCCTTGGGGGGATATCTAGGCACAATACTTCACGCTTGCATATTTGAGCTCAGTCGAGAAGAGTTGCGTCACGCACGGCGCGCCGCCATCCCCTTTGCGCGACTGCGGGCATTAGCATATGCGGCAGGCCGGCCGAGCGCGCGCCACCATGCCGACCCTGCAATCCGTGACATTGCTGACCGATTGAAGCAGGTCCGGCGCACGGGGTCGTTCTTGATGGCGTTACGGCACGGAATCGATAGGTTGACTCACCCCGCGTTTCCGTGACGCTGTGCCATCAATAATGTTAACTTCCGTAGGTGCGAGTTCATTCTCATGTCACAGACGAAGTTAGGTTTTGCCAGCCACTTGAAGAGCAAGCCCAGCGCTGCCGCTACTTTACCGGTAACACGAGCGCGTGTGAGATGGCCTGTACCAGCCAGCTGATTTCAGTGTGCGAGCAACCCACACCAAAGGAGACCACCGACTCATCGGCGATAGCCAGCAGGCGTTTCGGGCCCAGGGCAAAACTCGCGCTAAGGTTCCGACGATGTCCGAACCCCAGTGATTCGAGAACGTCCGAAGACATCGTCTGCGCTCGCAGCCCCAACGGCCCGCGCGTGGACACTGTAATACCGCGAGGCGAAGCCGCGACAGTGGTCTCGAGTTCGATGGCGCGAAGCTCCGCGATCAGATATCGCAGCGGGAAAATGCCGAAGACCAGCGAAAGAACGCAGATCCCATTGATCACCAAGAGTTCCGTCGGTGAATTCAGAAACACGGGGTTGAGCGCCGACAGGCGCACTACGGGCAGCAGCAGCGCGGCGCACACTCCGAAGACCGGGGGCCAGACCGGACCCAGCTGATCGTAAAGCGGCGCCTTCGGCAGTGTGACGGAAATATGTTCGCGCGTGCTGCTCACGGTGAGCCTTGGCGGTGCAGGGCCCAACGCGGGCACGCCTTGGCGCCCCAACCGCTGGCGCAGCGGTTCGTTCATCGTTCCCGCTTCGCGGAAACCGGACAGTGTGGCCTCGTCCTTTATCCCAAGGCCCGAGCAGTTCGAGAGTTGTTCCGAGAAACGCCGCGCTTCAAGCAGATCGGAGCATGCGAGCACCGCATGGTCTCCGGTTGAGCCGCTGAGCCCGACTAGGTACCCGTTCGATTTACTATCGTCCCGCTGCTGGAAGCGAATCCAGATCGACGCGTAATGTCCCAACAAGTACGAACGCCAGAGCAAAAATGGGATGACCAAGCCGATCCTATGAGTCACACGCTGCTCGGCTTCGTCCAACGCAACTTGGAAGCGTCCGCACGTCATGACAAAGCCGACCAGGGTGCACGGCACGACGACGCTCAACGCGCCAAACATCTGATCGACGATGACGTTGTAAAGGAAAAACAGACCCACGCCAAGAAAGAGAACTCCAAATGGGCGAATAAACCAGGGAAAGCGTTCGTACCGGGACAAAAGTGTAACTGAGCTTACCCTCTTGTTCGAGGTTACTGTCAAGCTCTCGTTCCTGGGGGCGTCACGGCACGTGGCTACGCTTCACGATGAGTGACACGGGCGCAGTTCTGACCTGCGTTTGAGGGCGAGGGGGGCCTTGACTTTCGCGCTACGCGGCGGGCGGCAGCTTGACCGAAGGTTCCTCGTCGTGCTGAGGTTAGCCACGAGGTGAACGCGTGACGCACGGGCTTTTGGGTCTCAATTACCTCAAGGGCGATGCCACGGCGCCAGTCGGCAATGGCCATCGCATCATCTGTCATGTTTGCAACGATATTGGCGGCTGGGGGAAGGGCTTCGTCTTGGCCCTTTCGAAGCGCTGGAAGGAACCGGAAGCTCAATATCGCACGTGGCACAAGCAGGGTGAGGCTCAAGGCTTTCGCCTGGGCGCCATCCAACTGGTGCGGGTTGCGCCCGGTTTGGAGGTCGCCAACATGGTTGCGCAACGCGATATCCGAGCCATCAAGGGTGTGCCTCCGATTCGCTACGATGCCCTGAGAGAATGTCTCTTGGCACTCGCTGCGTACGCATCAAAGAACGCGGCCTCGGTCCACATGCCTCGAATCGGTTGCGGCCTGGCAGGCGGGGCTTGGCCCGAAGTCGAGGCCATCATTGAATCGACCTTGGTTGCCGCTGGTGTCCCGGTCCACGTGTACGACCTGTAGACTCTCATCCGAACTGAGAGGGATGAAGCTGACCTAGGCGAGTTCGATCACCGCTAGAATGGTTGCGATACCGCTCCAGCCGTTCAAATGGCGAAGAGCTTGTTGCGCGGCGGAGGTTTCCCATCGCGCGGCGCATTGCGTTTCCGTGCCGCAGCGACATCAACCATTTGTGAGCGGGGCATAATGGCCCGGCCGGGGAAATATGTCCCAAAGATTGGCCCGTGCGCTTCAAAAACGTCGGTATCGGAGCGCGGCGCGAGGCACGGCCCATGCAGACCCGTCTCGTCATGGACGAACTAGTCCGTTGTCGTTGTGGCATTGCGGTGGCTGCCCGGGCGCTCATGGTCGCTCTGGCCTGCCAATTCGTGTCTAGTGTTGCGTTTGCCAGGGGCGGTGGCGGCGGTCACGGTGGCGGCGGTCATTCAGGAGGTGGCCACTCGAGTGGCGGACATTCGGGCGGCCATTTCGGTGGCGGACACTTCAGCGGCGGACACACAGGTGGTGGACACTTTGGCGGTGGTGGTGGTCATCTCGGTGGCAGTCCCACGTTGCGGGGCAACCCTGCTAGTCCTGTCGTGATGGGCCACATCTCGATCAGTAACCACGCAGGCGGCAGTGTCGGCGGTCACTGGAATGCCTACCCGAACCACTACTACGGCCCGCGCAACATTTTTGGACGCGCGTACATTGGACCGAGTCGCGTGATCACCGCGCCGCACTGGGGCCGAGGCTATTGGGGCTGGAGCGACAGCACTTGGCTTTGGATGGACGGCGATTGGTGGGTCACGCCAGATTACCCCGATTGGATCTGGATCGGTCCAAAACAGGTTTGGGACGGAACACAGTGGGTTCTGCAGCCGGGCTATTGGGTACGAGCAAACGCTTAGCGCGGCGGCCGGTTCTCACAAAAGCGGTACGACCGATGCGAGCGAACCGTCCCTCAATCTACTGCGTTTGAGCCACCCGTGGCGGTCGGAACGATCACGCCGTATGCCGGAACAATGATGGGTTGCTTGCCGCCTGTCGGCTGCAATACATCCGAAGAGCCGCCAACCGGCACCATGACGCCGTAGTCAACGGTGTATTGCCCGCCGAGGCCCGCCTGGCCACCGGTTGGAAACCCTGTGTCAATGCCGCCTGTTGCAGCCTTCGAGCTTGAGCCGCCTTTGGACAGCGTGCCTCCGGTGGTTGCCGTACCGCCGACTGGCATAGGACCGTATTTCACTGGTGGAACCCCACCCGTTGCCGACGGCGAACCGCCGGTGATTGGCGCAAGCGTTGTACCGCCAGAGCCGCCAACGACGATTGGGCCGTAGTAAGCAATGAAACCGCCGAGCCCATAGTTGCCACCCGTTTCCGGCAGCGGGCCGTAGATAGTGACAGGCGCAGATCTCCCGCCCGTCGGCAAGGTAGATGTCGCTGCACCTGAGCCTCCGGCATTGCCACCCGAGCCCATGAACGCGCCGTAGTAGTACTGCGCCATTCCGCCGGTTGCTGACGGTGCGCCGCCGTCGATGCTGCCACCGGTACCACCTGTGGTGGTTCCCGCCGCGCCCCCCGTGGCGGCTCCACGCTCGCTGTTATCGGCACTGCCGCCGCAGCCTAGAACCAACGCCGAAAGCGCTGCCGGATACCATCGCTTGTCCATAAATAACTCCTCGATCCACCGCCTAAGCACGTCGATAAGACACGGTGGACTCAGGCATTATACACTTTTTGGGGGTCTATGGCCCATGGAACCGTTGGGCCCCGGCCCAAACAACTGCATCGGGATTTGGCCCTAAGGTCGCTAATGGCCGGTTACGGCGGCCCAACACGGTCCGAGATTTCTATCCCGAGAACCATGCGCCAAGTGGGCGCGCCAAACTGAGCATTTAGGCCGCGACCCGTACCCAGCTTTAAACGAAGCCTCGCGCCGTGCTCGTCAACGTGTGTGAGATGACCCGACAGCAGACCCTCGAGTGCCGTCGTGTACTTCCCAAGGAAACCCTTGAAACTTGATTCGCCAAAGATCTCCGGTCCCACGCCTACACAGAGCGCCTTGTCGCTGCGAAGCGCAAACCCTGGCGCCGCAGCAACCCCGAAGATGAACTCGCTGCCCCGGGGACCGCCAAGCGACGCAGCATCGAGCTTGCTGGAGTCATCGCGTGGTCGAATGTGCACGCCTGTGAACCCCGCGTAATTGACGAACCCCCAATGTCCCGCAAACTGCGCGCGCAACAGGCTTCGATACGTATTGTCGGTGACGTACGTGGCCCGCTCGCCCGAGGGCACGAAGAGCTGCGCGCTCAGCCCCAGTCGCAATGGGCCGCTCACATCCCCTAGCAGGCGCGCGTCGAACCCAAAGCGGATATCAACGACCTTGTCCGGATATTTTCCTACGGTGACCGACGGAGCCGTGAATTGATAGCCGCCGAGCGAGCCGCTTTGCCCCGCGCCGTAGATTGGGTTGGTCATGTCGAGTGTCCATCGAAAGCGTTCGTAGAGGATTGCCAAGCCCACGTCCGCCAATGCTTGGTCAGACACGACGTTCAAGCTCTGAGAGCCGTCCGGTGCTTCCACGCGCAGCGGCCGGCGCGCGTAGCTTGTCGATAGCGACACCGCGCCCCCGAGCGGCCCTTGGAGATTGATGTCGTCCATGACCAGCCACGGGTTGCCGGCTGCGGCCGGGTTGAACCGCTCGACCGCGTAGCCTTCAGCTGCCACTTGAGCCCGAGCCCAAGAAGTCGCGAATAACAAGGCCATGCCAACAACAGCACAACTAAAACTCCGCATGGGCCCTGCCTCCGAATATCTCGACGGGTCCGCGATCGGCATTGAATGCGGGGTTCGTCAGGTGTTGGTAATCAACGGACAACCAGAATGGATCGAGGACGTACAGGCTGTAGAATACCTCGAACACGGTTTCGGCTGCCTTGTTGAGCCGACCGTCGCCGACGAAGCCATCGACCCCGCCCATGTTCAAGTACTTCGCGTGGATGTCGGAGATCCAATTGGCGGCGAAACCCACGCCAGCAAGGTCTCGACGCCTGTGCCAGCGCGTCCCCTTGGCAAGGATATTCACTGCCAACGAGCGATCCGTTGGCGTGTACGCGTAGACCTCCGTTTGCCCGTCGCTCAGCATCCCGCGAGCACCCACTCCGATATCTTCGGTGATGTGTTGCTCCAGGTTGACACCGATGCCAACCCGGTTGTTGGTCTTGCGCGCCCAGCACAGGTCGGGCGCGTTGACGTTGGTCGAACCGTAATTGTAGCGCGCACCGCAGGTGGCGGCGTTCTTCCCGGTTGGATCAGATTCAAACGCAGCGATTGCGTCGGCGAAGCGCCCTGTGTTTTCGCGGTTATGGTACGCAAGGATTCTCACCGCGCCAGGCTGCCCCAATATCTGATGCTTGTGTTCAAGCTCTGCCTGATCGCCATAATACTTGTAGAGCCGCATTTCCCAGCTCAAGGCATTCGGGTCGTGGGGTTGGGTGATGCGCGCCAGCCGCAGCGCCCAATCATCAACGTAGATTTCGGCGACGCCCCCAAACGAAAGCCCGCGCGCGTCCGAGCCAAAATCAAACGCTGAATACGTCATGAACGCCATGTTGAAGTATTGCTGGCGCGTGTCGCTCGAGAATTCGTTCTTGTCCATGAAATCGAGAACCGTGAAATTGCCGATATGAAGGACAAGGCGGCGACTCTTGACGGTGGTCTCGAGCTGCATAGGGTCAGAGGTGAGGTGAACGGGCTTGCCGCCGAGATTGAATGTCTGTTCCAAGTATGCGCGAGCCCGGTAGAGTTGCGGCATCGTAGTGCCGCCCTTTTGCAGTTCGAAGTTCTGGATCGAGCCGCCGATACCGCGCAGGTTCGACAGAGGGTGCTCGGCGATGACTTCCGGCACGTAATAAAACGCGCACCCCTGCCAGAGTCGAAGTCCAAGGTAGAGCGTCGCGCTGCCCGTGAAACTGTGCTCAAACCCGGGCACGAGCGAAAAGAGGGTGCCGTTTCGATCGATATTCGTATACGGCGCGTGAAAGGGCGCCTTGAAGCTCGAGATCCAGGTAAGTTGTCCGTACGCGTTCCAAGTCTCGTCGTCGTAGTTGTGCAGCCCCAAGTCCGAGAGCAGGTTCATGAAGTCGAACGCGTCGTCGGCGTGGCCCGGCGGACGCGAGACTTGAGCAAGAACCGGCGAGGTCACGAGGAGCAAGCACATACACAACCCACATGCCCAAACAACGCGGCTCGCGCGCCGCAAACTCACGAGGCATCGAATAGTCGGCATTGGGCTACGGCTGAGTTGGGGCCAGTATCTGTGACAGGGAGCAGTTCAAGTCAAGAACAAGTCCTGTCCCCTACGTGAAATTTTGATGGCAATTCTCCCAGCCGGAAGCTAACCGTTTGCCGGGCGCTGCCTGCCGCGCGTCGCGTCGGCACGGCGCACGAATTCACCGTACGCGGCCAGCAGTGGCCCGGCGAATGCGGGGTTTTCGAACCTGCCCAATGCGACGGCAATTGCTTCAATCGTCAACAGCCCGTCCTCACGCGGCGGCTGGCGCAGGCCCTGTGCGCGAGTGAGCGGCACGGTCAGCGAAAGTTGCGGTAGTGAATGCAATGCCCCAATCCGTTTATACATGCGGCGAGCTTGACGGAACGTCGCGTCGAGCACGACGAATCGGCGCGGACGCGCTTGCTGCGGCGCGTCACTGCGACCAGGGTAAAGAAGCCAAGTGCCATCGCTGCCAATCAGGGAGTCATCGAACGGCTCGCCTCCGCCGTACCTGACAATTTGGGCCTTGGGCAGCATCAGCGAGGCTAGACGCCCCGTGTTGCTGGTCAACCAATCTTCCGTCACGTGCCGAATGATCACAATCTCCGTGACCGGCTCGAGGCGAGGCAACTCCGCACACAGGCACAGCGACTCTTTGAGAAAGCACCGCGCGCAAATGCCTGAATAGTCGCGGGGAGTGCTGGATCGCATTGGCGCTTTAGCCGCTCGACCAATTCACGACGCCCAAATAGGCGGTTACCAGAATCACAAACCCGAATGCAATTCTATACCAAGCGAATGCGTTGAAGTTGTTCCGGCTAATGTACCGAAGCAGCCACCGCACGCACAAGAAAGCTGATAGGAAGGCTGCTGCAGACCCCACGGCGAAGACGCCCAACTCGCGACGATGCAACAAGGCTCGATGCTTGTACAGGTCATACACCGCGGCGGCGAGCAGGGTCGGGACTGCCAAGAAGAACGAAAACTCCGTTGCAGCTTTGCGCGACAACCCGAACAGCATGCCGCCGATGATCGTGGCGCCGGAACGCGAGGTACCGGGAACCAAGGCGAGCGTTTGAGCCAAACCCACCTTGAACGCGTCGCCAACGGTCATTGCGTCAACATTCTCAACGCGCACAGAAAGCCGGCTTCTTTCCACCCAAAGTATGACCACCGCGCCGACGATGAAGGCAACGGCAACTGGCACTGGACGAAACAGCCATTCTTTGATGGCCTTGGAGAACACCAGGCCGATCACCGCCGCGGGTAGGAACGCAACGATAAGCTGCCCGATGAACCTGCGAGCTGCCCCATCGTTAACGCATCCCACCGCTGCGCCCCAGAACCTCTTTCTATACTCCCAAATGATGGCGAGCATGGCCCCAGACTGAATCACGACTTCGAAGACCTTGGCTGCCTCGTCGTTGAAGTTCAATAGAGAACTCGCCAGGATCAAGTGCCCGGTGGACGAGACTGGCAAGAATTCAGTCAGGCCTTCGACGATACCCAGAATAAGGGCTTTGATGAGGATCGGGAGGTTCATTTCCACTTTATGTTGCAGCCGATGCTCGGCTTCTGCTCTCTAGGCACCGGACGCTTGGCGAGCACCGCGGCAATCGCGGCTCTCAAGTCGGCTCCCGTTACGGGTTTGCCATTCGAAGGACGACTGTCGTCGAATTGGCCCCGATAGACGAGCCCGCGCTGGGCGTCGAACAAGAAGATGTCCGGCGTACAAGCGGCCATGAACGCTTTGGCGACACCCTGCGTCTCGTCGAAGACGAAGGGGAAACGCCACCCCTCGGAGAGCGCCAACTCCTTCATGTGCGTCGGCCCGTCTTGAGGGTGCGAGTCAATACTGTTGGAATTGATGGCAACGACGGCGATGTCATGGTCCAAAGCCTCGGTAGCTACCTTGACGAGCTCACTTCGAATATGAATCACGAACGGGCAGTGATTGCAGATGAACAGCACCAAGACGCCGTTTGCCGCGTCAAGCGTCGTGTCCGATACTTGCCGGCCCGTCACGGAATCAACGAACGAAAACGCAGGAAGCTTGGTGCCAAGTGCCAGCATCGAGGAAGGGGTTGCGGCCATAAATCAAGTACTAGCGCGCAACAGGTAGTTCGCGCCAGCGCATAGCGCATAGCGCATGGATGCTGGCGCACCCGTACGAGCCTGTCGCGCTACGCGACCAGGCGGATAGTAGGTATGCTGAGAGCTCTTGCCTGGACTGCGAGCGTCCAGCGAACTCGGGGCCTAGAGGTACCGCCAAGAGCGCCAAGTTCGCCGACGGAAATGATTCAGAAATCGAAAATCCTTTGGCGCCCCTTGGCGCTTCTGGCTGCTTGGCGGTTTTCTGACATGGGCGGTTGGTGTTCAATGCAATTTTGACTTGAACAGGTCGAGCAGCGGCTGGTTCGCCCGGGCCGGGTCGGGCAGGGTATCATCCCCGTAATAGAGCCCCATGTGCACTTCGTGATAGTCGTGGAACGTGAAATGCACCTGGCGCTCCGCAAGTAGGTCCAGCATGTCATTGACCCAGCGAATGCCGCCGCGATCGCCTTCGAACGCTTGGCGAACCGCCCCGAACTCGCCCAAGAAAAGTGGCACATGCTGCCGCCTGCCCCAATTGACGTAGGCATCCATTTCATAGGCCAAGAAAGACTTGTCATAAGCAAACACGGGCGCCTTCGCTGAATAGAAGTCGATTCGAATCTGACACCGCGTGTCCGGCGCAATTGCCTGGCCCTTCATCCAACCGCTGATTCGATACGTCGCCTTCGGCGCCGTGCGAAATTGCAGATACTCCGCGCTCAATACAGCGTCTGACTTGTTGCCGGATATTGCGACCGAGTCCTTATCGCCGTGCCCCGAAGTTTCATTGGTAGCGGTCCCGCTGCCGTCTTTGGTCCAGTAGTACCAGCCGCGCTTCGAATGCAGGTTGGACTTCCAAAGGGTGCGCTTCGGTTTGCCTTTGGCGTCCAGTTCTTCCAAAGTCAAATCATCGAACCACGCTTTGCCCGGGTTCTGTGAGCAGCCGAGCGCCGGCTTACCTAGCGCAAAGTTAGGGTCATTGACCGTGAACGGCACGCCTTCATAGATCTTCCAATCACTGTCGCCCTGCGGCAGGCGCGGGTTCTGGAAGGTCGAGGCTCTCCAATCCGCATTGAACCATTCGATGCCAACCGCGTTGGCATCCGGGTAACGCATCTCGGGGGCGCTGAGTTCCATCCAAGGCGCGTTCTGATGCGTGAAATTGATGGGTTTATAGAAGTGAAATTCGTAAACGACGTTCGGGTCCTTGACGCGGAAGAAGTTGCGGTCTGCATTCTCTTTCCAATCCGAACCAACCGAATTCACGCGCTCCACGAACATCATGTGCCAAGGATCGACGGCGCGCATGGCCGCGATCGTCCTGTCGGCAAGCGTTTGCCACTGTTCGATGGACTTCGTGACTACGGGCTCGTTGAGCAGATCATACCCAGCAATCGTCGGTTCTGAACGATAGCGCTCGGCGATGGCCTTCCACAACGCAATGAACTCACTCTGTGCATCGGGATTTTCCCAAAGCTGCGCGCCTTTGCCGAGTGACTGATAGCCGCCTGGCGGCACGTGCAGATTCAGAATCAAGTAAACGCCGTACTTTTTTGCCCACGCTACGTTATCGTCAAGCCAAGCCCAGCCGCTCAGCTTCCATTGACCAGGGCGCCTCGGGTCCTCGAACGTTAGGTCATTCAAGTAGAATCGAACCGCGTTCATGCCAAGGTCCTTAATGCGCGAATAGTCCAGCTCGGAATGGTGCTTACGTGGGTCGGCCACGTCTAGCCAGACCTGATTGCCGAACGCGACGCCGCGTAAGACCACCGCTTTGCCGTCACCGTCGACAATTCTTTCACCCGAGACTCTCAACATTGCCGCGGGCGCTGGCGCGACGGGGACGGTGACCGAAGCAGGTGCCGGCGGCGGCGCCGCGGGTTTCCTGGCCAGATTGTCCCGAGGCGACACGCAACCAACACTCACGACTGCTGCAAGCACGACGGAATGACGCATTCTGCGCTACTACCACATATTTTGTTACATCGTCACTCGCACGGCGGGGTGAAGCGTCGTCTCGCCTTGACGAATCTGTCTTCTTGGGTATCTCGAGCCCAGTCATGCGGTTTTTGCAGCCTAGCCGGCTTACCGATCCGGAACAGAGCTTTGACCGCGCGTATCCAATTCTTGCGGCCATTCGCCGCAGTAACGCCCGCCAGGTCAACGAGTGCGAGCAGGTCCATGACCTCTTCGATTCGTTGGCGCGCGACGTCGTTGACCGAGTGGCACTTCACCTGGACAGGTCTGGCTTCGACAACCCCGGCCAACCCTTGGACGACCTACTGCGCGAAGCCTGCCGGCGTAGGATCTTTTCGCTTTGCTTGCCTCGTAGTATGGGTGGACAGGGCGCTTCGGTCTTGGCTCTCAATATCGGGCTCGAGAGGCTAGCCCGAAGCTGTCTTGGGGTGGCGAATCTGTTGGCCGTTCATGGGCTTGCGCTAGGCGTTTTGGGAGCCGTGGGGGCACTCTCTCAGCTACGACAGATTGCGACACAGATTGTCGAAGGTGAGCGCGTAGAGCGACCCTACCTGCTCAGTACGGCAGCCACCGAACCTGAGGCAGGCACCGACATTGAAGACATTGACTTGCTTGAATCGGCGCGGCTGACATGCCAAGCGTCGGCCGTTTCGGGGGGCTGGTCGATCAGCGGTACCAAAGTCTTCGTAAGCAATGGTTCGCTGGCTTCGGCACACGTCGTCATTGCGCCGACCGACCGCAAGCGACCCGTCATTACACTTTCGGCATTCCTGGTGGAGCGAGATCGACCGGGCTTTAGCGTGACACGCATCGAGCACAAGCTGGGGCAGCGAGCCTGCCCCACCGCCGAATTGAGATTTGACGACTGCCGCGTCCCCGAAACGCACAAATTGAACCAACGGTCCGTCGCCGGAAAAGCCCTTGATCTCGTGCTTGGGGCATCGCGTGCCTCGGTAGCCGCCTTCGGCGCTGGGGCAGCGCATGGCGTGCTCGACGACTGTCTCCGCCTCTACGGCGCCAGTTCCACGGGGCCGTCGCATGGCAAAAGTGGAGGTGAGTCATCTGCGCTCTTCTCGCAGATGTGGCAAAATGCACGGCTTGCGCGCACGAGCTACATCGAAGCCGTGCTAGCCAACACGTGTTTCGGGCTCACCTCTCTGATGCAGGTTGCCATTCTTCGTCAGTTGGATCGATTCGTTCCCCCGGGGATTGGCGCCTGGGCAACCTCATTTCGCCTGTTCGAGTCGCCTCTTCTGAATCGCGAGGCGCGGCGCTGGCTCGATCATTTGAGCCTTGAGCAAGTAGCCGCCGCTTCCGCTCACGCTTCGGCTGCAAAGATCGCTTGCAGTCGGCTGGCGCTAGAGAACTGCAAACTCGCCAGTGAGCTATTGGGGCCCGTCGCAACGATCGAATCAACAGGGATCCCGAAGCGTTGGCGTGATGCCCGGTTACTGGCTATCTACGAGGGCACGAACGAACTCAACGCGATCGATGTCTACAAAAAAGGCGTGCGCAGCACAAGAGGGAACTCCCTTGGCGAACGACAGCAAGAGCCTTGAGTTGATGCAGCGCATGTCACGGCGCTGGGCCAGCGAGCGCTTCAACGCGGTTCGTGGTGAGTTGGAGCGCGAGTGGTGTGCGGAACTGCCGGGGACTGTGATTCAAGAGATAGAAGCGCAGGGTTGGTTTCCGGAGCCGTCTCAGGGCCTTGGTGATTGGTCCACGCAAACGATCGCGTGGTTGGGGCAAGCGCTCGGGGAAGAAGCTCCTGCCGCCTTTACGTCGATATTGACGCATGGGCTTGCGGCTCAGTTGACTGCTGGTGAGTCCTCGCACATTGGCCTGGGTTCGACGTTGCTGGCAACCTGCCCATACTGGGATTTCTCGCAGGTCATCCCGGACGTACGAATAGAGTTCACCCGCGGCGACGCGCGCCTACACGGCACATTCCCGATGGTCATCAATGGTAGTTCGGCGTCGCAAATCATCGTGCCCGCCTGCACACCCGAGAATGAACCAGCCATCTGCAGCATCGATCGTGAGCACTCGGGCGTCAGCGTTGGCGAGCCCGTTGCGCTCATCGGGTTGCGCGGCGCACCAGCGCGCCACGTGGAACTGAGATCAGTGCTCGTGTCAGGCGAGCGCGTATTGTACCGCGGTGAGCGGGCTCGAATGACGCTTGAAGCCGCCAACCGTTGGCTGGGCTGGGGAGTCGTGGGATTGCTCACCGGGATCGTCACCAAAGCCCTGGATCAAGCGAGTGACTACGTCAGCGTGCGGTGGCAAGGCGGTCGCCGCATCGGTGAGCACGCTCCGGTGGCAAAGCTGATAGGAACGGCAGCAGCAGCGAAGGAGCACTTGCTTCTGTATTTGAACGAGCTCTGCGAAAGTTCAGCGCCGCCGCCAGCGCCGCTCGACCATGCCAGAAGCCTTGCGCTTGCCGCGACCGATGCGGCGCTGCAAGCATTCGGCGGATTGGGATACATGTGCCCAGGCGAGGTCGAACGTTGTTGGCGGGATGCGCGCCAAGCGGTAGCGTTCTGCAGCGCGACGCCATGCTGGGCGCCGGCGTCCGAGGCCGATTGCTAAGAGCCGTCGCGCATCTTCGGCCTGCCCTTCCATTTTCGACTGGGCAGGTTACCTAAGTGGTTACTTGCCTGCAAGATTGGGGTGTCCTCTGTCAGATGCAGCCGTGATCGCCGCATGCCGAATGGCATGCACGATGTCAATTGAAGGTCTGGCATCCTCGATCGTGAACCCCCCCTCTTCGATTATTCGCTTGTACGTCGCCGTATGAAGATCAGTGAATCCCTCTGAGAACTCGAGTTCTTCGCCGTTGATGGTGATCGACCGATAGGTGCTGCGTTTCCCTGGCTCGCAAAGGAAGGGGAGGTCATTCCTGTTAACCGACAAATACCAACGAACGTCGGCATTCGCGAGTTCGAGATACCCTGCCATCCTCTTGGGTTCGGACAAGTGTACCTCGGAACGCCTTGCTGCGCCGAATATCCACAAGAGCATATCGAAAAAATGAATCCCGATATTCATGGCAATCCCGCCGGATTTGTTGGGGTCTCCCTTCCAGGAGTGCATGTACCAATTGCCACGTGACGTGATGTACGTCAGAAGGACGTCCGAACGCTTGCTGCTGTTGTTCCCAGCTTGCATCTTTAGCTGAGTGATCGCCGGATGAAGGCGCAACTGCAGGACAGTATTCACGCGCCTGCCAGTTTCATGTTGCAGTTGTGACAGCGCATCGAGATTCCACGGGTTGAGTACCAGTGGCTTCTCGCAAATAGCGTCAGCACCAATGCGCAACGCGAACCGTATATGGGCGTCGTGAAGGTAGTTCGGGGAACAAATGGAAACGTAGTCGATCCTTCGTTCGGAGCCCCTTCGATGCATTTCCGCGTATCGGTCAAACCGCTCAAATTCTCTGAAGTAGTCAACGTCGTCAAAGTAGCTATCGATGACACCGACCGCGTCATGCGGATCTAGAGCGGCTACTACTCGGTTCCCAGTGTCTCTAATTGCCTTGAGGTGCTTCGGGGCTATGTAGCCAGCAACACCCGCTATTGCGAAATTCTTCAATTCATTCTCCGACGCTAAATTGCTACCAGAAAACCGTGGCTCGCCCATCGTGCGCCACGTCCGTGGAATCCCTTTCGCACTCAGCCAGCCGCGAGCGACGGGTTGCTTTGCATCCAGCGCGCAGTCCGTAGCAGTCCCTCGCGCAGGGTCACCTGCGGCACCCAACGCAACATCCGCCGGGCTTTCTCAGTGTTGACCACGCGACGCCGAATGTTGTCGATGTCCCTTCGATCGATGTGCTCCGTACGAAGTGGGCAGCCGAGGACCTCGAACACAAGACGGGCCAGTTCGTTCACGGACGTCTCGATCCCGGTACCGACGTTGAATACCTCCCCCTCGGCACGCGGTGTCACCGCGGCGAGCATGGTGGCGTCGACGGCATCGGTGATGTACGTAAAATCGCGGGTCTGTCCGCCATCGCCATGAATGCGGGCCGGCTCACCGTTGGCAGCAGCGGCGAAGAATTTGGACACCACCCCGCAATACGGGTTGTCCGGCCGTTGCCCCTCGCCAAACACGTTGGAATAGCGAACGACCGCACAGGGCAGGCGATAGCTTTCATAGAAAGCCAAACAGTAGAATTCCCCGCCGGCCTTGCTCACTGCGTACGGTGAAAGCGCGACGATTTGGTCTTCCTCGTTGACTGGGATCGTACGCGGATTTCCGTATACTGACGTAGACCCGCTGTAGGTGACTCTGATCACCTTCGATTCACGCGCCGCGAGCAGAATATTGAGCGTTCCGCCGATGTTCGTCTCGTAATCGTCACGTGGGTTCTTGGTAGAGGCGATGATATTTCGTGCCGCGAGATGAAATACGTATTCGGCATTCAGCACCAACGGCCGCACGGTCGCGAACTCGTTCACCGAACCTTCAATGAACTCGACCTCCGCGGGTACGACCTCGCGTTTCCCCGTGAAAAGGTCGTCAAGAACTGTGACTCGCGCACCGACTGAAAGCAGGCGACGCACCAGCGCCGACCCGACGAACCCTGCGCCACCTGTCACCAATACGCGTCGATTGCTGAATTCTCGCAAGAATAAGTCGTTCATTGCTTGATCCCGCTTGCCAGAAGGAGGGCTGGTCTGAATAACCGCCACCAGTCACGGACACCACGCATTTTCGTGTAACCCTTTTCGGTGTGGTACCGCACCGTGCAAGGCACCTCGATTACGGCATAGCCCCCTCGCAGGACCTTGTAAAGCACATAGGGCTCCAGGTCGTAGCTGTCCAGCCAGTCCTGTTGGAGATTGATGTGGTGGTCTTTCAAGATCTCGGCGCGGAAGATGCGAAACCCGTTGGTTGCGTCCGTTACTCGGTGTCGCGTCACCATGCTGAAAACGTGCGAGTAGAAGCGGGTTCCAAGGCGCCTTGTACCCGCTGGGCCCTCGACGCGACCACCGGGCATCCATCTCGAACCCTGAGCATAGTCCGCCCCCGCAGCCCGAAGCTTGTCGAAGGCTTGCACTAGCTCCGCTGGTTCGTGCTGATCATCCCCGGACACTACCGCCACGTAGGGGCGTCCGCGCTGCAGGGCGTAATCCCAGCCGGTGCGAATGGCCGCGCCAACGCCCATCCGTTTAGGATGCCGTAGAACGACGGCGGCCCCGTGCTCTTCGGCTTCTTGTGCCGTCGAGTCCGTCGAGCCATCGTCAACAACAATCGACTCGAACATCCCGTTGGCGGGGATCTTTTCGAGCACGCGGCCAATCTTTCCCGCTTCGTTCAACGCGGGTATCACGATTGCCACGCTCGGATCATTTCCAGCCCCCGAGACGTCGTTCATGCGGCGCTTCTACAACAAGACAACGCTGAAACGCAACGTGGCTGAAGTACCAGCAGGGTGTGGTTATCGGTGGGCTGCCCGGGCGGAACTCGGGTATCGCGAGAGGTTTCGCGTCAAATCGCGCAGATCTAGCGGCCCGCCGCTGATGGCTACATTGGGACTTCTGCAGCAATTGTTCACAGGACGTCAATCGTGGATGACGCCGTATTTGGGGCGGTCTCATTGGTGGTAAAGGACACAACGGGACCAGGGACGTGTGTCTGAGTTCCTGAAGAGCGCATCCATGCATGATGGCTAATTCGAACGAGAGTAAAGTGCAGCTTTCGGACTTGCTTCCTATGAGACGACACATTTCGGCACTACAAAGCGCTGCCCTACGGGTACTTCCGTGGTTGATGGCTTTGGGGGTTTTGTTATTCATGTTCTCACGGGTTCCGTTTGCTTCAGTCCTTGAAGCGACTCAACGGTCCTTTGGCTTGTTCGTGCCCTTGGCACTGGCAGGTCAACTCTGGATTTTCTGTGCGGACAGCGTCGCGACCAAGAAGATTTTCGATTGGTTTGTGGTGAAGGTCGGATTTGGAGAGATCACCGTAGCTCGCGGTGCCGCCTATTTGTTGGCTGTGCTTAACTACGCAGTGGGGCAGATGGCCATCGTCTTCTTTCTTCGCCGCCATCGCACTGTTCCCGTCGCCGAGGCATCGGGAGCGGTGTTATTAAGCATGGTGACAAATCTCATTGTGTTGTTTGGGTTGGCAAGCCTGGGTGCCTACGTTGTTCCAGAACCGCCGCGTTTGCTGAAACATGTGCTTCAAGTGCTTGGAATTGGCCTTTTGGCGTATGCCGTCGTTCTGGCAATTTGTCCGGCATGTCTGAGCAAGATTCCTGTCATATCCATCCTCTTGCGTGCCAGGCTCCAAGGTCACCTCAAAGTCATATTGATTCGACTGCCGCATGTATTGGGTCTCGTGTTCTACAATTTCGTTGCGCTTCGTACGTTCGGAGTCAATGTGCCGCTGACTGAGGCTTTGCTGATGCTTCCAGTTGTCTTCTTCGTAGCGGTGCTACCCATATCAGTGCAAGGAATCGGCACGTCGCAGGCCGCAATGGTGTTCTGCTTCTCCGCGTACGCAATGGGAGCGCCCGAACACCGGCATGCCGTGGTGTTGGCAGCAGGTCTTGCGTCACAAGCTTTTGCTATGCTGTTTCAAGTTGTCGTCGGCGCGCTGTGTATGTGGCCAAGAACCGCGCGGTGGATGCAGGCGCAATTAGAATCTGTAAGTCAGGAGAAACTCGGGGCATGATGGGATGCCCGCCGGTCCAGCCCAGTCGTGTGTGGCCCTCAGGGAGGTTCAGATTACTGATGTCACCGAATGATCGCTACTTCGTCCACTCTTCATCCTACATTGACCAACCGTGCGAGATCGGCTCCGGAACGAAGATTTGGCACTTCTGTCATTTGCAACGAGGATGCCGGCTAGGGTCCGGTTGCATTTTGGGGCAGAATGTCAACATTGCGGGCGACGTTGTCTTGGGCAACAACGTCAAGATCCAGAACAATGTTTCCGTCTACTCGGGTACCCTCATCGAAGACGACGTGTTTCTCGGCCCTTCATGCGTACTGACCAATGTCACCAACCCAAGATCACAGGTCAATCGGCATTCCTTGTACGAACGGACGGTTCTCAGGCGAGGATGCACCATCGGCGCGAACGCCACCATCGTGTGCGGCGTGACGATTGGGCGCTACGCGTTCATTGCTGCTGGAGCTGTTGTCACCTCCGATGTTCCCGATTACGCGCTCATGATGGGGGTTCCAGCTCACCAGGCTGGCTGGATGAGCCGCCACGGCCATCGGTTGTCCGCCAATACCGATGGGATAATGGTATGTCCTGAGAGCGGGATCCGTTATCGGGAAACGCCTGAAGGGGTCCGGTGTCTCGACCTCGACGAGGAAGCGCCACTTCCCCCGGACAAAGCCGAGGGGCGCATCGCGTATGACGCGCTAAAGGCGAAAGGGTCGAAATGGTGAACCCGGTTTGTGCGGTTCCTCTCCTCGACTTGCGAAGGCACGGCGCCGACGTCGATGCTGAACTAAAAGAGGCATTTTGCCGCGTATTGGAGGGTGGTTGTTACGTGTTGGGGCCGGAGGTCGATGCCCTCGAGAAGGAGTGCGCCGCGTACGTCGGAGCCAAACACGCCATCGGCGTGTCGTCGGGCACGGACGCTCTGGTGCTGGCGCTCATGACGCTTGGCGTGGGGCCGGGTGACGAAGTGATTTGCCCGACGTATACTTTCTTTGCAACGGCTGGGGCCATTTGGCGCGTGGGGGCGCGCCCGGTGTTCTGTGACATCCACCCAACCTGCTACAATTGTAACCCTCGAAGCATAATTGAGCTCACGACGAACAGGACGCGAGCCATCATTCCCGTTCACTTATTCGGCCAATGTGCGCAAATGGCTCCCATTTTAGACTTTGCATCGCAAAGAGGTATTCCCATTATCGAAGATGCCGCGCAAGCGATCGGGTCGGAGTGCGGGAGCGGGCGGGCTGGAAACATGGGCTCTATGGGTTGCTTTTCGTTTTTCCCATCCAAGAACCTGGGCGCATTGGGAGACGCGGGTCTGCTGACCACCAACGACGACGCTTTGGCGGACAAGGCGCGGATACTGCGCTCGCACGGGAGCAAGCCCAAATACCACCACCATGTTGTGGGCGGCAATTTCCGTATTGATGCCCTGCAGGCGGCACTGATTCGGGTCAAGTTGAAACGGTTGGACAGTTACACGGCCAAGCGTCAGAAGAATGCCGCGCTCTACACCGAGCTTTTGGAGCAATCCGGGATCGCCGCGCCCAATTCGTGCACCAATGGTTGCGGTTCTGCCTGTAGAACCAGCATGCCGGCCAAAGACGCAAGAATCCTCTCACCTGTCAGCTGCCAACCGCGGCACATCTACAACCAGTTCGTCGTGCGAATTCCGGGCGAAGGCACACGGGATAAGCTTCAGGCGTTTTTGCGAGAACGGAAGATCGGAACCGAGATCTACTACCCGGTTCCCCTGCACCTTCAAGACTGTTTCGCTAGTCTTAATTACCATTCCGGGATGTTGCCCGTGGCGGAAACGGCGGCCCGGGAAACCCTCGCGCTGCCTATTTTCCCGGAGCTTTCGCACGATGAGATCCGCTACGTCGTCGACCAGACAATCGCGTTTTTCAAAAAATAGAGCTTGCCGCGATGTTTCCGCCTCACTAGTCGGACTGGCATCAGACCTCGAAAGGCCCTGGTGGAATACGCCAAAGTGAAGTAGCTTGCGGCCGTGCGCTTACGATTTTCACCAACCGATGCTTACGAATGGAGAGCAGATTCGCGATGGCTGGCGGCATTGGAGTGGACTCTAACCATCGCCGCAGCTGCCTACCAACTCCTGATTGGACCGCATGAAATCTGGGGCGACGGGGCTATTCGTTTCGAAAACCTAGTCCTGCTAATAGACAAGGGCGTGGTTTCGCCGCAGCCCTGTTCGCTGATTCACTCGTTTCTATCTGCGCCCCTCTACTTGTTGGGCAAGTTGTTCGGTCGAGGCAGCGACTTTGCGTCCTATTTCAACGTCTTGTTGTTCCACTCAACACTCCTTTTGTCGTACAGGTTGCTTCGCCGGTATATGCCCGCAGCCGTTTTGCGTCGAACCATTCTGATCTTGGTTGCGTGCTCCATGTTTGGCAACCATGTTCAGAGCTACTATGGCGAGGTATTGACAGCTTGCGGTGCACTTCTAGGTATCGCAGCCTTGGCTGTCGATCGGCCCATTATCGCGGGGACCGCCCTGTGCATTGCCGTGGTAAACACACCAGCCGCTCTGCCCGCTCTCGCACTGTGCAACGGACTATGGGCTTGGCGTACGCGCCGTTGGTTTCAGGCGGCATGGCCCGTGTTTCTCAGCCCCGCGCTCATCCTATTGGAGTTTTGGTGGAGGCGGGGTTCACCCTTCCGAAGTGGCTATGAGAATGCTGAGACCCTTCGTTCGTTCATGCCGTACTCGGGGCAAATGGCAGGTTTTACCTATCCGCTGCTACTAGGGCTTGTTTCGCTCTTGTTCTCATTCGGCAGAGGCATAGTTTTCTACGCGCCCGGGCTATTGCTGCATTACGTGAAGACGCCTGGCAACCGACACCCGGTCATGAGCAGGTTCGGTGAATTGAGCATGGTTTTCTTTTTGGGCATGCTGCTGGTCTATTCGAAATGGTGGTGTTGGTTCGGTGCTTGGTTCTGGGGGCAGCGGTTCTTGCTCGTTGCATGCTTGCCTGCGAGCTTCGCGCTCGCGCGGCACATTACTAGTCGGGAGCGTACGCCTGTCCTGGTTTCCATTTTGACAGTCGCCGCGGTCGTGTGGAGCGCGTGGGTGGGAGTCAACGGAACTGTCATCAAGGAAGTCGAAATCGAACCCTGCATGATGAACAACTTCTACTGGGAATCGATATGCTTCTATGTTCCAGAGTTTTCCCCGCTCATTCACCCCATCATTGCGCCCAAACCCTTGAACCCCTGGGACAAGGCTGAAATGTGCCTGGGCGCTGCCGTGGCGCTCACGTTGGTGGTACCGATGCTTGCCTCCCGGCTTCGCGATTATTTGACACCGGCGTTGGCGCAAAGGGGGTAGTTCTGACGCACCCATGCTTGACTCTGGACCATGGCACCGCGCGTTGAGGCTACGTCGCCCCCGCCCTCAGGAGAAATTCTTCCAGAGCAGCCCAACAATTAATGGTCAAGCATTGCGCAAACGGTGAGGCAGCCTGCGGAGTCAACCTCCCATTTGCCCGGGAATTGGCCAGTTGCAACTCAATGCTAGCGGCGCACTGGCCGGTGCACGTCGGCGCGTAACACACCGAGCGAGTACCCGAGCGGCACTTGTCAAGATGCCAGTCACCCCGAGTATGCGCTATACGGTTGTCCCCCCTTTTCGGGGCTGGGCACAAGGGACGAACCGTGAATCAGCACAAGCAAGAGTTCATCAGGCGCATAGAAGATAGAAAGGTCCATGTTGGTGTCATCGGGCTTGGATACGTAGGCTTACCCCTAGCTCTGACGTTTGTCGAGCGTGCCAAGATTCATGTGACCGGCTTCGACGTAGATCCCAAGAAGGTGGATATGCTCGTCGCCGGCAAGAGCTACATTATGCACATGGTCGTGGATAGGGTTCGTAATGCGAACAGTTCAGGCCTGTTCCACGTGACGTCCGATTTTGGGCGGCTATCTGAACCTGACGCATTAATCATTGCCGTTCCAACTCCGCTCACCCGCCAGCGCGAGCCGGACATGCGCTACATAGTGCAGACCGCCCAGGCAATCCGAGATCGGCTGCGGCCGGGTCAACTGGTAATACTCGAATCGACGACGTACCCCGGCACGACCGATGAATTGCTACGCGGCATCCTGGAAGAGGGGGGGCTTCGCTGCGAAGAGGACTTTCTGCTCGCTTTTTCGCCGGAGCGCGAAGATCCCGGCAACTCGCGATTCAACACTGCGTCAATTCCAAAAGTGGTTGGCGGCACGAATCAGGATGCCACCGATGTGGCGTCGGCGTTGTACGCGCTAGCGCTCGACCGTGTCGTCGCGGTTCGGTCCGCGAAGGTCGCTGAAGCTACCAAGCTAACAGAAAACATATTCCGTAGTGTAAACATCGCGCTCGTGAATGAGCTGAAAGTGGTCTATGATCGAATGGGTGTCGACATATGGGAAGTCCTGGATGCGGCGGCGACCAAACCGTTTGGATTCATGAAGTTCAGTCCCGGTCCGGGCCTCGGAGGCCATTGCATTCCGCTCGACCCGTTCTACTTGACTTGGAAAGCTCGCGAATACGGGCTGTCAACCCGGTTC
The DNA here is from genome assembly GCA_963811985.1 of uncultured delta proteobacterium. Classification (GTDB taxonomy): domain Bacteria; phylum Myxococcota_A; class Polyangia; order Polyangiales; family Polyangiaceae; genus FEN-1139. The sequence continues at coordinate 148,947 of CAWEUH010000031.1, forward strand.
ATTGAATTGGCTGGCGAAGTCAATGTGTCAATGCCGCACTACGTCATAGAGAAGCTTCAATCCGGCCTCAACGAACGCGAGAAGTCCATGAAAGGCAGCCGCATTCTCGTACTCGGGCTGGCTTACAAGAAGGACATCGACGACACGCGCGAAAGTCCGTCATTCGAATTGATAACTCTGCTCCTGGCACGTGGCGCCACCGTTCAATACCATGATCCTCACGTACCAGAGGCTCCCCCAGTCCGATCATGGCCAACCTTTCCGGCACTCAGGTCCGTACCGCTCACACCTGAGTTGGTACGTTCTGTGGATGCCGTTCTCATAGCCACCGACCATTCGTCAGTTGACTACGCCATGGTTGCTGCGAATGCGGCGCTGATTGTCAACTCCCGGGGTGTCTATCGCGAAGCAATGCAAAATGTGATCAAGGCTTGACGTGAGGGTCACGCTCCAGGTTATCCGACGTCACCGCCTTGTGCGGGCCCACGTCAGTCTCGTGGGCGTGACAGGCTGACCCAAGGACGCTACTCTAGCCGAAGTATAGATCCAAACGCAGCGTCTGTGGACAGGCGTGCTCGGTGCAGTTAGACTCCCAAATGGCCCGGCCTCGCAGGTTCGGTGGGCGGATGCCCGAAAAAGCTTACGAAACCGCTTAGGGGAGGTAATGATGAACGGCAAGTCTTGGGTAGTGTGTTGGGCGGCTCTGGTACTCGGCGGGTGTTCTGGCAGCGTCCGTTCGGCGGGCAATGACGGCGGTGGCGGCAGCACCAGTGGACCGGTCACCAGCCTGGGCGGCTCGTTCAACACGGGAGGCACGAGCAACGCAACCGGCGGATTCATCACCAGCATCGGCGGCAGCATTAGCACTGGCGTCGCCACGGGCGGCGCCGCGCTAGGCGCGGGGGGCACCACTCAAGCTGCGGGCGGCGTGCAGGGCGCAGGCGGCACGGGCGAAATCCTTCTTTGCAGCACCTCTGACGCATTGCAGGTCATCTCGCTCGCAGCCGGATTCGATCACACCTGTGCGCTCATGTCGAATGGCGGTGTACGTTGTTGGGGATACAACTACTATGGCCAGCTGGGCGACGGCACGACGACCGACCACGCGGTGCCGCCCACCAGCGACGTACTCACGGGCGTGCAGGCCATTGCTGCCGGCAGCGATCACACTTGCGCGCTGATGCAGACCGGCGGCGTGCGCTGTTGGGGATACAACGGCAATGGCCAGCTGGGCGACGGCACCACGACAAGCCGCTCGATGCCGCCAACGAGCGATGTGCTCACCGGCGTACAGGCCATTACGGCTAGCTACGCTCACACTTGCGCGCTGATGCAGACCGGTGGCGTCCGCTGTTGGGGATACAACGACTCTGGCCAGCTGGGCGATGGCACTACGACCGACCACCAGATGCCGCCGACCAGCGACGTGCTCACCGGCGTACAGGCCATTGCTGCTGGCAGCGATCACACCTGTGCGCTCATGCAGACAGGTGGCGTGCGCTGTTGGGGAGGCTACTCGGGCCAGCCGGGCGACGACGCCACGAGGCCACCTACCAGTGACGTGCTCACGGGCGTGCAGGCGATTGCCGCTGGGGCCGATACCTGTGCGCTCATGCAGACGGGAGGGGTGCGCTGTTGGGGATACAACATATATGGCGAAGTAGGCGACGGCACCACGACGAGCAGTTCGACGCCGCCGACCAGCGACGTACTAGAGCGCTTTTCATTGAAACGGATCAGCGAACTGCATAGCCGGCGTGCCTGAACCAACTGAGGGCATCCTTGGTTGTGATGGCCAACAATGCTTTACCAAGGGCGGTCAGTAGTTTGGCCCAGCATCGTGGCCCCAGCTCTCGGAGAATACTTTTGGCCTTGGACCAGGCTTGTTCGATCGGATTCAGATCGGGCGAGTACGCCGGCAGAAACACAAGGGAAGCGCCCCGCTGTTCGATTGCGTTCCTGAGCCGGATGTCGGTATGAACGCTCAGATTGTCCCAAATCACTATGTCACCGGGGTTCAGTGCCGGGGCGAGACTTTGCTCAACCCACATGAGCATAGCTTGGCCATCTATGGCGCCGGGAACAACCATAGGGGCCACGATTCCGTCAATTCCAAGGGCAGCAATAACGCTGTAGTTTGACCAGCGATCGCCGGGAACGTTGTTGAACGGCTCGTTCGCCAACGGGAGCCCACGCCATGCTTCGGGTCATGGACAGATTCACACCACTCTCGTCTACAAAGACCAACCTGGCTGGATCCCATGCTTTTTGTGCTTTGCGGAAGGCTATTCGTGCTTCGATAATATCGGGTCGGTCGCGTTCTGACGCGTAGAGGGTCTTTTTTTTAGCGACATGCCCATCCGGTACAGGGTGCGCCAAATCGTCGTGTCGCTCACCTTGCGACCACCGCGGCGTGGAAACAGTCGAACCAACTTGTCCAAGGTCGCATCAGGCCTTTCCTTCACAAGGGTTCGCAGAATGTCCTCTCCCTCGGAGTTGACAATTCTCGGCTTGCCAGGTGGTGATTTCGGCAACCGGATCTCCGGTCTGTTTCACTCTGACTCGCAGTTTTCGCACGAAACTTCCGCTAATTCCGAACCGTTCAGCAACAACTTCCGACGAAGATTCCGTCTCAAGTGCTGCCAAGACTTTTTGCCGTAGATCGAGGGAATAGGCCATTGCCCTCCTCTAACATGCGGTACGTTCCATGGAAAGAGGCTATAACCGGCGTACAGGCCGTTGCGACTGCGGCGGGCAATCTTCTTCACACCTGTGCGATCATGCAGACTGGTGGGGTGCGCTGTTGGGGAGACAACTACTACGGCCAGCTGGGCGGCGACGGCGGGGCCGCTCGCCTGACGCCGCCGGCGAGCGACGCGATCACGAGCGTGCAGGCAATTGCAGCTGGTGGAGACCACACGTGCGCGCTAATGGACGCGGCGGGCGTACGTTGCTGGGAAAGCAACACGTATGGTCAGCTGGGCGACGGCACCACGACAAGCCGCTCGACGCCACCTACCAGCGATGTGCTCACGAGCGCAGCGGCCGTTGCTGCTGGCTCCCATCACACATGCGCGCTGATGGAGACAGGGGGTGTGCGTTGCTGGGGAAGCAACACGTATGGTCAGCTGGGCGACGGCACCACGACAAGCCGCTCGACGCCACCTACCAGCGATGTGCTCACGGGCGCGCAGGCAATTGCGGCTGGTGGAGATGACACGTGCGCGCTGATGGACACGGGGGGCGTACGTTGCTGGGGAAGCAACACGTATGGTCAGCTGGGCGACGCGCCCGCGGACCTTTGCATTGTCACGGTGGTCGACGATGGTCCGTGCACCCTGGCGCCGCCGACGAGCGATGCGCTCACGGGCGTGCAGGCCATTGCGGCTGGCTCCTCTCACACCTGTGCGCTCATGCAGACCGGTGGCGTGCGCTGTTGGGGAAACAACGGGAGCGGTCAGCTGGGCGACGGCACCACGACGGGCCGTTCGACGCCGCCGACGAGTGATGTACTGACTGGCGTGCAGGCTATTGCGGCTGGCAACTCTTACACCTGTGCGCTCATGCAGACCGGTGGCGTGCGCTGTTGGGCACAGATCCAGTATGGTCAGTTGGCCAACAGCGTGCACGTCGTAGGAACCTGCGAATAGCCATAGTGCAGCTGCCGTGATTGAATTGAACACGCCACTCTGATGGGCTCAAGTCCGGCGTACCTGGTAAACTCAGCGTTCACAGGGATTGTGATGCCGTGAGCCACTCACTTGACGACGTACTCGTCGCAAATTCTCTGCGCTGCGGCGCGCGCTGGCGGCTTTGCGTCAGAGCGGAGCATCAAGTCCAGGGTAGCAGCGGGATGCGCTGCCAGTGCTCGACGGTTGCTCTGCCAAGCTCGAGTGCGGTGCTAAGCTCGGCCTTGGCTCCCAACGCGGGTATTGCTTCAGGCACTGGTTCGAAGATTGGCAGAGCGGGGCACCCGTTTCCGCAGGTTCCTGAGGTCGCCTCCGACGGATAATAAGACGAAACTGCCGTCAGCTCTCACCCGCACTAGCAGCGCTAAGCACAACCGCCGACACAGGCATCGCCAATGAATCCCAGCCGGCGCCGACGCAGGGCGCTTGCGGCAATTGCACGTCTGGCTCGAGTGTGAATAGGAACTGCGACGCAAGCCTGGGCGACATCGCTTTGGTGGGGTGCATGAGACTAGCGAGTATCTCCTTGGCCAGGGGCCGCAGCGACATATCCGACAGGGCTCCAATCCAGCAGCTGAGCTGCGAGCGAAACGATTGTGGATTCAGGTAGGCGAAATGGCGTCGGAACCGCGACTCGTACGCCTCGCACAGAAGTCGCAGAAGTCTCGGGCTGGCAGCCAGAATGTCGCTGCCGCGCCTGCCGACGCGCCACGCCACCGAACCCGCGACCAGCGCCGGGTCGATTCCCGTTACTTCGCCCGATGCTGCCCAATTGTCCGCCATGTCGCCGGGTCTGACGCCATGGGTGTCTTGGGGTCCGTCGTCTATCAGGTGCAAGACGACCCGCTGCACCCGATCGACGTTGCGTTCCGCCCAGGCCAACGTATCTGCCAGGCGGCGGAAATCACCTTCTGGAACGTCCATTTCAAACCCGCACGAGAGCCCTCCGACCCGCGCAATCATTTCCGCGTAGTGGTTTCTTAGTCCTTCGAGCTGGTCTTCGTTGCGGTCGCGCCAGCCCGGCCTTGCTTGGTTGCGATTGATGCGAAAGTTGACACCCCAAAGACCGAGGTCGCGTAGTTCGTTGAGGCGTTCGGGGCCCAAATCGTAGCCGTTGGTGCAAAGGACCACTTTGTCCCGCACGGCGCGTGCCGCTTTGACCAACTCGTTTAGGTCTGGATGTCGTGACGGCTCGCCGCCCACGAGTGCAATCGAGTCCGCGCGAGGCCACCGCTCAACGTAGCCAAGTTCGCGCTTTAGCGCGTCCAGAGGTCGAGGCCTACATTCGCTGCTGCAGCAGCCGAAACCGCAACCGTCGGTCAGGCATAGGCTCAGAGTCGGGCTATTGCCAATACGCCAAGGCAGGCGGTACTTGGTGCTGATCACGGCCGGGGCCTTACCAACATCCCACGCTTGTGCCAAAAGAAACTCGTAATTACCGTGACAACGATAACGCCTGCCATCTTGAACGACGGCCATCCGCCGGCCGGCAGTGAACTCGGTTCCCTGTTGCCCGCCATTTATCGTGATGGGCACGTTGCCGCCGCTGTCTACTCAATATCGCTACAAAGGGCTCGCGCGGCCGTGCCCCCCGCGGAGCTCCACCCCGTCGAGCTTCCAGGACGCAGGGCGTTGGCAATCGTCTGCAGTTTCGACTACTTCGATACTTCTCTGGGCCCGTATCGAGAATTGGCCCTCGGGATAGTCGTGAGCACCCATCGCCGTCTGGGTCTGCTCAATGCATTCGATCTGCTGTCAACCAGCCCGTCAACTGGAGCTTGGCTCCTGGCATTACCGGTCACCAGTGACCTGGCGTGCCGCGGCGGGATCGCAGCCTTCGGCTACCCAAAGAGCCTGTGTGAAATCAGCGTAGAGCGTTCGTCGCACCATTGTAGGGTATTTGTCAAAGACGCAGGCTACGAAGTTCTACGACTCTTCTTGCCGCTTGGATGGGGCCCAAAGGCCACGGTGCGACGTCTGGTCACTTACTCCCAAATAGACGGTCAGATAATTAGAACCCGCATCGAGACCCAATGGCGCGTGACTCTGAGCTACGGGCGCGCGGCTCGTCTGGAGATCTCGAATCAGCAGCACCCACTAGCCGTGGCGGCGGGTCAACTGGCCCTGCCCAATTCGCCATTATTTGTGTTGCACGGAGGGCAATTTAGGGCCATTCTGAAGCCTGGCGAGCGCATCTAGTCGCTTTGCCAATATGGGAAGACAAGAATTCGCGGCATTCAGGATCTGGTATGAATTCCTGAAATCGTTGATTATTACTGCATCTTTTTGCAACTTGCATGCAACGTGCAATAATGTTGCAAATTGACGCCATGGGTTGGTTGCGCGATTTAATGCTCGATGCCGAAGTTCGAAGCTTTGGTGCTTTGGCGCGGGCTGCATTGTCCCATCACGCTTGGCCCGCTCAGTCCAAAGCGCAGCCTCGGTCGCTCGCGGCCATGCTGAGCCGGTTCGATCGAGGAACGGAGCTGGATTGGCTCTCAGAGCGACCCATTGTGCAGCAAGTCCTATCTGAGCTGCTCCAATGCCCAGTCAGCGAGCTGCGTGCGCCGCTGCAGCGTCCAGAACGCGAACAGCAGGCATCGGCGAGAATGCGCTTGGAGGGTTTGCCAGGCGCACGCAGTCTCGAATTCTCCGAGGAACCGTTGCCGCCGGGGTTGCCGCCCGATTTAACTGTGCCGTCAAGTTGGGACCGGTTGCTTTGGGTTACGCTGCCTGGCGCAGGTCGAACAATAGCCAAACAATGGTTGGACATTCGCGGACGCGCTGAAGTTCGTGCGGTCCACGAGAACAATTCTTGGGTCCAATTGCCGACGTTCGGGCCACCGCTGTTCATCGACGCAGGGTTCGACGTGCAAGAGGGTCCGTTGCCCGATTGGACCCCTAGCCGTCCCGTCTGTCTAGCCATTGACGAGCATGCGTCCAATCTGGACCTGTGGAAGGCGGCGGGCTGGCGCGTCGTCGAGTGCCCGGCAATCGAAGTCAGTTTGGACTCGATTGTGGTTTGGGTCGCGCAGCGGCTGAGCGCACAGGCTCATTTCGACGCGGAGGCAGTCGCGGCCTGGCTTCGCGAGGGGCCTCTGGCAGACGGGCTGATCGAGACGCTCGGTGACGTGATCGGTTGGTGCGGCGTGGTCACATCGATTGGACTCGAAGCCACGCGCCGCCGCGACAAAAAACAAATCCTTTCGCTCGTGGTCAAGCGCGCGCTAGCTCCGCTCGCCGAGCGTCGCGATGCGCGCAGTTCGGGGCTGAGTCGCAAAGCGCCCGAGTTGCTGGTGGCGATGGCGGAGCGCTCACTGCTTGTCGCTGGGCAAGATTGGCTGATGCCGCGCACGCTCGAGGGTTGGGTCGAATTGCTGCCGAACGAGGAGCGACTCGGGCCCGACGTGGATTGGATGCGGGTGCACCTTGCAACCGCGTCCAAGGCGATTCGCGTGCGCGATGTCGAACGCGCCGCAGCGCGCTTTCCGCCGGGGGCGCACCGGTGGATGGGCCTGTTGCGTGATGCCGGCCTGCTCAGGCCAATTGACGAGACGTCGTTCGTATTGAGGCCACATTTTCTGGCACGTCTGGCGCTTGCCAACGCCAAGGCGTCGTTGATGCAGGCTTCGAGCGCTGTCTGGGGCGACGCGCTGTATCAAAGCGACGCGACGGCTTCGGTGTGGCCGCAATTGCTCGAACGAGCAGAAAACAAGCCAGAATCTCTGATCGGAGCTGTGCTCGAGGACTTGGACGAAGAGAGCCCAAGTTCGGTGGTCGCGCTTGACGCGACAGCGATTGCCCTTGGACTGAGTCTGCTCAACGGTCACGAATTGTCCCCGGCTTTGGTCGAGCCGCTGCTCGACGAAGCCTGTGCATTGGCTCTACAGCGCCCGGACGAATCACCGCGCCCGCGGCTCACGCCGACTAGCCCCATTCGCGGCATCGACCCGAACACACTCTGGTGGCTGTGCATGCTCGCGCTCGGCGAGAACCTGGCAGGCAAGCGCCGCAGCTATGACCCGCGGCTCGTGCCCTGGCAACAACGCGAACCGCCCGAGGCACTGCGTCAATTGTTTGACGATCTGCTCGCGCAACTGCAGACATTGCCGCGGCCGCTGCAAAAATGGGTCTGCGGTACATTCGCGATGCTCGAGCGGCTGCGCCAGGCGCTCGGCGCGGTCAAGAGCGCCGACTCGCAGCCGCACGCGTTGCACATTCCCGGCATCGCGCTCGACGAAGTGATGCATGGCGTGCTCGAGCCCGGCACGCTCGAGCGGTTGATCAGCGACGACCTGCTCTTTTTGGCGTTCGAAGCTCTGGCGAACCAACGGCAATGTTCCGAAGAAACTTGGGCTGAAAGCTTTTGGCAAGCGATGGCCGATTCTGATCTTGGCGTGACGGCACGTGGCTTCGTTGCACGGCACGTGCAACGCCTGGTGCCGCACATTCCGCTCGAGCTCGGGGTTGCTTGGCTCGAAGGTTTCTCGCCCATCGACGCCGTCTTACCGGCATTGCCGCAGGACGTGTTCGCGGCGTGGCTCGACCGACGTGACCCGGGTTCGGGCGCACTGCTGCCGGACGTCGTGCGCAGCTTGCCGGAGGAACACCTCGAACGGCTGCTCGTCGATCTCGAACCGGGTGACGAGGCGAGTTTGCCCATCATCTGGGACCGCGCGCCGGAGCGGGTCATCGCGAGGATGCATCGTTTTCGAGTCATGCTGCCGGAAAAGGCAGCGCGCTGGCTCGATTGTGCGCCGGTGGCATCCGCCGGGCTGCTGTTCCGAGCCGCTGAGATGGACGATTGGCTCAAGGCCTCAGCTCCGCTGTTGCTCGCACTGCGCCGCTATTGCCGCCGCTGTATCGACGCGCGCTCGACAGACTGGCAGCTAGCATACGGTTGGTTGGTGAAGTTGGAGCGGGTGTTCAACAAGCGCTAGATCAGCGCTGGGAGTGCCTGAAGCCCCCCAGGTTGCCGAAAAACTCGTCGATCTTCAGTCAAGTTTTCCAGATGCAGTGGTTTGGGACGGGGCCCTCGGGCGTTCGCTGGCTGATTTGACGGGGTTCATTCCACTCATTGCTCCGCGCACTGCAAGAACACGATGGCCGAACCAAGCCAGTTGTTGTTGCAACCAGCGCTGCCGTCCTTGCCGGCATAAGACCAACCAGTTGCAACACCGCCGGCCGTGCCGGAATCCGTCGAGGCGGCCGAGGTCCAGTCTCGGCAGGTATCCTTGTCAGATGACCCCACGTATGAGAGACCCGTCCACAGCTCTTGCGCGGTGGCGGTGTTGACATAATTGCCGCCCCCGTCCTGGGTAACTGCAGCCTCGATGGTAGCTGCAGCATAACCGTTGTTCATTGCTCCGATAATCTCGGTACCCGTGCCGACCTTGACACCGTCGGGTCGCACGTAGACTGTCGTTGCACCAAGAACATCCGAGAGAGCGCGCGTGGATGCAACGAGGACCGCTTTCGCCGCCGCTACCGACGATGGAGCGTCTGTCATGCATTTGGCGTCGGCGCCGGCAAGGCCGCCGCTTGGGACCCAGCCTGTTTTGGTCAGGTATATTCTCTTGCCCGCGGCTGCGGTCATTGTGACCGGCGTATTGGCTCCCTTCATCACACAGATGACGCGGCTGGCAATGCCGCACGACGAGATGCCCACATTGTTGCTCGTCCAGCCCTTGCCGCCGGCATGGGTGCTACCGTGCGAAGTGTTGAGGGTCGAGTCGGTCCAATCGTTGCAATTGTAACCTGTGTAGAGGGAGGCGTTTCCGGCCATGCCCGACAGCGTATTGGCGATGACTCGCTGACCGTTCTCGTCGTAGGCTACAGGGTAGTAGACAGCACCGGTGGAAAGCGCTGTCGCCATGTTGTCGATCCATGGCAAGAGATCCGCGCGTACCCATCCACGCGTCGAGCCGAGCAGCGTCGCCGGCGCATAGTTACTGGCGGCCATCCAAGCAATGTAAGCATCATTCGTAGCGTTGTTGATGCCTGCGGCCGTTGCAAGTGTGTTGCATTGAGTCTGATAGGCAGCTGCTCCCCCGAGATTGCCGAGGAACGTAGTTGAAGTGACAAAGGCTAGATTTGCCGTCAGCGTGTCGAACCTTGCCGTCGTCGAAGTGGCGCCGTTGATTGTCAGCGAACAGACTCGGTTGGGTCCATTGGGGGCACAAGCGCCCGTCCAGCCCGAAAGGATCGAAGAAACGGCGGCTCCTACGTTGATTGGCTTTGCCGTCAAGGAGACAGCCGTGCCACTGTCGAATGTCGCCGTGCACTGCGTCGGAGTCGTGCAAGTCGTATTGCCTGGCTGAATAACTACGGTTCCAGGACCGCTGCCTGCAAAGGATACAGTCAGCGTGTAGCGTGTAACGGCCGATGTTCCGCCGGTTGCCGCACCACCCGTCGCCGCTCCCCCCGTTGCTGCAACTGCTGTGGTGCCGCCGGTGGACGCCTGCCCTCCCGTTGGTGCAACACCGCCTGTTGCGGCGCCGCCTGCAGCGACTCCGCCGCTTGCTACAGCTGTCGTGGCACCCCCTGTCGAAGCCTTTCCACCCGTTGCCGAAGCCGTCGTGGTCCCGCCGGTTGCCGAAGCCGTCGTGGTCCCGCCGGTTGCCGAAGCCGTCGTGGTCCCGCCGGTTGCCGAAGCCGTCGTGGTCCCGCCGGTTGCCGCTCCGGCAGCTCCGCCGGTCGCCGAAGCCGTCGTAGTCCCGCTGGTTGCCGAAGCCGTCGTGGTCCCGCCGGTTGCCGAAGCCGTCTTAGTCCCGCCGGTTGCCGCTCCGCCGGTGTTGGTGTTTGACGCACTAGTCCCACCTTGCAGCTGCCCCGACCCGCCTGTAGCGGCGTTACCCCCGTTGCTGCCGCCGCCAGTGGTTGTCGCTTCGGTGCCACCCACGGCCTGCGTATTCGAAGACGTGCCGCCCGTGCCACCTGTTGAACGAATTTGTGCTGCTGCCACGAGTACCTCCAATGGCAGAGGTACCACCCGTGCCCGACTTGCCTCCGACACTGTTACCCGCATCCGGCGAAGCATTGATATTGGTGACCGAGGAACTGGAGCAGGCCATCAGCGAAACCAGGGTTACGGCACAAGTCATACGCCCGGCGATATTCATATAAAATCCTCACAAACAAAAAAAACGGCAGCCCAGGATTGTGTAACCTATCTTGGCGCATAATCCAAATGAAAACTGGGACTGTTCTACTCCAAGTGAGCGAACTTGTTTGCAAATTTACTTAAACCGCAGTTTCGGTGTTTTGCCCGGCTATCGACAACGCTGCGGATCCCCGAATTGAGTACAGGGTTCGATCATCAATCTTTAATGGGTGTGGCTCTTCTGGAACGGAGGATGTTTACTTGATTCTTCGGAGTTTCGGCTTGGCACCCCTCCAAGCCGAGACGAACGCAACGCATTGTCACCGCAAACTTCCGCCCACCCATCGCTGCCGATATCGTCCATACGCTGAGTTGATGCGCCGCTCCTTGACCCACCCTCCTTGGCGGATTGGGTGATGCGAAGGTTCATCCTGTTGGGCAAGTTCCAAACATGTTTCGGCGCGAAGTCCGCAAGCCGCCCGCTCCTCGGCCTTGGCCTCGGCTGGGGCTACCTGGGGCCGTGCCGGGGCGTCTAATATTTACACGCGCAGCCACCAGCATCGACGTCGCATATGGCTGCGCAACCGACACAAGGGGGGTGCTCAACCTGGCAACCCTGCGCGAGCATAGGCGCGCAGAGCTGGTTGAAATAGCCCCCAGCATCGTTCGCTGTCGTGCGGTTCAGTGGATAGTCAGGGCAGCCCCCAACACACTGTGGATCCGCGCCACCGACGCAGTCAGAGTCCACGGCGCAACTCCGATGCGCCAACGCGAACTCTCGAAATTCGTTCTGCGCGTCAGACTGCTGCTGCTCACACGACGTGTGGTCACAACCAGCGGCGACAAACGCGGTGACAATCAAAAGCCGAAACATGATCCTCAGCAAGCGAGCCATCGGAGTATAGCCAACTCGGCGAGTTTGGCAAATCTGCAACCTCGAGCCCCTTGGAATCTGCGTGCCTTTGCGCGCCGTCACGACATCAAGCGGAATGCTATCCGCCCAGGTGCGCCTCGATGCCGAAGGCGAGCCCGTGGCTGCGGGGTAGCAGCTCGAATCGCGAGCGAAGCCCCGCTGGCATTTCGAGTTTGACGAGCGATGCTGCGCAGACACTGGCGCGAACGTAGTCTTTGAACTAACCACTCGTTTCGTGACCGAAAGCCGACAGTCCTCATCAACCTCGCACATTGGGTTGTCGCTGGTCGTTTTCGGCGCTTGCCTGCTCGGCTTTGCGGGAGTCTTCGTTCGGTGGGGCCTGCAAGGCGGTGCCACGCCTATCACGATTGGCCTCTACCGGATGCTCGTCGCATTGCCTGGCATTATCTGGTTGTCTGCCAGAAGCGGAATTAAGTGGGGGCCGGGCGTTGGTTGGGCTGCACTTGCGGGTGTTGCCTTTGCGGGCGATTTGAACCTCTGGCACCTGTCGATGAAGGACACGAGCGCTGCGAACTCGACGTTTATCGTCTGCGGTCTTACGCCCGTGTGGGTCGCCTTGTTTTCGGTCGCGGTTCATGGGACGCGCTATCGTTACAGTGGATGGCTTGGCCAACTCTTGGGCGTTCTTGGCGCACTCTTACTAGCCCTCGGTCGCGGCGCACGCGTTGGCACCGGGCGAGGGGAGTTACTGGCCATTTTGGCTAGCTTTTGCTACGCGACATTCAGTATTACAATCTCCCGAAGTCGGACGCATCTCTCTGCTCGTCAAGCCCTACTTTGGATGAGCTTTGGTAGCCTTGCTTCATTCACGATTCTCGAAGCTATCGTGCGCGAACCCTTGACCGGCTACACCACGTTAGGCTGGGCCGGGCTCATCGGCTTGGGGTTCGTCGTGCAGTTGCTGGCTTGGCTCATCATCAATCGCGGACTGGGGCAGGTGAGCGTGGCTCTCGGAACGCTCGGTTTGAGTGTCCAACAGATTGCAACGCCGTTCTTGGCGGCTTGGTTGCTTCGCGAAGAACTGAAGCCACTCGGGTTGTTCGGTGGGTTATTGATTATCTGCGGGATTGTGTTGGTGGCGACGGGGGAGCGTAACGAGCGGGCCATTGGCCCCGAGACCACTTGAACCTGCACTTTGACGCGCGCCGGGCTGCTGTTCCGAGCCGCCGAGATGGACGATTGGCTCAAGGCCTCTGCGCCGCTGTTGCTCGCACTGCGCCGCTATTGTCGCCGCTGCATCGACGCGCGCTCGACAGACTGGCAACTGGCATACGGTTGGTTGGTGAGGCTAGAGCGCGTGCTCAAGCGCTAGGCCGGGGTCCGTGTTTTGGCCGCGACACGGCTTTACAGGCGGGCTTTCTGAACTGTTCGGCAGTAAGGGTAGTCGTCGTTCGAACTTTGCGTTACGTTCGCGCCATGGCAAAGACGAATGCGGTGGGAAACGGGTGTTACGGGTCTGGCGTGGTCTTATTCGTGTTAGCATTGGGGGTTTTCGGGTGCTCGGACAATCAGGCGTCCAAAGCGTGGAGCGCATTGGCCTACTGCGTCGTGGGCAACGCGGCTCAGAGCCCAACACCGGAGCGCGTCAAGCAGCTTCGCGCGATTCAACTGAGCAATACGGGCAAAGCCGACAAGCCCGATGCCTGGCCAGGGCGTTGCGCGACGTACGCCAACCAACTGTATGCGGCGCTTGACAGTTCAGGCAACCCCGCGGCATTCAAACGCAGCCTGCAGGGCAAACTCGGATGCGGGTCTGACAAGCCAAGTTGTGTGCTCAATAGCGAAACCGTCGTCACCTTGGTCAGCGAATTGTGGGATGGCGCCAAGAACTCCGAACTCAAGCTGGAGCCGGCGGCATCCGTTCCAAAACCCGAAGTCGCACAGGCTCCCCTAATGACCGGTGCGGATTGGCACGCATTGCTCAAGCCGTCGGGTCAAGTCGTCGGTCCGCGCCAAACAGCGGACGGTCGCGTGCAGCTGCTCATCAAGACGCCCGGTGCGCGCATGCGCCCCGTCGGTTGTGAATTCAAGGCGGGGCTCGGTTCGGTCGAATGCTTCAGCGCTCCAGACAAGGTTCCCCCGCTTCCGCCTCAAAGTATCCAATTGGTGGACGACGAAAAGGACTTCTACGCGGCGGGGCTCACTGAAGACGGCCTTGCCGCATTCAACATGCGTAGCGGCGAGCCCAGCGAAGCGCGCGGCACAGCCGGCAACGTGTTGCACGAGGGGCTGGCCGTTGAACGGGGCGAAGGCGACAAGGGTTTCGCCTTGTATGTGCTTGTAAAAGGCAAAGCGGGCAAAGCGATTGAGTTGCCCGTCAAGGAACCGAGCGTCGCACCGCTAAGCCTCGGCGATCGCGTGGCCTGGGTCGAAACCACGCAAGGCGCTTCGTCACTCGTTGTCAAGTCAGTCAAAGGCAAGAAGCTCGTCGACCAGGCGGCGGTGACGGGGCCGTTCAACGGCGCCTTTCACGTGTGCCGTCATGGCGAGCTAGTCGCTTTGGCGACCTGGGCAGGGCACTCGGGTCAGCATGGTGCAAAGCCCAATGTTGCTGGCAACAAGACGCAATTCGCGATCAGCCTCTTCAGCAAAGGCTCGTGGTCCAAGGCTTATGAGGCGCAGTTGCCGTTCCAGCGAGTGATTGAGTCGGATCTGGTTTGCACAAGTTCCGGGGCCTCGATGGTTTGGGTCACGAACATGGAAGGCAGCGCGCAGGTAGCGCAGTTGAACTGCAGTGCCGAGGGCTGCAAGACTTCGGAGTCCAACGTGCCGAACCTGGAAAGCCGCTGGTGGTGGGCAGCAGGGCCCGTGGGCGACGGCGTGCTGCTCGTGTGGCGCGCTGCCTTGGGCGAAGCCAGAATGCGCATCGCGCCCGTCTTACAGCTTGCACAGGCGAAGGAGCAGGTCCTGTTCGACGACCAAGATCACGGTGGGCCAAAGGCAGGCGAGGCCCAGGCCATCTACTCGAGTGAAGGCGCGCTGCTCGTGTTCAAAGAAGAGACACCGGTAGCCCTTGGCGTGATGGCGGATGGGACCGCGCACCTGCTCACGTCGAAGTAGCTCTCGCTAGCCGAACGTTCCCCCGTCGAATCCCCAAAGGTAGCCCGTGGCATCCGAGAACTCGATGTAGATTCGCGAGCGCGGCACGCCGAGCGACTTGGTCAAGAGGTCACTGACCTTGCTGCTAATGCGCTCGGTCTGCTCCGGTTTGAACTTGCCGATGTTCTTTACCTCGGCGTAGCAGACCGGTTCGAACGTGCCGGCAAATGTCATGTCCGTGCGCGGCACGAGATTGGTCATGACGTAACTTTCGGGCTTTCCGATTTCGCGCGCCAACAGGCTCGAGAGATTGGACAGCAGCTGCCGAACGACGTCGGCAGCAGGCGTAGCAGCGGAAGAGTACACATTGATGAGTGGCATGCGGGGTAATTTACAACGGCTGCGGCCCCCGGGTAAGCGCGTCCATCTAGGCCGATCCTGGCTTTTCGAACCGTGTGGCGTTTCGGGGCCCGGCCCGAAACGCAGCATCCTGAAAAGTTGACCCAAGTGTGATGAGTTCTGCGCCTTAGGGTCGCCAACGGGCTCGACAGGGGAGCCTCGAGGCCCCAAAGTGACGCCGACCCATGGCACCCTCTGCCAAGCAGGCAAAAGGCTTACTGTTTCTCGCACTGTTCACGAGCATCGTCGGTTTTTCGATTCTTTTTCCAATTCTCGCGCCGCTGAGCCGGAGCCTGGGCCTGTCAGAGGTCGAAGTGGGTTGGTTGTCAACCAGCTATTCGCTGATGCAGTTCATCGGCAGCCCCTACTTTGGAAGACTCAGTGAGCGGCTTGGACGAAAACCGGTCCTTTTGATCGGCGTCTTTGGGTTCGCCGTCAGCTTTGGCAGCTTTGGCGCAATTGCGTCCTTGGGTCAGGCGGGCAAGCTGCCGCACGCGGTCTTGTTCGGCTTGTTGGTTGCGGCACGAGTGATGGGAGGGCTGCTCTCGTCGGCGACGCTGCCTGCGGCACAAGCCTACATCGCGGACACGACCGAACGACACCAACGCGCTTCGGGAATGGCGCTCGTGGGCGCGGCCTTTGGTCTGGGCCTTGTATTTGGTCCAGTCATCGGCGCCGTCTTGTCTCGCTTTGGGTTGCTGGCGCCTATCTGGGTGTCCACTGGCGTGGCGCTGCTCAACGGACTGTTCATCCTGACGGCACTTCCGGTGGTGCCGCGTCAAACGATCGAAGAAGCACCGCATCATCAGGGCGTTGTGCGGCGTACCTGGCCCACATTGGCCGTGGCGCTCGCGGTTGTGCTGGCGTCCGTCGCCATGGAGCAGACCATTGCGTTCTTGTATCAGGACACACTCAAGCTTACCCCCAAGGCTACCGCGCACACCGTTGGCATGGCGTTGGGTGTGTACGGAATGTGTGCCGTTATGGCCCAGGGGTTCGTTGTCAGGCGGCTAACTTGGTCTCCTCAAATCTTGGTGCGCAGCGGCGTGTCGATTGGGCTCTTCGGGTATGCAGGCTTGATTGCAGCCCACAGCTTCGGCTGGCTCACGGTGTCGCTGGCGGTTCAAGGGTTTGGCTATGGTCTGGCGATGCCCGGGCTTTCTGCCCTGCTTTCGTTGTCCGTCGGCGACGGCGAGCAGGGCGAGGTTGCGGGGCTCAACAGCTCGACACAGGCGCTCGGCAGAACGGCAGGGCCCCTCATCGGTACTGCGCTGTACCGTGTTGATTCTCGCTATCCGTATGCGCTGAGTCTCGTCATGCTCGCGGGCGTGTTGCTCACGATAACGTTGGGACCCGGCTGGAAGAAATCGAGAGCACTCGTCTAGCACTACTGCCGCAAGCTTTCGTGCCACGGCGCCCGCAGATCCTGGCCGGGGCGACCAGGCTTTGCGGGCGGCCACTCCGAAGTCTTCGATAGTAAGACTAGGCCACGCGTTCGCTTGGGCGCACCGACGCGCGTGAACGTTGTTGTGCAGCGTCGATCAAATCGATGATTAGGTCACGAAGCGCGTTGTCGTTTAGGTCCGACTTGCGCTGTAATGGAACACCAAGCTCCTCAGCGTGCAGCCCAGGCAGACCGGACACGACAGCCACAGATGCGCCCAGTTGCTTGGCTCGCGCAACGACGTCGCGCCCGGCGCGCTGGTGCTCCATGACCATGTCCGTCAGGACCAATGTTGGGTGCACGCGGTCGAGCATTGCCACGGCCTGCTCTGCCGATGCAGCCCGATACACGAAAGGGAAGCCCAGACTGCGCAGCTGTCTAGTAAGTGCACGCACGTACAGATCATCATCGTCCACGATCAGTACTGCTTCTGGCCTGGATACCGCCACTTGCCGACCCTTTGGCCTAAAAGGTTAGTTCAGTGGCTGACAAATGTCCAGCAGTTCTAGACGCGCGCCTAGGGATAGAGCAAAAAGAACGTTCGTAGGCAATTGGGGCACCCAGATAGCAATGACGCAAGGGCACCGGTTCTGGCAGTTTGCAGTGTTGGCTGCAATGTCCGTGTTCTGCGCCATGGCGAAGGGCGACACGACGCCGGTTCTTGTCGAGGTGTCGCTCGGTCCTCAAATCGTGGATGCCGATGCCCTGCGCGCCGCGATTGGCAAGGAACTCGACTGCCCGGTTGTGGTTGATAGAGAGGTCAACCACTCCGGTGAAATCGTGATCAAAGCTGCGTCGCCCGGGCAGGTTGCTGTTACGTTCGTCACGCCCGAGCGCATGGCTCCGCTGCGTCGCGTTGTGGCGCTTCCGCAAACGCCCGAGCACAGGGTCCAGCTGATTGCTTGGCTAGTCGGCAACATGGCGCGCAACGAGGCTGCGGAATGGCTGGCGGCCCATGAGCGCGAGAAGCAGGCGGAGCAGGGCATATCAGCGACGACGGGCGAGCCCAAGGTAGGCGCGACGCCTGACAACAAGCCCGAGGAGAAAGTGCCGGCAGACTTAACCGTGGGGAACGCCGCAAACAAAAATAGTACGAACAACAACGCTAGCGGCGACAAGGGTGCGGCGCAACCGCCGCCTGCTCAGGCGGGTGCCGGCGGCACCGGTGGTTCGGCGCAGGCGCTCGCGTTCCATGGGTTCAATCTGGCATTGTGGCACGACGTTTTGGAGCTGCATCGTGATTCGGAGACTTCGCGGTTCGCGTTGCACTTGGGACTTGGTTACGGCCGAGTCGGTGCGATTCGCGGCTTTGGATTCGATTTGTTGCACCATCGCGTGGACACGGAAGTCCAAGGCGCGGCAACCTCGCTCGGTTGGACGCGAGTTGGACGCACGCAGGGGCTAGCTTGGAGTTTTGGCGTAGTCACCGCCGAGCGCGACCTGCGCGGCCTCGACTACGCGGGGCTTGTAAGCTACCGTAAGGGTGCCATCACCGGCGCGCAAGGCGCAGGGCTAGCTGCCTACTCGACGGGCAATGTGCTGGGCGCGCAGTTTGGCGGGGTGTTCGCGTGGAACGAGGGCGATGTCACGGGCGCGCAAGGCGCGTTTTTCTTCACGCGTCAACAGGGATCGCTGAACGGCCTTCAAGTGTCGTTTGCAGCGAATCTGGCCAAGGATGTCACTGGCATCCAGCTTTCAGCCGTCAACGTGGCAAAGGACGTGCACGGCATTCAATTCGGGCTCGTCAACGTTGCAGAGAGTGTGGACGGGATTGCGATCGGCATCGTGAATATCGCCCACAATGTCAGAACTCAAGCTTTGGGTTGGGCCGAGCGCAACTACGGCGAGAACATCGGCGTGCGCTATGACTACTCGCCGATGACATTCGGAGTGTCGTCAGGGTACGACAGGGCCGACGATCGCGAGCGATTTCTGCTCGGTCTGGGTGCGCGGTTCCCTTACAAGCGCTTCGCATTCGCACCCTCGCTGGACGTGGGCTTCGTCATCGACAAGGCTCGGACCAATCCCGTTGGACGCGGCCATGAAAACGATGTTCGCGTGGCGGTCGAGTGGGAGATAGCGCCGAAGATTATTGGGATTTTTGCCGGTCCGGCACTCGCACTGCGCTCTGACGCAAACGAGCAGCTGAGGCCGCTACCCCGCTGGTTTGCCGGCCTAACGCTCTTTTAATTTGAATAAAACCGCGGTCCGCGCGGCAGCCCTTGAACACCCTTTACCTGCCGGGGCACCCATTCATCATGGCGGCCCCGCTTGCCGTTCGAACCCTCACCGTTTCGTATCGGTGGCCCGAGGCCGCTACTGCAACCAAGCCCGTGTCCCCATGACTTCTGCTATGACATTCGCCGAGTTCGACTTGTCGGTCATGGGCGTGTCACAAGAGCGGGTGCCGGCGTCGCCGCTCGATTTACCGGGTCGGCTTCGCGAAGGCGAAGTTCAGGCAGTTGCCGAGGCCTATGATCAATACGCGGAAACGGTCAGGGCGTTTGCGCGGCGGCTAGTCGGCGATGCGCAAGCGGCGGAGGATCTCGTCCACGACGTGTTCGTTACGTTGCCGTCGGCGATTCGTAACTTCCGCGGCGAGTCTTCATTCAAGACATTCCTCGTCAGCATCGCTGTCAACCATGCCCGGCATCATTTGCGCGGTGCGACGCGGCGCCGCGCAGCCATGCAGCGCTACGCGGAACAACCGGAAACCGGAGTGGAGGATCCTGAACGCCAATTGCAGAGAAGGCAATTGGCGGTCTTGCTTTCGTCAGCTCTCGACGAACTGCCGCTCGAGCAACGCGTTGCCTTCGTGCTCTGCGACGTCGAGGAGCGGCCCTCGCCCGAGGCGGCCGCCATCGTGAACGTCCCTGAAGCCACCATTCGAACGCGGCTGTTTCACGCCCGTCGCAAGCTGCGTCAGCGTCTCGAACAAATAGGAGTCGTCCGATGAAAGACCCGTTGTTCGAAGCCACGCAGGCACTGCGCGAACTGGGCGACGGCCGGTCCGAGGCGTCGCGCTTCACACGCGCCAGAGTGCTGGCCAACGTGCGGCAGCGGCAGCGAACGCGACTACGGCGCTCGCTTGTCGCCGTGCCGCTTGCCGCCTTGGCGGTGGGATCCGTGGCCATGGCTGCGACGGGCGGTCACCTGCCAGCCCCCATGCAGCGTTGGGTCGTGCAGCTTACGGGAATCACACCCCGGCCACGTCAGCCGACCAGAATCGCACACGTGCCAGCCTCGCGTGACGTTCAAAGCGAGTCTGCGCCGGCACCCCGTTCGCCCTTGCCCGAGGCATCGCCGCTCTCGCTTGCGCCCGAGCCCTCGGAGCAGGCGGCTGGTCCCGTTGCCCCTCGGTCGGCACCGTCCAATGAGAAGCCACGCGCGCCGGACTCTCCAATGACCGAAGCGGAATTTCAGCGCTATCGGCTGGCGCATGAAGCGCATTTCGTGAAAAAGGATCCCGCCGCTGCTCTTGCTGCTTGGAATGACTACCTCGCGCATGCGCCTTCGGGCCATCTCGCCGTCGAGGCCCGCTACAACCAGGCGCTCTGCCTGTTGAAGTTGGGGCGCATGCAGGAAGCTCGCCGCGCGCTAGCGCCCTTCGTGGCTGGCGCTTACGGGGCCTATCGCCGACAAGAAGCGCAAACGCTAATCACGACGCTAGACGCCGACGCGGGCCGCTGACACGCGGACAGTGAATCTTCATTGCTTATCTAAATGCCATGACGGCACGTTCAAGTTGAGCTTGCGAGCGTTTGGGAAGTTGCCCGACCGCGACGACACTCAGACCCTCGCGCACGAGAATGCGCTGCGCCGCGTCCTTGACGGCTTGCAATGAGACGGTGTTGACTTCGTCCAAGCGGGCCTGAACCGTCGGCGCGAGGCCTGCAAGCCGTGCAAAGCCGTAAAAGCTTGCCACTTCCGCCGGGTCGTCCACCATTTGCAATAATTGCCATTGGTGACGGTTGCGTGCCATCGTAAGTTCTTCAACGCTGGGGCCGTCATCGCGCAATCGTAATAGCAGTTCAAGCAACTCGCCGAGCAGCGCTGGGGCACGCTCGTGTGCGCAGTCGGCTGCTAGCTCCACCACGCCGCAGTCTTGCCATGTCTCGTAATAGGCGTTGACATCATAGCAGAGCCCGAGCGTATTGCAGATGCGTTGGTAGAGTCGCGTACTCATACCGTCGTCGAGAATGCGCAGTAAGAGCTCCATGGCGGGTTCTGCTGCATCGTGTTGCCCGGGCGACCGAAGAACGAGCCTCAGCTCGGTCTGGCTGGAAACATGAGGCACGAACCTGAACCGTGGCTCATCCTGGCGCTCCGGCGCGACAATGTCCGGCCGTTTGCCGCTGGCGTGGCCGCTGAATCCTCGCTCGAGCGCTGGCACGACGGCGTCACTTTGCAGCGGCCCCGCCATGCAAAACACCGAGGCTCGCGTCGTGTAGCGCTCCTGGTGGTGCGTGCGCAACGCCGCCACGTCGAACTGCTCGAGCTCCGCAAGCGTGCCCGCAATTGGTTGGCCGAGTCTGTGTTCGCCGAAACACAATAGCCTTCCAAGTTCGTCGGCGTCGATCAGCTTTCCGTCGTCGTCGAGCGACTCGAGAATCTCCTCGCGTACAATCGCGCGTTCAACGTCGATGCCATGCAATATCGGATGGCGGAAGACTTCGCAGAACAGCGGTAGCGCCTCGAGCACATTCTCGGTTGGCAGGTCCAACGACAAGAGGCCATGATCGACGAACGTCGCGGCCTCCAGCGTCCCCCCGAGGCGCTCAAAGGCGTGCGCCAGCGCGTGCGGCGTGGGCTGGCTTTGGGTGCCTCGATACAGCATGTGCTCTAGGAAATGGCTGATGCCACCGAGGCCTTTCGGATCAAAGCGTGACCCGACACGCGTGAACAGCTCGAAGACCGTCCGATGCGCGTGCGGCAGGTGCACACAGACGACGTCGAGACCTGAGTCGAGCGTCGTCGTTTCGACGTTAATTTCGCGATCGCTCGCGATGGTTGGGGGCTTAGTCCTCACTGCCGCGAATCTTTAGGTTCTTATACTCGGCCGCAACCTCAATCTTGCCTGAAAGCGCGCGACGCAGGCGCGCCACAGAGTCCTCTAGCGCGGCTTGCCCTTTTTGTTCCTGTAATTGGCGGGTAAGCTCGTCCGCCTGCTTTTCGAAATCCTCGCGTCGCGCAGGTTCCTTGGACACGAGCACGACCACCGCCGGCCCCTTGAGCGTCATCACGGGCGCGTCCAAGACGGAGCCCGGCCTGTCAAGCGCGAACACCCGCGGGCCAATCCCGGAGAACGGTGAGAAATCGCCCCCAGGCGAGCCCTCCAATGTGAAGGCTGGCGACGTGACGACCTTGGGTGTGGCGCCAGTGTGCGTGTCGTCGGATTCTGCCTTGTCGCGGGTGGCGCGGGCTGCACCTGTTGGCAGTTTGGCCATTTGCTGCGAAAGCGCTGCGTCTAGATCCACGCCGGATTTAGCCATCTTGATCAGGTTCTCTGCGAGGCTAAGCGCGCCTTCGTCCACGAGCGCCCGTGACCCTTTGCGCCGCGCGATGCTCAGGCGACCTTCGCGCTCGATGTCGGACGGTGCCAAAGGTCCCTCGAAACGCAGAATGTAAAACCCGTGCGTTGTCTCGACTACGGGCGATACTTGATGCGGTTTGAGCCCTGCAACGGCTTCGAGCAGCTCTTTCGCCGATGGATTCGTGACTTCTGTCAAACAGCCGACGCGCCCACCCCACACCGCGCTTTCGCTTTGGCTCACTTGCCGCGCGACTTTTTCGAAGTCTTCTTTGCCCTTGGTGATTCGCGCGTAGGCGTCGTCGATCTTGTTGCGCAATTCGACCTTGGCTCGATCGCTGATTTCCGACTCGAAAGGCAGCGCAATTTCGCTGACTAAGGGGCATCCAGCGACGACGTGCTCTTGCTCTGTCTTCCAGGCTTCGTCAATGGCTTCCTTGTTCTTGTCTGCCCAAGCCTGTAGGGCCTTGTCCGAATGATCGGCGACGTTCTTGCTGTACCAGTCGCGATCCACCGTCACATAGCGAATCGTGGCTTTGGAAGCTTGTCGCTGATACTGCGCGAATGCCTCCTCGCGCGAAACCCTGACGCTCGAACGTACCAGCTCGCGCATGCGAGCTGCGATCAACTCGCGTTCTTGCAGTTCGCGGAATTGCCTCGGCCCGCGATTGGTGCGTACGCGCACCTCGCGCTCGTATTTCTTTGTATCGAAGTGGTTGTCTTGCGAGCGACGCACCGACATCAATCGCAGTATCGGGGCCGTGGGTGAACAGCCATAGACGCGACTTACCGGCGGGCACAGGCCAAGTTGGGCCCCCAACATGGAAGCGATCGACGCGGGAAGCGATACGTACGCACGACCCTGCATCAATTGGCTTTCGAGGTCGTCCGAGCCGATGCCAATGCCCTCGCGCTCGGCTTCGGCGACGAGCAGCTCGCGCTCAACGATCCCTTCGAGGATCTGCTCGGGCAATTTCATCGCCTTGATTTGTTTTGACGATACGCCAGGCGGCACGATGAGGCCGTACGAAGCAAAGAAGTCTTTGGACGACACGCACACGCCCGGCATTTTCACGGCGCAATCACCGGACAATTTGGCGTGCGCGGGGCCGCGCGCTGCGCGAAATTCGACCACGAACACTACGATGACGAGTGACGCGACGCCGGCCACAATCCATTGTCCGAGGCCACCGCTGCGAAATAGGTTCATCATCATGGCTGCGCACTCCTAGGGCTCCAGAACAATGCCGAAATTTGGCCCGACCTTTCAGTGTTTCGTTAACCGGCGTCGCAAGACTCAGCGGGTCCCGCAGATAACACGGAGGTACAAGGAGGGCTACAACGAGCTGGCCCGAACCATGTCGGCGGCTCAGCCGGTTGCGCCGCGGACATCGACAGCCACCTTCGGTAGCTTGAGCAGGAAACGAAGTTCCTGAACTAGCTCCAGCATTGTCGAGACCGGCCGCGCCACGCTAATTTCATACCAAGTGTCCAGCGTTCGCGTGCGATCGCTCGGGTCGACGATGGGCACAACCGTGCGGTCAACCTGGCTATAGCCCCGTTCGATTGCCGGTTTTGCAACGTCGGCGGCGCGCGTGAAGAGTTGCGACTCGCTATCTCCGTGAAAATCGGCAAGTTGAGCGCGAACGGTCAAACGAGCCATTAGGGATTCAGCCGCAATCGCTGACACATTGCTGTCCATGATCAAGTTGTCGCGCACGCGTTCGGCCAACAAGACGCGATTTCCAATTGTGCGGTACACCTCGAACCCTTGCTCGATGAGCATTTTCTTCAGCTCGAGTGGAGTCAGCACGGCTTCCATAGTCTAGTCCAGCCAGGTGGCCAGAATCGACGAACGCCAATCACCTGGCCGATTCACACTGTGTCATCCTCACACGGGTCGCGTCAAGCGCATCGGGAAAATGGAGCGGGGCGACGAATGTTTTGCCCCGTCTATTTCCCCAAAGCACGGCGTTCTGGTAAAGCGAACTAGCGTGCCTGGACGTCCACCCGACTCCTCAGACCCCGATACCGAGCCCAAGGCCCCCGCTAGGCGCCGAAGCGGCGGTTCGCGCAGACCAGCCTCCGATCGGGTTTGTATGCGACGCGGCGACCAGGAATTCATCGGCTGGACGTTGAATCTGAGTCGCGGCGGGGTGCGCATCGTGGTTGAAGATTCGATCGAGCTGAACGCCGAATACACGGTGATTCTGGGCGACGACGCGAACAATCCGCGTCCGGTACGGGTCGCGTGGATACGGGACGAAGCGGGTGGGCAGATCGCCGGCCTGCAATTTCTAGACGTGCAGGGCACGATCCCTCCACTCGATCCTCCCGATCGCGACACGTGAGTCAACTATGCTTACGTCGGCATGAGCCGATGTGCTGACATCCTTGGCCTGGGCGGCCCGTTCACCTCGCGCTTTGCGCACTACGAGCCGCGCACGACCCAGATAGAAATGGCGACGGCCGTTGAGCGGGCGATTGAGGAAGAACGAGTGTTGTTGTGCGAAGCTGGCACCGGCACCGGCAAAACGCTCGCTTACCTGCTGCCCGCGTTATTGAGTGGCAAGAAGGTCATCGTATCGACCGCCACACGGGCGCTGCAGGCGCAGATCGTCAATGACGACTTGCCCTGGATTACCGAGGCGTTGGGATTCGAACCACGAGTAGCGACGATGAAGGGGCTATCGAACTATATCTGCCGTCGCCGCTTCGCGGAACACTATGCAAGCCACCTAGCGAAGCCGCGAATTCCAAAGAGCCTAAGAATTATCCGCGAGTTCTGCGACCGCAGCCGCTCGGGGGACATCAGTCACCTGACGACTCTGAGCGAAGACGACCCCCAATGGGCTGACGTTACGGCTTCGAGCGACACGCGGATCGGCGCTGGCTGCACCTACTTCGACCGTTGCTTCGTCACGCAAATGCGACGGCAAGCGGACCAGGCGCAACTCGTCGTCGTCAACCACCATCTGTTCTTCGCGGACTTGGCGCTGCGCGGTCCACATCCGGGTCGAGTCCTGCCCAACTACGACGTTGTCATTTTCGACGAAGCTCACCAATTGGAGGACATTGCAACGGAATTCTTCGGCACCAAGATCTCGTCGCAGGCGTTGACTCGAATAACGCGCGAGCTTACGCGAGCATTCGAACTGCATGAACGGTTGGGCTTTGGCGAGGACAAGCAGGCCGCTTTGAATCTCTCTCTACAACTCAACCAGGCCATGAATGCATACTTCGACGTGGCATCGCGCTCTAGCAAAGACGGAGAAGGGCGTCGAGAGGTCAACATCGAAGGTCTACAGGCTCAAGCGAAACAGGCGTGGCTGCACCTGGATTCGATCCTGGAAGCCCTGGGCGCCTTGGCAGCAGTTGCCGTCGCGCGCACGCAACGCGGCGGCGTACCGCCAACGGGCGCCTTCAATCTCAAAGACGCGTTTGATATCGGAATGCGCCGCATTGATGAATGTCGAGGACGGCTACGCGAGTTGATGGAGACGGCTCAGGGGCGCGTCGTTTGGACGGAGCGAACCGAGCGAGGGACGTCACTGACTTCGTCCCCCATTGATTTGGCAGACATGCTACGCGTCAAAGTATTCGAAGCGGTCCCCAGTGTGGTCCTCACGAGCGCAACGCTTACGGCAGTTCCCCGGTTCAACGAGGTGTCGGATTCAAAGCAGTTTGACTACGTTCGGCAGCGGCTGGGGCTTGTCGATGGGGTGGTTCCTGTCGAACAGTTGCTTCTAGCATCTCCCTTCGACTACAAGAGGCATGCGCTCTTGTATGTGCCTCGCGACCTTCCCGAACCCAATAGCCAGTCGTTCATCGACGTGGCGGCGGACCGCATCAAGACGCTTATCTCGATTACGGACGGGGGTGCCTTCGTCTTGACGACATCGTTGCGTTCGATGCACGAACTCTACAAGCATCTGAGCCATCATACCGAGCTGCCAGTGTTGCTACAGGGCTCACTCCCCAAGCCCGAGCTCTTGGCGCAATTTCGTCGGGCCGGCAATGCGGTGCTGGTTGCCACGTCCAGTTTCTGGGAAGGCGTTGACGTGGCAGGTTCTGCGCTGCGCCTCGTGGTGCTGGAGAAGATTCCGTTTTTGGTGCCCAGTGACCCGCTTGTGCGCGCCCGCTCGCTCGCTCTGGAGGCTCAAGGTCAAAACCCCTTCAATGACTATGCGCTGCCTGCTGCGGCCATCGCCCTAAAGCAGGGGTTTGGACGTCTGATACGCTCCAGCCGCGACAAGGGCATCGTCGCCTTGCTTGACGAACGCGTGCATCGCCGCGGTTACGGGCAACGTTTGCTGGCAAGTCTGCCGCCCGCGCAAAGAACCACGAACCTGCAAGACGTCCGGGATTTCTGGGCCGCCGCGACGCCATGCTAAAGCGTGCGTTGCCGCCAATTTCGGCATTGTCGCGGAATTAGTCTACTTACGCTTGGCCTTCTTCTTCGCCTTGGCGGGCTTGCCCGGCTTCGCGACTTTCTTGGCGGCAGCGGGCTTGGCCTTGGCGACGCCTGGCTTGGCTTTTGAAGCAGTTGGCTTGGCCTTGGCGATGGCTGGCTTGGCTCTTGACGCAGTTGGTTTGGCCTTGGCGACGGTTGGCTTGGCGGCAGCCTTCTTCCGTTTGGCAGCACGCTTGACGCCAGCGCCTTTGCGCGTAGCGCTTGCCTTAGACTTGCTAACCTTCTTTGCCTTGGGTGCAGCTTTCTTTGCCTTCGGCGCAGCAGCCTTGCCGCCCTTCTTGGCCTTTGCGGCCTTCTTGGGGGGGGCCTTCGCCTTGGCCTTCTTGCCAGCCTTCTTCTTGGTCGCAGGGGCTTTCGGTGCCGCGTCTTCGGCCGCTGCCTTGGCCTTGGCGAGGGGCTTGGCCTTGGGCGCAGCGTCGGCCGACTCGACTGCCTTGGCGGCTTTGCGAGCTTTCTTCTTCTCTGGTTTTGGCGACACTTCCAAGGCGTTGCCTTC
Source organism: uncultured delta proteobacterium (assembly GCA_963811985.1). GTDB lineage: Bacteria > Myxococcota_A > Polyangia > Polyangiales > Polyangiaceae > FEN-1139. The sequence goes on from CAWEUH010000031.1 coordinate 176,054, forward strand.
GGACGCTACGCCATCACTCTGCGAATTCGTTTCATTGGCACCCCGTCGCGATGAACGCTTCTTCTGCGGCTTTGACGCGGCGCTGTCACCCTCTGCATTCGACGCAGCGCGCTTGCGTGTGCGCTTCGGTTTCGCGGACGCGGTCTCACCCGACTCATCGCTTGAGCCCATCGTCTGAACGATTTCGACATCGGCTCCGTCAGGTCTTCCGATGTGACCGCGCCGCGCCTCCATCGTTTCGGCAATGGTGCGATCGAGTACGGAAAACTCGAATGGTTTGTCCAAGTAAGCGTCTGCCCCGTAAAGCGGCGATGTGATTTCATTGAGCGACTCACCGATGCCCGTCAACATGACGACGCCCGTGTGCGCCAGCGATACCGTTTCGCGAATGCGTCGACACACCTCCCAGCCGCTCATGCCTGGCATCATCACGTCGAGTACGACAAGATCAGGTAGATGCTCGAGCGCGAGCGAGAACGCTTCGTCTCCATCTACGGCTTCGACGACTTTGTATCCAATGGAACGCAGATGACTTGCAACCATCGCGCGCGTGCTAGGTTCATCGTCTGCAACGAGTACGCTTGTTATGCCCAAATCGACCATAATGTTTGGCTCCCGGAAGGTGCGGGCCCTATTTGGTCAGCTATGCGGTGTTGCGGTCAAGCTGGATTACGGGGTTTGCAATTGATCCGGCGCAAGGCGACGGCAGGCAGGTCCCAGCCACGGCGCGCCCAATCGAGCCGGCCACGCTTTTGCGCGCCGCCAATCCATCCCCGCGAAAGGCAGAGCAAGGCTGTTTTGACGAATTGGCCGGCCACATGACGTTGGGCCCGGAGCCTGTACGCGGCAATTTACTAAGGCTTTCCAAGGCTTGCGAATGCCAAAGAAAATGGTGAGGATAGTGGCGGCAGCAAGGCGCCGCTGAGGTCGTCGCCGCTCACCTTCCGGCTGCTGGCGTGATGGCAATTGGATCGATTAGCGGAGGGTACCTTGGGGCAAGCCTGGCGCGTCGTGTACCGGCGAACTTTGTCATTGCCGCGGTTGTCGCAATCGGTATGGTTTTGACTGCCATTCTGTTTTATCGCGGGGTTGGGATTCACTGGGGGCTGTCCCTAGTAACTAATACGGGCTTGTCCGATGAACTCGGATGATTGCACAGGAAGTGAGGAAGGTCGGAAGGACACCCTCTAGACGCTTCTACAGTTTTGGTGCAATCATCCCGACGATTCTCGCCATAACGGCTTCACGAAAACGTCCAATTGGCCGTAGGCAGGTCTGGGACGCGCCCCAATCAAGATGAGCTACGAACAACTCCGCCACCGGTTGATCCAGGGTCGTCCCTTAGTTGTAGGTGCGGATGTTGGCGCCAGCTTTCGCGTCCAGGGGGTTTCATTGGACGCTCCGGGTTCACTCGGACTACTGCTGCGTCGCGGTCCGGAGGATGTCCTCGGGCTCCATCGCGCGGAGGCCGCATGCCGAGTGGACGTCCTGTGTGCGCTAACGGCTGATACGACGCCGCGCGCCCTCGCCGAAGTCGGGATGCAGCACCGCGCCGCCATGTTAACGGGCCTCGCCGTAGAACTCGCCCTGAACGCGGCATCCGAATGCTTGAAGCCCGTAGCGATTGCGGGGCTGTTGGGCAGCGACATGGTGTCGCCCGTTGCCGCAGATCGCTTGCACGGGGAACTGGCTGAGCACGCCGAGCGGCTGGCCGCCGCGGGTTGCGAGCTGATCATCGCTCGTGGCCAAGGTTCGCGTCTGGGCTTGATGGCGGCTGTGGTCGCTGCCGCAAGCACCGATCTGCCAACCTGGGCGGTTGTGGAATGCAACGCTTCTGGCGACGTGACCAGCCTCGGACCGGTGGGACCGCTCATCGAGGGGTTGCATGAAGCGGGCGCATCCGCGGTAATTTTCGAAGTGACTTCCATTGATCTGGGTCTTGAGTTGTTGGACTGTGCCAATGCGTCCATTACCGCCGAAGGGCTGTTCGCGGGCGTGCTGTTGGCCGCGAGTGCAGACAGCGTCCGCGGTTTTCCTGATGAGCAGTCATTGCCACTGAGCTGGGCAGAGAGGGCTTTGGACCTCGATCTGCACGGCGCGCGCGTCATCGGCGGAGGGGCCGGTACTACAGTGGCGCACACGGCTGCCCTAGCTCGGGCGCTCGGAATCGTGCACCCTTCGCTGCCTATGACTCGCTCGGATACGGAGCTAGATCGTTCGCCGCCCGGGCTGTGACCGGACTGGTGGATCGATAGGCGGGGTTCTAGACACAAGTGTCCCATGGAACCTCAGATGCAGATTCCGTCGATGACCGGCTCGTCATCTCGACTCGTGCGCAGCATGGCGGACTTAGTCAGCATCTTCGAGCAATCACAGCAGCCTCGCGGCAATTGGCAAATCGGCACTGAAACCGAGAAGTTCGGAGTGGTAGGCGCCCCTCCCGGAGCGCTGCCGTATACCGGCCCAATCAGTGTCTTCACTGTGATGTCCAAGCTTGCCGCTCGATTCGGTTGGGCGCCAGAGTCGGAAACCGCGGGTGGCCCTCTGATTGCGCTCAAGCGCGGTTTGGCATCCATCACTCTTGAACCTGGAGGTCAGCTTGAACTGAGTGGCGCACCGTTACCAGATGTTCATGCGACGCGCGCTGAAACGGAGCACCACATACGCGAGCTTGAATTGGTGAGCATTCCGCTCGGCATCAACTGGCTGTCGATTGGCTTTCATCCTTTTGCGCGCCGCGATGAGCTACCCTGGGTGCCCAAATCCCGCTACGGCATCATGCGAGACTACCTGCCGCTTCACGGCAACGGCGCGCTCGACATGATGCAACGCACCGCAACCGTGCAAGTCAATTTGGACTACGAAGACGAGCGCGACGCTCTCACCAAGACCAAGATCTTCTTGCGGCTCGCGCCGATTGTTCATGCGATGACGGCGCACTCGCCGCTTTCGGAGTCGCAATTGACCCCGTGGCAGAGTCTTCGAGGCGACGTGTGGTTGCGCATGGACCCGAGCCGCTCCGGCCTTGTCGAAGCGCTCTGGAAGTCGCAGAATCCGCGCTACGAAACCTATGTCCAGTGGGCCCTGGACGCGGGCATGTTCCTTTTCAAGCGCGGCAATCAGGTGATCGCAAACACAGGTCAGACATTTCGCAGTTTCATGCAGGACGGGTACGACGGACACCGCGCCACGTTCGATGACTGGGTTCTACACCTAAACACGTTGTTCCCCGAGGTGCGCCTGAAGAAAACCATCGAGGTTCGCAGTTGCGACGCGCAGCCGATGGACACGCTGTTGGCCGTCCCTGCGATGTGGGCTGGGATCGGCTACGACGATCTCGCGCTCGAACAGGCGGAGCGGCTCACGCATTCGCTGACGTACGAACAAATGACGGCAGCGCGGCCGGACATGGTCCGCCTAGGGCTCCAGGCAACGCTTGTCGGAACCCACCTGCGGCAATGGGCTGAAGACGTCCTGATGATTGCGGAACAAGGCCTGCGCCGCAGGGCTCGCTGTGACCAGCAGGGGCATGACGAGTCACGCTTCTTGATACCGCTGATTCGCTTGGTTCAATCTGGAGCGACGCCGGCGTCGCGTCTGAAGCGCAAGCTGCAACGGTTGAGCGACTTCGACCCGCGGAGCGTCATTGAATCAACCCGCATGATTCCTGAATTCTACGCGTAACCCGACGAGGTGCTGTGCAACGTCTCAGCCCTGGTCGATCCCCTCGTATTCAAGCATCAACAAAGGTCTAGAGAAACCGCCAAGCCGCCAGGAGCGCCAAGTTCGCCAAGGGTTGGTGGGTCGACCGCGACGCCACTCTTCTCGATCGAGCTCGAATAGACAACGCGAAGTACTGCGACTAGCTATCCCCCCGCATTTTGGAAGACACGTTGCAGAGCTGCGTTGTCGGGGTCGGGGCCCCGGCAACCCGCACAACAAGACTTGCCAAGATCTTCATTTAAGTCGCGTTTACCCTTCGGTGTTGCAACTTCGATTGGACTCGCTTCTGGCCAATCAAATTATCGGGGGTTGGAGTCCCGCCCAGCGGGCGGGATTTAGGGTGGGAGAAAATCATCCCAACATTCCGAAAAACAAGTTCAGTGCCATGCCGAGTATGATCGTGTTGTAGGCAAACGAGAGCAACGAATGCATGAGCACCGCGCGCCGGATGAGGTTGCTGGTGATCACGACGTCGGACACTTGAAAGCACATTCCGATGGTGAATGCGAAGTAGGCGAAATCCAGGGCGTCGGGGGGCTGATCGCCGGGGAATTGCAGGCCGCCCTCGCCGGAAGGGTCGTCGCGGAAGTAACGATCCATTAGCGGGATTAGTCGGGAGTGTGCCGCTTGTGGTGTAGTCGCCATTCAAGTCCCACCCGAAACCCTCGCCATAATAGTCAAATCTACCCGCAGAAGAGCTGGTGCCGTGGTACATGACGAGATAGAAACTGTGCGGACCGGGTGAGAGCCAACTCGTATTCGCTTGAGAGAGGGTCGTATAGGCCGCTTGGCCCGCATTGCCGTTGTCGAAGACCTGGTGCCCGTCGATGTACAGGGCCTCGTTGCCGTCTACCACCTGGAGGAAGGAGATGTAGTCCGCGCCGGAGTGGTTCGAGACCGCCGGGATGTTGATCTTGCCGCTGTAGACGTAACTGGTGTAGTTGTACCAATCTGCACTGTTAGCCTGGGTAGCGTAATTATTGGCGATGGGAGGATTGTCGTTGTTGCTGGCCGGCCACCAATTCGAGCTATTGCCCATGACCGGATAAGTCCCCGAGGGCATATTGGGGCTGAAGGCGAAATTCGGATTATCGGTGCAAACCGTTGACGTTGCTGCGATACGCGGGAGTGAAGTACGGATCGACCTTCATGGCCGCCAAGCCGGGAACGGGGCCGGCGTTGGTGGGCAGCGCGAGAGTGCCGCCGGAGAGGGTCACCGGGCCGCTGCCCAGGACGGACTGCTTGATCGTCTGGTTGGATTGGATTGTCGTGGGCGCGTGCGAAGAATTACCTTGGCCGCGGCGGGGATTGTCGTACCCCCACTATAGGAGTTGCTGCCGCTGAGGGTCAGCGTGCCGGGGCCGGTCGTGACCAACGCCCCGCCGCCGCTCACGTTGCCGCTGAGGGTCTGGTTCGCGGCGCTGCTGAATTGCAGCGTGCCGCCGCTGATCGCCGTGGGACCCGTATAACTGTTGTTGCCGGTCATGGTCAGGAGGTTGCCCCCCAGCTTGGTCAGGCCCATCGCCCCGGCGACGTTTCCCGTGTAAATGGCGCTGGCGTTGCTCGTATCGATGCCGAAGCACGCGCCGGCGGCCCAACTGCCGCTGGTCAGCAGGTTGCCGATCTCGGTGTTGCTCCAACCGCTGGACACGCCGTCGCCCAATGTCACGGCGAGGGTGGCGCCGGCGCGACGTTGACCGAGCCTGGCGTGTTGTAACCGGGCAGTGCGCGTGGTGGCGACGGAAAGCTGCCGGTAGTAAGGGCAGCGTGGCCGTGGTGGCGACGGAAAGCGCGCCGGCGTGACGAAAAGGCCGCCAGGCCAGGTGTTGGCGCCGGTCATGGTCAGGAGTGTAGGACCCCAGCTTGTCGAACGGAAGCCCGCTGGGCAGGCTGAGGTTGCCGGTATAAGTGGCATTGCCAAAGGGCGTATCGATGCCGAATGCCGCGCCGGCGGCCCAACTGGCGCTGGTCGAACAGGGTGCCGATCTGGCTGGCGTTCCAACCGCAAGGCGCCCACCTGCACAGCGAGGACGGCGCCTGGAGCGACGCTCACCGTGTTGGGCGCGTTGTTCCAACCCGGCAGTTGCGCCGTGCTGGCGACGGAAAGCACGCCGGCGCTGACCAGCGTCGGGCCGGTGTAGGTGTAGATGCCGGTGGTCAGGTCCAACTCGCCGCTGCCGAGCTTGGTCAGGCCGCCGTCCGCCGGGCTGCTGGGAGTGGGATCGTGCAGCAGCGGATCGTTGTTCCAGATGAAGTAGCCGTTGCTGTCGATCACGGCGCCACCGCTTTGGGCGTAGGCGTTAATCCCGCCGTACCAGAGCAAGCCGCCAGCCGCCGTGGCCCGTAGCGTGCCGCCGTTGAAGTAAATGTTGGCCGTCCCTCCGGGTGCTGGATATTCGATGTGGCCAGCGTACCGCCGTTGAGCCGCAAAGTACCGTTGCCGGGCGCGTTCTCAATCCCCAATTCCAGTCACCGCCGAGATATAACGCACAACACCGACTTGCACCAAAGCATGGTCTTGAATCGTCAGCGTGCCGCTGCTGCCGTCCCCGATGTCGATCGTCGCACTCGCCGCTCAAGATGGAATTGCCCCCGACCGTCACCGAGCCGACACCCGAATTGTAGCTATTGTCCTGGATGCCGATATAGAGGGGCATTTGCGTTATGTTGAGGACGGAGTTGCCAGTCATGGTCAGGTTGCCCGTGCCGCCTTGGGAACCCACGTACACGCCCGGAGCCCAATAATTGCCGTTGTAGGTGTTGCCTCCCAGGAGCACGTTCACCGTGCCGCTGGACATGTTGAGCGTGCCCGTCTGCCCGTTCGCATCGCCCACGTCGATTCGTTGGTGTTGGTGATCGCTCCACCCGTGAGGTTGAGCGTGCCTTGGTGGACTTGCACGATGCCCAAGGGATTGTTGTGGCCGTCGAGCCCGCCGAAGGTAACCGTGTTGGCAATCGTCAGCGTGCCGGGGCCGTTCACGACCAGATTGCCGGTGGTGGACACGCCGCCGGAGAGGACTTGCGTGCCGGCGCCGATCATGGTGACGGCCAGGCTCCCGCCGACGTTGCCCAAGCGCTGGAATAGCTCTGGGTGACGCCGCTGCCGGGGTTCAGCGTGAGGACGTGACGCTGGAGGGCAGGGTCAGGTTGTTGGCCCCGGTCAGTCCGCCGAAGGTGGGCGCGGTGACGCTGGACGAAAAGGCCAACGTGCCCGTGCTGTGGTGTCCAAGGCGCTGTTCTGATGGCCAGGTTATTGCCCAACTGCAGCGTGCCTTGGTTAATCAGCGTATTGCCGGTATAGGCGTTGGGGCCGGCCAGGATCAGCGTGTTGCCGCCCAGTTTCGTCACGCCTTGGTTTCCGGCAATGACGGAGGAAACCGTGATGTTGCCGGCCGTCGTGTCCAGTCCAAGCTGCGAGCCGGTCTGGAAGCCGCTGGTGTTGAGGTTGCCGACGTTGGCGTCGGCCCAACCGCCGCCGCCCAGGCTGAGGGCCAGCGTGCCGCCCGCGTTGACCGTGAGCTTGCCGGCCGTCTGGTAACCGGGCAGCGTGCCCGGTTGTGGCCTGCAAGGTCCTCGCCACGATCGTCGTGCCGCCCGTGTAGGTGTTGGCGGCAGTGAGGGTCAGCGTGCCGTTGCCCAGTTTCGCAAACCCCACCCCCGATGGCAGCGGGAGGGGTGTTCCCCAACTGGCACTGCCGCCGCTGGTATCGATGCCGAAGGCCGCCGAGTTGGCCCAGGTGACGGCGCTGAGCAGGGTGGTGATCTGGCTGCTGCTCCAACCGCTCGAACCGTCGCCCAACTCCACCCCGAGGATGCCTCCTGCAGCGACACTGACCGTGTTTGGCGCGCTAACTCGGGTAACCCGGCAGTGACGCCGTGCTGGCGGCCACCAACGCACCGGCATTCACGGCCGTGACGCCGCTGTAGTTGTTGGAGGTGCCCAAGACCAAGGTGCCAGCGCCACTTGATTCAGCCCCGCAGTCCCGCTGACGGGGCCATACAGCGTGAGCAGGTTGTTGTTCTGGACGTCGAAGGTCGCCGTGCGCCGGTAAGGGTACAGGTGCGCGTAGCGCAACGTAAACGAAGCATTCGTTAGAAACCAAGCGCCAATCACCGCCGTCAAGCTCAAGATGTACGCGACGGCAGGGCTCTCGGGCGCGAGCGTCTGCGCGCGCCGCAGCACGTAGGCGGCGGCGAATAGACCCGACGCGCTTGCGAGAAGCACGATAATCCAAATGAACGTGCGCCCCGGGTCGGCGGCCGCCGCGCGCCGCCGCATCTGCTCTACCGGAGAGCTAAGGATGACGACTACCTCGATGCACAACAACGTCAACACGCCAGCGTCGAACGCCGAGAGCGCCCGGAGCACCCAGCCGAACTCGCGCGCCACGGACAACGCCCCAATGAGCATCGCCAATAGGGCAAGTGAAAGGCGTCCGCGGGCTTGGCGCGGATCGAGCGCGTGGTAGGCGAAGCCTGACTTTGGGACAAGAATCGGCCGAGTCATAAGCGCAGCATAGCCTACACAACTGTTGGCCGCCGGGTCCCGCAGCCCGGCGGCGGTGCGAGCAGGTCTCTCCCTGGACAATCCTGGCGAATACGCATCGTTCACCGCGAACTAAGTAGCGAAGCTGCTATCTTTGCCGTGCCGTCATGCCCCAAAATGTCAATGTTGGCCCAGCCGACGCACAGAGCGTGCCAAGGCTCATCGCAACGCTTGGACCCAGTTCTTGGGGCCAGCAAGCGGCGCTTGCCGAAGCGGGCGCTACGCATTTTCGACTCAATGCGTCGCACCTGACGAGTGCGGGCCTGCGCGACGCCATCGAAGCTACACACAAGAGGGCGCCGCACGTGCCGATCATCGTAGACTTGCAAGGCGCGAAGATGCGCCTCGGCGACTTTGAGTCTCGCGTCGTCTCGGAGAATCAGCTCTTGCGCTTCGAGCCCACGGCGAGCGACGGTGCGCTGGCGCTGCCGCACCCGGAGGCGTACGTGGCGCTGAAACCCGGTGAAGCGGTCGGCATCGATGACGGCCGTTTGACGGGTGTTGTCGAAAGCGTAGAAGCCTCGCGCATAGAAGTCCGCCTGGTGCGCGGTGGGCAATTGCGACAGCGTAAGGGCTTCAATCGGGCAGAGCACCCGATACGTCTCAATGACCTTTGCGAGCGCGACGTTGCGTTGGCTCGGGTTGCCTACGGCGCTGGCTGCCGCTCGTTTGCCGTCTCGTTCGTGGCGGACGGTCGCGAATGCGAGTGGGTGAAGCGACATGTTGGCTCGGTCGAAGTGATTGCCAAGGTGGAGCAAGCGGATGCATTGGCGAACATGGCGGCGATTGCTCGGCAGTGCGACGCAATTTGGATTTGCCGCGGCGATCTTGGCGTGCAATTGGGGCTGACCCATTTGGGGCAGGCCATCGCCGCGATCGATCCCGGTTGTTTTGGAGTTCCTTTTGTCATGGCCGGACAGGTATTCGAGCACTTGACCGAGCACCGTGACGCAACGCGATCGGAAATCTGCCACCTCCATGATTTGATGGGTCGCGGATACGTCGGGCTCGTTTTGTCTGACGAGACGGCAATTGGCCACGATCCGCTCAACGCGACTCGGGTTGCTCGCGCGTTGCTCGATGCCTACGTGGCCCACCGGGTCTCCGAGAAGACGTCCGCGTCTGCCTCGAGCCAACGCGGAGTTTTGCAGCGGTGAGGCGTTTTGGGCCACGTCGCGCGTTGGTGCTAGCTTGTATGGCTGCATTCGTGGTCGCCATTGCACTGTCGATGGGGCGCTATCCCGGTGGCACTTGGTGGGACAGGCATCAATCGGGTCATTCATTTTGGCAAAACTTCTTGTGCGATTTGTTGCACGATCCAGCGCTGAATCACCAGCCAAACCCCACGGGGGCGCTGTTGGCGAAAGCGGGCATGTTGCTGTTCGTGTTAGGGCTTTGCGTCCATTGGTCGCTGACGAATGAACTCCTGTGCTGCCGCCACCGCCTTTCGGCCGTCGTGCGCTGGCTGGGGGTGGGCGGCACGCCGTTGGTGGCCGCGGTGCCGTTGCTTCCCAGCAATCAATACCCAGCGCTGCACACGGTGGCGGTGACTCTGGGCGGATTGCCCGCCCTTTGTGCGCTGTTGTTGTTCACGTTCGGGGTTCTAGCCGAGCCGCACTGCCGACGCGCAGTGCGCCTGCTTACCCCTTCTTTGGCGCTGTGGGTCCTGCTTTGCCTTTCGCTCTACGTCAGAGAGGCCGTGCTGCACCATCCCGCTTTGCGAGCCTTGCCCGCGCTGGAGCGCATCACCTCAATCATGGCAGTGCTATGGATTGTCGCCTCGTTGCCCCGTCGCGGGCCAGCGCAATAGGCGCGAACTGCCCGGGGATTTAGGGTGGGGAGAAGCCGTCTTGCGGCGGGATCGGGGTGCCTGGTAACGTCCATGACGTGCAATCAATCGAGGTTGCGTTAGGCGCCGTGTCCCTCTTCGCGCATCTTCGGCCGGACGAAATCGGTCGCATAGCGCGGCGCTTCGAAGTCATTGAACTCGCGGCGAACACCTCGCGGCAGTTTGCGGCACAACCCGAGCAGGCGCGGCTGATCATCGTCGTATCGGGTAGCGTCAACGCCAGTGTCGATGATCCTACGGGTGAGGTGCAAGTGAGAATGCGCCCGGGGGATCGCTACGGCGATGCCATGTTGTTCACCGGCAATCCAAGGCCCATTCGTATCACGGCGCGCAGCCCAAGCCTTCTGGCAGCCATCGACCGCGCCAACGTCGAGCAGTTGCTCAAGGAATATCCCGCCGTCGCGTTGCCACTGTCTGCGGAGCTGGCTTCGGAACTTCGCGCGCGCGATGAGCAGGTCCGGCAAGTTGCAGAGCTGAGAACGTCGGGGCGCAATTCGAAACAGATCGCAGCGGCCGTTCAACGGCTGCGCCGTGTGTTGGTCCTCAGGAGCGCGGGGGTCAGGCGGCCCACCACCAGCGGCCTTTTTCGGAGGCTCGTCATCGATCAAGGTGCGGAGCCGCCGTTCTGGATGCTCTTGGGGTTCATTCTGGGCCTTTGCGGCGCGCGCCTCGTCGTTCACCTGATTCTCAAGTACAAGCTCGAGCAGCATTTCTTTGCCTTGGTCGGGGGAGAAGGCGCCAACCCGATGCACATTCACCATTTCAACTATGGGTTGATTCTCGTGGGGGCCACCGGTGTGTTGGCGTTGTCGCCCTACGGCAGACGCGCGCTGCGCGCGCTATCGATGGCATTTGGGCTTGGTTGTGGGCTCGTGGTTGATGAATTTGCGCTGTTCTGGAATCTCAACCCGGATTACTCTCAAGGCCTCAGCCTAATATCGGCAGCCATAGCGCTGGTCGCGTTGGTTCAAGTCGCGTACTTTCGTCGGTTCTGGCTCGCATTTGCCAACCGGGCTGTGCAAAGGATCCCGTGGCGAATGAATCACCAACAAAGAATAGCCGCCTTGCGCGGCGTCAACTTCTTGTCCGGGCTTGATGAGGGTTCCCTCTCGGAATTGGCCGAACGCGTGAAGCAACAACACTATGGCGCCGATCGGCGCATCATCTCCGAACTAGAGTTTGGCGCGGACATCTACGTAATTGCCAAGGGTCAGGTGGAGGTTTCGGTCGATTCTTCATCGGGCGTCCGTCAGACGCTCGGAACGTTTGGACCGGGGGCATCATTTGGAGAGATGGCGTCGCTTACGGGCGAGCTGCGTTCGGCGACCGTGCGCGCCATCTCCCCGGTCGATGTCCTTGTCATAGCCGATAGAGACTTCGATCGACTCAGAATTCGCCGCCCCGAAGTCGCCGTTTCACTATTGGAAGTTTTGGGGCCACGGCTGTCGCAGGCCGAGCAGACCCTCGAATTGCTGCTGAAGGCAGAAGGCTCGGCCGCGAGTCGAGTCGAACCGGCTCTGGCGCGCAGCTCGCTCACGGTGCTGTGGCGAGAGCTTGTCGTCATTCACGAGAAGGACTTGGCCTTTTTGACGTTGTTGGCCTTCGTCGCAACGCTGCTCGTCGTGCGCCTGGCCGTGTTCCTCTCCTTCAAGTTCGATCTTGCCCCGCGCGACGTGCTGCGCGCGGCCTACGTTTCGGGGTTCGGCCTTGTCATCTTCAGCGCGTGCGCGGCACTGCTCACGTTTCGACCCGTGTGGCGGCGCGTGATTGCTTTCGCCTTCGGCGTCGGCGCGGCGCTCATCGCCAACGAGCTCGGTGTGACGCTGGCGTTCGATATCTTCTACAAAGACATCTACACGCCTGACCCATCCGTAGCCTTTGACATCGAGCAACTGTACCGCCGAACGGAAAGCGTGCGCGCAACCGTGATCGGGCTACTGGCGCTGGTTCAAGCCGTGTACCTGAGATCTTTCTACGCTCGCGCCTGGAACTTGTTGCGAATTCGCTTGCGCTAGGCTCTGCGGATCCGTTAGCGCGAGGTCTGAATCGGAACCGGTGTCTGACCCTGAGTCAACGACGCCGAGGACCGGTTCACCCAATCCGCTGCCACCAAGCAATCACACCTTACAGCGGAGCCGCTTGCCGCCCAGTTGGTAGGAAAGTCTGTCAGGCGATCCTTTTGCTATGACGGCACGGAAACGCCAGCTTCAGCCGCGCTGACAAGCACGAATGGCCGGGCGATGTGGCAAGAGTTTGGTGTCCTGGTGCACCACGCTAACCGCAGCCCGTTTCGTCCTCGTTGTCAGCACAATCCTCGTAGCCGTCGCACTTATATGCGCCCGGAATGCAAGTGCCGTCGTTGCACGTGAATTCCGTCGCGCAGCACGCTCCGCTGTACGTCGCGGACCACGACAGGATCGTGCCAGCTCCGCAGGAAGTTGGATCCGGCGTAAGCGTGCCCTTTACTTCGCTTGCACTCGTAAAGGTACCAGAGAATTGGCTCGATGCCTGGCCAAAACTGCCGCTCGCGCTCACTGGCAGCGGCGGTTCGTATACCGTGAGGTCGGTTGAGGTGCACGACGTGAAGTTGGCGCTGTACCGAGAGTTGGCGACCCCGGCCGAAACCACGCTTAGATTGAAGGTTCCCACATCGCTTGTGCCACAATACGCTCCAGTCTTCTCGTTGCCCGAACCCCCGAATAGTGTGTTGCCGGAACCATTGGAATCAGAGCCCGAACATGCTCCCAGCGTCGCACACAACAGCATAGTCAAGAACGCTGAGTTCGGTTGGAAAGATTTGAGCATCATGACCCTTCGCATAGTAGTGAGATTGGCGCAATTCGACAATGAGTAGACTACATCAAGGTTCCGAACCTGGCTGATCTAATTCACCTGCCGCGCACCCGCGAACACCCACGTGTCATTGGGTGACTCACTTGGGCTGTAGCCTGCTGTGATGATCATCCGGTCGAAATCCGGCGCGTAAGCCGCAACATGACCGGAACGCGGGGTCGGAACGGAACCGCTGGTGCTGACGCTCAACCAATGAGGCGTTCCGTTGACCCCTGTGGGGTGCTCCAGAATCCAAAGGTCATTGAAGTACGTGGTATTGCCACTGCCATCGCCAAAAGAGCCACCAAACAGCAGAGCTCGGTCTGACGCCGCGTCATATACCATTGTTTTCCCAACGCATGCAGACGGAGGCCCGCCCGTTGGTAGTACTTGCGTCCAAGCAGACGTGCCACCGAGGCCGTTGGCATTCGAAAGCACCCAAACGTCATTGTAAAAGACATACGTGGTGGGAGCTTGGACGTATGTGTACCCACCGAATATGATCAATTTGTTCGACGCTGCGTCGTAATAGTAGCCCATCCCGTTACGCGCCGCAGGAGCCGTGCCTTGAGGTGACAACTGGGACCAGACTGCAGCACCGCTGGTGTCTTGGGACATGACCCACGCATCGTTTCTATCCGTACCTGCGTACCCTTGAATTCCGCCAAAAACGATCAGGCGCTTATTAGCCTCGTCATACCCTGCAGCGTGGGCAGCCCGCGTGACCGGAGCGTCGGGGGAAATGCGGGACCACTGAGGTGTTGCCTCCAAGCCGTTAGCGTTGCTCAAGACCCAGGTGTCAGCGAGCGTGGACCCACAATTGCCGGTGCATCCGCCGTGCACAATCAGGCTATTGTGCGTACTGTCAAATAGACCGGAGTGGCAAATCCTTTCTTGTGGTGGTGTGGCGCTTGTAGCCGGTTGAAGCCAGGTTGGCGTGCCACCAACGCCGCTCGCATTGGTGAGCACCATGACGCCGGTGGTATGTGCACCAGTGCTGGTCGATTCACCACCGAAGATCATCATGCGATCATTTTGCGCATCGTAGCCGGACCCCGCCGACACCCAATCCAACCCCGGACCAACCAGTATCCAACCAGGGCCTGTTGGTGACGTCCCACCGGTGCTTGTCATGCCGCCAGTGCCGCCAGTTCCGCCCGTTGTCATTGTGCCACCCGTTGCCGCTAATCCACCCGTGCTCACGGCGCCACCGGTCGGTTGATTGCCGCCCGTGCTCGGGGCACCTCCGGTAGTTGGAGTTCCACCGGTAGCTGAGCCGCCCGTTGCTGGCGCGCCGCCTGTTATTGTTGTGCTCCCACCTGTACTCGGCATTCCACCCGTGGCATTGACACCGCCGGTCGCCGTCGTGCCTCCGGTGGCCGTTGTTCCTCCCGTGCTCACCGCTCCGCCAGTCGCCGCGTTGCCGCCAGTGGCTGAAATTCCGCCGGTGCTCGCTGTGCCTCCGGTGGCATTTGTTCCCCCGGTTGAGGGCGTGACTACAGTTGTGATCGTGCCACCGGTTGCGCTCAATCCTCCGCTCGAAGTCGCGCCGCCCGAGGCCTTGGTTCCACCTGTGCCCGGGGTGCCGCCGGTCGCACTTGCAGCGCCTGTCGTTGTCGTGCCTGCGGTGGCCGATGTTCCACCCGTGCTTGTCTTGCCTGCAGTGGCAACACTTCCTCCGGTTGAGGTTGTACCCCCATTTCCGATCGAGCCGCCCGTTGCGTTCGGGCCAACGCTCGACGTGACTCCGCCAGTGGCATTGATTCCGCCGGTGCTCGGCGTTCCACCGACGGGCGTGGTACCGCCGGCAGCGACCGAACCGCCCATTGCCGACTGACCGCCAATACTGGAGCTTCCGCCAACGGCTTTGGAACCTCCAGTGGCGCTCGCTGTGCCTCCGCCTATTGTTGCGCCACCACCTGACCCAGACCTACCGCCGGTGCCAGCTGCCGTCGATCCACCTACCTCGTTATTGGCACTACCGCCAGAGTCAGAGCTTACGGTCACGTCCGGCACGCAAGCTACCGCGGACATGATCAGCGCCAACGAACAAGTGCGGGGTTTGAATGGGTTCAGCATGACTTTGGTCTCCGGTGCCACTAACAGTGACGAATCGACTAGATGCGCGCTCCGAGCAATCCGTCACGCAGGACCCATGTCGATTTCTTCGAAAGTGCCTTTGAAGTGACGCCGCAGGACCGCCACGGCCGCGCGAAGCAGGCGATTGCCTTGACCGGCCGGCAACTTCAGTTGATGTTCGATATCTTCGAACGAGCTGCCTTCAAGCCAAAGGGCAAGAGCGCGAACTTGATTTGTGGGCAGCTTGGTCTTGGCAAATTCCACGAGTTCGCGCACGGTCTGATCCCGTGTCATGGGCGGGCGAACGCCTGGCTCTTCGAGAGCGGGGGCCATCATGTACTCGTTGAGCATGCGCTTGAGGCTGGGCGCATCCGACAATGACCCGCGTGCCCCCAACTGCTCGCGCAGGTAGGCGCGCACCGCATTGGCCGTGACGATGCGAACCCAATCACCAAAATCCTTGCCAGCATTTGCGTCGCGCCAAGATGGGTAGCTCTTGAGAGCGCGGCCCTGCCGATCGCCAAACTTGGCAACCAATGCCGTTGCTACATTGTAGACGTGGTCATCCGATTTGCCGAGCGAGCCCATGTGCCGGCTGGTACGCACCAAATCCAGCCAATGCGGCCACAGGATCTCAATCAGCTTCTGGCACGCCTGAGCATCGCCACTGGCCGCCTGTTGCGCCAGCTCTTCACATAGATCAATGTCAACGCGGGCCGCCATCACCAGGTTCCGCCTGCCGCGACACCCGCCGGGCTGAAACTGAATTCGACGAGAGATCCGACTGCGCCGCTGACAGCGCCGCGTTTGGGTGGAGCTGTCACATAGAGCACAATACCAAGTCCGGTCAATGCCGCGCCCGCGCCCGCCAGGACCAGAGCTGTATTCTGGCTGCGCACAGCTTGATCGCGCGGACCCGAAACACCGGAATCATAATTGCCATCGCGCTTCTTATGATCATTCATTTGACCTACGAATTCCAACGTTCTGATGCCGAAGTATCCAGCCACACCGAGAGTCACAACGCCTGCGCCGCCGAGCAAAAACGCTGTGTGCTTTTGGTCCCAAGACGCCCCGCTAGAATTGCCAGCGTCACGAGGCGCAGATTCTTGCGCGTTGCCGTAACTTGCCGGTTGCTGGTCGTTTCTCGTTGGTTGTGACGGCACGGGTAAGGCAGCTCCCGGCGTGGTGCCACCCGGGGGTCCCGCTATGACCGGCCCCGATAATTCGGAAACGAGCGTGATGGGGGCATCGACGGTCTTGCCTTCTGCAACTGCCACGTGTACCCGCTGCTCCTGATACCCGGCGGCGCGCGCCACAACTTCGTGTTCGCCGGGATCTACAGGCAATGCCTCACCGACCACGGATACGGCAATCGCCGCACCGTCGCGCACTAGCTGCAGTTCTTTCAGCTGGCGTGGGTCCGGCTCAATTGTGATACGAAGCTTTGGAATGCGCGGTTCGAGTTCTTTCACCTTCTCCTTGATGCTTGCTTCGAGTTCTTTGCGCCGCTTCTCTCCAAGGCTCAGTTCCTGAAGGAGCTTCAAGGCGAGCTGATATTCATACCAGGCGCTGGCAAGCTTTCCCTCGCGTTCTCGGCATTGAGCAATCTTCGACCGTGTGCTCGCCGAGGGATCAAGCTCGATGCTTTTCTCGAATTTCTCGCACGCGCTCTGCCATTGGCCTGCCTGCCATTCTCGCTTGGCTTCGTTGAAAAGAGCTTCCGCCCCCACCGGGTCCCTGGCTGTCGTCTGCGCGTGCAGGCTGCCCATTTTAGTCAAGAATGCCCCAGTTGCGCAGCAGCTGGCAATAGCCCGGGCAGCGGCTTTTCGGCGGCATATTTCAGCAAAGCGCGTCATCGTGTGTCAGTAGGATCTTCAACAGGGTGGGAATCGGGTGGAGTTTTCCGCGATGTGGAGCTCTGATCACCCGTTTTGGGAGAAAAGTGGTCCTGCGACGCGCCCTCGGGCCTTGATTCGCGGGTCACGATGGTATTGCGCTGGCGGCCGTTAGGCGAACCAGTATTCGCAATTGACGCCGCAACGCTCGACAGCCCGGCGTCGGCCGCCACTGGGAAAGATGTCGTTTGTCCTGCGTCTGCGGCAGCCCCGGCACCCTGTCGAATTGGGGGCTGCGCATGCGCGGCGTCCGCAGCCGCGCCTGCAGCTGCGTTTTGGTCCGTCGTCGAGGGCTTTACGTGAAGTCGAAACAGCAAGACAATCGCGATTGCCAATCCCAACGTGGCGCCCCCCGCGTATGTCATTGTCACACGATGACGGCTCGAGCGCTTTCGCGGATCTGTACTCGATACCGGCGGCATGCTCTTGGCGTAGGGATCGCTTGCTCGCAGTGGCGACGGATTCGCCTTCGGTCCTAGTTGTGCGGCAGGTTCACAGGGCAGAGTTTGTGCCTCTTTTGTGTCGGCCAACCCCGTTGGCAAAGCTGGTGCTGGCAATGACGGCTGACTCGGCTGCCGCAACGGCACTCCCAACGCTTTCGCCAGCCCCTTGACCATATCCAGAGCTGAATCAAAACGGTCCCATGCCTCGCGCGCCGTGGCTCGACTAAACCAGGCGTCAAAATCGGCGGGCAACTGAACCTCGCAGCGAGCTGCCCGAACGCTTGCAGCTTCCGGTGCGCCTTGCATGACCCTCAATAGAAAGGCAACAGTCCCGTTGATCTCGCGCGATTCAGGTTCCCAATATGGCTTACCGGTCAGAAGCGCGAATGCGATATGTCCCAACGAATAGAGATCCGTGCGGGGCCCGATCGTCCCATCGCCGAGAACCTGCTCCGGAGACATGTACAGCGGCGTGCCCACGTTTCGCGTGGTCTTGGCGTGCGTGCTTTGCGCGACCACCTTGGCAATTCCAAAGTCCAAGATCTTGACGCACAGCGATCCATCATCTCGTTTGGAAACAAAAAGGTTCTCGGGCTTCAGGTCGCGGTGAACGATGTTGGCTTCATGGGTCAAGGTGAGTGCCCGGGCCACCTGCCCAAGTAGAAGAACCACCTGCTCAAAGGGCAAGGGTCCACGCTCTAACATGCATCCCAAGTCCTCGCCACGGAGCAGTTCCATCACCAGATACGGCAGCCCGGTCTGCTCATCAACACCGGCGTCCGTCACTTTCGCGAGATGATCGCTCTCAATCGGTCCCGTGACTTTGGCCTCGAATTCGAAACGGGCGCGCTGCTCGCGATCCGACACGATTTCGGGATGCATGGTCTTCAGCGCCCATTTGCTATTGGTGTTCGAATCGAGGACCTCATAGATCCTGCCCATGCCGCCGGCTCCGATGCGGCGCAGCACCCGGTACCGACCGTGAAATACCAGGCCAGGCTGAAGTACTTCTATTTGTAGATCAGCCACATTCCTGCTTCTGGTCTAAACGGCCCACCGGCATTCATCGTCACACGCGCCACCAACCGTCCCCGATCGTCACCCTGTCCGCTCCACGTGCCGGTCCGGGAAATCGCACCGGATTGTACAGCTGGATCGCGCCGCCGAGCCAGAGCAAACCCGCAGAGGATATTGGAGAATGCCCACGTTGCGAACGCTACAAGGGTGTCTAACTCTGCGTGATCACGGGAAAATTCAGTTGCGGGTGCTAAGGGTGATTGCGCTGAAGGCCAATCGAAGTGGCGAGTGCCGAAACAACAAGACAGAAGAGCCCGCTAGCAAATACCGAAACCCTCACCTCCGCCAGCTGGCACCGATTTGCCGACACCGATCAGCCGCTAGCCGACACCGCAACAGCCGACGACCGAATCCGCTACCGGACGCAGAAGTCGTCGCGGTCGCTTTGCGAACTTCGCTTGGAGGCTCTCAAGCCCGGGCTTGGCGGGTCCACCGGGCCAATCGCTGTACGGACGCGTAGGCCATGCTAAATTTCTCTCTGATCCCGGTTGTGGCCAAGAAGGTCACTTCGCTTGTGCGCAACATGAACTCATCGATATTGAGCCAAGTCTTCCTGATGCGGGCTTGCGCACGCCTTCACCGGCTGGGAGCAGTGCCATTACTCATCTGGCTCACCGGCTGTGGAGCGGCTACGGGTTTACAGACGGGTTCGGCTGACGTGGCCGATGCGTCTCCACCCAATGGCTCCGACACCGGAGGCAGTACAATGAGCTTCGGCGGCGCCGCAACGGTGACGTCCGGTGGCTCCGGCGGTTCAATTGACGTCATATACCCAAAGGGCGGCACGGTGAGCGCAATCGGCGGTTCGCCAAACCTGTTCACGGGTGGACGCGTGGCGTATACGGGTGGCGCGCGGCCAACGGGCGGCACGAAGTCCACGGGCGGTACCGTGAGCACGGGCGGCGCGGTGAGCACGGGTGGCGGGGCAGCCACGGGCGGCTCGAACGCCACGGGCGGTGCGGGCGGAGCGAGATCCGTCGGTGGCACAGTGAGCACGGGCGGCACGAACGCCACGGGCACCATGAAGATCGGCGTTAACGGGTATGCCACGATCCCAGCTGGGATGTACGTGTTGCACGGCTACATCTACTCGTTTGCCGGTGGGTCGTTGACCTATGTCAAGCTCGATTATGGGACGTACACTTCATTTTGCGCGTCGGGCGACGTCGCGGCAAATCCCACGTATATCTCGTATGCGGGGGTCGGCCTGAATGTCAATCAGACCACATCGTCGTCGGACAGCACTGTACAACCATTGGTAATCAATGCGAAGTACGTCGTTGTTTCGTTCACGAATCCAGGTGGCTCGCCATTGCGCCTCCAGCTCAATGACGCATCGGGCGACCGCTGGTGTTACGACCTGTCCAATACATCAAGCCCCGTCACGATCCCATTGACGGCATTTAACACGCATTGCTGGGACAATTCGGGTCCGTCATTCGCGCCAGGGACCGCAATCACGTCTGTTGAAATGATCGTGCCGGGTGATGCAATCATTGACGAACCCTTCAACTTCTGCTTGCTCGGGCTCACGTTTCAATAGGCAGCCAGGATCCCTGGCCCGGCTGCAGCGCAAGATAGCGTGATGCTTCAGTCATCAGCGATGGTCCGCCGTGAGCGCTTCTTTTCCGCGGTGAGCCGCTTGGTGTGCAACCGTGCAACCTGCGAGGCAGCGGTTGGCCGCGTCTTGCGGCGTTTTCGCGGTACCAGCAACGCCTTGCGAATGTATTCAACTAGCAGCTGGCGCGCTCGCTCGAGGTTTTGGCGTTGGGTACGGGCCTCTTGACATACAATCACGACACGCCCTTCGGCGTCCAGGTGCCGCGCGGCGAGCCGGCGCAGGCGCGACTTGACCGAGTCCGCCAGCGACAGAGTCTGCGGCAAGTCAAGTGCCAACTCCACTTTCGTCGCGACCTTGTTGACATTTTGCCCACCGGGACCCGATGCCCGCACGGCCCGCCACCGGAGGTCAGAGGCAGGAATTCTAAGGTTTGAATTGACGATGAGCTCTTGCACGCGTGTCCCAGCGTACCGCGAACTTCGCGGACTTCACAATTCTTAACACAAACCCAGGGCGATTCTTCACGGTGATGCCGCATGGTGGTGTCGTGGCTCGGGCCTTCCGAGCCGTTTCGAACAAAAGGAACACCGAGTATGGCACATATTTTTTTCGGATCGGCACTATTGCTGTTGGCGGTGGCATTCGCCGTCAAGCACCATCACTTCTCAAGGCACCATCACCTGCGCCGCCTCTTTGGCTCGCTCCAGGCGACACCGGCCCAGGAGCGCGCGCTGCGCGACCTGATTCATTCGGCGCGCGCTCAACTCCAACAACTGCACGTTGACGCGCGAGAGTTGCGAGATGAAGTTGGCGATATTTTCCGGGCGGGCGCATTCGATGAGGCTCGTTTCGTCGGCGCAGAGACCAAGGCCGGCGAGAAAGTGCGGCAGGCGACAGGTATCATTCGCGGAACTCTACAACAAATGCACGACATACTCGATGAAGTCCAGCGAAGAAAGGTTGCTGACTGGCTCGCATCCGGCCACCGCTGCTACAGGGTTTCCCACATCTGAAGGAGCCACGTTATGCGACATGGAATTATCGTGGGAGTCTTGAGCCTAGCAGGCCTACTCAGTATTGCTGCTGGCATTCGCCAAGTAACGGGTCACAGTTTGGGCAGGCCGGCATTCGAACGGCACCTCGCCGAGGTTTGTGTGCAAGCCGCCCAGAAAACCTACGCAAAATCTTGCCCATAGTCTGGCAAAGCCGGCGGCTGCGCGTGTCCTAGCGGTGCAATGGTTGCGCCATCAATCTGAATAGGTGTACGTAAACCTACGAAAGGCTTCCTAGAGCATGACCGTCCGTGCCCTCATCGTTGACGACGACCAGCGACTATTCGAATTGCTTGCCGACTATCTCGGACAGAACGACGTATTTGCCAGTTGGGCCAAGGACGGACAAACTTCCCTGTTGACTTTGGCTCAAGGCGCATTCGACGTCGTGTTGTTGGACGTGATGATGCCGGGCATGGACGGCCTAATGACGCTCAGGGAAATCAGACGCGTGTCCACGGTTCCGGTCATCATGTTGACTGCGAAAGGCGACGAAACCGATCGCGTGGTGGGTCTCGAACTCGGCGCGGACGATTATTTGGCAAAGCCGTTCAGTCCGCGCGAATTGCTGGCGCGAATTCGCGCGGTGCTGCGCAGAATACAACCGCCGAAGGGAGAGAAGATCATGCTCGGGCCGATGACCGTTGACGTCGAGGCGCGTGCGGTCCGCATGGGTGACGAATTGATTGACCTCACGGGGCTCGAATTCGACATCCTCGTTGCGCTGGTTCGGCGCGCCGGGCGTGTCGTGCCGCGAAGCGCCTTGCTCGAACTGGCCGGGCGCAACGACGTCACCGTCAGCGATCGCACGGTCGACGTGCATGTGTCGCATTTGCGCAAGAAGTTAGGCGACGACCCTCCCCGGTTGATCAAAACGGTACGCGGGATCGGCTATCAAGTCGTCAAGGATGATTCATGAATCGCCGGTGGCCCACGTGGAGGTACGTCCGGCTGCGGCACAGAATCTTTGCGGCGATCACACTCTCGATCGTCGTCACGGCAGTCTGCGTGGGCGTGGCCGTGCACGGGCTTGGATGGGACGGCTATCGAAGTCAACTTGCCGCGGCGGGCAAATTCGTGAGCGCCAGGTTTGCCGAGGCGTGGAGCAACCCCGAGCGCCTCAGCCAGTTGGCGTCCGAGGTCGAGTCGAGTTCCAATGCCGTGCTCGTACTGTTCGACGACAAGGGTCAGCCCGTCTATGGGCATTCGCAGGCTTGCCCGCGTCCTGACCTTCGGCTTGCTATCAACGACTCGAGCGGGCAAATCGGCTCGCTGGCGCTTTGCTGGCGCTATTCACCCCGCCCCGGCGTTGTAGCCATCGTCGGTCTCGTTGTTGGCGCCACGTTGCTGTGGTTCTTCTCCGGGAAGTTGGCGTGGCGTATGGCGCGCCCTGTCGATGAACTGCTGCGCGTGGCTCGCGAAATTGGCGAGGGGAATCTGGCGGCTCGCATGAGGTTGCGGCGTCATCACCGCGACGAAGTCGGAGAGATTGCCGAGGCCGTCAATGAAATGGCCGTTCGAATCGAGCGCCAGCTGTCCGGGCAGCGCGAGTTGCTGGCAGCGGTCTCGCACGAGATCAGAACGCCGCTGGCGCGTCTGCGGGTTCTTGTCGAACTGGAACGCTCCAATCCGGGCGATTCGAAGCGGCTGGACTCCATCGAGGCTGAGTTGGTCGAGATTGACAGTCTCGTCGGGCAGCTGCTAGCTCAATCGAAATTGGACTTTAGCGCGCTCGACCGGCGCCGGCTGTCGCCGGCCGAACTTGGGCGCGTCGCTCTGGAGCGAGCCGGTCTGTCCGAACGGTTGCTGAATGACACCAGTCATGAAGCCATGATCATGGCGGATCCAAGCTTGATCGCTCGGGCGCTCGCCAATCTCATCGATAACGCCGAGCGGCATGGCAACGGCCTGACGGAGTTGGCCGTGTATCGCGAGCAGCAGTGGCTGATCATGGCCGTACACGACAAGGGGGCAGGCATTGCCAGCGAAATCTTGCCGCGGTTGTTCGCCCCATTCGAACGCACGGGCAAAAATGCAGGGCTCGGGCTCGGCTTGGCATTGGTCGAACGCATCGCGCGCGCGCACGGGGGCAGCGCGTTTGCCACGTCCCGCCAATCCGGCGGTGCCGCCGTTGGGTTTCGAATTGCGCTAAGTTCATAACCGCCCGCGGCTACAGCGCCTGGCCCATTTAGTCGAACCGACGGGCCTACGGCAATTGCGGCACACTTCAGCGTTTGCGCCAAGCGCGCGAACCAAGTACGTAGCGCTGGCAGCAAGAATTCGACTAGGATGACGCCGTGAACTACTTAGATGCGGATTTTAGCATTCGTCAATTGGGTGACTGCACATTCGATTCGCCCATAGTGTTATCCAACCGAGCTGACGACTGGATTGCCAATTACGTGACAGACGACCAACGCGTCGTTTACCAAGTCGATGTGAATGCCGGCTCGAGCCAGCAACCGTTGCTGAGCGCAGGGCTGTTCGAAAAAGCCGGTCCGCGGCAGCGAATCTTCTTCCAACCTGATTCGGCCCACGCGGCCATCTTGACCGCGGGCGGGCTGTGCCCGGGCCTGAACGACGTGATCCGCTCGATTGTGATGACACTGTGGTACCGCTACGGCGTGCGTCAGATAACAGGCCTGTGTTTCGGGTACCGCGGCTTGTACGACGATGACGAGCGCATGCGTGTCAAGTTGGACCCGGAAGCCGTACGTGACATTCATCGCACCGGTGGCACCGTGCTTGGCTCGTCGCGTGGTGGCGGCAGCCGTACTCAGGAGATGGCGGACGCTTGCGCGCGACGGCAGATCAACATGTTGTTTTGTGTTGGGGGTGACGGCACGCAAAAAGGCGCGCTCACCCTGGCCCGAGAGCTTGCACGAGCCAAGACTACCTGCGCCGTCGTCGGCATTCCCAAGACGATCGACAATGATTTGAGTTTCGTCGAGCGGTCCTTCGGCTTCG
Organism: uncultured delta proteobacterium; assembly: GCA_963811985.1. Taxonomy (GTDB): domain Bacteria; phylum Myxococcota_A; class Polyangia; order Polyangiales; family Polyangiaceae; genus FEN-1139. The sequence continues at coordinate 200,081 of CAWEUH010000031.1, forward strand.
ACACAGCGGTTTCGGAGGCTGTTCTCGCGGTTGCGGCGGCTCACACAGAAGCGCGCGCCGCCATGGACGGCGTCGGTCTCGTCAAAGTGATGGGACGTCAATCGGGCTTCATCGCTGTGCACACGGCGCTCGCGCAAAACGACGTCAACTTCGTGCTGATACCCGAGGTCCCTTTCGACCTCGACGGCCAGAATGGACTTTTGCACCATTTGGAAAACCGGTTGAGCGCGCGCCACCACGCCGTGATTCTGGTGGCGGAAGGCGCGGGTCAGACCTTGCTCGAGGCGACCAACAAGACGGACGCTTCAGGCAACATCAAGTTGGCCGACATCGGGCCGTTTCTCTGCGAGAAGATCCGCGAGCATTTCAGTCAACTCGGTCGCGAAGTGAATATCAAGTACATCGACCCAAGCTACATCATTCGCAGCGCGCCGACTATCGCGAATGATTCTATCTACTGCCAGCGCCTTGGCGCCAACGCCGTTCACGCGGCCATGGCAGGGCGCACCGAATGCCTCGTCGGGCTCGTCAATGGACGTTTCGTTCATGTTCCCATGCCGCTAGCAGCTGGCAAACGGAATTTCGTTGACCCAGAGAGCGCGCTCTGGCGTGACGTCGTCGAGGCGACGGGGCAACCGCCGCTGATGCGAAACTAGAAGCCATCTCACAAACCTACTGCGCCCCCCGATGCCTCGGTCGTCTTGCGGCCAAGCTTCCCCTGACCTAATCCGTGCCGTAACGACATCCAAATCAAAGAGTGAAAGCGCGCTCAAGCTGAGTTCGGCGCGATGAAAACTCGTGATGCTGACAATGTAAACCGTCAGGTTATTGGGCGTCCGACCGAATCGATTTGTGACATTGCGGCCGTTTCTCGGGCTTGGGGGACTTGGCGGCTCCGCGGCGAATAAAGCACAATGGTGCGGTCCGTTCGGGGGAACCTGCACGATGCGATTCGGAATCGACTTTGGCACAACGCGTACGGTGGTCGCAGCCGTCAACAGCGGCCGCTATCCGGTGGCCGTGTTCGAGACGCCCCAAGGCCTGCGTGATTTTTTGCCAGGGCTCGCTTTCGCAAACAGCCACGGTATTGACTTTGGATTCGATCCCGATATTGACTCCAATAGCTCTCAAGCGTTGCGATCGATCAAACGCGTCGTAGGAGCGCTGGCTCCTGACGATCCGGTGCCGGGCATCGACATGCCGACGGCTGCCAAGGCGCTGGCGACCGAGTACCTGCGTTTCGTCAGGCGCATGTTGATCGAGCAGTCCAATCTTGACATCGACGACCATGAGCCGCTAGAAGCGATGGTCGCGGTTCCCGCAAACTCGAACACGGGCCAACGCTTCGTTACCGTCGAGGCGTTTACGCGGGCCGGCTTTCACGTGGTCGGAATGCTCAATGAACCAACCGCGGCCGCCATCGAATTTGCGCACCGAAATCTTGGCGCGCTTGGCAAGCGGACGCCCAAGCGTTACGTGGTCGTCTATGACCTCGGCGGCGGAACGTTCGACACTTCCGCGGTGTCCCTCGCGGAGCGGCGGTTCGAGTTGCTGCGCAGCGAGGGCATCGGGCAGCTCGGCGGCGACGACTTCGACGAGGTGATCTTCAATTACGCTCTGCAAGTCGCAAAAATCGAGCCAAGCGCGATTGGAACATCGCGCCGGTCGCGTATGCTGGAATTGTGTCGTGAAGCCAAGGAATCTCTCACGCCAGCGACGCGCAAGCTCCTGATCGATTTCGGCCGAATCCTCGCGCGAGAGTCCGCCGTCGTGCTCGACGTTGATGAGATCTACGCTCGCTGTCAACCCATGATCGACCGCACATTGGAGCTGCTCGAGCGGGTCCTTGCGAGCCTGACGAGCTATGGCATTGATCCAAACAATCAACGCGAACTAGGCGCCATTTACCTTGTCGGCGGGGCCATCTCGTTTCCGCCCGTTAGCCGCGGCTTGCGCAAGCTGTACCGGCGCAAGATCCTTTTGGCACCTCAACCGCACGCAGCCACGGCCGTTGGCCTGGCAATTGCTTGCGACCCTGACGCGGGCGTATTCGTGCGTGAGTCAGTCACTCGTCATTTCGGCGTGTGGCGTGAAGGCGAAGCGGGACGCGCCAAGATATTCGACCCGATACTTCTCAAAGACACCGCGGCGCCCGAACAAGATTTAATCAGGATACAACGGTGTTACCGGCCGGCGCATCGTGTCGGGCACCTGCGCTACCTCGAGTGTACGGATATCGACGACCGCGGACAGCCCTCAGGAGATCTGACTCCCTGGGGCGATCTCTACTTTCCGTACGATCCAGCACTGGCGGACCGCAATGATCTCGACCGGTTACCTGCCGCACGCTGCGAAGGGCTATCGGGAGAGGAGATTGTCGAGACCTACGAATATGGCGCCGACGGTGGCGTCAGCATTTCCATCGAAAACAAGACCCACGGCTATCGTAGGCGTTACACGGTGCCTTGGGGCACCGGCTAACACTACTGCCAGAATCTTATCTGAAGCGACGCCCGCAGATCCCGGCCGGGGCCTGTGTTTTGGCTGCGTTCCGGTGCTCACGTAGCTCAAGTACGCTCCGCTCCGGTACTCGCCGAAACTGCGGCCGCGACTGGGCTTTGCGGACGGGCGACTGAAATCTCTGGCAGTAGGACTAACCTCGCTTGAACCAGCCGCTGGACCCGAAGGGGTCCCATTTTTTCGCAGCGCCAGGATGGTTGAGACCCACACTGTGAATGTCAAAAAACGCTGCGAACAAGCGACGATCCGAGGTTGCATCGCACTTTGTCCAAACGGTCTGTGACTCTTTTCGTCGCATGCAGGTTGATTGATGGAACGACCGTTGCTAGCTTCATGCAGTCGTATGTCATCGCTTGCGCCCGGGTTGCTTGTTGCCGCGCCACCGCTGGGCGATCCCAATTTCGATCGATCCGTGGTGCTATTGGCAGCTCATGGGCCCGAAGGCGCGTTCGGGTGGGTGATTAACGGTCGAGAGCTCATGACATTGTCCGATCTGCTCGTACGCGCAGACATTACCGCGAACCCGCCACGGGTGCGGGGCGTGGTTCGCGTCGGCGGCCCCGTGTCGCAGGAGCAGATCTGGCTTTTATACCGCATAGGGGATCGCTTCGATGAGATCGAAGGCCAGTTCGACGTAGGCTCAGAGATTCTCGCGACGGCATCGCGGCGAGTCCTCGAAGCGCTAGGTGAAGGGCGCCAACGTGGCCACGTTGTGGGTCTCGCAGGGTACGCTGGTTGGGCACCGTCCCAGCTGGAAAACGAGATTCGGCAGGGTGCGTGGCTGCCTACCGAAATCGATCCCGCGGTCGTGTTCGATGTTCCCGCGGAGCAGGTCTGGCAGCGCGCCTATCAATTGGTCGGCGCGACGCCAATGTCATTTACCACGCGCACCGTCGGGCTTGCATAGACTCTTTCCAATGGGCTATCGACATCTCAGGCTGAGTCAACCATTCAGGTCGCCGCGTTTGGGGACAGCGCCCCAAACCCGGCTGGGACTGATCCTGTTTGCATACGTGGCGTTTTTTATTTCGGCTCAGAGTCGCGCCAGCGGACGCGAACCATCGACGACGAACCATTCGCCTGGCAGTGATGAAAAGCGCCAAGGCTGTCCCAGTGAGATGGTTCGGGTCAACAACCTCTGCGTTGACCGCTGGGAGATCATGACCGTGGATCGCAAGACGCGCCGCGAGTTGTCACCGTACTATCCGCCGTTGCCTGCGCTGCTCCGACGCACGGTTAACGTCTGGCAAATCGAGCGGCTGAATTCCGGTGACGCGCGCGCAAGGCTTTTTCCTTTGCCGGATTTGACAGAGTGGCAGCTGACCGATGACTTCGAACCCATGGCAGTAAGTCGTGGGGGCGTCATCCCTCAAGGGTATCTCTCGTGTGACATTGCGAGGCGTGCGTGCAGCAACGCGGGCAAACGATTGTGTCGCTTGGATGAGTGGAAGCGCGCGTGCCGCGGCCAGCAACAGCGCCAATTTCCCTATGGGAACGCCTATATTGGCGGGGCCTGTAATGTGGGCCGCCTTTACCACGCAGCGGCCGCGCTGCACGGCAACGCATCCATCGGCCACTTGGACCCAAGGTTGAATCTCGTATGGGAACGCGAGCGCGACCCGCTGCTGCACACAACGGGTAACACGCCAGCCTGTGTCAGCCAGTGGCGGGACGACGGACTCTTCGATATGGTGGGCAACCTCGACGAATGGGTTAACGACGACGGGGGCGGATTTGTCGGCGGGTTTTACGCGCGCGCCACGACGAAAGGATGCGACTCCCGCGTCACTGCGCACCCGGCAAGCTACTTCGACTATTCCACTGGGGCCCGCTGCTGTCGCGATATCTAACCGCTACTCAAGTGCCAACGCAGTTTCCGGACAGACATCAATGCAAGCGGCGCAGTCCGAGCACTCGTCGTTGTTCACCTGGACTTTGCCGTCTTCCACTTTGAGCGCCTCGCTAGGACAAGATTCAACACAATCGCCACAACCGTTGCATTTCTCAATAGTGACCTTGACCGACATTTCTCAATTCTCCTTGTCTCTTGCAGGCCCGAATGCCTATGAGTTGGCTCCGGCACCTAGAGGAACCGCTCAAATCAGCTAGTTCAATTTGGGTCAATCGGCGCAGTCTGCAAGCCAATTTCGCCAGATCAGCGGGGGTTTTTTGCTAGGCTCGTGGATTTATACGTAGCGGTGCCTTGACGATCTCGCATATTTTACGCTCTGCAATCGTGGTGACGCGCCCCTGTCGATTGACGCGGGCTCGCCCCAAGGCTCAATCCAAGGACTTCCTGCAATCAAGCAGTGCCCGTGCGACTCAAGATTCGGCTCAAACGATCTAGCGATGCCTGCAATCCTTGCGCGCTCAGTTCCGAGAACACCGGACTGCCGTAGCAAGACCAAGACAGAGCCAGCAGCCGCTCATCCGGCGAGCGCGGAGACGGGAATGTCCTAAGGACGAGACACGAATCAGACTGTTCGCTCCACGTCAACGCAACGTCACGCTCAGGGGTATTGGCGAGCACTCGACCTGTCAGGGGCTCACCCGAGGCCAACGCGAGTTTGAAGGGGTTCCCTTCTTGGGGCACGCCGCCCGAATGCGTCAGCCATTGAGCCAATGCCGCGGCGTCCGTAAAGAATACGTACGCGAATTCGGGAGTCGTGTTCGCAGGCTGTAGGAACCAACGCACATGCCGGGCCTGATCGGGATGGCAGCTGATGCCGTGGTCGAGTACGCCAAGAGCCGTACGCCACGCGGACACCATCCCGTCTTCTTCGTCTCCGTTGCGTAGCCCCTCATGGGTCAACGCCACCTCGCCGTCCTCGACTTCGATGGTTAGACGAGACGTGCCCACCTCATAGACCACGCACTTGTCGGGGACCAAGTCGGCGACACGCACGCGCACGCTGAGCCCCATCGCCGGCCATGACATGGTTAGCACGCTGCCCTTTGTGGCATCGCCGACAACGGAATCAGCCTGCCAGCGCATTAGTCCTCGAGCCGTCGCACACTCCCGCCACAATAGATCGCGACTGGCTGAAACCGAACGGCGGACTGTGATGCAGCGGCTCACGTACGAGGCGTTCCAATACCAACGAATCGACCCTAAAGCTAGCACTACTGCCGAAGACTTCCGAAAGCCCGCCCGCGGCGGAAGTTCTTAGCGAGTGCCGGAGCGGTACGTCCAGGGAATGCGCGATTCGCTCAGCGGGGAGCCAAACTAGGCGCTATCTGCGGCGATGGGAAATCTTCAGTGTCGGACCACACAGAACCCTCTGGAAATGAATCTTTCGGGCAATAGCCGAATAGGCGACGGGCAGGCTCCAAATCAAACGCCGAATCGCCATGGTTGCGGCTTGTGACGTAGACCGCCGCGTGTGTCAACTGTGACTGTTCTATGGCGCGTACGTAGAAATCTTGCGTGTCATTGTGGCTGATGTAAAAGCGCTTAAAATCGTCGTGTGCCGCCATTGAGTCGGCTTCTTGTCGATTGCGCACGAACCAACCAAGGCGCACCGACACGACCGACAGCCCGAAGCGCCGCGCGTACATCTCGCCTAGCACCTCGCCAGCGACTTTGCTTACGCCGTAATGATCGCCTGGCACGAACCCGACATCGAGCCCGATGCAGCCCGTCTTCCAGCTGAGGCCGCCGACGACCCGTATGCTGCTCGTGTTGATTACGCGCGGCACTCCCTCGAGCCGCGCAGCCTCGAAGACATTGTGCGTTCCGACGATGTTGTTCGGCACGAGCGACGCGGCAAAGTCCTGCCGATCGGGCACGCCCGCAATGTGAACGATGGCATCCATGCCGCGCACTGCCTGCCGTAACGCTTCGAGGTCGAGCAAGTTGCCGAGGCGCTGCTCGCCCGGGAAGCGCTGCCGCTGCAGATCGAAACCGCACACAATGTGCCCTGCCCGTTGCAGGCCCGTCGTAACTCGGAAACCGACAGCACCCGCCGAACCCGTTACGAGGACTTTTGCATTTTTCATGGATGTCGTAACGGCACGCGCCTCTTGAAACGGTCGGCTCAGGATTTGCCGCGCTTGCCCATCTTCGAATCAAGGTACCAAATGCCGCCGCCCTGTTCGCCAACTGCGCGCAGCTGGTCGAGAATCTGTCCCACGTTGGCCTCCTCTTCGACCTGTTCCGTCACGTACCACTGAAGCGTAATCTCGCTTGCATAGTCGCGTTCTTGCCGCGACCGCTCGAAAAGCGCGTTGATACTCGCCGTGATCTTCTGTTCGTGCTCCAAGATTCTTGCGAACAGTTCAGTGAGTGAACCGAACTCGCGCGGCGGCGCGTCAATGGCCTTGAGTTCCAACTTGCCACCGCGGTCGAGCACGAAGTGGACGAGCTTCATGGCGTGCGCGGTTTCTTCTTGCGATTGCACGCGCAGCCAATGAGCGAAACCGCGAAAGCTCTTCGATTCGCAGTGTGCGCTCATGGCTAGGTAGAGCTGCGCCGAGTACTGCTCTAGGTTGATCTGAACATTGAGTGCGTCTTGAATGGTTGCGTGAATCATTGGGTCGGTTATGCAAGCGCACCCAGCAAGAGTCAAGACGAAAACGCTCGGCCGCCGGTGGCCGCTAGGGCCAAGAACGGCGTGATTCCGATGGGGCAAAGCGTGCGCCATTGACGTGCCAAACCGAAAGCGCATGATTAGCCGTTCTTATGCGGCATCTCGCGATCATCGGAGTATGTCTTGTCGCCTGTGGTGGCAGCGTCGGAAGTGAAAGCGTGGCAGGCGGCGGCGGGTTTTCCCCAATGGGCGGCACCGCCGCAACCGGTGGCGCTGCCGCTAGCGCGACCGGCGGCACGTTTGTGACCGGCGGGACCCACGGCGATCTGCCGAGCCCGACTGGGGGTTTCAACGGAGCCGGCGGCGCATCAGGGGGTGCGACAAGCACGGGCTGCGTCAATGAAACGTACCGCGGCGGCACGAATGATTGCTCATATGGTTTGCCATTGCCGTGTGCTCCTTGCTTCGCGTGCAATCCGCTACCCGTTGGAGACAACTCGGGTTGCGCCGCCCCCACGGGTCGCTTGGCAGGCTGGCAAGTCGTAGGTGTCGATCCGTCATTGCGCTACCCACTTGGCTGCACCGTATTCTTGCCCGAAGAAAACCCATTTTATCCAGGTGGACCGCAGACGTGTGATTGCGATGATACGGGCCCTGGGGCAAGGCCTCGGGTGGGTATGCCCTTTATGAGATGTCACAGCGGCACGGAACCGCTGGTTTGGAGGTGCAGTCTCGGGCAAGTTAACTTGTTCGCAGCGCCGGTGATATAGTCGGCGCGTTTCATGGCTACACCAGTAAGATGGCAGTTCTTTCGAGCGGGTGGATTTGATCAGGTAAGACTAGAATCAAGCGCCGAACTTACAAACCTGGACCAGCTCGACAAGAAACTGTGGGTTGCGCTGGCCTGCCCCACCGGCGGCCTTGAAGTCGATCGACGGACGCTGAAGTTGATTGACTCGGATGGCGACGGACGCGTGCGCGCGCCGGAATTGATCGCGGCCGTGAAATTCGCCTGCTCGAATCTCAAGAACCCCGACGACATTCTGGATGGCAAGCACGAGCTTGCGCTAACGACTTGACCGATCCGGCCCGCATTTTCGCCGACACCCCGTTCAACGGCGACGGGGTCATTACAGAGCTGTCCACAGACGAGGAGTTCATTCGCGCCGTGATCCGCGACGCCATCGAATGCGTGGGCGGCGTCGCGGATCGATCGGAAGACTCGGCATTAGTGCCGAGCGGCTGGAGCAGTTCTTCGCGTCGGCGCCGATGAATTGGCGGGCTTTCCCGTGGCGCAGGTGGTTGTCGGTCGCGGTCTTCCCCTGGCGGGGGCGATCACCCCGGCGCACGCTGCGGCCGTCAACGCTCTGCGCGAAGCAGCAGTCGTTCCGTTGCTTGGGGAAAGAGAGCACCTAACCGAAGCGGACTGGTCAACGCTCAAGCAAAAGCTTGTGGGCTATGAGCAGTGGATTTTGGATAGGCAAGTCGCCTTAGTCGAGAAGCTGGGTGAGTCGCGCATTATTGAGATATTAGAGTCGAACGCCCACGAAAGGTTGACCGAATTGATCGCCAAGGACACAGCGCTAAAGGCCGAAGCCGAGAGCCTTGAAAATGTCGAGAAGCTTGTGCTCTTTCATCGAGATCTCCACCTAATCTGCACGAACTTCGTGAACTTCCAAGACTTTTACGACGGGGATGCCCCTGCAGTCTTTCAATGCGGAACGCTCTATCTTGATTAACGCGCCTGCCGGTTGTGTTTGCGCGTCGATGACGCGGCGAAGCACGCGCCAATGGCCGGCCTCGCTGGAGCTTACCTTGTGTACGCCGATTGCAAGCGAGCCGCCACGGGCGAGAAGATGCAGATTGTCGCCGTTCTTACGGCGGGAAGCAGCGATAATCTGATGGTCGGAAGAAACGGGTTGTTTTTCGATCGACAGGGTCGCGATTGGGACGCCACCGTTACCAAGATCATCGATAACCCGATCAGCCTGCGCCAGGCTTTCTGGGCGCCCTACAAGAAATTCGTGCGCCTGATCGAAGAACAGGTGGCTAAACGCGCGGCGGCCGCTGACAGTAGCGCTACTGCCGTTCTGTCGGCTGCCGCCAGCAGCGCCGCCAATGCTGACCAGGCTGCCACCGCACCGGCGGCGACGAAGAAGATCGACGTGGGGTCCGTTGCGGCCTTGGGCGTTGCAGTGGGTGCCCTGGGAGCGTTCTTGACCGCCGTGGTGGGTTATGCAACTGGGATTTTCAAGATGGGCCCCTTGGCAGTGGTTGGCGCCATCCTGGGAGTGATGCTGCTAATCTCGACGCCATCCATGATCCTAGCCTACATCACGCTGCGCAAACGCAACCTAGGCCCCATCCTGGACGCGAGTGGTTGGGCCATCAATGCCAACGCAAGAATCAATGTTGCGTTCGGCGGCACCTTGACTAGTGTTGCCAAACTCCCCCCAGGTTCGCAGCGTAGTACCCGCGATCGATACGTGGACAAGGGCTTGCCTTGGAAGCGCGTAGCGTTCTTGCTGTTGCTCGTGTTTCTTGCAGTCCGCTGGTACGAGGGCGCTTTCAATCGCTTCTTGCCGCCGCATTTTCGTTCAACTAGCGTGCTCGGCAAGTTTGCACCGGAGTCGCCCTAGCAAACTTGTTGCACGAAAGCCGCCGCGCACGCAACGCCCGAGTCGGTTCAGAGTAGGGTGGAGCCCCGTTCGATTCTTCGGAAACAACTGGCGGCGGGGTTTGGGCAGGGGCGATTTGAGGGCAAAGCACCAGGGGTCTTGGACCTCAGGGAATACGGCTTGGTATGGTTCGGCTACTCGCGGAAGGCCTCATCAATTATGGTTTAGCCCAAGGACGATGGACATCGAAGTGTTACGGACTAGTTTCGAGTCACTCGATCACGGCGAGTGGAACTTCACGCGCCGGTTCTACGAGAACTTGCTTTCACGCCACCCAGAACTAAGAGCCTTGTTCGGTACCGAGGTGCAGCAAAAGCAGCACGCGATGTTGTACCAGGCGTTTGCAGCTATCATGGATCACCTTGATGACGCCTTCTGGTTGGAGGGCGCTTTGACGCGATATGGCGCGCGGCATGCGACCTATGGCGTGACCGACGAGATGTACGATTGGTTCGGAGAATGCCTGCTCGAGACGCTTGCCGAAGTCAAAGGGCATGAATGGTCACCGCCGCTAGAGCAAGCGTGGTCCGAGGCTTACGTCGCCATTAGCCAGCTGATGAAAGCTGGCGGACGGTCGTGATGGGTGGACACGTGCCGTGAATGCCCAGCGGGGTGGCTAAACTACTGCACGGCTAACACCACCACCGATTTCGCAGGCATCGCCACGTGAAGTGCGCCGGAAGCAGACTCGAAACTGTCGAAGAATGTCGGCTCGACCTGGTTTGGGCTTTCGAACGTGTTCATGGCGTTGATCGTGCTCGCCGTAAGGGCTGTGCCCTTCACATTGCGCACCGAAACAAGGATGGTAAGGCGGATGCCCTCGCTTGGGTGCAAGTTGACGATCGAAACGTGAATGCAACCCTGACCGTCACGTGATGCCGAGGCATGCACCCTGGGAAGTGATTGCGAGCCGTATTGGTACTCGGGGGCATCGACATCGACAGGAATCGACGTGGCACCTTGGTGACCTTTGTACATGTCGAACACGTGGTACGTCGGCGTCAAGACAATCTTGTCTTGTTCCGTTAAGATGATCGCTTGCAGTACGTTTACCATCTGCGCGATGTTGGTCATTGTGACCCTGTCACAGTGCTTGTGAAAGATATTGAGGTTGATCGCTGCAGCCAGAGCGTCTCGGAGCGTGTTCTGTTGGTAGAGGAACCCCGGGTTGGTTCCAGGCTCGACGTCGTACCATGTGCCCCACTCATCGACGACTAGACCGACTCGGCGACTTGGATCGTGTTCGTCCATGATTCGCTCGTGGGCTGCTATGATCTCATCCATGCGTAGCGTTTGCGCGAGCGTCGAGAACCACTCTTCTTCGCCGAATTCGGTGGCAGAGCCCTTCAGCGACCAATTATTCGTCGGTATGGAATACCAATGCATCGAAAGACCGTTCATGTGCGTGCCGGCTTCCCGCATGAGTACCTGCGTCCAACGCGTGTCGTCACCAGCCGAGCCACAGGCGATGCGTTGTACGACGTTTCCCGAGAAATTCTTGACGAACGTGTTGTAGCGGCGAAAGTTGTCGGCGTAGAACTCGGGCCGCATGTTGCCACCACAAGCCCAATTCTCGTTGCCAACCCCGAAGTAGGGAAGACGCCAGGGTTCGTCGCGGCCGTTACGGCGACGCCATTCCACCATCGGCGTGTCCGCCCTGCAGGTCATGTATTCGACCCACTGCATCATCTCTTCGACAGTGCCGCTTCCGAGGTTGCCGCAAACATACGGCGCGGCACCAATCTGCTCACACAGATCCATGAACTCGTGGGTCCCAAAGTGGTTGTTCTCGACGACGCTGCCCCAATGGTTGTTGATGAGCCTGCGGCGCTGTTGTCGCGGACCTACCCCGTCCTTCCAGTGATACTCGTCTGCAAAACACCCGCCCGGCCACCGCAACACAGGCACGTGCAACCGCCTGAGCGCCTCCACCACGTCATTGCGGATCCCGTGGGTGTTGGCAATGGGGCTATCTTCTCCAACCCACAAGCCTCCGTAGATGCATCTTCCCAAATGCTCGGCAAAGTGGCCATAGATGTTGGGGTTGATTCGACTCGAGGCCTTGTCCAGGTGCAGGCTGAGTTTGCCCTCAACGGAAGACTCCGATGCGTGCGACATGACGCAGCGATTATCCATACGGGACGGCTTTCCGCAATGCCTTGGCCATCCTGCAGACCCGCGACCGTCACTATACCCGCGCGAAAGGCCTGATTCTCGGAAATGGCCAAGCGTTCAAACGTGGGTGGCCCTGCGGGGCCAGCTTTGCATCCGACCAAAGCTCAACTGGAACGCCTCCGAGCGAAGAACAGCAACGATCCGCCCACGGCGATTGTTTCCTCATCGCTCGCCTTCCGCTTCATGGCCTCGGCGCTCACGTTCATCAACCCGACTATCCGCTGCTTTTCACCATCGGAATTCGAGAAGGCATTGGATCACATCTCCGTCATGCGCGGCGACCGTGCGCGCGCCAAAGCGACTGTCGAGAACCTCCGCCAGCAGCTCGCGATTTCCTCGTCGGCGGCTTGACACGCCAGGCCACTACCACGGCAACCGCAGCTTATTCACGGAGAATTTGCCACCTGAGCCTGCTGCAGGCAGCCGCAGACACAGGCCGCAAGACTGCCATTTATCGTGCAGTGCTGGCGTGCCCTGTGCCATGCTCGGGCCATGAATATCGTTCCTGCACGTCGGTTGAGCGTGTGTGTCATCCACGTTGTTACGGCAGTTTGGCTTTGTGCATGCTCTGGATTGGGCACATCGGCACGGTCAAGTGCCGCAGCGACATCAACATTCAATCCGCCCTCGCAGGCGAACGCGTCGGGCCCCATGAACCCAAGTCTTGCCTTTAGCGCTGACACGGCGCTAACTCAGGGTGTTGATTATGGTTTTGGCTTTGATCTCGTTGCGCACAAGACTTTGCCGCTGATGATCCGCGCCTCGGGCCCCGATCTCGTGCTGTACAACACCGTGTCCGGCGCCGTGCAAGCTGTACTGCCAGGCGCGTTCAGCGAGCTGCGCGCCATCACAATTAGCCCTGACGGTCGCTTCGTTTACACGGGTGACGTTGCGGGGGAACTTGCGCAATGGAATCTGTCCACGGGCGAACGCATATCTCTGAATCGCGAAATAGGACCGCTTTTCCAGATCGCATTGGCTGCCAACAGCAGTGCGTTGGTAACCTCGGGCTCAGCGTTCACCCGCTATTATTCAGCACCGGGCGCAGCGCCGCGCTCGCTGCATGCAACGGGTCTTGGCCAACCTCAATTCGTGCTCAATGACGAGTACCTCATCGGCCGTGACCCGTCGCTGCGCGTCATTGACGTCGCCACGGGCGCTGTAGTCGCCACGTCAAGCGGCGGAAGCCGCTGGAACCCCTCGTGGGCCCTTGCGCCTGGTGGCAGAGAAGTCGTTTGGATTGGGCCTGATGACACGGTGCTCGCGGCCGCGTTGCCTTCCCTTTCCAACCAGCAATTGCTCGCCAAAGTTCCTGGCGCTTCGTACCTGCACTTGTCCCTTGATGGCAACCGTCTGCTGATTGACGCGGCAAGGCAAACGGTTCTGCTCGAACGCACGGGTCGCGTTGTGATGAGCTACCCAGACGCTCGAGTTGATGTCGTGGGCTTTTCGCCTTCAGGGCGGCTGTTCGCAACTCGCTACGAACGCCGCTTGGAGGTTCACGAGTCTCAGACCGGAAGGCTTGTGAAGGCGTTTGTGCTCGATGGAAGTCCCGGAGATATCACCTGGTGCAACGACGAGAGCTGTCTGGCGGCGTCGCAAAAGATGTGCGAGGTTTTCTTGAATCTGCAGTCAGGTCTTGTGGTTCGCGCGTCGTCGCCGCAACGGCGCATCCACGAGATCTCATTTCGCCCGGATGGTCGCGGCGTTGACCTCGGAGAACATTTCGCGTCGCACTATTTGATTGATGGCTTGACCGGCACGCTCGCCGGCAAGGTTCCCGAGCCGCGCCTGCGCGGCGAGGTGACCCCTATCGAAGAGATTGAGTATTCGCCCAATGGCCAGTATTATGCGGCGGGTGGTCGCGGCGTGCTCGATCTCGTCGACCTGCGCAATGGCAGCCACCGGTGGATTGTCGAAGACCCAAGTCGCTATTCAGTGCGTCAGGCGCGCTTCTCGCCGGACAGCTCGCGGCTCGTCGAGTTGGGCGATCGCTCGGGCGCGGTGTTCATCAAAGACGTTGCAACCGGGCGCGATCTGTTGAGCATCGACGCACCCAAGGGCGAGTCCTATTTCACGGCAGCTTGGAGCCCGCGCGGGGATCGCCTGGCACTTGCCGGGCATCGCCAGCTGCGCGTAGTGGACGTCACATCGAGGGTCGACATTCTCAAGGTTGAGATACCGGACTTGGCGATGGCGTTGGCCTGGCTCGATTCCGAGCGACTGCTATCCGGTCACAATGGTGGCGAACTTCTCGTCTGGTCGCTTCGGCCGGGCCAGCCCCCGCGGCCCATCGAAGGCAAACGCAGTCACGTTCACAAGGTCGCCGTTAGCAACGACGGCCGCTGGGCGGCTGCTATTGGACGGTACTACTTGGTTGAATTGATCGACACGATCAGTCTCAAGGTGGTGAGGCAATTGCGCACGACAGGCGGCGAATTGTCCGACGTAGAATGGCACCCCTGCAGGCCGCTGTTGGGCGTGGCGCACGGTGATGCGACGTTCTTCGACGTGCAAGCGGGGACTTCGTTGCGCATCACTCTGCTCGGTGAGCCCGAGTCACCGCAGATGCCAATCGTTGCCACGACGCGTTCCGACGGGCGCGTGGGGGCTGCAGCAAACGCGTTGCCCTTCATCTGGGTGCGGCACGGCGGTCCAACGGGCCCGGTCGCGCCTGCTGTGGGACGTCGAGATCTCCTGACGCCGTCGATTGGGCAGCCTTGGTTTAGCGGGTGCCCAACTCGCTAGAGCGGCATGCCGAATCGTGGAACGCAAGGACGGCCGCTCTAGCCGCCCGCGGAGCGGTGACCCGCTGCGGGCGACCGATGGCCCGGGTGTCTCTATCTCGCCCAAAGCGCGCCGAGCTCGAGTTCGATCGCGTCAAAGGGTCTCGCACGTACGAGTTGATCTCCCGAAAAGACTTCGAGTAAGCGATAGCTATTGCCGTCGAGTTCTAGGATTTCTAGCAAGCGCGCATCGGGATCGATGAACCAAACTTGGCGAACGTGGTGGTCGCCGGATGCTGCACTGCCGCCCCACGGAAATACCCAACTACCTGCGGGCGATGCGAAGGTGCTCAACGCGGAGCACCGACGGGATGGGCGCGTACGCCATCGCACGCTCGATCACGTTGCGCAGCTCGCGAACATTGCCCGGCCACGTGTGCGCCTCGAGGGCCGCGATCGCATCGGGGCCGAGCTCGGGTCGCTCCTGCCCTTCGGGCACGAGGCGCGCGATGAACATCCGCGCGAGCGGCACGACGTCATCGATGCGCTCGCGCTGCAGACGACCGCGTACGAGAAGCAAGCGGACAGCGTATTCGATCCGTGGGTTTCGCTTGGCTCCGGCTGGCGGGCTGGGGTCGAATACCGGTTCGCCGACGCGGGTCCATCTCGGGCGGCTCGATGACTTCGTCGGGACGCGCGCCGAGGCGCGCCGTTTCAATCAGCGAGCGCAACTCGGCTTCTTTGGCCGTATCGACAATCCTACGAGTAGCCAGCAAGTCCACGGCACTGCGCCCCTGATCCGGATCTACGGAGGGCGCCTTTCCATCGCGCAGCAAGCTGATTCGATCGAGAAACCGCAGCACCCCGGCAACGGCGGCAACGCCGACATTGGCTTCGAGATTCTCGAATAAGAAACGCGACACCTCGGGGTAGCGCACGTCGAGCACCGCATGCGTGGCGCTGTAGGCCGAATACAACTGCCAGCCGCGACCGAGCTCTTCGTCCGTCAAGCCACGAGCGCGCAGCGCGCCGCGCACGACGGGATTGCGCGCCACCGATTTGAAGAACTTACCGCCACGTTCGAGCCAACGATCGATCTGAGCCTCATTGATTTCCATGAGTGTTCCCCTTTCTTTCGTGGCTTTGCCATCCAAAGCCACGCCGCTGTGTTATCTCGATTCTGTCGTTACGTCACTGAACCCTCGGGCTTGCAATGGCGTCCCGTTTCTATTCCATTGTGCTGATTGTGTTAGTCGTGTGAAACCCACAATGGCTCAAACGACTGAGACGATCGCCCACGAAAATGAACAGAAGTAAATAATAGACAGGGGCCCTGAACCTACATTGTAACTTTTCGGCCTTTGACCCAATACTGCGCTGGCGGCAGCTTCAGCAGCGGCTCTGGAGCTTCTTCAACCGATTCGAAGCTTCAACAACGGAGAAACGAGCTAATTTATAGGCAATCATGCGTTCCACCAATGCTGCAAGAGCCAGTACATCGAAAATCATGAGTTATTTCAACGTTGTCGAAGCTTGAAAGTCGCTGATCAAGCTTCGCGGCGGCTGTTGAAGCTACAAAACCGGCAGATTTGCGCAAACGATGCGACGACCAGCCCGAAGAACGGTTTCGCGACGGGCTTACGCGTCCCTCTAGCCTAGAACTTACCCCGGGCACTTGTTTATTTTAGTTATTGGCTATTTGCTAAAATATCTTCGCAGTTATGATAGATACCTAAACTATCGTGCAAGCAGCTGATTTCACCAAGACTTCTCCTGGCACCCGAGTGCCCATAGCAGGCGGATTGGAGGCGTTTCTCCCCGGCCCGCCTCCCGAAGAGCTGAACCTCGACCGTGAAGCCGTGAGACTGCTGGCCAGCGCGGAACGTTCGCTAGGCCAACTCACTGGATTGCTGAGCTCAGGCAAGCAGACATTGAGTTCCCATTTGGTGGCAGCTCCGTTGCTGCGGGGTGAAGCTATTTCCTCCAGCCGCATCGAGGGCACGGTCACGACCCCGGAGCAATTGGCGTTGTTCGAGGTGACGGGCGTACCGCAGAATCGCGAAGACTCTGCTGAACGACAAACTGAAGAGGTTCTGAACTACATTCGGGCGCTCGATCATGGCTTCAAGCGCCTTCAAGAGATTCCACCTTGCCTGCGTCTGATCAAAGAGATTCACGGAATTCTCATGCAATCCGTCCACGGTGCGGACGTGCAACCCGGCGAGTTTCGCAACATTCAAAACTTCATTGGCAGTGGTCTCGACATTCGCAACGCCAAGTTCGTCCCGCCTCCGCCAGCGGAGTTGCCCCGTTGCCTCGCCGAGTTCGAACGCTACATGAACCCCGAACGAGAAGAGCTGCCGCATCTGGTGCGATTAGCCATCATTCACTATCAATTCGAGGCAATTCATCCTTTTCGCGACGGGAACGGGCGAGTTGGCCGGTTGTTGTTGCCGTTACTTCTGTGCGTGTACGACAGAATCAGGGAACCAGTACTGTATATCAGTCCGTACCTTGAGCGGCACCGCCGCACTTACACAGATTTGCTGTTGAAGGTTAGCCTGTCTGGCACATTTCTCGAATGGGTTAAGTTCTTCCTTGAAGCAGTGGCAGCGTCAGCTCGAACGTCTATTGCTCGGGCAGAAGCACTATACGCATTGCGTGATAGGTACCACGAGCGGCTTCGGGCACTTCGCTCGAGCGCGCTTTTGGTCAAGCTCGTCGATCACCTATTTGAACACCCATCGCTGAGCATCGGCAATGTCGTCGAGCTGCTCGAGCGTACTCCGGCATCCGCCGTTGCCAACCTGCGGAAATTGCAGGAAGCAAACATCGTCACCGAAGTCACCGGTCGCCGGCGCGACCAACGTTATGTGGCCCGCGAAATCCTACGCGCGGCGCATGAGGATTCGTGAACACGTCTCTTTCTACGACAATCAAAGGCATCCAAGACATCATGCGCAAGGATGTTCCACGGCATTGCGGTCCACTGACCTGGTGCAGCCGTCCTGGATTCAGAAGTGGTACCTCGGGCGTGCGCGCACGGGCTGACGGCGGTGCGCGCACATGAATTCAGCCAAAAACAACGCCAATTTCGGCGAATTCGCTTGGCACGGTCCCTGCTCGTTGTCCGGTTGCCGGCGGCCACGGACTTGTGCGAATTGTCTGCCGACGGCCCACTGAACCGGAAAGGACTGCCATGGGAAATCAATCGTTCATCGTCGGCCTGGTCGTTACACTATGCGGTTGCTCCGCCAGCATGGGGCACAAGATCGACGATGCAAGAGTCAAGGACATTAAGAACTGCGTTACGACCGAGCAGGATCTGCTGGCTTGGTTCGGCAAACCCTCTCAGCGCGGCAATCAGAATGGCATGCCCACGATGCAGTGGGTGTACTCGAAGACAACGGCGGGTTTTGGCACGGCCGACATGGAGCAACAGAACCTTGTGGTGGTTCTAAACGCGGCCGGTAAAGTCGTGCAATACCAACTGAACCCCACAACGTTTCCCGAGGCGAAAGATACCTGTCAAGGGCAGTAGCCGACAGACGCTGCAGTCAAGCACTGACCAACAGCGGATCGAAGTCCGCCCGGTCACATGCCAGGCATTGGCATCAATTCGACGACTTCGATGAAGCCTTGGGGCATCATGAAGTGAGGGTGGCCCTTCAGCGTTTCGCCTAGCGCTTCCTTCGACTCCGCCTGCAAAACGGAGTACCCGCCGAGATCGTTGGTGCAGGGCGCGGCGCCCTCTGTGGTGACGCGCAAGCTCTTTCCAAGCGGCGCCCCCATGTCCACGATAGACGCCGTTGCCTTCTTGCTCCAGGCCATCCACGCATCCATGCCGGCCTTTTGTTGCTCTGGTGTCGAACGCTGCATCTGCTCGAACGACGCCGTTGGTGCTTTGTACAGAACGAGGAACTTCTTCATCGGTGGGACCTCACTCGAATGGCGCGCCCGAAAGTGGGTTGCCTGTGCAGGGAGTATTTAGGCGAATCTTCCTGCCGTCGCAATTGTCAACCACAACACAACGGCTGAGGCCTTGCGCCCACTGAGCTACGGGCGCTTCAACTTGATGCATTCCGCCCCCATCGCCCCACCTAAAGGTGTCTGGCGGATTCTTTGTGGAGCTGTACTACTTCGGTTCACCCACGAACACGCCACGGCCGTGACCCGACACGTATACGCGGCCGTAAACTCGCGGGTCGCCGATGAGCAGATTCGAGCCGCCGAATTGATGGGCGTCGTCGTTGATGCGTTCGAAGTGGGCCCCAGCGTCATCCGAGCGGAAGAAGCCGACGATGTCACCGACCTTTCCCGAAAGGTAGATGGCGGGGTATTTCGCACTGGGCGCCGCTTTCCCGAAGCCGACGGCATAGGCTTCCTTGACGCTGTCGAGCTGAGTGTAGGTCTTGCCAGAATCCGTCGAGTGCAACAGCGACGAACCCGTGGTGAGCCACACATGGCCCTCCAAGCCAAGCACCGTGCGAATCGAGCCGACGATGAGGTT
This sequence comes from uncultured delta proteobacterium, assembly GCA_963811985.1. Classification (GTDB taxonomy): domain Bacteria; phylum Myxococcota_A; class Polyangia; order Polyangiales; family Polyangiaceae; genus FEN-1139. Next base: position 219,219 of record CAWEUH010000031.1, read on the forward strand.
GTACTCGGGAAGCGAATTGATGGGTCCGGATGATTTCGTGAAATGGGCCCCTGCATCGAGGCTTGCGTAGGCATTGCCGCCGAAGATGTCGTACGCGTAAATCTTCTTTGGATTGACGGCGTCGGCGGCAACCCGAATGTGCCACGGTGCCCAGTCCGGAGTTTTGCTTGGATCGGGGAGCCCGTCGACGAAAGCCCAAGACTTGCCGTTGTCCATCGAGCGCGCGACGCGCGCGCCACGGCCAGCCCAGACGATGGTCGAGCCATCTGCGGACACCGTGATTGTGCCGGAACCCTCGCTGCGGCTGGGTTCGGTGCCGAATTGTGTCCAAGTGTGGCCAAAGTCAAAAGAAATGGCACCCCGGGGCATCTTGGGCCCCACCCATGGATGCGTGCCCGCCCGCACGACGACGCTGGGCTTTGCGTGAGCAAAGTCGAGCCCGGTGCTACTCGCACATAGCGGATTATTGAAGTGCTCGGGCGAAACGTCGAGATCCTTGTGGTAAAAGCCGCACAGATCGAGCGATGCCGTGAGCAGCGGGGGCCCCTCGGGCAAACTCACCATTTCCGTGAGGCACGATTCTTCGAGATTCTTGTTCTGGAACTTCCAGGTCGTCGGCTGCTTCTTGTCCGCAGCCGTGAGGTTGTCGGTTGACCAAACGCCGCCGCCCGTTGTCAGAAACGCGCGGTCGGAGCTTGAATGGATCGATGCCGAGCGCACCCACCCATTGCACGGGATTCGAATCCTCGTGGCCCGGATAGATTGTGTACTTGGCTTCGCCCTCGTCGAAAGTCGCGTTCTTGGCAATGCCTTCCCAGTGCTGGCCGCCGTCGCGAGTGCGGAACAGCTCGCCTTTCGTTGACCAGCGATCGAGCGTCGCGGTCATAACGGTTCCCGGATGCTGCCGATCGATGGCAAGCGATCCGTAGCCGAAACTGTCGGTGGCACCGCCGGGCAACGTACCACCGGGCTTGAGCGGCGTAATGTCAGTCCATTGTTCTTTCTTCGTGTCGAACTTGAATACGGCGCCGTCCGTCGCATCTGAGGGCCCGACGCTGTTTGCATAGCTGAGGTACATGACACCGACGCTGTCGAGTTCGGCGTGATTCGGAAGCATGCCGGTCGGTTGTTTGGGAACGGCTTCCCACGTGGCCCCCGCATCTTTCGTACGGTAGAGGTTGATGTTTTTACGGCTTGTGCCAACGTAGATGACGGGCGTTGCCTTGCCGGCAGTGCCGCTGCTCTTGTCGAACACGACGAACGGCAACCCGAAGCCCGCTGCATCGTCCTTCAAGGGAAAACTAGCGACTTGGTGCCATGTGCTCGCGCGGTCTTCGCTCAGCCACAGGCCCCAGCGGCGCGAGCCAAAGTAGAGAATACGGTTATCGTTTGGATCGACGGCGAGCCGCTCGCCATTGCCGCGGCCGTTCTCGTTGCCGCCCATCTTCAATTCGCGCGACGCGATGACCTCCCAAGTATTGCCCTGGTCCTCCGAGCGCATGAAGGCCCCGTGAGGCGCCCACGATTGCACGTACATGCCGACGGCCATGTATACGCGGTTTGCTTCGACTGGGTCGGCAGCAATGCTTTCGATTCCAAGGTAGCCCTCGTCAGCCCGGCTCACGAAGTCCGTGAGCGGAACCCAACTGCCATCCTTCGGATCGAGCCGGTACGCGCCGCCGACGTCCGTGCGCACGTAAACGATGTCGCGTGTAACGGGGCTGAATGAAACGCCCGTGACATAGCCACCCCCGAGGATCGCGACGCTGCGCCAGCGATACGCACCCGCCTCGTTGGTACGACCGATTTGCGTTTTGGGGGCGCCCGGCGCGGTCTCTTTCGCCGTTTCCGCCCTGGACTGTTGCGCAGTGGGCGGCCTGAGGCAGGCGCAAAGCGCCATGCCGACAACGAGTCCAATGCCTGCATTTTCGACCGAGAACAAGCGTAGGTTAGCCATCATTGCTCCAACATTACGGTAGACTACTGCGTTCTGTAAGCAAGGCAATCTTCCACGGAATCTTGTTGTAGTTACTTGGATCAATCGCAGGGTCGAAACCCTGATAGAGGTATTGCATGTTGCACGTGCTGATTTCCAGCTTTTCGTCGCAGCCCGCGCGGATTATCTCGCCGTGGCTGATATCCGCGGTCCACGCATTCGCGCTGAACGTGACGTTGCGCTCGCCTGCAAACGGCGATATTGCGTCATCGTGAAGCACCGTCCAAGGGCCATCCAGGGAATCAGCCGTCCACGAACGGAAGTAGCGGCGCGATTGCGACGTGCTGTCGAACGCCTCGACGAGGGCGAGGTACGTGTTCGTTTCGACGATCTTGTAGACGTTGCATGCCTCGTACAGGCGCCCGGGCTCCGGGTCCTGCATGACGATGACCGGGTCACTGAACCCAGCGGGGAAGCTTGAGATTGGTGTCCTGCTTTGGAACCAGCGCCCCCCGTCATCCGAGAAGAAAAGGTAGCAAAACTGTGTATCGCAGATGACCCAGGAAATCCAACCAACCCCTATTTTGGGTTATGATTTCCGGAGTCTTTGCGAAAAAGGGCGCCGGCCTCGTCCACTTCGTTGGGTCTGCGGGGTCGTCCGCCGTCGAGTACATAGGCGGGCCTGCTTGGAAAACCAGATACCACTTCTTCTGCGGTGTGAAATAAAAGAGCTGAGGCGCCGCAAAGTACGTGTCAAAGCCCGGCGTTTGGTCCATGTAATAAAGCGGGCTCGATAGGGCGGAATCGAAGTCGGTAAAGCTCGTGTAGACGATATTGTACGTGCCGCGCGTCGAGACCGAGCTTGCGTATACGTGCCAGCGGCCATTGTGTCGCACTACCGTCGGGTCCTTGACGGCTACCAGATCGTGGGTACCATCCGATACGGGAACGATGAGGGGCGCCGTCGAAGTCCATGAGACCTCCACGGGTATGCCGCAGGTTGCGGTGTTTGGGACGAGTCCCATTACGTCACTGTTCCGCAGCTTGCCCGAATTTGCCGCCATTGGACGCGCGACTTTGGCAGCCCGCGCCGCTTCGAACAAGCCAGAATTGTGGCACAGCCGCAAATTGACGCAATCTCACATTTTGCCGTAACCGAAAGCGAACTCGAGAACTGTCGCGAGCCGGCCTTCGGTAGCGGTTAATACAGTTCGGCTGTCTGACTCTGCAACGAACCGATTCCATAGGATCTTCGAATAGAATATTGGTGCATGATCGGCAAACGATCGTAATAGACCTCTCTCTTCCATATTGCTTTTGAGTTGGCTAAGGTGGTTGAAAAGTTCCTGGACACTTGCGTCCCAGGGCGGATTGCGGCCAAATAAGCCTCGAACGCGCTGCCACAGGCGGGTGACACACAGGTCCGCAGCTTCGTGTTCTTCGATCTGCTTCAAGCTGCCCGCATGCTCAAAGGGTGGAAAATGCGGGAAGTGCGTTACAATGTCATGGTGATTCACGATTCGGTAGTGTGTCGCCACCGAGTGTTCGACTTGTGCCACGAACGCCGCGTCGCCAACCTTTGGAGAGCCATACGTGTAGAGTGCATGCGCATGTCCGAAGCGGCGCGCGGCCAGCGTGGCCAGCGCAGCACCCAGGCTATGCCCGGTGAACCACCAGGGAAGGTTCGGAGTGCTGCGAACTATTTCAGCCAAATACTGCTCGACGCCTTCAGGTCGCCCGCTTTGCCATACGCCATCCAAAGCTCCCTGGAACCCCTCGTGGACAAGCATGCGCACGGGTCCCTCTTCCCGTGTCGGAATCAATTCCGCGTCCGTTAGCCAGTTTGGACCCGATTGCGGTAGCGTGCCGCGGAACGTGACGAAACCCACCGACGCATCATGTGCCACGATGCATTGGATTGGATCTTCGAGGTCCGGTTCGCCCCAGCGTCTGGCTGAACCGAGAAATGCCTTCACGCTGGGCGAGGATCGAAACAAGCGAGCAAGCGCCGGCGTCACCGCGCGTTCAACGTCGGCGGCCGCTGGGCAGTCCGTGTAAGCCAGAAATGCCAAATCCGACAGGTACCATGCATTGACAGGGCTGTAGCTTCTGACCGTAGTTTCGAACGGGATTTCGGCGCCATGCTGAAAGAACTCGTATTCGCGAGGCTCCAGCTTCCCGGGGGAATCCGTGACGGGTGGGAAGTACTGTTCAAGCTGCTTGGGCGACTTGATTTCCGAGAGACGAGGCATCAATCGCGGTTCGAATTGCATTACGAACTCCCTTAGCTGTGCCCAGTGTCGTGCGCGAGTAATCCAAACAATAGCGTTCCAGGATATTACCCTGACGTTCGAAATTGGCATCCTCGAAATCATCCAAAGCGCGGTTCCAGGTTCGGCTCGTCGGGCGATTCAGGGGACCCGCCGATTCCCGGCGTTTGCCGACCACGGGTCGCCTTGGACTCCGACCCACTGCTCGCGGGTTGGTGTTTGTGGCATTATCGTGCAGGTACCTGAATCCCCTGCCGCACACCTGCGAGCGTTTCATGACTGACACGACGCGAGCTACCGAGAACTTACACGAGGAGTCTAGCAGTGGCCGCTCGCCGGTTCGCAGGTGGCAGTGGATTGCGGCTTTGTTGGTATTTGGAGCCCTGGTCGCTATCGCGAGTAAGCGTGCAGAACCCCGTCGTTTCGCGGTGCTGCTCGAACGAGCCGAACCCGCCTGGCTTTTGGCGATAGTCGCGCTTCAGATCATAACCTACGCCTGCCTTGTGCATGTCTGGTCCTGGGTGATTCGCCGTGTGAATGGCAAAGCGCCGTCGCCCCTTTCGCTCGTCGGGCTCGCACTGGCCGAGTTGTTCACCGATCAGGCGCTCCCCTCGGGTGGAATTGGAGGGACGGTACTTGTCGTGTCGGCACTCGACCGCCAAGGCATCTCGCGAGCCGCAGCTGGGGCTGCGGTCGCGGTCAGCCAATTCGGCCAATACGCGGCCCAGATCGTGGTCGTTGCCGCGGGGCTGGTCGTTCTTGCGCTCGAGCATCATTTGGGGAAAGTTACGACGAGTATCGGCGTTGTCGCGCTCTTGGCCGCGATAGCCACGCCCGTCGTGATAATCACGATCGCAGCCACGAGCCTCGACAGGATTCCGGCTCGTCTTCGCCGATTCAAGGTCATCGAGACACTTCGAAGCTCGTTCGCTGACGCACCCCGCGACGTTATCTTTGACTCGTGGGTCATTGCCCGCGCAACGTTGTGGCGCATGCTCATCCTCTTGTGCGACGGTGCAACCGTTGCGGCCGCGCTCGCATCCATTGGACATCCGCTCGCGCTTCAGGATGTTTGCATCGTTTCTGTTATCGCCTCGACTGCTGCAAGCGTCACCTTTCTTCCGGGAGGGCTCGGCAGCTATGAGGCGCTATTGATCGCTCTTCTCATGGCGCTCGGAGCGCCGCTCGAGGCAGCGGCACCGGCCACGCTCCTGATGCGCGGGTTCAGCTTCTGGCTACCGATGCTCCCGGGGTTCTGGTTTGCGCGTCGAGAGCTCGCTGCGCGAGCTGCCGGTTCGTCTCCTCACACGTGAAGTTTGGTCGGCTCTAGAGCGACGTGCCCGCCGGAGGCGGGAGCGCAGCTCAGAAGCGTTCCACGATTCGGCACGTCGCTCTAGGCTGGCACCAGCAAGAAGTCTGCGTAAATCGGCCGATGATCGGAGGCCGTGCGCGCGAGTTTGGAGCGAGCGACGTCGTGGTGCGTGAGCCGCAGTCCACCGCGAAAGAATAGGCCGTCCAGGGGGCGGAGCGGGAGCGCACTGGGGAACGTATTGACCAGCGTGCCTGCGCGTTCGAAGCCGGAAGGAACGAGGTATTTCTCGCCGAGGTTTCCCCAGAGATCATTGAGATCACCCCCGACGATGATAGGCGTGGATTGGTGCAAGTGTCGCAACGGCTGCGACGAGAGGTAACGCTCGAGTTGGAGACCCCGCTCGTTGCCAGTCAGACCAAGATGCAGGTTATGGACAACTACCGTTCGCTGGTGTTCGTTAATGTGAACACGAACATGCGCCTGAATCATTCCGCGCTGTTTTCTCCGCCCAATCGTAAGATTGAGGTGGGTTGGGTCGAGTATTGGCCAGCGTGCGAGGATCAGATTTCCGTATCCTCCGCGTCGGAATTGATGTTCTGGATAAAAGGCGGTGTGCATTCCCAGCGCGTGACCCAATAATTCAACCTGATCATGTCGCTTCGCCCGTTGAATGCCTTGTGCGACCTCCTGGAGTAAGAGGATATCGGGATCGTAGTGTTTGAGTACCGCGATGATGCGGCCCAAATCGTAGCGACGATCGAGACCTCCGACCCCTTTATGAATGTTCCAGCTCATCACCCGTAGGTTAGCTTCGGACGCAGGCCCCCAGGATTGGCTCACTCGCCCGAGCATGGCACCGCGGTCGGGGTGTGTCATTGATATCCGTTCACAAATATGGCGAAAACAATCGCGCCGCCGCGTCGCGCAGCTTGCCCGGGGTTGTCCGAGCATCCACTTCGGCGAGCGTCACTTCATGGGCGCCGTCCAGTTTCTTCTCGATGACGGCAGCTACTCCACGCGCAAGATCGCGGCCGTAGCATTCGACGTTCAGCTCAAAATTCAAGCGTAGGCTGCGCGCGTCCCAGTTTGCCGAACCGAGCAGCACCCAGTGACCGTCCACCACCATCAGTTTCGAGTGGTCGAAAGGCGGCGGTGTGAGCCAGATGTGGCAGCCGTGCTTGAGAACCTGCCACCACATCGCGCGCGACGCCCAGTGGACGTACGGCAGATTGTTTTTGCATGGCAGCAGAATGTCCATTCGCACGCCGCGCAGCGCCGCGAGGTTGAGCGCGGTGACAAGCGTCGGATCCGGCAGAAAGTAAGGCGTGAGGATTTGTACCGACGTTTGCGCCTCGGCCAGTGCTGCCAGCAGCGTCCAGCGTGCCTTCTCGAAATCCGCATCAGGCCCGTCGGTAATGACCCGCGCAATGATGTTGCCTGGCCCGTCCAATTGGGGAAACCATGTTTCACCATCGAGGATTTCTCCGGTCGTGAACGCCCAATCGCTGGCAAACGCTTCCTGCAATTGTGAGACAACCGGGCCCTGCACGCGGAAGTGCAGGTCTTGTACGGGATTTTTGGGATGGTCGCCAAGCGCGTTTCCGTGCCGAATATTCATCCCACCCGTAAAAGCCGTCTTGCCATCGACCACCAGGATCTTGCGGTGGTTGCGCAAATTGATCGTTGCAACACGCCACGGTGTCAGCAAGGACGCGGGAAGAAATTGGGCACAACGAACCCCTAGGGCGTTTAGCCGGTGCGTAATTGGCGGCCATGAATAGCGCGTGCCCGCGGCGTCAATCAGAACACGCACTGCCACCCCGCGTTGCGCGGCACGTCCGAGCGCGCTGGCGAATTGCTTGCCGCTAGCGTCATTGTCGAAAATATAGCTAACTAGCGAAATGGATTCTTCGGCGGATTCAATGGCGGCAAGCATCGCGGGGAAAGCCTGGTCGCCATTGACGAGGGGCTGCACGCGGTTGGCGGCCGTTAACGGTTTGGCAACGACCCGACTGACGACACGCGCCAGCGAAATCAAGTGTTCTGCTTCTTCATGACTGGGCTCGTCGAGATCTTCGAGAATCGGCATTCTGGCGGCTTTTTGCACGCCCAACTTCAAGGCGCGGCGCCGGATGCGGTTGATCCCGAGCACTAGGTAAAGCAGCGGACCCAGTACCGGCATCAGCCAAACAAGGCCAATCCAGAGCGTCGCCGCGCGGACGTCGCGTTTGTGCAGCAGAGCATGGGCTGAGGCCAGCAACGAGGCCAGCAAGCCAAAGCTGGCTGCCAGGTGTGGCCAGAATGGCGAAATCTTACCGAGCCAGTCCATCGCGTTCCACACGAACGACCAGCACGGAGCAATGCGCATAGCGCAGGACTTCCTCAGCCACACTCCCCAATGCGAGCCGCGCTAGGCCTGTACGTCCGCGAGACGCAAGCACGAGCAATTCTGCATGCTGGTCATCGGCCATTCGCACGATGGCCGCAGCAGCGTTGCCTTCCACCGTAACCTCCAGTTTAGCCGTCACGTGCAGACGCTCGAGCTGCGACTGCATGATACGAAGCAGCGCCGCCTTCTGCTCGGCTACCATTTCCTCGTCGGGAGCAATCGGGACTGGTCCGAGCAAATTCATGCCCGGAATGATCGATGGCCACACGTCGATGTTGTGCATCACCACGAGTGGCAATTCACGCGTTGTCGCCTCATGGGCTGCACTCTGCACCGCCGGCAATGCCGGGTCAGACAAGTCGGTGGCCGCCAGCACTGCGAATCCATCGGACACGGGCCGCGCAACCAGCACGGAACAGTGAGCATGTCGTACCACTTTCTCGGCCACGCTGCCCAAAAGCACACGTTTTAGACCGGTTGCGCCCGATCCACCAATGACCAGCAGCGACGCGCCGATCTGCTCTGCTTTTCTTACAATCGCCGCGTAAGCATCCCCGAAGTCCACGTGTACTCGAGACGAGTCCAATTCGCACCCCGTACAGCGCTGAACTGTCTCCGCGAGCCGCTCAGCGAGGTCCTGCTCCAACGTCACGATATCGGTCACATCCCGTTGGTTCAATTGAGGGAACAGCGGATGCTCAGGCACGCCGCCCGCTACGACGTGCAGCGCCGAGAGTTCGCGACCGGCGCGGGCAGCCCAATGGTGGGCTTGGCAGATTGCCTCGTCGGCAGCCTTGCTGAAGTCGCTGGCCACCAGAATCGGACCGGAGCTCAATGAAGTGGGATCCATACCGGGACCCTATCACTTTCGCTTACGGGATGCTTCACCATGATGAGGGTTGCTCAAAAAAGTGAGCGTCACCCGGCGCCGGTGCTCGACTGGCGCATTGGTGGCGTCGCTTCCGCGCCGTCGTTCCAGTACGCGGGGCGGTCGTAGTGCTTGTGTAGCCGTGTTTCGTATTCACGGTTGATGGCCACTGTCGGGCTCCACTCGGGGCTGTTCATGATCGATTGTCGATTCATGTTAATGCAGACAGTCCTTTCTTCCCAACTGATGCGGGTCGCCCAACGCGGCGCAATCAGCACTTTTCTGCCGAACCACCAGTTACTGGTGTCAATCACCAAATAGCAAATTTCCCAGGTCTCATCGTCAACGATGAAGTCCTCAACGTGGCCGATCGCTTCGTCACTGCCCTGAATGTGGTACCCTCGGACCTCGTTGACACTGCGCAAATGAACGTCGCCAGAGTTCTTGGAATTCTCAGCAGACGCGGCATACGGCAGGCTTGTCAAGAGCGCGCTCGGAAAGCCACCCATGCCCCAAAGTCCCAAGCTGCCCCAGTAGTTAGGGTAACCGTAGTAAACAGCGTATTGTTCTTCCTTCTGCCGGGAAACTGGCTTGTCAACAGCTATGTTCGGACTGCTTTTGACCTGGTCCATTGTCAACGCTAGGTGAAATAGCTTCATGGACCAATCAACCTGGCGAAATGCGATGGGCGTAATGAGCACCTGGCGCTCGTCAAAAAAGCTACCGGTCTCGACGACCAGATACCGAATAGTCCAACGCTCGTCGTCCAACAAGAAATTCACTACACTTCCGATGTTGCCATCGGTAGCGCTCACTTTGTACCGTTCCAGTTCCTTTAGACTTCTTAACATGGGGTTATCCTCATTGTGATTGATGTCGTGCCGGCACGGAAACGCACGCTGCCCCGCTAACTCGCGCACTCCCGCTGCCGGCCATTGCAGTTTACGGACCCGTGATTTCGATCTTTCTTAGGCGATATGGCTCACTTTTGATTCTCCTGTTGATGTATACGCAAAGCATATTGCGTGCCGATGACCAAACAAGTTGTCAGGTGCTAATCTGTCCATCCGCATATTGCGAGGAGTCCCGCTCACTTTGCGCGTATTTTGGCGGGAGGCCATTCGGGCGAAACATGAGAACGCGGCAGAGTGCCAGGCGCGTGTCACTCTCGGTAGCAGAGCCCAAGAAGAATCGTGTGATACTGCCACGCCCGTACATTCCTACGATGACCAAGTCCGCCTCCAATTCGTGCGCAAGCTGCGCGAGCTCAAGGGCTGGTGACTGGAAGCGCAGGTGAGTGACTACGCGCAGCGGCCGGTTCAGTGCACCTAGTGCCCGTTTCTCGAATGCCCTAAATCTTGCTGCCACATAGGCTTGAAGTTTCTCATACGCCCGCGGGTCGGGTAATCGAGGATCACTGGTTTGAATTATTGCCTGATTCTCGCCTATGTGTGCATCAATGGTGGGGACTACGTGCACGACGTGCAATTCAGCATTCGGGTGCCCAGTGGCGACCTCGAAAGCGCGGTCTAGAGCAAGTTCGCTTGCGGTAGAATAATCGATGCCGACCAGAATTGAAAAGGGCTTACTTGTTTGAGTCATCTGTTACTCATGAAGTGAGAGTCATGTCATCATTCCAACCTTGAATGTCGAGGTGCCCCCAATTGAGATAGAGCAAACTCCGGGCCAAGCGCTGAGCCCCCATCTTATCGGCACGGGCGTTGCATCTTTACGTTCGACTGCGCCCGATTGTCCCAACCGATTTATCAGCATGTCTAGGCCGCAGCGAATTGGAAAGTGCACATGACGAACAATCAGAGAACCGAATACGTGCTCCGCAACGCCATTATGAACCTGCTTTCCGACGAGGAAGTCGCAAGAGTGAGTACGGCTGAGACAGCCGTGCGGCTGGCAGATGGTGATGAATACATCGACTTGGAGCGACTCAATCAAGGAGTGCATCGGGCGTCGCAAGCAGCACACCCGACCCCCATGGGGCGCGTGTTACCGAGAAAGGCCGTGCACCAAGATACCTGGAGCAAGATCCTAGTGAAGTTGACAAATTCGACTTCAAGGTCACTCAACCCAGCCAACCAGCACTAGCAGCGGTCATGGTCGTCGCAACATTCGGGCCATCCAGAATCTGTCGAAAGGACGCACGAACTCCGCGCAGACCGAGCGATTTCCGGGATGCGGGCCCGGAAAAGGCGAAAGAGACTGCGCAATCGCTCATCTCGTGCGGATTCCGCACGAGTGCCGAATTTGCATTCATCGGTATGCACAATGAGGTCGCCCGATTCCTTTCCCGTCAATCGTTGGTGCCACCGACGATTGGAATTCGGCACGACCATTGCACAGCTGTCTCGAATATCTTTCGCCGAGATATCCGATGGGTTCGTTAGCACAGCGGTGCGCCAAAGATACCAACCTCGACCTTTCGTGCTCCGGCCAGGTTCCTGCGGTGGAAGTCACCGGACCCGCTTCGACAAAAGACACAATGCACGCAAAAATGTCGCGACAAAAAAACGGAGAACAGTTAACGTCCGAAAATCTTGCGAGCGCCGCAGCTGAAGAAGACATCGCCATGGCCTACGCAGCGCTGCTCAAGGACAATGAGGCATTCCGCACACGGCTCGAGCGCGAAAAAATGCGGGTCATTGAGGCCGAAAAGGCTGCATTAGCTCAAGCGCTTCTCGACTCGACGGACGATTTGGAGCGGGCGCTTGCAGCCGCCGACACGAGCGTCGTTCAGAGTCAGGAACTCCGCGATTTGGCTGAAGGGGTACGGTTATCGCTCGCCGTCTTGTACAAGCGGATAGCTGAGATGGGGGCTGAGCGAATGTCCACGACAGGCAAGCGGTTTGATCCCGGTTTCGCCGAAGCTGTCGGCATTGTCCGCGTCACCGATCTAGCCAAACATGGGATAATCATTCAAGAGGTTCGACCCGGCTATCGTGTCGGAGATCGCCTGCTTCGGCCGGCACAAGTGCGAGTGGGTCACTATGGATGAGCATCAACGCTTGCCAGCCGCAGCGCCGGTGCCTACTCTAGCAAACCGAACGGGTAAGACATGGCTGTAGATCTGTATCAGGAGCTGGGCGTCAACAAGTCGGCGACTGAGGCTGACATCAAGAAAGCCTACAAGAAGCTCGCAACCAAGCTGCACCCCGATAAGAACCCCGGCGACAAGCGCGCGGAAACTAAATTCAAGGCCGTCAATCGGGCTTACCAAACCCTCAGTGACCCCAAGAAGCGCGCTCTCTACGACGAGTTTGGCGAAAACGCACTGCACGAAGGGTTCGACCCGAACGCGGCGCGCGCCTATCAGCGCGCGCAACAGGGTTACGGCAGCGACCGGGCCGGCGGAGGCGACGGCGGTTTTCGTGTCGAAGACATTTTCTCCGGTGGCGGCGCTGGCTTTGAGGATCTATTCGGCGACCTATTCAGCGGTAAATCGGGGGGCCGTCGCGGCTCGGCGCGCGCCAAGGGTTCCGACGTCGCCAGTGCGATTACCATCGAGTTTGCGCAAGCGCTTCGCGGCACGGAGGTCAAACTGCAACTGCAAAACGGCGGCGAGCCGGTGACCGTGCGCATCCCGCCGGGTGCGACCGATGGCGATCGCATCCGCCTGTCAGGGCATGGTCAGCCGAGTCCCTTTGGCGGACCCCCGGGGGATCTCGTATTGGCCATTCGTGTGCGACCACACGCTCTCTTCGAGCGCCGCGGGCTCGATCTGCACTTGGACCTGCCCATCACCATTGGCGAGGCTTATCGCGGCGCCAAGGTCAAAGTGCCAACGCCCGATGGCTCGGTCACGCTCACGGTTCCCAAACGCGCGCAGAGCGGACAAATCCTGCGTCTCAAGGGCAAAGGCGTGCATCGCGGCACCAACATTGGCGACCTCTACGTACGTTTTCTTGTGCGCTATCCGGAACAGGATTCCAAAGACGTGGATCGCGCCGTAGACGACATGGAGCGCTTCATGAAGGTTAACATCCGCGCCGGACTCGAACTTTGAGAATTGCATTTTGATGTCGGTGCGGCTTGAGTTGGGAGCCCCTGAGCTTCAGCGCAACTCATAACGTGTCAGCTTTTCGTGCAGGGTTCGCAGGCCGATACCAAGCTTCATCGCGGCGAGGCGGCGGTTGCCTCCGACGTCCGCCAGCGTGCAAAGGATTGTCTGCCGTTCGAGCTCCTTGAGCGATCCCTTTCTTCGAGCTACCGGCGCGCGCGGTCGGTTCGGCGTTACTGAGCTCGCGTCGATCCACAGATGCTCCGCCTTAATGACGGGCCCATCAGCGAGGATCATCGCGCGCTCGAGTACATTGCGCAGCTCGCGCACGTTCCCGGGCCAGTCCTCACCCTGCAGCCGCGCTTTCACGGAGTCGTCGAGCCGCGGGGTTGTGGCTCTTCTCGCCGCTGCGGAGAGATCCGCAACGAGTGTCTCAGCTAGCGGTATGATGTCCTCGCGCCGCTCGCGAAGCGGCGGCAGGCGAATAGGAAATACCGCCAAGCGGTGATAGAGGTCCTCGCGGAAAGTGCCTTCTTGTACCATCGCCCGCAGGTCGCGATTCGTAGCGGCCACCCACCGGACGTCCACAGTGACAGGGGTTGACCCGCCGAGCCGCTCAAAGCGGCGCTCTTCAAGGACTCGCAGCAGCTTTGCCTGCAGATCAAGCTTTAGCTCTCCTACCTCGTCCAGAAAGAATGTTCCGCCGTTGGCGAGCTCGATGCGCCCACGGCGCAGGCTGTGCGCGCCGGTGAATGCGCCCTTCTCGTGGCCAAATAGCTCGCTTTCGAGGAGTTGCTCCGTCAATACGGCGCAATTGACAACGACAAACGGCTTGTGCGCGCGCGGGCTCGTCTCATGTAAGAGTCGTGCGGCAACTTCCTTTCCCGTGCCGCTCTCGCCATACAAAAGCACTGTCGCGGCCGTTTTGGCGACGCGCGCAAGCGCATCGACGACGGGGCGCATGGCTGGCGCGCCGAAAGTGAGCTTAACCGAAGTCCCAAGCTCAGCGCGCCGGGGCGTCGCGAGCCTCAAGTTGAACAGGCGCCCTACGAACATTATGGTCCGTGAAGCCCGTGATAGGGATGTCTGAATTCGATGACGGAACACTGAAGGCTTCAAATGCAATTGCTTCCATGAAAAACTCCCCGGATGACCGATGCGTTCGAAAGCGGTTCTTTTGTTCGAAGTGAGATGCACCACGACCCTACATCCATGGCGGGTTGGTTGCCGTCGAAACACTGCGATATCGGCGTCGAAGAGGTGTGAAATCGTCGATTCGACGTCAGGCGAAGCCCTTGTCTGGCGCAACTGACGGCTGCGTCGGCCGGGTTGCGATGGAATAGAGTCCTGTGAAACCGTCCACATGCACGCGGTAGACAGGCCGGAGCCTGACGTTGGCCCGCGATTAGGGACATAGGAGAATCAAACCCGATTACTTTCATAATGCGCACCCCTCGATGTTTGTGCTCTGTGCTTCCACCGGGAATCTAGACCCACAGCGATGATGGGTGCCATTATCACTTGATATCGGCTATCCTATTCCTAGAGCCATTATTTTCCACTAGGTTTCATGCACGTTTCACTTTGGTCCCGCTATCGCACCACGATCCCTATCCTCTTTAGGCGGTCGCCCCAACCCAAAATCGCTCAGCGATTCTCTGATCCTTCCCCATTCATTGGGTCCTGCCCGCTAAGCTAGGGCTGAACGCACCGCTTCGAGCAAAGACTCCTGGCTGAACGGCTTGTGCAGGAGCGCTACGGCTCCACGTCGCAGCGCTTCCACCGAAATGTTGTCGTCTCCATGCGCTGTGATGAAGATGATTGGCGTTCGGTCACGCTCGGCTGCCAACCGGCGTTGCAACTCAAAGCCTCCCATTGCGGGCATGTTCACGTCCAAGATCAGACATGCCACGCGGTGCAACCGGGGAGAGTTTAAGAAGTCTTCCGCCGAACCGAACCCCGTGGCGGCATAGCCGACCGACTCCATCAGACTCATGATGCCTTCGACAACCGATTGGTCGTCGTCAACGACTGAGATCAATGGAACTTCGGTAGCGCTCATATTTGCCGCCAACATAACGTTAGCACTGCGGCGGCGGTGGATTCTATGATACTTTGGTATGGGATCGCCCAGCATCGGTTGTCGCGATCGCTTCTGCCATGTGGAGCAGCTCCACGACGGATTCAGCCTGCATCTTGTGCATGACCTGGCCGCGATGCATTTTGACCGTAACTTCACTAGTGCCTAATTCGCCGGCGATTTGCTTGTTCAGCAAACCAGTAACCACTAATTGCATCACTTCGCGTTCGCGTGGCGTCAATGATTCGTAGCGGCGGCGCAACTCAGCAACGTGAGCCCGTTGCTCCCGCGCTGCCCGGTCGGCTTTGAGGGCCTGTTGAATCGCATCGAGCAAGTCCTGATCTCGAAATGGCTTGGTCAAAAATTCTACGGCTCCGGCCTTGATGGCCCGCACTGACATGGGAATGTCCCCATGGCCTGTGATGAAGATGATCGGGAGCGACTCTTCCGACTGGACCAGTTCCTGCTGCAAATCCATGCCGCTCGATCCGGGCAGGCGCACATCCAGCACGAGGCAAGCTGGCGCATCCGGCCTTTTGTGCTGCAGAAATTCCTGGGCTGAAGAGAAGGCCTTCGCCTTCAGGCCGACAGAACTGGTTAGATCCATGATACTTTCGCGGACTGATGGGTCGTCGTCCACGACGAAAACGATTGAATCGTTGTCGTTCATTCGGAACCTCCAGTCTCTGCTGGGAGCAATACTTGAAACGTCGCACCTGGACCGTCGTTGGATTGAGCAGTCAGCCGCCCACGGTGTGACTCAATGATCGAGCGGCTGATCCAAAGTCCCATTCCCATCCCTTCAGGCTTGGTCGTGTGAAAGGCTTCAAAAAGCCGCGATGCATCCGCGCCGCTCAAGCCAATACCGGTATCGCTCACCTTCACCGAAACCGCGGGTTTGCCGTCCAAGTCGTCCGACTCCGAGCAGATCCGTAAGATCTTTCGGCGGTTCGCGTTACTCGCCATAGCTTCGACCGCGTTCATGATAAGGTTCAGCAGAACTTGCTGCAACTGAATATTGTCTCCCACAATGGCGGGCAGTTCTGAGTCTAGTTCGACGGATAATTCAACATTGTTTTGGCGCAACTCACCCCCAGCCAGAGCCACAACCTCGCCGACAATCTGGTTCAGGCTCGCTCGCGATTTGTTGGGTGGCGTTCGCTTGAGCAGAGTGCGAATTCGATTCAACACCTTTCCGGCTCGCGTGCCATCCCGAAGGATGCGCTCGATGGCCTCACGCGTCTTGAGAAGATTCGGCGGATCTTTCGCGAGCCAATTGAGGCCGGCGCTGGCACTCGTCACGACGCCAGCCAAAGGCTGATTGACTTCGTGGGCGATGGAAGCAGCCAGTTCGCCCAGCATGGTCACCCGGGTAACGCGCGCGAGTTCTGATTGTGCCTCTTGCAGGGCTTGTTCTGCGCGCT
Source organism: uncultured delta proteobacterium (assembly GCA_963811985.1). Lineage (GTDB taxonomy): Bacteria > Myxococcota_A > Polyangia > Polyangiales > Polyangiaceae > FEN-1139. The sequence goes on from CAWEUH010000031.1 coordinate 235,510, forward strand.
TGCGGTCGGTGATATCCATCGTCGTGCCGATAAACTCTACTAACTCACCGGACTCGCTGACAACCGCGTGGCTCACGCTGTGGATGTGTTTGACGATTCCATCAGGAGTAACTATTCGATACTCGTCTTCAAAATCTCGCTTCTCGCGGATCGCTGAATCGAGAGTCTGCTTGAACCTGGGCTTATCTTCCGGATGGACTCTTTCCAAAAAGACATCGAATGAAGGCGCGGTCTTCTCAGTTTCGAGTCCAAAAATCCGAAGCCGTTCCTTTGACGATGTCATCTCACCGGTGGCTGGATTCCACAGCCAACTCCCGGTCTGGCTGATCCTTTGGCCTTCCGCTAAAAAGGCCTCGCTGCGGCGGAGGGCTTCCTCTGCCTCTTTGCGTTCCGTCACGTCCATCGCCGTCCCCAAGAATTCCACCACCTCGCCGGCAGGGCCAAAAACGGGATGATTGACAGAATGTATGTGCCGGAGCCTCCCGTCCGGGAGAATGATTCGATAATCCAATTCGTAACCGGCCTTTTGCGAGACAGCCTGTTCGATTCGTTGGTGTCTTTTGTCGCGGTCTTCTGGATGAACGCGTTGTTCCCATTCTTCCCAGGAAGGCAAACTGCGTTGTGGCTCGAAACCGAATGTGCGAAAGCATTCGTCCGACCAATGGATGATCTGATTGGTCGCGACCCGCCAGGCTTTGCTTCCGGTGTGCGTCAGCTTCTGCGCATCCGCCAGGTAGGCTTCACTGCGCTGCAGCGCTTCCTCGGCCCGCTTGCGTTCGGTGATATCGACGGTCGTGCCGACCACTTCAAGCAGCTCCCCAGCGGGACTCAAAACCGGGTGGGCGAGGGTATAGACGTGTTTGACAGTCGCATCGGGCAACACGATTCTGTGTTCGCAATCCACGGCTACTTTCTCCAGGAACGCCCGTTTGCTGGCCTCCTCGTGCTTGTGACGATCTTGCGGGTGTATTCGCTGTACTATTTCGTCAAACGTCGGTAATCCCTGTTTCGGATCAAAACCCCACATTCGGAACGTTTCGTATGACCAGTGCGACGTCCTACGAGTCGTGCCATCGTGAGCCCAACTGCCCGTATGGGTCATCGTCTGCGCCTCGGCCAGATAAGCTTCGCTGCGCCGCAGCGCCACGTCGGCCTGTCTTTGCGCAGTCTCGTCCGTCACCGCCCCAATAAACTCGACGTTGCCCGATTCATGGCCGACGCACCGAGCAACGACATGAAGATGCTTCACGGAGCCATCCGGCATGAGCAGCCGGTGTTCATAGTCGAGGTCTTTCCGCTCCTGCGCGGCGCACTCCAGCGTCTCCCGCACGAGGGTCCGATCATTCGGATGAACTCGTTCGAGGACCAATGGGAGTGCGATTTTCGTGCCTGCCTCGTATTCGAAAATGCGGAACGTTTCCTCGGACCAGAAGTGTTCGTCGGTGGCAACGTTCCAGCCGAAACTGCCCGTGTGGCTCAATCGCTGCGCTTCGGCTAGATAGGCCTCGGTTCGTCGGCGTGCGGCGGCTTCCTGTTCCCAGCGCCGCAACTGGCCCCGCAACGCCCCAAAGAGCAGCAGCGCCGTGACCAGCACAAACGCCCACCCCTTGCACACTTCATATTCCCCCATGATCTGCGGATCGGGCACCAGCGCCGCCAGCACTTTGTCAGAAATGAGGATCCAGACTGCGGCCACCAGCGCATAAAGCAGGCTCGTGCGCAAAGCCACATCGGAAAGTTTACCGGGCATCGGCGCACTCATGCGGGTACTCAACCCAGTCCACGGGGCGCAGCCTACGCCATGGCGTGGTCAAACGAGTGTGAAATGTGGGTTCGAAGAGTTAAAGGCTACAGCTCGGGCGGCATCGGCCCCGCGGTCAACCGTGACTCCATGTGTCGGTCGACGGTCGTCCTGTGAGCTCATGCTCACTTCGCTCCCGCGCAGATTCGCCTCGAGTGCACGGTAGCAATTTACAATCCAATGCATGCAGATTCAGCACTACTGCGGAATCCGCACGAGCGCCGGCTCTTTTGATGACAGCTTCTCTCAGCCGCATAGGGTTTGCTGCGGGCGAAGTGCAACCAAACGACGCCGTTCAAAGGTCGGCACCGAATTTGCACTTGCATCCTGGCACACGCAATCACCAGAATTCCAGCCGTTCGGCAATTTGAACATGAATCAATGAGTCCGCTCGGCGGATTCGCGTCAAACAAACCGAACATAAATGACTAGCGATTCAAACCGCGGCCGCATCATCGCAGGCCGTTATTTCCTACTGTACGAAATTGGCCATGGAGGCACCGCCTGCGTCCATTTGGCGCGCGACCAGCGCGACGGCCATCTTGTTGCGGTAAAATGGTTGACTTCTGCTTATCAAAGCGAACCCGCGCATCGAGCCAGAATGCTTCGAGAGGCCGACCTGCTGGCACGGGTTCGGCATCCAAACGTAGTACGGCTCATCGACTTCCAAGACACCGGACCGCATGCTCCGTATCTCGTTCTCGAAGCGCTCGTGGGTGAGACTCTTCATGAATACCTTGAGCGGCGCGGCGCTATGCCCGTCGCGCGTGCACTTCCCCTGGTGGCGCAGCTCGGCTACGCGCTCGAAGCCGTTCATCGCGCTGAAATCGTTCATTGTGACGTCAAGCCACATAATGTGTTTTTGTGCGGCACGCTGGACAACCCTGACGGCATTAAACTCATTGACTTCGGCTGCGCGCAATTGAAAAATGATGGCTCTCGGTCGGACAACGATACGGTTGCCGGAACGCCTGAGTACATGGCGCCTGAACAAATCCTTTGCGATCCCCTAGATGCACGAACCGACATCTACTCGTTTGGGATTACGCTGTTTCGATGGCTTACCGGACAATTGCCATTTGATTCGGGGCCGATGCTCGAACTGTTCGCGCGTCAGCTGAAAAGCCCCGCACCGTCATGGCTAGTCGATGAGCTCCCTCTTGGGCTCGAACGTGTCATTGTGACGGCCGTGCGCAAAGATCCCGCCAACCGCTATGCGACAATGGTCAATCTTCTCGCCGATCTCACCAGCGTGATAACGGGCAAGGGTGACGTGCGCGGTGTCCCAATGAGCCACAAGCCGGATGAGTATCGCCCGCGCAGCGAACGAGGACTACGCGCGCTAGGCCTGCTCGGTCAAGAGGATTGGGCCAAGCATTCGTTGGCGCACGGGGTCTAGCCACGCGACCTCGCTCCCCACGTCTCAGTGCCGTCACGTCAGTAGTAATCCAACCCGTCCTTTCGACTCAACCCGATGCATGCAGATTCGGCACTACTGCCGAATCTGCACGAGCCAGCCAATTGCGCCATTGAAAAGGGCTCTGTATCCCGTGATTGCACGAATTGCGGTGCGTTTACGCGTCGTCTCGACACTTACTAGATGGTCCGAACGTTGCTTACCGAACCGAGCACGGCAAGGCAAGGAGAAATTTTATGAGTATCTCGGGAAAAGTGGCGCTGGTTACGGGAGCCGGTCGCGGCATTGGTCGTGGTATCGCGTTGCGCCTGGCCAGCGACGGCGCGGATGTCTCTATCGTCGCCAAAAAGAAAGGGTACCTACATGAATTCCAATTCGCTGGGCCCAGGTCCAATTCTAGTGGCCAGCGACTTTAGCGAGTCAAGACATAGGAGAGAACAATCATGAGCAGCCACGAAGCGTTTGTTATTGACACAGACGGAGAGAGCCGTCGCCGGGCGCAACGGCTCCTACCGAAAGGAGCATTTGCACAGATCAATGGTGGCAAAAAAGACGCTGCCGCCATCCTCGACCAGGAGGTCACCACGCAATTCGTGTGCGTCCTACGCTATAAGAATCATGCCGTGTGTGCAACCGGGTTCACAAGCGACGCCATCAAACGGGCGTATGCCCAAAGCGCGCAACAAGGTGAAGGCGACCCTGGCGACCTTGTGACCGAGCTAATCGAACAGCTCCAACGTCAGATGAATCTCAGCCCGGAAGGGCTTGTGTCTCGCGCGGCGTCAGAGAAAGAAGGGGAGTACCCGACCGCCATGTTGATCAAGAATCTGTTCGCCGACCGGATTGTCGTCGAACTCTATCGCGAAATGTTGCGCTATTTCCGAGAAAGGGACACCGGAACCGAGTATGGCGAGCCGTCACGAGCGATTCATGCGGCATCGCCACGGAGGTCGACATGAGTGAACATAGGAGAAACGAGGAATACATGAACAACGGGATCCGTGTGGGGTTCGTCGCTGCTGCGTTAACGTTTAGCGCGTGCGTGCCCCAAGGCAAATACGATGCTGCTGCGAACGACCTGCAAAAGGCACGCGCCGCCGCGCAACGCGAGCATGGCGACAATCTGCGGTGCGCCGCGGACGTTGCCAAGCTCCACACGCGGATTGATCAAGCGAATGCGTCCATCCAGGAATTGCAAGCGCGCGCCGCGGAATGTGACAAGATGTTGGCAAGCGCGCAAGCAAACTTGCGCAACATGCAAGAGAAAATGGACGGTGCGACTGCCGAGAACGACCAGCTCCGCAAGGAACTCACGCGCCTCGGCAAAAACGCCGATGCGCTGCTCGCGGAAAAAGGTAGCCTTGCACGAGCGCTCGCCGAAGCGAAGACGCGTCTCGACGAACTGCGCAAGGCGCAAGCGGCGGCCGATGCCCGCGCGGCGCTCTTCAAGCAGCTGGCGCTGAAGTTCCAGAAGATGATCGACGCTGGCGAACTGAAGATATCGCTGCGCAATGGTCGCATGGTCCTTGAACTGCCCAACGACGTGCTTTTCGATTCGGGGCAGACGGCGATCAAACCCCAAGGCAAACTGGCGCTCACAAAGATCGCGCCTGTGCTTCGCACGATCTCGGACCGGCATTTCCAGGTCGCTGGCGACACGGATAACGTGCCGATCGTAACGTCGCAGTTTGCATCGAACTGGGAGCTGTCAACGAGGCGCGCGGTAGAAGTCGTTCGATTTCTCATTGGGCAAGGCATGCGGCCTGAGCTACTCTCCGCCGCAGGTTACGGCGAGTTCGATCCTGTCAGTTCCAACGATGATGCCGCGGGGCGCGCGAGAAACCGGAGGATCGAGATCACCCTGCAGCCGAACATCGATGAGCTCGTATCCGTGCCGAGTGCGCAGTGAAAAATCGCACAATTGGGGCGCGCCGACCTCGAAATGAATTCGTCGTGGGCGAGCCGACGCCCCGCGAGTCTCCCGTGCCGCGGCTTCGCGCAACCACCAGCTGGGAGGAGTCCCGTTAGATTCTTATTTCTTCGAATCGATGTCGCCGGATTTCTTGATGGCGCGCAGTAGGCGCCAACCCAAGTAGGCCGCCACCAGGTAGCCAGCGCTGCCAAATACCGAAACATCGGCGACGGTTGGCGGTGCTTTCATGCTCCAGAGCAGCGAAGAGCTGACGAGCAGCGCGGCAGTTATCACGCCGAGCACGAGACGATTGATCACCGGGTCGAGATGACGATGGTCCAAGAGGACTGAAAAGGTGCCATCACGCACGCGCTTGAGGACGTCCTCGAGGTCGCTTGGCAAACACTGCAGCAGCCGCTCCCAGTCGCGATAACCGCGCTGGAGCCGGCCAACGATGCGCGGGACCGAGAGACGTCGGCGGGACATGTTGGTGAAATATGGGTGGAATACCTCGACCATGCTGAAGTCGGGACTCAGTGGCTGCAGGGTCCCCTCCAACTCCACCAGTGTGCGCAAAAGCAGCGTGATGCTGGGCGGTAACGTGATGTTGTATCGCCGAATGATTTCGAACAGGCTGCTCAACGCGCCGCCCAGGTCCATGTCGTGAATGGATTGGCCCACGTAGTCGGCAACGTAATCGGTGAGGTCCGCGCGCAATTGGTCGCGGGGCGTGCTGGGCGGTGCGGAGCCGAGGCGCAGGATAACGTCGCCCAGGTCCACCGAGTTGTGCTGCACGACAGCCATAAGCATCTCGTCGATGCCATCGGCCAATTCCTCGTCGAGACGACCAGTCATCCCGCAGTCAAGGACTCCAACTACGCCGCCGGGCAACAACATCAGGTTACCGGGGTGCGGGTCCGCATGATAGAAAGCATCCCGGAAAATCATTTGCATATACATATTCGCGCCGCGCATCGCGAATTCACTGAGGTCGGCGCCCGAGGCAGCGAGCGCCGCGGAGTCGGTGCCAAGGATGCCCTCGAGTCGTTCCATGGTCAGGACTCGGTGTGCCGAGTACTCGGCATAGGCGCGGGGAAAGTGAACAGTGTCGTCTTCGGCGAAATGCGCCGCGAATTCGTCGAGATTTCGGCGTTCGACGCTGAAGTCCAGCTCGCGCAGCAGCGTCCGGCGAAACTGCCGGACTACCGTAATGGGCTGGTAGCGGCGAATCTCCGAAGCGTGTTTTTCCGCCAACTCAGCCAGGTCGGCAAGGATATCGAGGTCGGGAGTGATCCTGTCGGAGATGCCCGCGTGCTGGATTTTGACGACGACTTGCTCGCCTGAATGCAGCCGGGCCAGGTGGACTTGGGCGATCGAACCCGAGGCTAACGGGGCAGTGTCGAACTGCGCGAACAGCTCGCCCAATGGTTTGCCGAACTCGCTTTCAATCGTGGCCCGAATCTTATCGGGGTCATCGACTGGGGCGGCGGCTTGAAAGTGAGCCAATTCCTCGGCCACTTCGGGGCCGACCAGGTCCGGCCTCGTGCTGAGCACCTGCCCGAGCTTGATGAACGTGGTGCCGAGTTCCGTGAATGCCAGTCGCACGCGCGCACCGATTTTGAGGTCCGGGATATGTTGACCATCGATGCTCTGAATTCGATCTTGAATCCACGAGTAGTTCAGGCCCTTAACCCAGTCAGCCAGGCCGTATTTTGCCAGCACACCGATGACTTCGCTTCCTCGGTGGACGTTGCGTTCCAATCGTGTGAGTGCCGCAAATCTCATTCGCGATCGAATCCTTACTCCTATTTCCGTGTTTGGCGAGAGGCCATGTGGACCGGGATCGGCAATGTCCAAACTTTCACCCCTTCGGGTGCACCATGGGCACCGAACTTGCTTTGGTCGTTCTGTCACGCTATTGCATCAATTCTATTGAATTGATGCAATAGAAAATCGCGAAGCGATTTTGGGTTTGGGCGAGTGCCCAAGGAAATTAGGATAGGGCCGCGATTGGCCGCGCAGCGGCCGGGTCCAAAGGACCCATCACGAAAGTGGAATCGCGGCACTAGCGAAGAACGGCAAAAGGAGTGCCAAGATGAACCCAGTCCCTCCGGCCTTCTGGAGTATCGCCCCCACCGAGATGCTCCAAGAATTGGAAACGTCAATTGATGGACTATCGACCGATGAAGCCGGGCAGCGGCTATTGCGGTTTGGCGGAAATCTCCTCAAGGCCCGCAAGCGTTCGGATGTTCTAACGCTTCTGGTCGCTCAATTCAAAAGTCCAATTATTCTTATTTTGCTTTTCGCCACTGGGTTGTCCTTTTTTCTGCATGATTCAGTCGATGCTTTGATAATCCTTTCCATAGTTCTCGTCAGCGGCCTGCTCGGGTTTTGGCAGGAGCGGGGTGCTTCAAACGCCGTGGCAAAACTGCTAGCCATCGTGCAGATTAGGGCGACGGTACGGCGCGACGGCAATTCCAAAGAAATTCCGATCGAAGAAATAGTGCCGGGTGACATCATAATTCTGCACGCTGGCGATGTGATTCCTGGCGACGGGTTGGTTCAGGAATCCAAGGATCTCTTCGTCGATGAAGCGATGCTGACGGGTGAAACCTTCCCCGTGGAAAAAACCGCTGCGGTCGTGACGGCAGAGACGCCGCTCGCTCAGCGGACCAATGCAATTTGGATGGGCACTCACGTGGTGAGCGGTAGCGCAACGGCGCTAATCGTTCGCACGGGCAAAGAAACCGAGTTCGGTAAAGTGTCCGAGCGACTAAAGCTCAGGCCGGCGGAAACCGAATTTGAACGTGGCATCAGGCGGTTTGGTTTCTTTCTCATGCACGTCACACTGCTATTGGTAGTTGCCATCTTTGCTATCAATGTGTACTTGGCGCGTCCGGTACTTGATTCATTTCTCTTCTCACTGGCACTTGCTGTCGGACTGACCCCGCAACTGTTGCCGGCAATCATTAGCATCAATCTTGCCCACGGGGCAAAACAGATGGCTCAAAGTAAGGTCATCGTTAAGCGGCTCGCATCAATCGAAAACTTCGGCAGCATGAATGTAATCTGTTCCGACAAGACGGGCACGCTGACGGAAGGAATCGTACACGTGCAATCCGCTTGCGACGCCAATGGCACTCCCAGTGATGGAGTCTTTCTCCGCGCGTATCTGAATGCCTTTTATCAAACTGGCTTCAAAAACCCTATCGACCAGGCCGTCTGCAAGCATCAGCAGCCTGACGTATCCAGCTATCAAAAGCTGGACGAGATTCCGTATGACTTCATTCGAAAGCGACTCAGTATCCTGGTTTCACAGGGTGATACTCATCTGATGGTTACCAAGGGGGCGCTGCAAAACATACTCGCGATCTGTACGTCGGTGGACCAGGGGAGCGGAACGGTTGGCGACGTGGCCACGGCCCGTGACCAGATCGAGAAGCAGTTCGAAGACTTCAGCGGCCAAGGCTACCGCACACTTGGTGTTGCCTACAAGAACATGGGGCTCGAGTCACATATTAGCAAGGATCACGAAGCGGGCCTGACGTTCTCGGGATTTCTCGTGCTTTTTGATCCTCCCAAACCCAACATCAATGAGACCATTACGAACCTCAAGAATCTCGGGGTTGCACTCAAGATCATAACGGGCGACAATCACCTTGTCGCTGCCAACCTCAGTCGGCAAATGGGTTTGTCGAACGCGGAAGTCCTCACCGGTCAGGACATGCATGAAATGAGTGACGCGGCCTTGCTCAACCGTGTCGCAGACGTGAGCGTTTTCGCTGAAATCGAACCCAATCAAAAAGAGCGCATCATTATCGCTCTCCGAAAGGCCGGCAATGTTGTCGGGTACATGGGCGACGGCATAAACGATGCCTCGGCATTGCATGCGGCCGATATCGGAATTTCCGTCGATGGCGCTGCGGATGTCGCCAAGGATGCGGCGGACATCGTCTTGCTTGAAAGCGGTCTGGGAGTATTGGTACAGGGCGTGCGCGAGGGGAGAGTCACCTTTGCCAACACGCTCAAATACGTGTTCATGGCGACGAGCGCCAATTTCGGAAACATGTTCAGCTTGGCTGGGGCATCCCTGTTCTTGCCATTTCTCCCGTTGCTGCCAAAGCAAGTATTGCTCACGAATCTCATGACGGATTTCCCGGAGATGACGATTGCGACCGACAACGTCGATGAGGAATTGGTGAACTACCCGCGGCGCTGGGACATCAAGGCAATCCGCAAGTTCATGATTACATTTGGAATTCTGAGTTCTGCATTCGATTACCTCACGTTCGGCGTACTCTTGTTCGTCCTTCACGCGACACAAGTTCAATTCAGAACCGGGTGGTTTGTGGAATCCGTAGTCTCCGCATCGTTGATTGTGCTCGTCATTCGAAGTCGGAGGCCTTTCTTCAGAAGTCGACCGGGAAAATATTTGTTTGTGGCAACCCTGGCAATTGTTGCTGTGACGTTGCTGGTCCCCTTCAGCCCGTTCAATGAGATACTTGGATTTAGCCGACTGCCCTTGTCGTTCCTATTGTTCATCGGGATCATCGTGTTTCTTTATGTCGTCGCGGCGGAATTGGCGAAGAAGGTTTTCTACAGAATGGTGAAGTTTTGATACCGCTTCTTGCGCTACCTGTTCGTCCGTTCACTACGCCCTTGGGGCGTTCCTCGCTCCTACGAATGCTGATTCGGCACTCGTGCGGAATCAGCACGAGACAATTCGCTAGACGGGGCACTGGGTAGCCTTTTCCGTTGGCTTCCGAATGGCTCGGAGTTTGCAGCATAGCTGGTGGAGGGTCGCAATCGACAGAATTGAATTGCCTGCTTGGCCGGCTCCCCACGAGGAAAAAATGACTCAAACAAATGACCCCTATTTGATTCTAGTCGGCATTGACTATTCAACCGCAAGCGAACTCGCTTTGGAGCGGGCTCTGGAACTCGCCGCGGCGCAACCGAACGCCGAGTTGCACGTCGTGCACGTGGTTCCCGCATTAGACGCTCGCCCGACTGAGGACGCTCTCAATGATCAGAACTTTGATTCGCCCTCGATTGACCCGCAGGCGTACGAAAAGCTCAAGACTTACGTAGCGGTAAGTTTGGGGGCCTTCGAGAAAAAGCAGAATGGCATGGCGAGGAGGCCCGTGCGCGTTGTCTCCCACTTGCGTGTCCACGAACCAGCTCACCAGATTGCACAGCTTGCCTCTGACCTGCAGGCGGACCTAGTCGTTGTAGGAATGCATGGTCGCGGCAGCGTTACGCGATTCCTTCTTGGTTCAGTTGCTGAAAATGTCACGCGACTGGCTCCATGCCCTGTTCTCGTAGTCCGTCCTAAGGGCCCTGCGCCAGAATACCCAAAAATTGAGCCACCGTGTCCCCAATGTGTTGACGTACGAATTAAATCCCAAGGCAAAGAATATTGGTGCGAACAGCACCGGGAGCGTCATGGTCAGCGCCATGTATATTACCAGGCTGACCGCATGTCTCAGAATACGAACCTGCCAATTTTCGTTCAAGAGTGAGTCAAGGCAAGAAGTTGAAAATGACTAACGGCAGTCTTGATGACCTCGGGACGACACCAGCTTCGTATCACGGTCGCACTAGCGTCCACTCTACTCGTCGGCGCGTTGTTGCCGAAGACCGCCATGGCGCACTTGGTGGTCGCGCATATCGTCGTGCACGGCAATCCAAAGACGACGCCTCGAGTGCTCTCGGCACAAATGAACCTGCATCCAGGCGACCGCGTCGATTTCGACGCCATTGCCAACGCCGAGCAGCGCCTAAGCGAGACCGAACTGTTCACCACCGCGCGTGTGTACCTCGACATGCCGAGGGCCGAGGCGGCGCAACGAATGTACGTCAACGACGAGGACACCCCCGTCGATCTACATGTCGAAGTCGAGGAGAAGCAATCGTGGTTCGTCGCACCAATCGCTAGCTTGGGCAGTGGGGACTACGCAGGCGGTATTGCCTACGGCGACCAGAATTTCCTGGGTCACAATGTGCAAGTCGTGTCAGCGGCACAGATCGGTCAGTCCCGCAGTTTCGTATTTGCCGGCTATCGTGATCCGCTCGTCATCGGCGCGCCGCTCACTTGGGGGATCGACGGCCTGTATCGTTACGAGCAGATTCGATTCTTCGTCGATCACCAGCGCGTGCTGCAGGTGCCGACGCTCGTCGGCGGCGGTGAAGCGGAGCTCGGTTGGGTTCTGTCTCCACACCTGCAGGCTGCGTTCGGCTTTTCGGCGCGCCTGCAGCGCGTCCACGCTTCCGAAATTCTGGAGCCGAACGTGACGCTGCCCGAGTACAATCCGCGCAGCGGGCGCATCTTCCTGCTGGTATTTCAGATTCGATACGATAATACGATCGCGCCCGAAGGATTGCGACGTGGCATCCGAATGTTGTTCAAGGACGAGATTTCCGATCAGTACTGGGGGTCCCAATTCGATTATTCCAAGTTCGAGGCGCGATCCGAACTCTACGGGAAATGGGCGTGGAATTACCCTTCAGTGAGTCTGCGGACGGTCTTCGATTTTCCGACCTCGAGTCGGGGCGTGCCGATTACCGAAATGCTCCGGATCGGCGGTCCGAATCTGCGCGGCTATCTGGTCAATGAGTTTCACGGCGACACGTTGGTCAGCGCACAGATTGAAGATCAGGTGGTCGCGCTACGTGGGCTTCCGCTCCCATTCGTCAACTATCGTTTCAATGTCGCGGCGGCCGCTTTCATTGACACCGCCACGCTCCTCGAGCGCCACCCGGGAGGCACCGCCGTCAACCTGCCCAACCCGTCGCGCCCGAAGCTTGCCGACATTCATACGAGCATCGGCGCTGGCTTTCGCGTCATTCTGCCTGGCATTGCAATCCCTGCCATTAAGGCCGACCTCGGTTACGGCATCGACGTTCGCAGCTTTGCCGTAACGGTATCCATCGCGGGCGGTGGCTGAGTCGTGATCCAGGGGCGCGGTTGAATCTCAGCTGCGTTTCGTAACGAGCATGGCGATTAGCTGGGTCGCAAGCGTGGTGGCAAACGCCGACGTCGCTCTGCCCAATAGCTCGGTGAACACTGAGCCTGCATGACGGCCAGTCGATACGCGACCCACGACGACACCAATCACGAGCCCGCCAAGCGCTGCCGCGCCCAACGTGGCCGCGGTGCTCTTCAACTGATGCTTTCCATGTCGAATCAAGCGTTCACCCGAGTGGACAGCATCGCGCGTATTAGCGGCGAGTCCTAGACGGCCGGATCGGCATTCGACGAATGTTACGCATGTTCCCAGTTGCCCATTGGTTGGGCCTGACGACGCCGGTGAAGCTTCCATGGGCTAGAAGCATGCAGTACGCGTGCCCAGTGCAGTCCGTCACGGGCGAAAGACCTACCATTGTTGGGCCTGACACTTGGCATCGAAGTTGCTCACTCATTCGCGATGGCACCGCCACAGCGTGCCGTCACGAAAGGACAAGACAATGAAATTTTCGAAAGCACTTTGGGCCATTGGATCGTTGATTGGAGCCCAACAAGCGGTCAAAGTCGCGCGTAGATTTGAGATCGATGACTTGCTTGGCTTTATCGGCCTGCAGCGTCGCCCCTCTGCGGCGCAATTGATTCTGCCGGCAATCGGATTGGCCTCCTTGGGGGCGGTAGTGGGCGCCGGGGCGGCGCTGCTGATGGCTCCGAGCACGGGCGCAGATCTTCGGCAACGTTTTTCCGAGCGTGTGGACAAGTTAACCGACAAGCTCAATGACACGCAAAATCACCAGCCTCGGTCATCAAACGCAACTCCTGCATCGCCTGGTTGAGAACGACGACCGTGGAGCCGCTGAGGTCCTTGCCATGCGTGTGCAAACCGATGAATGCAGATTCGGCACTTGTGCGGAATCTACACGAATCCTTGCCGCGCTCGTTCTGCTGGATCTCCCTGGCAGGCGTCGCTTTGAGCGCTGGCCCGCACTAAGGCCCCGGGTGCTCCGAGGTCTCAATTGCGTGCGAGCACGCGTTGGCCGTCCACCGCTCCCGGTCGGCTACCCCGTTCGTTCTCTACGGTCTCGTCGCGATCGTGATTGGCGAGTTACAACTCGGACATGACAAGCACCGTGCGTTATTACTCATTCAGTAGAGAGTAATTCCATCCGCATTTAGCCAATCATTGTTTCCGGTAGCCCTGGGGTTGGTAACTCCCGCCACTAACCGCGAGATTACCCAATGGCTATTCTCCTTGATCACGTTGACTCTCATGTCCGTCGCGGTAACCGCACCTGCGCCGCCCAGGCGTACGCTCTTGACGAGGACGGCATAATTCCCGTTCGCTTCGGGTACCGATTGCAGCACCTCTGCGTCCCCGAAGGTATACTTGAAGCCCTTCCCGGAATAGCTGCCCTTGAGGCTCTCCGATAAATATGACTTTGGATCACTATTCCCATCCTGGGTAGCCTTCACAAACCTCACGACGACATCTCTCGGTGATGATGGATACCGGTTGCACCCAAGCACAGCTATCATTGTGCTCGTCGTGAGAATCCAGAACAGGCGCCTCGGAGCTCGCAAACTCTTGTTCGACATAGTCGTTCGTTAAAGCAAGTAGCGTGCCGGCGCCTGGCACACATTATGCTCATGGCCTTGCAGTAGACGAACTCCGCGCGAAAGCGCGGTCGACGTTTGCTGAAACCCCTTGTCAAGTTAGGAGTTTGTTATGAGTAAAACCGACATTCAGTTGAAGAAGGACATCGAAGAAGAATTGCGTTGGGACCCCAAGGTCAACTCTGCTCAAATTGGAGTCACCGTTGAAAACGGGGCGGTGTCGCTACTCGGAACGGTCAACACGTACGCGGAAAAGTGGGCTGCCGAGGATGCGATCAGACGCGTGAGCGGCGTTCGCACGGTTGCGCAGGATCTCACGGTCAAAATTCTCTCCGATCACAAGCATAGCGATTCGGAAATCGCATCCGCGGTTCAGAGCGCACTCCGCTGGCACGTATTCATTCCGAACACCGTTACCGCCAAAGTGCATCAAGGCTCCATCACGCTCGAAGGGCAGGTCAACTGGAATTATCAGCGCGAATCCGCTGAACGCGCAGTCCGGTACCTTCCCGGTGTCGTCGCGGTTCACAATTGGATCACGCTCAAGCCGCAGACGTCCGCCGCACAAGTGAGGGAGAAAGTCGTAGCTGCGCTGCAGCGGCAAGCTACAACAGATGCTAAGTCGATCCATATCGACACGTCGGGCGGCAAGGTGACGCTCACGGGACATGCCTCCTCCTGGAAATCCGTCGAGGACGCCGCGAATGCCGCTTGGGCGGCCCCAGGGGTGACCGAGGTGGTCAATCAAGTAACTGTGTCGATGGCTAGCTGAATGCCACGTGCCTTGCCGGCGGCCAAAAAGGGCGACTTTTGGCCGCCGTGCAACCAACATATTGGCCCCCAGCGCACGAGCCTTGCACCGGACGATCTTCGCTTCCGCCGTAACCCGGTGTCTTGTTGCCGTGGCGGCACGCACTCGCACTGCGAATTTGCACCGAACGGGGTGGCACTCGACATCCATGACGGTGAGTTCGTGGCGGTGATGGGCGCGAGCGGTTCGGGTAAATCGACCTGCATGAACGTGCTTGGTTTCCTCGATCGCCCGACCGTGGGTACCTATTATTTTCGCGGTGTCAACACGGGGCCGCTCGATCTCGACGAACTGGCGCTGCTGCGCCAGCGTTTCCTCGGGTTCGTTTTTCAGGGGTTCAATCTTCTGGCACGAACGACTGCTGTCGACAACGTTGAGTTGCCCTTGGTGTACCGCGGGGTCGCGCCGCGCGAGCGCCGAGAGCGCGCAAAGCGCGCGCTTTCTCGCGTGGGGCTTGCGGGCCGAGAGCATCACACTCCGTCCGAGCTCTCCGGTGGTCAGCAGCAGCGTGTCGCAATCGCCAGAGCCATCGTCACGGAACCAGCACTCGTGCTTGCGGACGAGCCCACGGGCAACCTCGACTCAACGACAAAGGTCGAGATCATGAACCTGCTGGTCGAGTTGAGCCGGGATCAGGGGATCACCGTAGTGATGGTGACCCACGAGTCAGACATGGCCAAATACGCGAGGCGGATTGTGCGCTTCAAGGACGGCAAGATCGAGCACAACCATCCGACGGAGCTCCCGTCATGATGCTACTAGGCAGTATGAAGATGGCCGTTAGTGAAGTGCGGCGTATCACACTGAGAAGTGCGCTAACTATGCTTGGAATCGTGATTGGCGTTGCGGCCGTAATTGCCATGGTAACGCTCGGTCAAGGGGCGACCGATCGAGTCACGGCGGATATCGCGGGCATGGGCGTCCGATAGTCTCGCTGCAGTACTGCGCGTCTATTGGGAACTGGCCTATGCCGACCAAGCGCTGGAAATCCAAGCCGAATCTCTGCTGCTTGCCAAGCGGCAGCGGGACGAAGCCAAGGCGCGCGTCGAGACTGGGGGACTGTCCGTCGCTGAGTTAACCTCTTTTGAGACTCGCGTCGCGCAACTTGAATCCGATAGGAGCGAAGCCGAAGTCGAGGTCGAACGGCGGCGCATCGAGCTCGAAAGACTCTGTGCCTTTGATGCGCACGATGTTCGCCTCGACACCCCCCCACAACAGGCACCCGCCGATTTGCCGTCATATGTCGAGTTGCGCAACGCGGCCCATGCGCGCTCCCCGTCGTTACGAGAGCTGAAGGCCGCCGTGTCGCTCGCCGAGTCACAAGCCAATATCGCGGGTGACTCGTTGCGGCCAGCTCTCGACTTCAACGCTTACGTTCAAGCCCAAGGTTTGAATAACAACGAAGTCGGCCCCGCCCTCGCGCAAGTCGGCGAACTCTCGGCGTTTAGTGCGCACATTGGTCTTCGTTACGAAGCCTCGCTTGATTCGACCCAACGACGGATGCAAGCCGCCCAGGCGCGCTTCGCCGTTTCCGCCGCCAAGAAGCGTGTCGAAGTGGCCGAGCGACAACTGGATGCGAACCTTCTGAAGAGCTACGCGGAAGGCCGCGCGTGGAACCGACGTTTGGAACTGGCAGCACGCGCGGTGGAGCTCGCTGAGCAACAGCATCAAAGCCAGAAAGCGCTGTTTGAAACGGGTGGCGCAACGGCGCTCAGCGTGCGGGAAGCCGAGGAGCAGGTGCGTTCGAGCCGGTTGAAGCTGCTGCGCGCCAGGGTAGATGCGCTCGGAACGGAGATTGAACTCGATCGACTCACAGGACGGCTCGGCGAGGCCTACTTGGCACACTTCGTGTCCCCTTGAGCCGTCGCCACTCGACCCTCCAACCTGCTGTCTCCAGAGATCATTTCGTCGCGCAAGTCTAGGCCCATTAGTCGTGGGCACGAGGCGACATTGGATCGGGCACGGACATTGCTAAAGTGGAGACGTCTCCCGGAGGGAAGAATCATGGAAGAGCAGAAAGCACAGTTGCAACCGGGCTCGGCTCGAACCGATGCATCAAAAGACCAATCGCCCCCGCCACCGTGGCGCACGGAGGGGTTGCCCCAAGCAGACACACGGAAACAACGACCCCGTTGGGTAAGGTGGGTATGGTGGTTATTGCTCTACGGCGGGTTGTTCGCGATACTAACGATACAGGATCGACTAGCCAGTCCGCTGGTCGTGCCTTACACCGAGTTCAAGGCCCAGATTGCTGCCAAAAACGTGAAGGACGTGTTCGCTCAAGGCAACTCGGTGCAAGGAGCGCTCAAGGCGCCCAAGCCCGTGCCTGGACACCCGGGGATCAAGTACTTGCAGTTCGTTACCGAGCGCCCCACATTTGCTTCGGACGATCTACTTTCGCAGCTTGAGTCGAATGGCGCAGTCGTGCAAGCGAAGCCTCTGGTGCAGGAACGCGGCTTCCTCGCCAACCTGCTGATTTCAATCGCGCCGATGATAATCATGGTTGGGCTTTGGAGCTTCTTGCTAAAGCGCCAGCAGAATTCAATGGGCGGACTCGGAGGACTATTCGGCGGCCGCGGCGCCAAGCCCATCGATCCGCAAACCGTTCGCGTCACCTTCGACGACGTTGCGGGAATCGACGAGGTAAAGGCCGAGATCAACGAAATCGTTGACTTTCTGAAGAATCCTGAGAAATATCGCCGCTTGGGTGCACGGGCGCCCAAAGGTGTGCTCCTAGCTGGAGCACCTGGCACCGGCAAGACTCTGTTAGCGCGAGCGACCGCGGGAGAGGCCAAAGTCCCCTTCTTCAGCGCCAGCGCCTCGGAGTTTATCGAAATGATCGTGGGCGTTGGGGCCAGCCGAGTACGGGAGCTTTTCGCCGAAGCGAGCAAGGTCGCCCCCGCGATAATCTTCATCGATGAGATCGATACCATCGGACGCTCCCGCGCAGGCGCGCAGGCAGTTAGCGGTCACGACGAACGTGAGCAGACCCTGAATCAAATCCTAACTGAAATGGACGGATTCTCCGGCCACGAGGGGGTCGTAGTGCTGGCCGCTACCAATCGCGCCGACGTGCTCGATCCGGCCCTGCTTCGGCCAGGTCGTTTCGATCGGACGATCATGGTTCACGCGCCGGACCGCAAAGGACGTGCAGCCATCCTGGGCGTCCACAGCCGCAAGGTCCCTCTCGAAAAGGATGTAAATTTGGACGCTCTTGCTGCATCAACGCCGGGCATGACGGGCGCAGATCTCGCCAACCTGATCAACGAGGCGGCGTTGCTGGCGGCGCATCGTGAACAAGAGCGTGTCTCCCAAAGCGATCTCACCGACGCACTAGAGAAGGTCCAGCTCGGCACAGCCCGCAACGTGGTCATTCCCGAAGACGAACGGCGCCGAACCGCCTACCACGAAGCGGGCCACGCATTGCTTGGAATGCTGCAACCGGGGGCTGATCCCGTGCGCAAAGTGTCGATCATTCCGCGCGGCCGTGCTTTGGGTGTCACCCTCTCCACTCCGGAGCAGGACCGCTATGGGTACGATTCGAAGTATCTACGCGGTCGCATCATCGGAGCGCTAGGTGGGATGGCGGCGGAGCAGGAGGTTTTCGCTGTCGTGACTAGTGGCGCAGAGAATGACTTGGAAATGGTCACTAACATCGCGCGATCGATGGTTGGCCGTTGGGGCATGTCCGAGAAAATTGGGGCGGTTTCCGTCCTTCCCGCAGACGGCAATCCGTTCATGAATGGGACGTCTAACGCCATGCTGGATCTGGTCGATCAGGAGGTCCACAGCATCTCCGACGAATGCCTCGCCGAAGCGAGGCGGTTGCTCAGGGAGAACCGCGACAAGCTTGACGCGATAGTAAAGCAGCTCCTGGTCCACGAGACGCTCGATGAGCCAGCCGTGTACGCTGCCGCAGGTATTGAACACCTTACGCCCGCCGGGAGCATCAAGGCCCCGCCTGCGGCAGCGTAAGCGAGTGAAGGACCAAGATGAGCACAGAAGCCTCTCAGACGAACCGCGTTGCACCCTATCAGCGGACGTTGGAGGAGGTCCTGGCTGAGCTCGATGCCGACGCGCGGCGTGGCCTAAGCGAAACCGAGGCGCGAGCGCGGCTTGAACGGTTTGGCAGGAACGAATTGGTGGCAGAACCGCCCACGCCCACCTGGAAAAGGCTCCTAGCCCAATTTCAGAATGGGCTCGTAATCTTGCTACTCGTAGCCACCGTGATTTCGGCGGGGCTGTGGCTGTACCAGCGCGAATCGGCACTTCCCTACGAAGCGATCGCCATCTTTGCCATTGTGCTGCTCAACGCAATCATGGGTTATGTTCAGGAATCGCGCGCCGCATCCGCGGTAGCCGCATTGCGCCAGATGGCGCCCGCCCATGCGAATGTCGCGCGCGACGGAAAGCGGCGGACCGTTCCGGCGGCGGAGATCGTGCCCGGCGATACCATCTTCATCGAAGCAGGCGACACCATTCCCGCAGACGCGCGGCTCATTCATTCGACTGCGCTGCAAACGGCCGAGGCGGCGCTGACGGGCGAGAGCCTCCCGGTATCGAAGGACATCGCTCCGGTGGCGGGAGAAGTCGGACTCGGCGACCGCAACAACATGATTTTCAGCGGTACTACGGCTACCTACGGGCGCGGCAACGCCGTAGTCACTGCGACCGGAATGCGAACCGAAATAGGGCACATAGCCGGAATGTTGAAAGAAGCTCCCAGCAATCCCACGCCGCTGCAAAAGGAACTCGGCCAACTCGGAAAACGCCTCGGCGTTGCCGTCGTCATCATCGCTGTGGTGATGATCGCCACGATTCTTCTGGTGCAGAACGTGCGTGGCTTTTCGGCCATCTTCGATGTCCTCATCCTGGGTGTGGCGCTCGCAGTCGCAGCCGTGCCTGAAGGCTTGCCAGCGGTGATGACGGCGGTCCTTGCCCTGGGCGTGCAGCGGATGGCGAAGCGGAACGCTATTGTGCGGCATCTCGCAGCGGTTGAAACACTCGGTTCGGCCAACGTTATCGCGTCCGACAAGACCGGCACGCTGACCAAGAACGAGATGACCGTGTGCGTCGTGGTCACTGCAAGTGGGCGCGTGCGTTTTGGCGGCACCGGCTACGCGCCAGAGGGAGACGTCCGTGTGGAAGGCGGCGCACCGCTGACGGGTGCGCTCAGCGTCGAGTTACGTCATGCCCTGACCGTCGCCGACCGCGCCAGCAACGCCGAGCTGCAAGAGCGCAACGGGCGGTGGACGGTGCAAGGCGACCCGACCGAAGGGGCGCTCTTGGTCGCAGCGCGCAAAACGGGGCTGAATGCCGACGCTCTCGAAGCACGCCTGGAGCGCTTCGCTGAAGTACCCTTCTCGTCCGAGCGCAAGCTGATGAGCACGATTCACACGGATGCCGAGCAGAAGGAGCATCTGTTCGTTTTCACGAAGGGTGCGCCCGACGTCTTGCTGATGCGCTGTGTGCAAGAGATGGTCGGCGGGGAAAAGAGACCGTTGAGCGAAGCGCGACGAGCGGAGATCGTGGCGGTCAACGAAGAACTCGCCGGTCGGGCGTTGCGTACGCTTGGCGTCGCCGTACGCGAGTTGCCTGCCGACGCGCTCGAACATGGAAAAGTGGATGGGAGTCTCGAGCAAGAGCTGATCTTCTTGGGCTTAATCGGCATGATTGATCCACCGCGCGAGGAGGCCAAGCAGGCCGTGGCACGTGCCAGGAGTGCTGGCATTCGCTCAATAATGATTACCGGCGATCATCCCAGAACCGCTGCGATCATCGCAGCCGAATTGGGTATCGCCTCAGGCGAAAGCGCCACTACAGGTGCTGAGCTACAAAGGCAGACCGACGAAGCCCTTGCTCAGACAGTGCGGGAGGTCTCGGTCTATGCGCGCGTCAGTCCCGAACACAAGCTGCGCATCGTGAAGGCGCTGCAAGACGGCGGCGCGACCGTCGCGATGACCGGTGACGGCGTCAACGACGCACCAGCGCTCAAGGCAGCCGACATCGGCGTGGCGATGGGCATTGCGGGCACGGACGTTTCCAAAGAAGCTGCCGATGTGGTGCTGACAGACGACAACTTCGCCACCATTGTGGCGGCGGTCGAAGAAGGGCGCGTCATCTTCGCCAACATTCGCAAGTTCCTGCGCTACCTCTTAGCGTCCAATATGGGCGAACTGATGACCATGTTCTTCGGCGTGCTGCTGGCAGATGTTATCGGGCTCAGGGCAGTAGGAAGCACCGTCGTGCTGCCGCTGCAGGCGACTCAACTGCTCTGGATCAACTTCGTGACGGACGGCGCGCCCGCGCTCGCGCTCGGCGTTGACCCAGCGCAGGCGGGTGTTATGCGGCAGCCACCGCGCCCTCGAGACGAAGGGGTGATTACGCACCGGATGTGGTTCGACATTCTCTTCACCGGCGTGGTGACGGCTGCGGGGACGCTGCTGGTGCTTGACGCGAGTTTGCCCGGCGGTCTAATCGCAGGCTCAAGCGGAGCGCGTTATGCACAGTCGATGACTTTCACTACGATTGTGTTGTTTGAGATCTTCACGGCCTTCAACGTGCGTTCGGACGAGCGGAGTGCGTTTGCGGGGCTGTCTTCCAACCCATGGCTGCTCGGAGCCGTTCTGCTGTCACTCTTGTTGCAAGTGGCAGTGATTTACGTGCCTTTTCTGCAGCAAGCGTTCTCGACCATGAGCCTGAGCGCGAGCGATTGGCTTCGTTGCACAGCAGTGGCAAGCTCGGTGCTGTGGCTGCACGAAGTGGGCAAACTCATCACCCGCGCAAAGGTAAGAATCTTTCACCGCGCTCAGCTGGAGCGATTTTCAGGTGCGGGTGTTTGAGGGGAGCGGAAGACGGCGGTTGGTTCGTGCGGATTTCGCACCAGTGCCGAATCCGCATTCATCGCGCGATGCGATCCGGTGCGTTTCCACTGAACCGTCCGTGCCTCCGACAAACGGGATCGGCACAACCATTGCACCGATTTTAGAACTCCGACGGACCTGTTCCTCAGGAGCTGGACCCGTTGAGATGAGAGCCGGTACAAGGAGTAGCAGATCGCAGTGCTGAAGGAGACATGGGAGCTTCGAATTATGCGACGTTTAAGAATGTGGGCTTGGTTTCCATCCATCCTCTTCTGGGTCACCTCCGCAATGGGCGAGGCGCCGTCCCGCGCCGCCCATGCGATTCCTCTCTTTACGATTGGTAAGAGCCAGAATCGAAACCAGGTACAATATGCAATTCACGTGGATGACCGATGCGTGCCAACGCAGGGCTCGCCGATATTTGCCTATTGGCGTATGTTAGAGCTCGGGCCAAATCAAGTAGCGCCACTTTTGTCACAAGAAATTAGGGCCTATGGAATCGCAACGCAGAGCGCTACGGCCCGTAGCTCTGTCGGCGGCAAGGTTCGCCTCGCGCTGCAGGCAATGCCGAATCGACCGATTCTTGTGGAAACATTCCAAGAAAGCAGTAGTGTTTGTCGAGCATTTGCCACCCTCGCTATTGGTGGCAAACCGGCGCATCTCTTCGACGTTTACGTCAAATTGAAAGGGCCCCTCGGAGTCGACTATTTGCTCCTGAAGGGCAGGTCGGTGGACGGCACGCGCGTGCTCAATGAAAAGCTTGGAGTGTAGTGGCCTGCAAACGAGCGATCTCACACCGACAGCAGGCCGGGCCAGTGGCGCATCCAGTCACGTCGTGCTGCGAGCTTCTTCCAGCTCGGGTCGTCGCGGCTCCAGCGCGTCGATTCTGCCATCAGACGGTTGATCTGCGCCTCCAACCCCAGCGCCAGCCTGGGCTCGAGCGTGATGAGCAGAGCCTCGCTCTCGCAGTATGAGGCGGTAATGTCGAAGTTGGCGCTGCCCACAGCACAGCGCTCGGCGTCTACACTGATGACCTTGGCATGCACGTGGGGATGAACGACTCCGAGATCAGGCTCCCAGCCGGGTACGTCGCGCTTGGCGAATGAGTAGATCTCGCAACCTGCCTCGAGCAGCGGGTCGAGGCGTGAGTGCACGAGCTCGGTCGCGGCAGCGCGCGCGGCTGCCCACGCCCCTGCGAAGGGCTGCCCCGCGTGCGTCGGAGCGACGTGCCCAGTCAGCACCCGTACGCGAACCCCGCGCTTGCGAGCGCACAGGAGCACGTGCTGGAGCTCGAGCACGAGCGGAAACCCGTTCACGATGTCCGCATGCGAACGCGCGCTCTCGATCAGTTCCCGGTAAGCCTCCAGTGTGGCGGTGTCGCGTAGCCCGTGGTGGATGATCACGCGCGCGCTGGTCGTGCCGGCAGGCAGCCCGGGCTCAATCTCGAATGAAGCTCCGCCGGCGCGCAGCCAGGCTTCGCAGAACGCGGACTCGAGCGCCGTAACGGCAGGACCTGCAACTCGTGCTCCCGCATCCAACCACGGGAGCTCGCGCCACAGGCTCCGAGCAGTGATGGGCGCTTCGTCGAAGCCTGTATAGTACTCGCCTGCGAGGTTGCGTCCGCCGAGCAGGGCGAGTCTTCCGTCGCTGATGAGAAGCTTTCTGTGGTCTCGCTGCTTCAGGTCAGCAAGGGTCGGGATCTCGTTCACGGGATGGCTTACGCGCAGCTCGACTCCCGCGTGCTCAGATAAGCGCGTGAGCAGCGGATTCTCGGTACCGAAGGAACCGTGGCGGCCAAGCAGCGAATCGACCAGCACGCAGACCCGCACGCCTCGTGCGGCGGCGTTGCCCAGCGCGTCAACAATCGATCGCGCCACGGCGTCGTCCGCAGCCATGTACACCTGCAGATGGAGCGTCCGTCGACTTTCGCCGATGACCTGAAGGAGCCAGCGACGTGCGCAGGCGTTGTCGAGTTCGATGTCGATACGATTGCCCTCGAGCACCGCCGCATCGGTTCGATCGAGCGGCAGCGGCTCGGCGTGACCGCGAGGGAGCACACCGGCGACGCCGAAGCCGGCGTCACGTAGCCGCGACGCGACACGCATGAGGCGTACTGGATCGAGCGCCTCGAACACATCGAGTGCGGGGCCTTCGTCGAGCACGGCCCTGGCGTCGACGACGAGCGCTTCCAGCTGGAGGCGGCGCAAGCGGTCCCGAATGGCACGGATGTTCCGCGTGGGCCGCAGGCGCACCGCCAGTGGCTCTAGGGTGACCGAGTCGGCACGTCGCTGCTGTCGCAGCAGCGCCTCGTCGTCGAGTTCGGCATCGAAGACGAGGAGCGGTCGCCCGCCAGGTCTATGCACACGGATTTGTCGCTCGATCTCTGCCACCACGTCCACGGGCGGAGTGTCACCGGTGCGCAGCACGCCGAGTGAGCTCACCGTTGTGTCCCCGGCGAGCTCAACCTCTCCGTCCCGACTGGTCCTGGTCGCCGCGACGATCCTCCCTTTTGACACGAACGCAACCTGAACGGAGTCAACGGGCGAGAGCGAACCTACGGTCGACTCGTAGCCGATCCGAGTGCGCAACAATCCACCGGCGTCTACGGCGTCGGCCACGTCCAACGCGTGCGACCGCAAGGTCGTGACGGGGGGCTGGCGTGGCAACAGCAAAACTGGAGTTGGCCACGCGATTCCAGGGATCAGCGCCGCCGGGACGCGCGTGAGCACCGCCAAGTCGAACTCCTGGCGCACTGCCTGGTCGGTGAGCAACCGGCGCAGCGAAGCGGTGCGTCCGCTCGCGGCCTGCAGCGTTGTTCGGATACCGGAAATTTCGGCGACAGACGCAAGCGTCTCGGCGGGCGGCAGCGCCGCAGATAGCAACGTCACCTTCAGGCTCGGATCGGCCTGATCGCGCAGGAACGTGACGAGTGAGGCACGCCCCTCACGACCGAGCGGGACGCACAGGATTCGCTCGATCGGCTGCGCGGTGGCGTGGTCTGCGGGCCAGAGTACCGGCAGCAGCAGCCGCTTTTGGACATCGGCCACCATGGCTGCGTCGTGCAGTGAGCGGGAGCCCATCACGAGCAGATCGATGTCCGCGTCCCCTGCAACCTGGATCAACGTGGCGGCGTCCACGGGTGATGCAGCGTCCACGCTGCTACTGGTGGCTACCGTCATCGCCTGCCGGGACAAAGCCTCGAGCGCGCGCAGGCGTTCCTCGTCGGCGGTGCCGAATGATCGACTCGAGGTAGGTCGGGTGGCGACGACGAGCACGTGCTCGAGGTCCCGGGCGACGCCGCGCAGGGCGCTCCAGATTGGGTTAGCGTCGGTGAGCAAATCCGCGATCAGGAGCGCGCGGTGATACTTCATGTCATGCTCCGACCGAGGGCGAGCGGAGCCACGCGGAAGGTGAAAGTAGCAGCGTCGAGCACGTGTGCGTCAAGCGCCATAACACGGCCGTCGCCATCGATCTGGTATCGGTTGAACCCCGCGCGTACGTCCGCGCTTGGATGATCGATGGCCGCCCCGCTAGCGCAAATGACGTCGAGTGTGCCCGAGCGCGTTACCAATCGATCGCGTCGCCGGACGTGAAGGTGCCCGAACAGCAGCAGTCCGTGTGCGATCGGCCCCAGGGCATCCCGCAGGGCTCGTGCATCCAGAAGGCCGGTCCGCCACTGCTCGATGCGACAGTGCAAATCGAAGGGGTCGTGATGGACCAAGACGACGGGCGTGCGGCGCGAGACCTCGGGATGGGCGAGAACCCGCGCCAGGGCCTGGAGCTGCGCGCGCCCCAGGTAGCCCGCCGACACGAACGGTGGGCGGGGCACCGCGCTCGAGAGCCCGATCAACGCCACCGGCCCGCGCAGCTTGACGAAGGGAAAGCGCCCTGCCAGAAGCTCAAGCTCAAGCTCGGGCAGATCACCCGGGTCGTAGCGTGCGAAGTAGTGCGGAAATCGCCTGTCGTGGTGGACCTGCGGCAGGTAGATGTCGTGATTGCCGGGCACCACCGTCACCTCGGCCGAGCGCGCGACCTCGTCGAGCAGGCGACGCGCCTCGTAGTACTCACCCTCGAGGGACAGATTGGTGACGTCGCCCGTGACAACGACGTGATCGGCTGCTTGCGCCGCGGCGGCGAGCACGGCGACGAGGTAGTCGCGCCGGTACGCCCGGCCCCGCTTGAAGAGGAGATTCGCGTACCCCGTGATGCGCTTGTTGAAAAGCAAGCGCCGCAACTCGACGCCAGCCGGTGCGAGCACATGAAGATCCGAGACGTGTGCAATACGGACGGGGGCGGTCATCAGCTCGCAATATTACCCACAACGATCCCTACGATTGCTGGCGAATGATTTCTTTCACGATTCCGACGATCGTCTCCGGACTGACCATGGCCGTATTGATTGCCAAGTGGTAGTGGACCGAATCCCGGATGTCCGCATCAAAGTACTTCTTCACGTATCGGCGATATTCCTTTTCCAGTTTATCGATATGTTCCCACGCAAGCTCTTCGGAAAGCTCATGATCCTCCATGATGTTACGTGTTCTCACATCCAGAGGGGCCATGAGTATAATGGCGATCCGCTTCTTTGGGGGGAGGAAGAAGTTGGCGCCTCTGCCCAGAATGAGCGCGTTGCCGTGCGAGGCGATCGCGAAAATGATCCTGTGCAAATCCTCGAAGTAGGCGTCTAAGGAAAGGTTGTGAGTCCCGCGGAGCTCATGCAACCAATCCTCAAGCTCCGAGCGGCCCTTCTCCTCGAGCGCAGAGACTACCTGAACGCTCACGTGTTCGTCCTTGGCTATCTGCTCGACAATCTCCCAGCCGTACAGGTGCAGGCCCAGCTCGGCAGACAATTTATCGGCAATGGCCTCATCTCGGCAGCCTGGTTCACGACTGATCGTGATGACTGGCCCCGGTCGGACAGGTGGCGTTTTCTTAGCGTGACTCCACTCGTAAGCCCGAGCTTCCATCATTCGTCTTAGGTCGTCCAGTGATCTGTCCGTTGTCATCGCTTTGCACTCCACGGGGTTCCAGCCCCATCGGCGGCGTCCTGCCAAGTTCCGGTCGAAAGCAAGATGCCGTGTCCTGAAAGGATATAGCATATCATCGCGCGCCGCGATCCCTCCCGGCAACCTTGCTTGCCAAGAAATTGCCGAGAGGTGGTGCTGGCCAGTCGCCTGTATCCCGAATTCCTATTCAGGCCGCATGGGTCGCCGCTTCAGCCGCTCCGTCACTGAGGATCGCGTGAGCCTTGGCAACCTGCTCGGCGTCGCCCTGTGCGACCACGAGAAACTTACCGGTCTTGATTTCCGTCTCGTATCTGATGATGCTGTCTTTGGGGATGCCGATGCTCGCGAGCGCCGCGCCGAGTACACTTAATCCGCCTACGACGGCTGCGCCTTCGAGACCGCTTACGATCGCGGCCACGAGCGGCCCGAGTACGATGACATGTCCAACGCCCGGTAGCAGGAACATTGCTGGGCTGAAGAGCATGCCGAAGAGGCCGCCCCAGAATGCTCCCGACTTGCCCCATAGCTTCATCCGGTCGCCGGCGTTGTAAAAGCCGATCGCGTGCTCTTCGGTGCGGTAGTCCTTGCCGACCACCGACAGCGATTTCATATCGAAGCCTGACCTTTGAAGCGTCCGAATTGCCTCGTCCGCCTGTTCGCGAGTATCATAGATCGCAGCTGCAACTGATTTTTTTGACATGGGAATCTCCTTTTCTTTTCTATGGCGTGACGGCACGGAAAGCGCGCCACTCGCCATCTAATGCACGAATAATCCGAGAGTCGAAGCTAAGTTGTCAACTGACATATGACCGTCTAACATCGTAATGTTCGTCAAGCGTGCCGCACAAAAAGCACATTCAAAGCCCCCCAGGTTGTTACACGGCCGAGGCCGGGCAGGACGTGCGGTATCTCCTGCCCGGACCGAGCCCGCTCCCTTAGGATACCTTGACCTCGATGGTCTTGGGAGTGGCCTTGTTCGTCTTGGGCAAATGCACTTGCAGCACGCCATCCTTGAACTCGGCGCTTGCGGCGCCCTCCTTCACGCCGTTCGGCACGACGAACGTACGCACGAAAGCACCGTAGGCACGTTCCAGCCGGTGGTATTTCTTGCCGTGCTCCTCCTTCTCCTGCTTGCGCTCGCCCTCAATCCGGACGGTATCGTCAGTGAAGGACACCTTCACATCCTCTTTCTTTACGCCCGGCAGCTCCGCCTTGATGACGAATTCCTCGGCCGTCTCGGCGATGTCCACGGCCGGTGACCAATCAGGAAAGGCTAGCGCTTCATGTCCGGTCGCCCCTGGCCGGGCAAATACGCGACCTAGACGATCGCTCACCTCTTGTAGCTCACGAAATGGATCCCAACGAACTAGACTCATGACAGTACCTCCAATCTTCGAACTTTGCGGCGACAATGCAGCCACCTACGACAAACGCGTGGTTATCGGTCGCCAGGTATGTAAGAAACCAATGCAATGGTCGTGCCGAATGCCGATCGTCAACGGCACCAATGATTGACGAGAAAAGAATAGTACGGCCTCACTTTGCGCAACCCCGTGAATGCGAATTCGGCACTCGTGCGGAATCCGCACGAGATAACCGATTGCGCAGTATTTCTGTCGTTTCCGGCGCTCACATCACGGAAATCGCTCGATCTGGAGGGAGTTCGTGCGTCCTGTCAACACATTCGAGATGGTCCAAATGTTGCTCACCAAAGCAAGCGCGGCGAATAGGCGCGAGTGACGCAAAAGCCAGCAGAATCGAAGTGTCAACGAAAGGCAGGTCAATATGAGTCTAAACACAGATATCAATCGAGGAGTGGGATGGTCAATCGCGCTAAGCGTGCTGATGATCGTCGCGGGCGTTTTGGCGATACTCGTGCCACGCGCTTCCGGGATCGCCGTAGCGATACTGCTGGGTTGGCTGTTCGTAGTAAGCGGCTTGGCCCATCTGGCGTACTCCTGGCACGCCCACCACGCAGGTGGACTCGTTTGGGGATTGCTTCTCGGCATCGTCTATATCATCGCTGGCGGCTACGTATTGGGGCACCCCGCAGTGGGTCTCAAGTCATTGACGATCGTGGTGGCGGCGTATTTCTTTGTGGAGGCGATCATCGAGTTCGTTCTGTCATTCCAGCTTCGCCCCTTGTATGGATCGGGATGGCTCCTGGTTGACGGGATTGTCACACTCTTTCTGGCGCTCCTGATCTGGCGGACCTGGCCAAGCAGCGCCCCTTGGCTTGTCGGCACACTTGTAGGCATTGACATGCTTTTCAGCGGGTTTGCCCGATTGAACATTTCCCTGGCAGCGCGCCATCTGACCGCACATCGCATGGAGGGCAGCCTGTAATCTCCGATGACCCCTTCTGCGGCACCGCTTCGGAGACGTGAGTCCCCATTTGTGCCAAGGAGACCCGTTCATGACAGGCATCCTGAAGATCGCCTATAGGCTGCTCGTTAACGACAAGGGCAAGTTTACAGCGCTGCTCATTGGGATCACATTCTCCGTCTTCCTCATGGTCCAGCAGACCTCAATGTTCGCCGGAATGATGCGAAAGGCATCGGCCACGGTGACCAACACTGGCGCAAAGATTTGGGTGATGGACCGGGCCGTGACCAACGTCGCGAGCAGCATTCCGATGCCTGACTTCATGCGGGACGCGACGCGGAGTATGCAAGGTGTGAAATTCGCCGTGCCCTTCTATTCGGGGGTTGGGCTCGCGCGCCTGCAAGATGGAACCTATCAGGCAGTGTCAATTATCGGACTCGATGACAGCAGTCTATTCGGCTGGCCGAAACTGATCGAGGGCAACATCGAAGACATCTACGCGGAGAATGGCTTCGTGGTCGTCCAGGACGCAGAGTTTCGTAAACTGGAGAATCCGAAGCTCGGAGCGACCTTCGAGATCAACGACAACCGAGGCGTCATCGTCGGTATCGCGACGGTTCCGGCAAGCGGTCTGTTCGGGATTCCAACACTTTACACCACGTTCAGCCGGGCCATCCAGTACATTCCATCGCTAAGATCGACGGTCAGCTACATCCTCATCGAGCCAACCAGCGTCGATGCCATTGCGGGCATCAAGAGCGAAGTCAATCGCCTCGGATACGACGCTCTCACGCGAGAGGAGTTCATCGATCGGATCACCGATTTCTACAAGTACCGCACGGGAATGGGCACCAATATCCTGATCATGACGGTGGTTAGCTTCGTCGTTGGTCTGTCCATTTCTGCTCAGACATTCTACAGTTTCGTGCTGGAGAATCTCGACAAGTTCGGCGCGCTGAAGGCAATCGGAGCAAAGGGGCGCGAACTGGTCTACATGCTACTCTTCCAGGCGGGGATCACGGCCGCGGTTGGCTACGGCCTGGGGATCGGGCTCTGCACGGTGCTTATCGCAGCGGCGAGGCTCCGCATGCCTGACTACGCGTCGATCGTTACCTTCGGGAACCTTGGCATAGCCTTCGGCATGGTGCTCATCATCGCCGCTATCTCCAGCTACATTGCGGTTCGGCGAGTGCTCAGGATCGAGCCATTCGACATCTTTCGGGGTTGAACATGAATGCAATCGAAGCCCGAGATCTGAGCAAATGGTTCGGCGACGGCGAGGCACGAACTACCGCGGTCCAGAACGTCGCGTTCGACGCCCATTTTCAGGAAATGCTGTTCATCGTCGGACCGTCAGGCAGCGGCAAAACCACGTTGCTCAGCATGATCTCGGGAATCCTTCGCCCCAACGAGGGCACGGTCAAGGTCAAAGGCCAGGACATTTGGAGCCTGCCCCCTGACAAGCTCGCTCAGATGCGACTCGACACCATTGGCTTCGTCTTTCAGGACTACCACTTGTTCCCAAAGCTCACGACGGTCGAGAACGTCGCGGTGCCTTTGATCTTCAAGAGGCGCAAGTGGGCTGATGCCATCAAGGAGGCCCTGCAGGCCCTCGAAAAGGTCGGGCTCGTCCAGCGCGCCCAACTGCCACCTCAGTGGCTAAGCGGTGGCGAGCAGCAGCGGGTCGCGATTGCCAGGGCCATCGCCAGCAAGCCAGACATTCTCGTGCTCGACGAGCCGACGGCGTCGCTCGACGGCGACACCGGTCGAAAAATCGTCGAGTTCGTGAAGCGCGACATTCTGAACGCACAACGGTGCATCCTCATCGTCACGCATGACGATCGAATCTTCGAGTTCGCGGATCGTATGATCAAAATGGAAGACGGCAAGATTATCAACATCGAGAACAGGCAAAACCATGCGTAACAAGATCATATTCGCGCTGGTGGGAATCGGTGTGCTGCTTGCCATGGCAAGCGCCTACGTTTACGCACGGCCGCCCAAGCCGCATCAACCCGTATTCCAACCTGCGTCCAACCCATACCGGCGAGGAATCTTCGCCAATGGAATTATCGAGAGCTACCAAGCCAACGGTGAAAACATCAACATTTACCCGGAAGTCTCTGGGACCATCCGTGAGATATTTGTTGCGGAAGGCGAGAGCGTGACGCAGGGCGCACCACTTTTGGCCATTGACGATACCGTGCAGCGAGCGATCGCTGGTCAGCAGAAAGCGCAACTCGAAGCGGCGGCGTCGTTGTTGCAGGAGCTCAGTGCCCAGCCGCGCAGGGAAAATCTCGACGTGGCACGCGCCCAGGTTGACCTTGCGACCGCGAGCCTCAAGAGCGCACAAGACACGCTGAACAAGCAACAGCACTCTTACGACCTAGACCCGCGCTCGGTTAGCAAGGACACCCTCGACACCAACCGCAACGCCGTTCAGGTGGCGAAGGCGAACCTGGAGGTCGTCACGCGCCAGTTCGATCTTACGAAGGCAGGAGCCTGGGCATACGACATTCAGAATCAGAAGCGGCAGGTCGAAGCGCTCTCCAAGGCATGGGCCGCGTCCACGGCACTCCTGGCCAAGTACACCGTTCGGGCGCCGACCGATGGCGTAGTCCTTTCGATTCAAGCCGCCCTCGGGAGCTACGTGTCCTCGCAGGGAGCTTATGGAACTTATACGCAGGGTTTTGGCCCCGTTATCGTCATGGGTTCCGGCAAGTCCAGCGGATACTTGAGCGTCCGTTGCTACATTGACGAGATCCTGATTCCGAAGCTGCCCTCGACGGAAAAGATGGCGGCGACGATGTCGATTCGGGGCACAACCACGACGATCCCCCTCGAATTCGTCCGGCTGCAGCCGTACGTGACGCCGAAAATCGAGCTCTCCGATCAACGCCTCGAAAGGGTCGATCTGCGCGTGCTTCCGACTATTTTCCGGTTTCGGCCCGCCCCGGGGGTTCAGGTCTTCCCAGGAGAAATGGTGGACGTCTACATCGGTGAGCGGGACACCAAACTGGAGAAGGGATCGTGAACCCGAGGTTCGTAGACTCACGGCGCCAAAGGGGTTGGATCGCAGTGACTCTCGGATTGGCAAGCTGCGCTGTCGGACCCGATTACGTGCCACCCGAAGCGCCCAAGAACTCTACCTATACGAGCAACACTGACCCAAAGGTCACTGCCGTGGCCGAGGGTCAGGCCCAGCGGTTCGAGGCGGGCAAGCAGATCGCCGCCGACTGGTGGCGACTCTTCAAAAATCCGAAGCTCGACGCCTTCGTCACCCAGTCGATTAACGACAATCCCACGCTCCAAGCGGCGCAAGCCAGGCTTCGGCAGAGTCAAGACATCCTTCAGGCGGGCTATGGCGTTTTCTTTCCGCAGATTGGGGGCAACTTGGGTGCGAGCCGGCAGACGTCCAATCCTAGGCTCATGGGGTCAAGCGCGCCGAACAGCGTTTTCAACCTTTTCACGCTGTCGGCCAGCGTAAACTATACGCTCGACATTTGGGGAGGCCAGCGGCGGCAGATCGAGGGGCTGCGAGCACAAGCAGAGGCGCAACGATACACCGTGTTAGGGACCTACATCATGCTGGCGGGCAACGTCGTGAACACGGCCATCGCGCAGGCAGCCTACCGTGCGCAAATTCAGTCCACTGAAGGGTTGATAGTCCTTGAGAAGGAGCAGGTGAGTATCGCCCATGCCCAGGCGGACGCAGGCACGGTACCGTTCTCGAACGTGCTGAGTCTAGAGAGCGAACTCGCGAGTACCCAAGCCACTCTTCCGGCGCTTCGACAAAAAGTCGATGAAGCCAACCACCTGCTCGCGACGTTGCTGGGGCGCGCGCCGGCGGACTTCTCTTCAACCTCGGGAGCAAAAGGTTTGGACATCAAGGACTTCAGACTCCCAGAAAACCTGCCCGTCTCGTTGCCGTCGCAACTGGTGCACCAACGTCCAGATATTTTGCTCGCGGAAGCTCAACTCATCAGTGCCAACGCGCAGATTGGCGTTACTACGGCGGCCATGTTTCCGAGTCTGACCCTCAACTCCACGGTGGGAGTGGACAGTACGTCGGCATCGAATATTTTTAGCCCCGACAACCTGTTTTGGAGCCTTGGCTCAAACCTGGCTGGGCCGATTTTCGATGGCGGCACGCGCTGGTACCAGCGAAGGGCTGCCATCGAAGCGCATGACGCCGTGTTGGCCAGCTATCGCCAGACAGTCCTTAACGCCCTGGCGCAGGTCGCCGATACTCTGCGGGCGTTGGAACATGACGCCGAAACCCTAAGCGCGCAGTCCGATGCAGTTCATGCCACATTCGATGCCTTGCACCTGACACACATCAACTATCAAGCAGGGATCGCGACGTATCTTCAGCTCTTGATGGCCGACGAACAGTACCATCAGGCAACGCTAGCCCATCTTCAAGCACAGGCGCAAAGGCTCCAGGACACGGTCGCACTCTACGTCGCACTGGGCGGCGGTTGGAATCAAGCACTGTCTCGTCGTCGCAGAGGTCGCTCTGAAGGCGTAATCCGATGAATGCCAATTCGGCACTCGTGCGGAATCTGCACGAGCCAATCGATCGCGCAACCATACGCTTAGCTTCCGCGCCCATGTCCCTAAAATCGCTCGATCTGCGGGGAGCTTGTCCGTCCAGTCGACGCATTCCAGATGGTCCGAATGTTGCTCACGTGACAGCATGTGGCGACGGGCGCGTATGATTCACGCGACATCAGTCGTCGGCGGCCCGAAAGCTGCCGAGAGCGACCTAGACATACGGTGGCGAAGTCCACCCCCGCGATTGGCTCACCTTAGAGTGATCAATCTACAGTGAATGAACCCGAAAAGCACAACAAGTGAAGGAGCAATATTCATGAACAAGACAGATCTGCAGCTGAAAAAGGACGTGGAAGACGAGCTAGAGTTTGACCCCAAGGTGAACGCAGCCCAAATTGGCGTCAGTGTCAAGAATGGAGCTGTGTCGCTCACCGGCGAAGTCGATACTTACCCCGAGATGTGGGCGGCCGAGGACGCAGCCAAGCGCGTCGGCGGCGTTCGCTCGGTCGCACAGGATCTGAAAGTCAAAGTTCTCGGATCGCACAAGCATAGCGATGCTGAGATCGCACAGGCCGCGCTTAGCGCCCTCAAGTGGCACGTATGGATCCCGGCCACCGTTAAGGTGACCGTCGAGGAAGGCCGGATCAAGCTCCAAGGTCAGGTCGAATGGAAGTACCAGCGTGACTCGGCCGAAAGCGCCGTTCAGCACCTGCCCGGGGTCACGAGCGTATTGAACACCATCTCGATTAAACCTCGCTCCAGCGCTGCCCAGGTGAAGGAGAAAGTCCAGTCTGCGCTCGCACGTCAGGCGAACGCGGACGCGAAGTCGATTCACATCAATACGTCGGGCACTGCGGTGACGCTCACGGGCGACGTTTCCTCGTGGCGGGTAGCTGAGGAGGCCGTAGCCGCCGCTTGGTCCGCACCGGGCGTGACCGATGTCGTAGACAAAGTCAGGGTCACGCCGTTTTGAGAAGGGTAGGCGAAGGCAGCTTGGTGCTGCGTGTTCTCCCTCCGAAACCGGGGCCCCCGCCGGACCTCGGGTTCGGAGGGGGGCAATTTCGCTCGAGCGCCGACGGAACCATCACTGCGCGAGGAGCGTCGCGGCGTCCCGCAGATCGCCGGTGTCGAACCCTTCGGTGAATGTCTCGAACAACTGGCGCAGATCCTCCAGCGCCTTGCTTTGCTTCACACCGCGCGGCAGTCGACAGAGGCTCATGACCGCGCGCAGCTCGAACGACTTGGAGGCTTGACGCCCTGCGAGTTCGATCGCAATCATGAAACAGCGCTCGGCTTCGTGCTTGTCGGTGGACTTCAGCAGCTCGCCTCGCAGGCGGTGGAGCTCCGGCTCTCGCGCTCGCTCATCCGTTTGCTCCGTAAAGTGCAGCGCTTCGGAGATCTTTTCCAGCGCGAGAGCCTCACGGCCAGCGCGCATGCAGAGCTCGACGAAGAACGTGCACCACCCGTGTTTAACGAGCAAATCCCATGGTTCAGCGAGAAGCGCGTCAACATGTGTCGCAGAAGTCGTCGGTTCGAGTTGCGAGTTCGCCCAATGGACGAGCAATCTCCCCGCGTTCTGCCAGACGGCGAAGCGGTGCTCGTTTGCGATGTCCAGCAGGCGCTGACTGTGTCCGAGCACGCCGGCCGCATCTCTGCGCCAAGCATTCACGAATCCCAAGATACAGAGTGCGTCCCCTAACGCAAAGGGATCGCCATCCGCCTCTGCGGACGACACTGCCGCGCCTCCCCACTCCAGGGCTTCGTCCGGTCGACCGGATAGCCACGCCAGCTGCGAAAGATCGGCTCGTGCCCAAACGACAACCTCAGTTGGACGCCCTCCGCGGGCATCAATCTCGGAGCATAGCTGCCTGAGTCCGCGCTCGGCTTCGAGCAGGTGACCGCGATAGAGGGAGGCGGACCAAGATAACCGCGTGGCTACGTCGCCAAGAGAGGTACTCATCGAGCGGCTCGCGATGCGCGCAACTTCGTCGGCGTGTTCGCTGACCTGCCGCAGCTCACCCTTCACCAGGCGACAGCGTTGCAATCCAACGAGAGCCGCGCAGAGATCCGCGTCTCGGGCCAGGTGTGAAGCCAACTCCGCAGCGCGTGTTAGGGCTGCAACGAGCTCCGGGGCATCCAAAGCCTGTGTGCTGAAGAGACAGGGGCCGAGACCATTTAGAACTCGCAGCTCGAACTCATCGCGTTCGCGTCCTTGCGCAAGCCGAGCGATTAGCGCGCGTGCCCGCTCGAAGTGGGCCAACGCCTCGTAACTGCCGTGACGGCGCAGCGCCCGCTCACCGGCCCGCGCGTAGTACTGGGCCGCCTTGTCGAAGACATGCCCCGCATCGAAGTGAATGGCGAGCTCTGGAGCAATCGTGTCAATGTTGTCGGGGTAGCCAGCTTCGAGTCGTTCCGCAATGCGACGATGCCAATGTCGCACGGACGAGATTCTCGCGAGGGCTGCGTGTTGGTAGAGCGCGTGCACAAAGCCATAACGGCACTGAATGGTGCCATCGGGCCATGTTTCGGTTCCGAGGTATCGCAGGAAGCGGTACTCGTTCGCGAGGGACTCGCAACACGACTCGACATCGTCAACCGACATGTCCAACGCGTACGCGACGACCCCTGCAGCAAACGTATTTCCCGCGACACTCGCCGCTTCGATGATGCGTTGCTCAGTCACGCTCAACCGATCGATCTGAACGTCGAGCAACCGTTTTATAGAGTCGGGACGGCGCGACGCCACGTCCTCGACAGTCGTTGTGAGCTCCCAACGCCCGTCGAACAAGCGAATCATCTGCCGGCCTTCAAGATCCTCGAATAGCGTCACCACGAAAAGCGGGTTGCCGTCAGTCATCCGGTACGCTGTGCTCGCAAGCTCGTTTGGGAAAGCGTTGCCAACAAAGCGCTCGTTGACGTATTCGGCTACCGTCTCTTCCGAGAACCGAACGAGTGGCAACTCCGCGGCTTGCTTATGGGCGATGAGCTCGCCGAGGACTTTGGTCAGCGGGTGGGTCTTCGCAAGCTCCGCGGGCCGGTAGGTCCCGATCAACAAGAAATGTGCGGCGTCGCGTCGTCGCCCGAGCAGGGCGATGAGCTCCGATGTTGACGGATCCGCCCAATGCAGATCGTCCAGGGCCAAGATGACCAGGTCGTCGTTGCCCAATGCTTCGAGCGCCTCGGCCAGCTCGCGCAGCATCCGCGCTTGCGTAGCGCCCGCAATGCGCCGCCGGAGCTCCTCGGCGTGATCGCCGTTCACCAGCGCCGGCATCTGTGCGAGCCAGGTCGGCGCGAGCCGGCTCAGGAAGTGCACCACGCGCTCGCCCCGAGTGCCGCGACACAGGCGACCGAGCGCGGCGATCACAGGTAGGTACGCTTCGCCACTTCCATAATGCTCGATGCAAGACCCTTGCGCGCACCACACGGTTCCCAAAGAGCTTACGTGTCTGAGGAACGAGTTGAACGAGCGTCGTCTTGCCGACGCCGGCCTCGCCGGAAACAAAGACGAGCTGCCGCTTTCCGTCGCGAGCCCTCTGCAGCGCCGCTCGCAGCACGTCGAGCTCCGCGGCGCGACCTACGACACAGGGGGGCGGCCCGTCGAATATCGAAGCTTTGGCGACCGTGACGTGAGGCGAGGAGTCGATCTCATCGTGTACGTCGACCAGAAAGCGATAGCCACGTCCCACAACCGTCTCGATGATCCCCGAGCCCAGCACCTGGCGAAGCTCGCGAATGTGTGAGCGCAGTACGCTGTCACTCATCACCGTATTGCCCCAGACCGCCTCGACTAGTTCCTCCTGAGTTACGAGCGTTCTGGGGTGTTGCACGAGGTAGCCGAGGATGGCGAAAGGCTTTCGCCGAAGGCGCAGCTCCTGGCCGGCTTTCCAGAGTCGCTCATCCTTGAGATCGAGCTGAAACGGCGGAAACGAGTGCAAGAGGGACTTCCCGCTGGAACCCCCTACTATTCCTGACTCGTCAGGTCAACTCCCACTCCGTTAGCCACCAGGTCTGGACGCGCGGGCACGATGAGCACGCAGCGCGTCGAAGTGGCGGCAAGTCTTGTCGCCACGCTACCAAGGAAGAGATCGTGCTTCAAGCCGCGCCGGCCCTGAGCGCCGACCACGATGAGGTCTGCCCCGAAGTCCGACGCGACGTTTAGAAGCTTCTCCCACGGTGCGCCTCGGCGGACAATCAACTCGACATGGACGCCCTGGCCTTGCGCACCCGAGCGCGCCACGGCATCGGCAAGCTCCGCGAGCAGCTGAGGAGTGGGGTCATTGATGGCTACCAGCCGACCGGGTTCGTCCTCGAATGCGTGAACGCACGCAATGCTCGCACGCTTCCTTGCTGCAAGCTGGACCGCGTGCGAAAGTGCTCGGTCCGACGCTTCGCTGAAGTCCGTGCCAACGACGATCCATTCCGTACGTTCCATCCACCAAGACTACATCTATCATTCGGTGATTGCCGTCGAACGTCCGTGAAATGTTCGTCGAATCGTGGGGTACCCAAGTCAGCAACCCGATGAGTGCGGAGGCGCGTGGCCAAGAGCGACCGGGCGAATGCGAACGCGACGAGGACAGATGCCGCGACCGCCACGACGATCGCTGGGCCGGTGGTCGCGACTTCGCGGCACGACCATACGAGTTCGTCTTAGCCTCCGTTTTTGCGCGTGTAGCGATGCATGTCGAGCGCCGTGCCCAGAAGCTCACGAAGCTGCTCGAGCTCATCATCTGGGACCCGCGCCATGGCCACGACAGCCACGCCGAGCGTCTGCCCCAACGCCACGAGCGGCAAAAGCACGAGCATCCGCCCGGCGTGCTGCAGCAGCGGATCTGCCGGCAGGCGGCCGATCTGAATTGGCGAGTCCGACAAGAGCCGATCCCGACCGCCGAAGCCGAATAGCAGACGCGCTCCGCCCGCCACATCGTCGGGCTGATCGAGCATGGCGACTACGCAGGCTTCCACCCCGAGATCGGGTAGGGTCTCCGCGGCTACTTGGGAGAGCTGCGCGGTATTCGAAAATTGCACGGTGCGTAGCGCACTCTCCAAGGCGCGCCGGCGCTCGCGAGCCATTCGCGCGCGGCGCTCTGCGGCCTGCTCGGCGAAGACGCTGACAAGAATGCGAGCCTCGCTCAGGCTCTCCTCGAGCTGATCCCTTGCTTTCTGTACGCTGGCAACACACGGTAAAGACTGCCGCCGAAGCGCTGTCAGCACGTCCTGCAGCACGATTCCAGCGACCGGCGCACGCTCGATCTTTTGCAGCATCTGCTCGACGGCGCGACAGAAGGTTGAACTGCTTCCGCCGCGTAAGTCGCCGATCAGGCTGTCCAAGAGGCGCGCATCCCAGCCCGAGCCTAGTGCCCCCAAGCGTCCCGCCGCTGCACGCGCCATTTCCGCCAGGATAGCCTGGCGTCGTTGCACGAACGAAGTCTGAAAGCCGGAACTGGACGACGGTGAGATGCTGCCCGCAAGCCCGGCTGTGGCAGAGGGGCAGCCGCACGAAGTGCGCAGGACGATTTTCGTTGGAAGCTTCGCCGACTCCGGCTTGCGACCTTCTTCGGTCTCGAAGACGATTTCGACCCCGCGCCTGCCGAGCCGCTCTGTCGGTTGACTTGCCGTTGTCAAGCCGGGCCGCGCGAAGCGCGCGGAATCGACGTCGTCGAAGCCAACCACGGCAATCTCGTCGGGCACCTCGATGTGGCGCCGCCATAGCTCCTGCATGGCACCGAACGCCATGTAGTCGTTGGCGGCGACCAGCGCGTCGATTTCGGTCCGCGGATGGTGGCTCTCGAGCAGGCTGCGCACGGCCTCGGTACCGCTCGCTTTCAAGAAGTCACCCTCAGTCACAAGTCCCGGATCGAAGGGCAGCCCGGCTTGCGTGAGCGCGTCGCGATAAGCCTGAAAGCGCGCAGCGGCCTCGGCGCTTGCCGCGGGCCCCTGCACGAACGCGATGTGCGTTCGACCGTGCTCCTGTGCCAGATGCAACACGAGTTCATGAATGCCGCCGTAGTTATCGACTTCGATGGTGGCGTGGCCTGGAATGGGAACGCCTACGCAGCACAGAGGTGTCCCGCTAAATCGATCGAGCCACGCATTGAGCTCACCCGGCCCAATGGCGCTGCCGATCACGCTCGTCACCGCGACGACGCCGCTCACGGTCTGGGGGTTAACAAGGTCGAAGACGAGGTTGCGAGCTGCTCGCTCCGCGACCGGATCGCGCACCCGGCCGCCAGGCGTGCACAGCAGAGTGACCCCCAGTTCCCGCGCCGCGGCGAACGCACCCCGGACAACAGCCACTTGGTATTCGTCCTCCAGTGTGTCGATTAGCAGGGCAAGCGGCAGGCGGTCCATCCACGGATTTTAGGGCCAAACCCGGGAATGGCCAACTCATTTCATGCCCAGGCGACCCACCATGAAACTAAGGCTTGGGTAGCCAGCCATGGCGGCAGTCTGAAACACGCTTTTGACCACGAGAGCCGGGACCCTCCGATCAACCTGTAGCACGGCAACACCCGGGAACTCCTTGCCCGGGTTGACCTGCTTCCACAGCTCTCGCTTGTTCTTCAGAATATCGAAGAGTTCATCGACTTTCTGGATTCGGTTCGCTTCTTCAATCACGCGAGTATTGCCAGCGGCCGTCCCGTCAACGAGAACCTGCGTTCCCGTGACTGTGACCATGGGAGCTTCGGTCATGCTGACGGTGTTCTGAGCCCGAGGTAATTGTAGGCTCGTGTCAGGTGGAATGTCATTCGAAGCTGAGAAGCTCGCAAGCAGGAACAGGACGATACAGAGTAAGAAGTCGATGAATGGAATCAGCGGGATCTCTTTGTTGACCGCACGCTGCCCACCTCCTGCAGCCCTTTTCACAACGAAGGGAAGCGGGATATCCAGAAGAAGCCGACGCCCGGGGGGCGAAATCGGCTGATGAAAACGCGAAAGCGCCATTTGTAGAGACATATTGCCCTTTCTTAGCCTTTCAGCTGAATGTGGATGCAGTTAAACGCGCATGTGCTCCTTTGGAGCAGGCCTGTGTACGTGCAAACCGCTCGACACGCCGCCCGATGGTTTGGCGCGTGCCGTCACGACCAAAGCAAATGGACAATTTCGTTTGTGATTGGTTCCCGCCACAAAGACAGTTATTCCCGCCTGGGAAATTTCCATTCTAGCAATTGATAGTTCCGTCGGCTTCCGCCAAGGAATCAGCAGCGGGATAAAGTGCCTGATAGGCATCATGCCCCGTCCCACCGTCGCAAACGTCACAACGTCCGAAGACACTGGGTTTGACGTGACGCCCGCAAACCAGACCGATTACCTCGTGTGGCTGAGCAACGAGATCCACCAACGTGGGCTCTTGGCGGGGTTGGCCACGGGCGAAGATCGCTTGGCCGCGATGGAGCCCCTTTTCGACTGGACCTATGCGCAGAGCTGTTGGGGCGACAGCCGTTGCAGCGACTACGCGCCGTTCGTTACGGCCGCGAAGGCAGTCTTGGCAGTCGAGTTCGGCGATGCTTCAACCGCCCCCACACTCTGTTCGGGAGTTACTGGCAGTGGGATTAAATCTGCTCATCAAGCCCCAGGACCTCAGCGCAAGCCGCATCGCGAGCTTGCCGTAGCACCCGGGCCTGCAGAGCAACATCAAGTGTTCTTCGGCAAGAGACTCAACGCATCCGCGGGGTCTAGGCGTTTGAGTATCTTGAGGGCATCGAAGTCGCGGTCGACCGATACGAGCATGCCAATGTGCGAGTTCTTCATTACGGCGACGTGCAATGCGTCCCGCACGCCAAGGTTTGGATAGGAATCGAGCAGGCCGCAGGCGTCCAACATGTCGTCGGCAGTTATGGGCAGCACATCTGCTACGATCCCAGCGGCTGAGCGCGCTGCAGTGGTCGCATCTTTCATGTTGATACGACGAGACCTGACATACAGAATCTCTTGAAGCACCTCGCTACTCGTGACACCGTTGAGTGCACCTCGACCGACGGCAGCAAGCACTTGCCGACATGATTGTCGATGCGGTCCGTCGCCGCCGATAGCGTAGAGAAAGATATTGGTGTCAAGAAACATTCTTATCATGGCGATCTTCGAGTTCCTTCTTCACAGTTCCCCAATCCGCGAGAGCAGAGTCAGGGAGACTCAGGAAACTTTGAGTCGCCGCGGCCTTGCGTGAACAGTTGACATCGACCAGGTACTGAGCGCGCGCGGCCTCTCGCATGAGATCAGACACGGACGAACCACGTTTGCGCGCGACCTTTTCGAGCTGGCTGAACTCCCTAGGCTCCATGAGTACCTGGACTCGTTTTGTCTTAGCCATGGTTGTTACATATACACATACTCATGTGCATGTCAACGGCACCTCTCGTGGTCAACGCAGGTTGCTTGGCCGGTGCTCTACGACGGCACGTGGCTAAGGTTCACAATGGGCGGGACGCCCTGCTGCAAGACCCATTGGGCCCGTCCTTTTCGTGACCCCAATTGTCTCGTCAGCGCACTACACGAGATCGAGCAGTGCGTCCGCTAGTTGATCGGCCAGAGCTCCAACATTTGAGGCGCGAGCCCGAACGGCGTCCCTCAGCTGCTCACAGGCATCGCGAACACGCTCGACGGCTGCTGCCGGCGGGCTATCGACGGTGTCGGCGTGGCGTTCTTGGTTCGCCCCGAGGGCTCGCTCCGCGCGTGTCATCAGCGCTTCTGCCAGCGCGATCTCCTGAGCGGCGGGTCGTGCCGGAAGATTGTTTGCGTCGCTTGCAGATGCATCGTCGTTGGCGCCCGATTCGCCGCTGAACTGCCGCAGCGATTGCACCTGGGACTGAGCACTTCGGCGCTGCTGCTCCGAGAGGCGGTACGGGCTGTTGCTGATTGTCGCGCGCGCGGCCATGCCGGACATGACGTGCGTAGCGCTGACTTCGAGTACGCCGGATAGATCCAAGTTGAATTGGACTTTGACAGGCGAACCAGCCGGGCTTGGCGGAAGACCGGCGACTTCGAGCTCACCCAAGCGGCTGTTGCCGCCAACTCGCGGCTGCTCTCCCTGCACTACGGGGATGTATAGCGCCAATTGGTTATCGATCAGGGTATTAGCTATGAGCGTGCGTTCAACGGGCACCACTGTGTCGCGAGGGATCACCGCGGCGACGCCGAGATCCTCGTCGCTAGCGGGCGGTCCGTCGTCATCTAGGTTGATCTCGGTGACCACGCCTACGCCGAGCGTGTGCGGCGTGATGTCCACCAAGACTTCGTCAATATCTAGCCCCGAAGCGCGGCCCGCCAACAGAGACGCACCGAGTGCTACCGCCCGATCGGCGTCCGCATCGCAGATGACGGGGCGCTTGAGATGTTCGGCCACCCTGCGCTGAACCAGCGGGATCTTGCTCGATCCGCCAACCAGAATCACGCGCTGCAGATCGCCGGGCGCAAGCCCTGCGTCGTCGAGGCCAGCATCGATACAGGCGAGCGTGCGCTCGACGAACGGAGTGGCGACACGCTCGAAATCAGCGCGCCTCACGTGCAAATCGAGACTGATCGATGCAGCCCCCTCGCCGGACAAGAATGGCTCGAACAATCTCACTTCCAGACGATCCGATAGCGCGATTTTCGCGCGTTCGACCGCTTCGCTGAGCCGAGTCATGGCGCGCGCGTCCGCCGCGACGCGGTCACGTCGTTCGCCAAGCTGGTCGAGGACCCAATTCGTGAGCGCTTGGTCGATGTCCATACCTCCCAAATGCGTGTCGCCACGACTCGTGCGAACTTCGAGCAGGCCAGTGTCTCGGTTGAGGATTGAAACGTCGAACGTGCCACCCCCGAAGTCATAGAGCAAAATCGTTTGCTCCGACCCAGTCTGATAATTCAGCGCCGCTGCCGTGGGTTCGTTGACGAGTCGTTCCACGACCAACCCGGCGATGGCACCGGCTTCTCTCGTTGCCTGGCGCTGGGCGTCGTTGAAGAACGCCGGCACCGTAATGATGGCACGCGTGGGGCGGCGGCCGAGCGCGGCTTCGGCCCAGTCGAGCAAGGTCGAAAGAATGAGCGCCGAGACTTGAGGGGGTGAAAGCTTTTGCTGGCCCACCTTGACGAGTGCGTTCTCGCCAATTTTGCGCTTGATCGAAACGGCGGTCCCGTCGGGATCGATCAAACGTTGATTGCGGGCGGCCCGACCTACGAGCAGGTTGCCTGCCGGGCCCATTCCGACGACCGAGGGCAAAAGCGCCTCACCGTCAGCGCCCGTCAACAGTTCGACCTTGCCCTGCCGCACACAGCCAACTAACGAATAGGTTGTACCGAGATCGATGCCGACCACTAGTTCTTGTGCTGAGTCGATCATGAATGCCTGTCTTCGATGGTTGTGACAACTACCTCAGTATCGCGAATTCGGCGACCCTCGTAACGATAGCCGGGACGGATGACCTCGACCACCGTGTTGGGCGCGCGCCGGTCGTCCAAGCGAGTCTCAAGTATTCGATGGCGGTCAGGGTCGAAGGGGCAATCCGCGCGACGATCCACATCAACGCCGATCTCCGTCAACGTTCTATCGAGTTGCCTGCCGAGCAGATCAACGCCCTTGGCGAATGCCAACACAGAATTGGCAAACGATCGAACCCAGGGCACGACTCCCAGCCAGCGGTAGCCATGAATCTGCGCCGCCAAATGGGCCGCTTGCACCGAGGCGCGGTCGAATGCGTCCAGGGTCGGTAGCAGCGCCTGTAACCACTGGTGGTCAGGTTCATGGAGACGACCATTTCGGTCGTCGTCCAACCGCGTGGAACTGGACCGCCTCAACTCTTCGCTCAAGGACTCAACCGCCGCACTCGTCGCCACCGCAGCGCGACCCTGCCGCCGTACCTCATCGAGCAACTGCTCGAGCTTGGTTTCGAGCGACGCCAATCGCTCGGCTGATTCGGTTCCGCCGTCATTGGAGAGCATCACGGTTGCGACGCCTTTCTTGCTGCTTGCTGCTTCGGATTTTCGAACTCGGTCAGCCACGCCTCCGTGTCCCATTCCGCAGCCAGAACCCTCACCAATTCCGTGAGCGTCCGGGTCGAAGCAGACGGCCCAGATTCAGTGGTTTGTGGAGGCGACATCAGCGGCAAAGGGTGTCGCAATCGCTCGCGCATTGGCCTGACCGGATTTCTGAGCAACTCGTAGGCCTCTCGAATTGCACGAAAGCCGTCGGGATTGCGATCGGGAGGATGCTCGAGTACCCCTTTGCGGTAAGCGTTGCGCAGTGCGTTTTCGGAGCAATCGTCGGCAAGACCCAGTCTTTCGCGAGCGAGTTTGAGTCGCTGGAGCAGCATCATCGGCGGTTCTTCTTTCGTTGCTGTTTGCGTTGTTTGCGGGCAAGCTTTCGTTCTCTGTTGGACAATTTGGCCCTTTGCTGAGAGGCGGCCC
Source organism: uncultured delta proteobacterium (assembly GCA_963811985.1). Taxonomy (GTDB): domain Bacteria; phylum Myxococcota_A; class Polyangia; order Polyangiales; family Polyangiaceae; genus FEN-1139. Next base: position 280,162 of record CAWEUH010000031.1, read on the forward strand.
CGCGAAACATGCCGAATTTGGCAAATAGTAGGATGACTTGCTCAGGGCTAGGTTGTCCGTTGGTCAATTCGAATAATTCGTCCAGCTCGTCGCCGAGTTGAATGCGAGTCTCAATTGGAAGCGAGGACAGCTTCTGCCCACTCAACCCCATCAACCGTGCCAGCCTAGACAGACCGCGGTCCAGCGAGTCGAGATCGTCATCGCAATCGTCATCAATTGGGTCATCTTCGTCGGATGGAAATCCGCTGACCTCTTCGTTCATGTCCGCGCGCATCGCGTAGGCGTCGAGGCCTTCGTCGAGCAGTGTTTCGATGCTGAATGCCGGCATCAGGATGCGGTCGAGACGCTTGAGCGGTGATTCGGTCGCAGCCTGGACGTGGCCCATTTCGTCGAGCAAGCGAGGTTCCACGCGCCTATCCCGGATTACTTCACCCGGAATTGTGTGAAGCTGCATCAAAACCCCCCGGCTCACATGCGCTGCTGCCGCGACCACCACGCGCTCGTAGACCTTTGCCCCGTGACGGTACGCGGCGGTTGCCAACGCATGCAGAGCTTCTTCGCTATTGCTTCCCGAAGCGATCCGAGGCGCGGTCGTTGTCAGTATGTCCGTGCGCTTAGCGGCACAAAGAACGCCGCAGAGCCCCTCCAACTCCCGCGGAAGGCCGAGCCATGGCTGTGCCAACTGCAGGAATAGTGAGGCTAACAGCCCGGACGCGTCGGCGCTGGACCGAGCGTCGCTGCCGAGGATGCAAGCAATCGCAAGCGTGGCAGCATCGAAAGCCGCCTGTGATGTCGAGTCGAGACTGCTTCGAAATGGCGCAGCCTGGAGAATCAGCTTCGGCAGATTGGAAACGGCGGAGGTACCGGGCGAAGCAGGCCCGACCCGCGCCGTGCGCCGCCAAAGCTCCATTGCCAGCGCCCCGGCACTCACCTGGCCCGGCTTGAGACCCGCAAAGGCAGAATCGATTCCCAGCCGTTGCCGAGCTCTACGCGCGAGATCCAGCAGGTCGTGATCGCCGGTGATTTCCGCCCCCTCGACGATCCACCGATCCCGGTCGGGGTGGCGCAGCGCAAGACCCATGGACACCCTAATTTGATGGCCCACCAACGACCTCGGGTTGCGCGACAAGATCGACTCAGCACAGTCGAGGGCCCGTTTCGGATCGCGTGCGCAAACCAAACCGGCCTCGATTTCGTCAAGTTGATCGGTTTCATCCGGCGCAACAGCGGGCAGCTGCAAGAGAGCCTTGCGCGCTCGCGAAATCCAGTCGAGCGCCGGGCGATTGTCCGAAATGCGGCCGCAGGCGACCGCGGTCTCGACGGCTAGCGCTGCGCGAACCGGCGATGAAGCTGCATCCCGCGACAACACGCGGTCCAGGTGTTCGGCGGTTGATCCCAGGTTTTGAGCGAGTGCGCGTTGCCGTCGGTCGTCAACATTTGCACGCCTAAGTTCGTACACAATTGCCAGCCACTTGCCGCGAAGGGCTTCAGCGAGATCGGCCCCTGCGGAGATGGCCTTGTCGAACGCGACCTGTGCTTGATCCGGGTGGGTTCGCAGGCGCGAGAACGCGGCATGAAGACTGGCGACCGGGCGCTCATGCGCGGGAAACGCCGCTTCGTCAACGCGCGCTGCCAGGCCGAGCGCGGTGGTTGGATCGGCGTCGACCAGGCGCGCCTCTGCCGCGTCACGGGCCAATTCAGCGAGCAATCGTGGGGATTTCGCGACGCCGGGCGATTGCGAAAGGCGCAAGAAAGCGCATTGCTTTTCGCCCGAAAGGGCGGTTTCGGACAGGGCTACCGCGGCCATTAATTCCGGGCGCCAGCGGCCAGCGCTCGGTGATCGAAAGATTGGTCGAATCACGCGACCCGCGCCTACAGCATCCCCTAGTTTGGCCAAGGACAATGCCTTGGCCAGCAACAGCGCAGGTTTGGCGGTCGCGCTGGTTCCACGTCTTGTCACAGCAACTGGCTCGCCATCGCACGCTGCCAACAAGTCATTGAAGTGACTACCGACGAGCGGATCGATTGCCGCAAGCTCGCGCACGATGGCGTCCCGTCCGAGAACGAAGCACAGCAGAGCTTCCTCGCATCGCAACGCAACCGATCGACGCCCGCGCGCACTCACGAGTTCGAGCGCCTGCTCATACCGGCCCGACTGTCGCAAACTCCTGGCCTGCTCGACCGCAGCCTCGTCCGACACGGGCGGCTGTGGGTTGTCGTGACGCTCGGTTCGTGGCTTTCCGCGAGACACAGTGGGCCTAATAGTACTAGGGCCGCCTCCCGCAAGCTATTGCGCGCGCTCTTGAATCCCTCACAGATTGTGGCCCGGAACCGAGATGGGTCAATTCTGCGTAGGCTCGGATTTGTTTTCACCGGCGCGTCTGAATTCGACAATTCGACGGTTCTACGCTTGTAGCCCGAACGCCTTCTCAAGAGCCACTCGCATGACCTTCTCCGGTGCGTCGAGGCCGGTCCACATTTTGAACCCGATGGCTCCCTGATTGACCAGCATGGGCAGGCCGGTCAGGGTCCTGTGTCCCCGGGCACGCGCTGTCTTAATGAACCGCGTATCCGGCGGGTTGGGGATGACGTCGCAGACAAGGCATGCTGTTTGGAGAGCTTCCATACTGATCGGCGGCATCGTATCCCCGTCAGGGAAAAGGCCGATGGACGTTGCGTTGACTAAGATGTCCGTATCTTTGCCTACTGCAAAGTCACCCTGCCAGGGAACAAAGTGTGCGGTCGCTCTAAGGTTCTGCGTGAGGTGATCCGCAAGCGCGGCGCCGCGCTCTTCGCTGCGATTGACAATAGTTATCGGGGTCGCGCCCGCAAGCGCGCACTCCACGGCGATCGCACGCGCGGCGCCGCCCGCGCCGAGCACCACGACATGCGCGCCCTTCGGATCAACGCCTGCCTCTTCACGCACACCGCGCAAGAACCCTTTACCGTCTGTATTCTCGCCAATGAGGCGGTCGCCCGCGAGGCGCACGGTGTTGACCGCTCCGATTAGTCGTGCGTCGTCCGCGATGGCATCGAGCAGCGGCATGACGGCAACCTTGTGTGGGATCGTGAGATTGATCCCCTTGAACCCCATGGCGCGTATCCCGCGTATGGCTTCAGGGAGCGCAGCCGGCTTTACCTCGATGGTCAGGTAACGCCACTTTAGGCCCAGGTGTTCGAATGCGGCATCCTGCATGACACAGGTAGGGTTTTCCGCTACGGGATGGCCGAAAACGCCGACAAGATTGTCTTTGTAATTTGTAGGCATGATAGGGTCCTTAGTTTGAACTTCACGACCGTGTTTGGAAACACTCGAAGCAGGTTTTTTGCGTTGGCCGGGAACTGGCGACAGCCGACGGGTGTCAAGCTACCCAACGTGTCAGCGATTGCATCGTCAATGCGGCCATTGGTTCGAGGTTCTGCGCTGCTCGCCTTGTTGGTGGCGTCGTGCCTGGCTGAAACAAAACCGCCCATAGTAATACCTTCCCGGTCACTCGACGTGGAGGGTCTAGTGGCGCCGCGCAACCAGACCGATGGTCGCCCCCTTAGCGTCGAATTCGCTGCGCCACGCGGAGAAGCGGGCAGTGACGTAGACATCGTGCTCATATTCAATAAATCGATGCGAAGCCTCGATTCCAAGGCCCCGGCAGCTGTGCCCGTGAGCCTGTCGCCGAGCCTCGCTGGGCACTGGGAATGGATCGGGTCGCGAATACTACACTTCGTGCCAACGGCCTGGACCGTGCCACGGGCTACGGAATACGAAGTCGTGGTTCCGGTTGGAACCCGTGCGCTCGACGGAAGCGAATTTCTTCGGCCCTTCGTAATGGCGTTTCAAACCCCGCGTCCCCGGGTTGAATCCGTTGCGATCGAGAACAAGCCGAATGGCGTCATCACTCTGACGATCCACCCAGAAACAACCCCGGATGAAGTGCAGCATGCAACGCACTTGACGTTGTCAGTAAGCGGAAAGACCGTCGACATTCCGTTCAAGACTCGAGACTCGGAACAGGACTCAGGGGTCGACCTCGTGCCGCTGCAGCCGCTGCCGCATGACGTGGACGTTTCGGTGGCGGTCGATGGGAGTCTACATTCCTCTGAAGGCCCGCGCACATTGGGTGAAACCTGGCACGGAACCGTGCACACGTATGGGCCGCTGGTGATTCACGGCGAGTGCCCAACGAACAACGCAGACGAAGCGCAACCCACCGAGCATCCCCCCGTCAACGATAGGTCGTGCTTGTGGGGTCAAGTCACGCTCGAATTCAGTAGCCCCGTGTCCCCCAAAGACGCGATGCGAGCCGTCTCGATAACACCCTATGCCAAAATCAATCCGCTCGACGCTTCCGACACGGAGTCAACCCAAGAGGTCGTGCTCAATGCGGCCTTCATTCCTGGGAAAGAATACACGGTCCGCGTTGCGCCCTGGTTGAGGGGTGGCCGTGGCAAGAAGTCACGCCTGCTTCGGGATACTTATGGTGAGGCGCTCGCAAAGCCCTGGTCGCAGAGTTTCCGATTTCGACCGGAGCCCGCCGAAGAACCTATGTCTCCAGTGCGGATTTGGGCGAGCGGCTCGATCATCGACACGGCACCACCGACGGCGGTCAACGCGTATGCCTCCAAACTCTCCGAACTCGGGGTAACGACGGCGTCGCTCACACTGCCCGAGTATGCCTTGCTCGCCAACGACGATGCAGCCAGAGCGTCACCATCAATTGCCGGCGCCAAACACTGGAAAGTACCACTGTCACCCAGCAACAAAGGCAAAGCCCGCATTGCCCTCGATGGCCTCTTCGGTGATTTGGGGCACGAGCGAGGCGGCGCCATCGTCGCGCTCGATGACAACGGAAAACCGCTCGCACAGTGGATGGCGCACGTCACCGATCTGGGACTAACGACCGTATCGACACCGTTCGACCGACTCGCCTGGGTGACACACCTGTCTACTGCCACGCCCATCGCGGGAGTGACCGTGGATTTCATGCCTAGTTCGGACGGACACAAGCCTTCGACGGGACAGACCGATGCGGAAGGCTTCTACTTCGATTCGGCAGCTGAACCTCGCACGATGCCGGACAGCGTTTCCGCTCAACACCAAGATGACTGGACAGTTGAGCGTAGCGGCTATGAGCGCGAGTTGCCAGGCTTGGGAAAGGCCTCCGTTTTTACCAATCAGGGCATTTATCGCCCGGGAGAGACGGTCCGCATCAAGGGCATCATGCGCGCCTTCACCCGCACCGGCATCGATATTCCGAAGCAACGCGACGTATCCGTGAGTGTCAAGCCCTATGAAGGCACAATGCAAGCTACCTTGTCGGCGAAGCTCGATGACTTCGGTACGTTCTCGACTTCATGGGTGATCCCTACAAGCATCAAGCTCGGGGTTCACTTCTTGGAAGCTTGCCTCACTCTCTGGCAAAAGCCCATCTGCGGCCATGCGCAATTTAGGGTTGCGGAGTTTCGCCCACCAACGTTTCTCGTCGATACGAAGGCTGCACGTGACAGGTACGTTCGAGGGGACACCGTGCAGTGCAACGCGCAGGCTCGGTTGCTCTTCGGAATGCCCCTGCGTGATGCGCCCATCGAGTGGAATGCGAGTTCCACCTCTGCGTACTTTCGGCCGCCGATTGAAGAATTTTACTTCTGGAGCGGTGGCAGTCTGGATTACCGCGAGCGGGATACTCACGAAGCCACGGGGAGACTTGACCAAGCCGGTGCCCATGTCATGGATCACAAGCTCAGCCTCGGAGTGGCGGGCGATCCTGCTGTGCACTTTACCTGCCAAGCAGGCGTCACGGACAGTTCGCATCAACAAGAATTCGACACTTACACCGTGCTCGTGCACCCCGCCGAATTCTATCTCGGTATCAAGTCTGCGTCAACGATGGAAGTCAGTTACGTCCGCCCGGGCACGCCGATCCCGATAGACGTCATCGCGGCTGAGCCTGATGGAGCTCGTCGCGCAGCGGTTGACGTTCGGCTCACGTTCAGGCGCGTGACGTCAACCGGAGGGTTAGGCGAGGTGCTTAGCCAATGCGAAACGAAGACCGGTCAGACTAAGAAAATATGCACATTCATCCCGGGCCAACCGGGCAACTATAAGGTAGTTGCCGAAGCAGCAGATCCTCGTGGCAACAGAGTTCGGGCGGAAATGAGTGTGGGGTGTTATGTCCCGAAGCCCCAACCAGCAGTTCGTCAAACAGTCTCGGAACCGAGCACGATCACGCCGTCACCACGGAGTGAAGTAAACCTGGACAAATCCGCGTACGAGGTCGGTGAAACGGCGCATCTGGAGCTGGCGTCACCCTTCGACACGTCCGAGGCTCTCGTTACCGTGGTAAGAGAGGGCATTCTCGCTCGTCGTCGCGTCACGCTGAGTAGCTCGTCAGCCACCCTGGAGTTGCCCATCGTCGATGCCTACGTTCCCAATGCGTTAGTATCGGTGCACTTCCTCAAGGGCCGCACTTCGCCTCCGGCGTCGTTCGACGACCCCGGCGCCCCCGCTGCGAGGTACTTCGAGACCGATCTGCGCGTTTCCCCTGCGGGTCACAAACTAAACGTAAAGGTGGCACCTTCGACGAAGAAGGCGCTGCCCGGGCAAAATCTCGATGTAGAGCTGACAGTGACCGACGCCAGTGGCTTGCCCGAACGGTGCCAACTCACCGTGTATGCAACGGATGAGGCCGTCCTTGCGCTTACCGGCTACTCGACGCCGGACCCATTCGGAACCTTCTTGGACGAGCGCCGAGTGTGGCTGACAGAGCTTGACTCACGTCAATTTCTGCTGGATCGCGCGAGCATGCGGGGTGGTTGGCATCAGACTCTAGCCCCCAAGGTACGCATGGGCGCAACAACGATAGGCAACAATGAACTCAGCGTTCGCCAAGACATGCGAACGGCCGTGTACTTCAACCCAGACCTTCGCACCAACGCCCGTGGGCAAGCTCACGTATCGTTCCGCTTGCCGGAAAGTCTGTCGTCATTTCGCGTGATGGCCGTTGCAGTTGCCAAGGATCGCTTTGGCTCGGCTGCTACCTCGGTCACGACCTCCAAGGCCCTGATGCTGCGACCAGCGCTACCGCGGCTCTTGCGTGCTGGTGACGAGGCAGAGGCCGCGGTGCTCGTGACTTCGAGTCTCGACCACCCGATGAATACTACGGTCAGCCTGGTGGCAGAAGGATTGAAACTCTTGGGCGAGGCGTCGCAGACGGTCGCAGTCGGTGCGGGGGCAACCGCCGAAGTCCGCTTCTCCGTTCGCACATCAGGTGTCGGCCGTGCTCGACTACGATTCTCCGGCGTAGCCAGCAGCGGCGAGCGCGACCGCGTCGAGCTTCCGATAGATGTCAAGGCCCCTAACGTTCTTCAAACGGTTGCACTCTACGGCGACACGACTTCAGTCGCCGGTGAACGGCTCGGCAATCTGCACGGGGTTCGGCCAGACGTGGGGGGTCTTTCAGTGTCACTCGCGTCGAGCGCTCTCGTCGGGCTCGATACTGACATTCAGTCGCTCATCGAGTACCCCTATGGTTGCACTGAGCAACTTGCGAGTCAACTCTTGCCACTGGTCGCGCTTACGGATCTGGCTCGCAGCACGGGCGTTGAACCCACTAGGAACCAAGATGAGGCCGTGAAGCAGATGCTCACGGAGATTACAGCTCGGCAAAGGAGCGATGGTGGCTTCAGTTACTGGCCGGGTTCAGCTCGGAGCGACCCATGGATTTCGATCCAAGCTCTAACAGCGCTGATCGAAGCCAAGAGTCGCGGCTTTGACGTGCCCGCATCGATTCTCGAGAAGGCCGCACGGTACGCACGGGCTCTCGTCGCCAAGCAGGGTTCGTCGGTCAAAAATGGCGCACTCGGGGTCTATGCACTCGACGTCCTCGTTCAGATTGCAAAGCCGACTACGGCCGAGACTTCGGGGCTGCACGACGCGTTCGAACAGCGCGCTCGGTTGCCGCTGTTCGCGCGAGCATTGTTGCTCCATGCGCTCGCAACGGCGCACGAGGATCGGGCGGCCGTGGCAACCGTCGCGCGGGAAATCGAACAGTCCATTCGCGTGGACGGGCCCGTCGCCGTGAGCATCCCCTCGAATCCCGATTTTGCGGAATTGCTCGATTCCAACGTGCGAACGACGGCGCTCGTGCTGCGAGCCCTGCTTGCCTACGATCCGCGCCACCCACTCATCTCACCGCTCGCTCGCGGATTACTCGCGGCGCGAACCGGCCCCAACGCAAGCTTTCGAACCACTCAAGAAGCGGGCTGGGCCCTGGTGGCTCTCAACGAATATCGAAAGGCGCGCGAGCCCTCGCACGAGCCATTCGACGCGCGGGTGTTCCTTGGGCCAGCACTGCTCGCCGAGGCTCGACTATCCGGCAATGACCTTCGGGCCTCAAAGTTCTTCATTCCAACGTCGAAGCTTGGTCCGTCGAGCGGTGACGTGCTCGCGTTCGAAGCGCGGGGTCAAGGCATGCTCTTTTACCAAGCTCGGCTTACGTACAGCCTGCCCGCGCTACCTACGGAACCACGCGAAAACGGCTTCATTGTGCACCGCACGATGCGCGTCACTGATCGGGAATCAGCATCAGGTCGTGATGCAGCGACCACGGCCCTTCAGCAGCTCCGCGAAACGCCCGACGCGATTCCGGTCGGGTCACTCGTGGCCGTGGGCGTAACGTTTGGAACGATCTTGCCTCGCAATCAGGTGGTGATCGACTGCCCCGTACCGGCAGGCCTCGAGATCACGGACTTTGAACATGCAACGTCCGCTTCGCTCGGGCCGAATGCCGAAGCGCCTCACGTCGTTTGGCTCGGAAATCCCGGCCGCAATTCGCAGAAGGACAACAACTGGATTATGCCGTCGCACAGCGAAGTGCGCGATGACCGAATGCTGTTCTTCTTCGACCACCTCGACCCAGGCCTGTACCAAGCCCATTTCCTAACTCGCGCCACGACTCTAGGGACCTTCATCGCGCCGCCCGCCGAAGTCACGGAGATGTATGCGCCTGAAATCTCCGGGCTCTCGCGCGCAGACCGCGTGCGCGTGGTTCCGTAGTGTTACCGTGCGCAAGTGCCCGAGAAACCGAGAGTCTGGCTGGATTTTGACCTTGCCACGATGAAGCGGTATTCACTTCAGCCCGACCAGTTGCATGGGACGCAGCGCACAGGCTCGCGCCAGGGTGTGACAGGTGAAGGGAGAACCTTAACCCACCAGTCGGAAGCCGGCACTTGCGAAATGGTGATCAAACGTGAACGCGCGCCTGATCCGTTCCCGCGTCATCAGCACGAAGCTTGTTGCATCCACTGCCGACAACTTGTGAAAATCACGCCGCTCGAAGAACGACCATGCGCCGGATAGATCGACCTTCGTGCATTCAAGGATCCGCAGAGTTTGGACCTTATCTAGCGCGTTCTTCCAAGCAATTGCTACGTCGCGCGTTGCATTCCGATCGAGAAATGTGAACGTCTCCAGAATGACCGGCACCGAAGTTGCGAGGCGCGCCCCGTGGCGCAGTAGCTCGTCCCAAGCTTCCACGGCCCGCGCGTGCAACGGATCGGCCAGAAGCGCGAGCGCAATCCAGGCGCCCGTATCCACGAAAACCGTTTCTGCGCGTCGAGCCGCCATCTCAGTCCGTCACGACCTGTCACGGTTCGTCGTAGATGGTGTCGTGCTCGACCGAGGTTCGACCAGGCTTACCCGCCCACAACCCCACCGGACCCCGTTCAGCGGGTCGGAGCCAGACTCTCGCAATAGCTTCGCGAATCAGATCGGCCACGCTCCTATGCTGCCGCTTCGCTACGCGATGGAGAGCCTCGAGTTGTTGCTGGGGCAGATAGACTTGAGTCTTTTCCATATATGTCAGTATGTTACCTCATCTGACACCTGTCAAGTCAACCACGACCCCAATCTTTCTCTCGCCCAAGCGCTCGGCTCTTGGAGCAGAGTCTGTTAGTAACCGAAGGTCTGTTTCCCGAACCCGATTGATCCTGACCATTCATCGCATCTCGCCAGGACGCCCGCCGCCGCTCACTGGCCGCCTTCGGCGGCCGCCTCGCTGCGCTCGCGCCGTCTACCTCCGCGCAAGATTGCAGCTTGCCTCAATCTTGCACTCTGGTTCTCGTCCGCTGGCTGCGTTTTCCGTGCGCTCCGGTGCTCCGGAAAGCCTCGCCATCAAACGAGCTTGACGGGCGGGGCTGTTTGAAATGAGACTGATGCTCAGCAATTGATCGGGCTGCGTGCCAAATCCGGTGGTGGGTGGAGCTGCCCGCAATTACTTGGATCGGCTGAAGGAGGAGTTCTCGAATGAGACCGCGATATTTCGGAGCGTACGTACGGTTGGGCGCCATCGTGTTTTCGGTGTCGGCATGTTCCGGCTCCCCGAGCGGCAATGGAGTGATCGTCGCTTCAGGCGGCACCGCTGGCAACACGAGCACGAACGTGACCGGAGGCAAGAGCGGAACCGGCGGCAGCGCGACCGGCGGAACCTCGAGTGGCACGACCCAGATCGTGTTGCCCACCGCCAACGCGCTTTGGGACTACCAGATTGGTGGAGCTTACACACCGCCGAGCGGTGTCCAGGTCGTAAGTCGCGATCGCAATAGCGCGCCGGCGGCTGGCCTATACAACATCTGCTATGTCAATGGGTTTCAGATCCAACCTGACGAGGAAACCTTCTGGACGTCACAGCATCCAACTTTGATTCTGAGAGACTCCTCGGGTAATCCCATTGTCGACGCTGATTGGGGCGAGATGCTTCTCGATACGAGCACGGCCGCGAAACGTACGGACCTTGCGGCAATTGTCGGAGCCTGGATCGCCAAGTGCAAGACCGACGGCTTCAACGCAGTGGAAATCGACAACCTGGACAGCTACAGCCGCTCGACTGGACTTTTGACCCAAGCGAACAACATCGCGTTCGAAGCGCTACTTTCAGCCACCGCGCACCAAAATGGCCTCGCCATCGCCCAGAAAAACTCGAGTGAGCTCCTGGGCTCGGTGGCGACCATGGGTACCGACTTTGCCATAGTGGAGGAGTGCAATCGGTATAGCGAGTGCGATACCTTCAAGTCTACCTACGGCAACCTGCTCTTCCTCGTCGAGTACCGACTGCAGGATTTCCAAACCGGGTGCAGCAAATATCCGGAGCTTAGCATCGTCCTGCGAGACGTGGACGTCTCGCCGCCAAGCAGTTCATCCTACGTTTACCAGGGATGCTAGTCCGAGGCTGACCACCAGCGGGATGCAGGTCTTGGGTGGCCCGGCGAGCGCGAGAGCGCGAAGGACTGTGGCTTCGGCGGCGACCGGCCCATAAGCCAAGCATTGACCGAGCCTGAATTGCGTATATACTTGAGGTGTATACTCGAGGTCATCGCATGCGCACCACCAAAGTTTTTCAGAGCGGCAATTCACAGGCTGTACGTATTCCTGTCGAGTTCCAATTCGACGTGCAAGAAGTGGAAATCGAGCGTCGCGGGGATGAGATCGTTCTGCGGCGTCCCAAGGAAAACTTAGTGGCTGCTTTCGAGGCGCTTGCCGAGTTACCAGACGATTGTTTCGCGGAGACTCGCCTGGATTCAGTCGCGCAAGATCGGGAGCGTTGGTGATGCCCCTCGAAGCGCTGCTCGACACCAACATCTGCATCTACATTGCTCGAAATCGACCTCCCGGAATGGCCGAACGCTTTGCCAATGCTTCGCCGGGATCGCTCGGGATATCAGTCATCACCTGGGGAGAACTCTGTTTTGGTGCAAGCAAGAGCCATGACTCGGTTCGCGCCCGAGCAGCCCTTGGGCGTTTTGCCGAGGCCGTGCCAGTTCAATCGTTGAGCGCGGACGTAGGACAGCACTACGGTCAGATTCGAAGGGTCCTCGAGCGCGCTGGTACGCCCATCGGCAACAATGATCTCTGGATCGCAGCCCATGCCCGTGCCCTTGGGACCAAACTCATTACCAACAATCTGAAGGAGTTCGAACGAGTACCTGACCTCGAAGTCGAGTGTTGGTGAGAGAACCACTGAGGCCAACTCGCGCGCACGGTGTCTTAGCGGTCAGTGTGCAGCCGAGTCGCTAGGCGCGCGGTTTGACTGTGCCTCGCGTCGCTCGACTCGACCAATTGGGAATTCACGTATCATCACTTCGCTGCGCCCGCAGGCGCGCCCGTTGAATTAGGCTGCGACGGCGTAGTCGAGCATGGAGTAGTCGTTCGCCGCACCCGTTCTGCGAAACGGCGCCAAGCATTTTCCTTTACTTTTCGAAGTCTTCGGGTCAAAGAGAGCCATGCGAATCCTCGCATCGCGTTTGGTTTTCTTCGGACTGGGTCTCATGGCAAGCGCTGCTCGTGGCCAGACTGAGGCACCGTCTGCGAGCACTAAACCCCCGTCCAATTCGGCGTCGCCAGAAGCGAGTAAGTCTACCATAACGCCGGTAGAAGCGGCCGCGCTAGCCGAGGAGTCGGCGCGCCCTAAGCCGCCTGAACTCAACGGAACGGGGACGCGAGGTCCGTTCAATCCACGTTACTTCGTGGAAGGTTGGGAGCTGCAGGGGGCCACCATTTGGGCAAGACCTGGGTGGGCGGAAAGCAGCGAACGGGGCTGGGACCTGTCGATCACGCGCTCAAGCCAAACCGTGCGTCACTGGCTGAGTCTGTCGGGCACGTCGGGACCAGCTTTTCGCTATTTCGGCGACAAAAACGCATCCTTCAGCCTTTCGAGGCACCGCGTGGTGGGTGGTATAGCGCTGGGTCCGACGGAGATTCTCGGTGGCTTCGGGTTTTCGACAATCACGATCGACCGTATCGCTAGTCAATGGGGGATCGGCTTGTTGGCGCCCCTGTGCACGATGTCGATTGCCGTTCGCGCAGGAAGAGTGCGCGTGGAAACGGGCGGATATATCGAGTACCTCTGGCGATGGAACGCACACGACTACGTGGTGCGTGGGATAAGCCTATCGCTGAGGCTGCAGGACTAGGGCGTGTCCCGGGATGGCGGGTTCCCGCCACTCATAAATCATGAAACGCCGCCGAGTTTCGTTCCTGAATAATGGCGCAGGAAGATCAGAAGATCGATACCTAAGAAACTATCTCGCAAACGGTAGGAACTGCGCGGGTTCCCACGCGGGAACCCGCGCGAAAGGTTCCAGATCAGTCACCTTTGACGATCGTGCACACGTTGCCGTAGATGCCAAGGATATCGAAAGCCTTGTGATCGACGCTAGCAACTTTGGTAATTCCGCCCGACTGCTTTGCCGCAGCAATCGAAGCGTCGCCTATTGCAATGATACCGAGGATCGACATTGCACACGCGTCGCCCTGCTTTGCGCCAGGGGTATCATTGTTGGCAGAAGCACCAACGGTGTAACCGGAATAGAGACCGCCATATACGACGCCCGGAGAGGCTATTGCGCAACCGGACGCAGCCAGCGCCAGCAGACCTCCCAAAGCCAACATTGACAACTTTCTACAATTCATCGATCTTATCCTCCACAGACAGAGTGGCTTGCGGGCCACTGGCACTCGCCCACCGTGTGCCAGGGCGGGACGTTAGCTGCATCCCGCCGGGAAACAAAGTGCAAAGTGCCAAATTATCGGTTTGACGAGCGGGCCGTTTTTTACCCAAGTCCATGCGGAATTCGGAAAAATGCCCACATGTGGCGCGTCCAGCCACATTGGAGCCACTGCAAATGGTTTACAATGAATAAGGGTTGGGTCCAATCCGTCTAAACACTTTCCCACTCCGAGTGCTGGTCATTACAACCCCTGCACACCGACTGTAGCTTGCAGAGGGTGATCCGTGGTTCCGTCGCACCACGAATTGCGAGTGCCGCCCAAAACCAAATCAGAATTCAGCGCAGGCTCTTACTTGGACTTGCCCGCTAGCTTCTTCAATTTGTTACAGGCGAAATCGACCTTGGCCTGACAAGCTTCCTCGAGCAGCAGTTTGCCTTTTGCCTCGTCTTTGTCCACGCCGTTGCCAAACACGTACGAGACGCCGAGGTTGGCGCAGGCATTCATGACCTTGTGCTCGCAGGCGCGACGGAAGAGGTCCACGGCGCGGGAGATGTCCTGGGGTACGCCCTTGCCCTCGGCGTACAAGACGCCAAGTTCATCGCAGGCTGGCATTTCGTGATGGTCGCACGCTTCATCGACCAGAGAGGCCGCCTTGGGCAAGTCCTTGGTGAGCCCGCCCACGCCGTTCTCGTAGGCCAGACCCAAGCGGAAGCAACCAACGGGTTCCTTCTCTTTGCAGGCCTCATCGTAAAGGGACACGGCCTTCTTTGCGTTCTTCTTGGTTCCGTGCCCGTGCTCAACCATCCACCCGAGTCGAGCGCAGGCGTTCGGCAGATTCTTGTCGCACCCTTCCTTATACAGGCCGAAGGCCTTGGCGTCATCCTTCGCCTCACCGATGCCAACTTCGTAGGCCCAGCCAAGGTACACGCAGCCCCACAAGTCGCCACCGTCGCAAGCATTCTTGAAAAGCTCCGCGGCCTTGGCTCCGTCCTTGGTCAAGCCACCCCTGCCCGATTCGTACATGACCCCCAGGTTCGCGCACCCGAACGGGTCCTTAGAGTCGCAGGCCAGCTTGAACTCCGCAACTGCCCGTTTGTGGTCCATCTTGACGCCTTTGCCGTAGTCGTACATGACACCCATAAACACGCAGCCTCGGACGTATTTTGCGTCGCAGACCTGCTTGTAAAGCGCAAAGCTCTTGGGCAGATCGCGCGTTATGCCCCGCCCGCGTTCGTACATCCAACCGAGCTCAACGCAGGCCTTGTAGTCCTTCTTGTCGCAAAGGCGAGTGCACTCTTCGGGCGAGGTGCAGGCGACGGCCTTGGCTGGCTTGTCCGCTGTGGCAGCCTTGGCGGTGTTGTCCGCTGCGGCGGGCTTGGTTGGCGTGCCCGCTTGAGCCGGTGATAGCCCTGCGGCCAGTACTAGAAGACCTGTCGCTAGCAAAGACACACAAACAGTCGAACGAGACATCGTTGTTCCTTTCATTTCAGAGGGGCGAACTCCACCGTAGCTCGGCCGAGCTGCCTCCCGCCGGCAAATTTGCCGAAGACTTCCCGCCCCGACCGCTCACGCCGGATCGGATGGGCTCACGGATTACGCGCCATGATGCCCGAATCTTCCCTGGGAGTCAGCCCCAAAATGGGCTAGCAGCTCCATAGACCGGGATGCATTGTGAAGAACTGTCTAACGGGACTCCCTCCCAGCTGGTGACACATGCTCCCCGTGCCCGTGCCCGAAATTCGTTCCAACATGCCAGGTACGCGCCGTCCACTTAGGCCAATCCGGGATCTTCTTGATTGTGTTGGTCGTTTGGGCTCCGGCCCAAACGACGGCGTTCCCAAAACTTGACTCAAGACGAATGAGTTTTTCGCCTTAAGGTCGCTGACCGGCCGTGCCTCCCAATGCGGTTGCAACGAAATTGCTTGGTCATTTTGCCGATTCATTGGTCACAGCGGCACGGAAACGCGAGTGCCTAGAGACCAGCCGTAGAAATGGGCCCCGTATCGACGACTTCGAAATCGCTGCCGCGGATCGTGCCTAGATTTGATAAGAGGTTGTCCATGGTGTTGTCCCAACCATCGTTCGACTCGCCCGTGATGTACCAATTGCTGCCATTGTCGGCCACGATAAGTCCATATTTCTTGAGCGCCGTCACAATGACGAGCGAGGGTCCAGTCATGCCGCTTGAATCGAAAGACGCATTCAAGCGCAACCGCAGCCCCATCGGCGGATTCGCCGTATTGGAATTGCCGGCAGCGTGCGTCGCGGGATGGATGTAGCCTTGGTACGTGCTGCTGAACGTGACGCGAATCGCGTGACGAATCTCCCCTGCCACGACTTCCTCGTAGCGCACAAGTCCGGGCAGAATCGGCAGCCCCGCCGCATCCGCCGACGTCCAACCATCGGTCCGTAGCGCGTTCGAACCCAAGTGAAAGATCGCGCCGTTGGCCGCAGTCCAACCGCCGCTGCCGGTTGGGTTCTGCGCATTGTAAAGTTCAAAGAGCGTGCAATTGCCAGGCGCGCCTGCCGTGTCGATGTAGAGCACGTGCCGATCGCTGCCGGTATCAGCGTCGGGGCCCCCTTCGATGGGCGCGGTCAACGGGATTGGGTAGCAGAACTGATTATTGCCGGATGGGCAAGGATTCGGATCGCTCTCAGTCGGTCCCCAATCGGCAGTCCATGTGATTGGCTGAGGCGTCGCGCCCGTCCCGGACGAATAGGGAATGCCGTAATGATCCGTTGACCAATTGCCCCAATCGGGATGCATGCCACGAGTCGGCGCCATGTTTGCAATGTACGTCGCACTGTCCGGGTGCAGCGATGCCGCCGAGATGTCTTGATTCCAGGGGTTGTCCGCGGGGAAAATCGCACAGCCACCGATGGTCCCCACGTTTGCGGAGCTTGACCCGCCCCCGTTAGAATTGGAGTTGCTACCTGAGCAGCCGAGGGCCAAAAGCACGCTGAACAGAACCGACTCGACGAGACGCATGGCATGGCTCCTTCACGAACGAGGCAACCACGAATCATGCCCCCATTGACGTTGCGCCGCAACCCACCATCTCGTACTCGAATCTGCGCGGGTGAATCCGTAATCGAGCCGCTCTGGGGCCGCTGAGCTGACTGGCCCGGTTACCGGAACATGGTAGGCTCAGAGCGTGAGTGCGCCTGCTGTCAAACGTGCGACATATGAAGACGTTCTTCGGGCGCCACCCAATTGTGTGGCGGAGCTCGTAGGTGGAGAACTTCGACTTAGCCCAAGGCCGGCAGGGCCACATAGCGCGGCCGCAAGTGCGCTTAACGCCGAATTAGTGCCACCTTTTCGGCGGGGTAGGGGTGGCCCTGGCGGCTGGATAATTCTTTTCGAGCCGGAGCTTCACTTGCACGACAACGTGTTGGTGCCGGATCTTGCCGGTTGGCGACGAGAACGCATGCCCGCCGTGCTAAACGAGCCGTTCATTTCGTTGGCACCGGATTGGCTGTGCGAAGTGCTGTCGCCGTCTACGGAGCGCATTGATCGCGCTGACAAGTTGCCCATTTATGCGAGCGAAGGTGTTAACCACGTCTGGCTGGTCAATCCCCTGCTCCACACGTTGGAGGTGCTGCGCCTGGAATCGCAAAAATGGCTAACGGTCGCTGTATACAGAGACTCGGCTTTGATACGTGCCGAGCCGTTCGAGGCGATCGAGTTCGACTTGGGCGTACTTTGGGCAGACGTTAAGCTCGAGTGAGCACTCTCTCGGAGACAGTTTGCGCCCAGTTTGTAGTGTGAACCGTGTCCGCAGCCAGCCCGCCGTGAGCCGTGGTAGGTAAGCAGTAGCTGCCGCAGTAGGCAACGACGCTTTGGAGCTTGAACTGGGTCAGTTGTCAACCTCCCGATAATGCCAATTTGCGCTATATGGTCACGAATGCTAATCTCGTGACCATGAAGCCCAAATCGACCACCATGGCTGCCGGAGAATTCAAGGCGAAGTGTCTCTCGGTGTTGGACGAGGTTGAACGTCGGCAACGAACTGTCATCGTGACGAAGCGAGGGCGGCCGGTGGCACAGGTCGTGCCTTTGCCAACTTCACGAGGGTCCACACTGGAAGGCAGCCTGCTCCGCGACGAAGAGCCTTTCGCACCCGTCGCGGTGTCGTGGAAGGAAAACTCTTGATAGTTTTGGATACTCACGCCTGGATTTGGTGGCTCACAACGCCCACCAAACTAGGGAAGCGAGCCGCGCGCAGCATCAAGCAAGCTTCAAGCATTGGCGTGCCGGCCATCTGCGTATGGGAGGTTGCGATGAAGGCCCAGCGGGGCAAATTGAAGTTCAACCGGCCCTACGCAACCTGGTTGGATCAGGCCTTGATTGAAGATCCGCGTATCGAGTTGTTGGCACTCGTTCCGCGCATCGCGATTGCGGCTGTCGATCTTGGCTGGACACACACGGATCCCGCAGACCGGATGATTGTCGCCAGCGCCCAAGTGCATGAAGCTGCATTGATAACCGCGGACGAGCGGATTCGTGAATCGGGGCTCGTGCGTTGCATTTGGGACTAATCGGGGCTGGCGCTGTGTCGTCTGCTATTTCAGTTGTGATCCCGGCATTCAATCGTGGACGCTGCATTGGCGCCGCCATCGGCAGCCTTCTCAATCAAACCTACCCAGACTTCGAAGTCGTGGTCTGGGACGACGGGTCAACTGAGCTAACTGGCCCAGTCACCGGAACATGGTAAACTCGCCGCGTGAGCGAGCCCGCCATCAAACGTGCGACCTATGAAGACGTCCTTCGGGCACCGCCCAATTGCGTGGCGGAACTCGTGGGCGGAGAACTTCAACTTAGCCCAAGACCCGCGGGACCGCATAGCGCTGCGGCTAGCGCCCTAAGTGACGAGTTGGGGCCGCCGTTCAAGCGGGGCCGAGGCGGTCCAGGGGGCTGGATAATTCTTTTCGAGCCAGAGCTTCATCTACACGACAACGTGTTGGTGCCGGATCTCGCCGGTTGGCGCCGGGAACGGATGCCCGCGGTGCTCAACGAACCATTCTTTTCGTTGGCCCCGGACTGGTTGTGCGAAGTACTATCTCCTTCCACTGAGCGGTTCGATCGCGCCGACAAGTTGCCGATCTATGCGAGTGAAGGTGTCAACCATGTCTGGCTGGTCAACCCTCTGCTTCACACGCTGGAAGTGCTGCGACTCGAATCTGCAAAATGGCTAACCCTGGCTGTGTACAGCGACTCGACTTTGATACGTGCGGAGCCGTTCGAGGCGATCGAGTTCGATTTGGGTGTGCTTTGGGCAGATGTTAAGCTTGAGTAGGCATTCCCTCCGAGTTAGGGTGCGCCCGGTTGGTAGTGTGAACCATGTCCGCTGCGGTATCGATTTTCATTGCCGCCCACAACCGCGACCAATACGTCCGCGCCGCCATCGGAAGCGTCCAACACCAAACGTACCGCGACTGGAAACTCATCATCTGGGACGACGGCTCGCAGCGGCCCGCATGGCCACTGGCAAGTACCTGGGTTGGGTAGACAGTGACGACGCGTTGGCGCCGAACGCACTGGAGCGAACAGTAGCGGCACTCGATACGAACCCCAATGTCGGCATGGTCTACACGCAGCACGAGGTCATCGACGAGACGGGTCTCGTTCTTGGACTCGGGGAGCGTTGTCCGAACTCACCCCTGCCGCACCACGCCGTTTACGCGCCGTGCCCTTCCTCTCGCAAACCACAGCAAACACACCGTGCGCGTGCCGCCCAAAACCAAATCAGAACCTTTAGTGGAGCCGAGGGGATTCGAACCCCTGACTTCCGCATTGCGAACGCGGCGCTCTCCCAGCTGAGCTACGACCCCAACGAGGGAGCCGGAAACTAGCCTCTTGTCGATTGGTGTCAACCGCCGTGTTTGTGGCGGGGGTACCGAGCGCGTTTTGGCTTGAAATAGCCACGCAGTTGCGGATGCGCGCATCGGCCTTACGAACGCGCAACGATGTATTTATTGGGGGATTGACCAGCGTTGCCGAGTGGTTACCTTGGTTATTGGTTCGGGGCTGACCAGCGGGTCGGCATTAACGGAACGAGGCCCGGGCACCGGTTCTCGGTGCTTTGGAAGCGCAGCTGGCAGATGCCGGCGGCCACTCGACGGAGCCATTAGGAGAAAGTTTATCATGGGCAAGATTATCGGCATCGATCTCGGAACGACGAACAGTGTCGTTGCGGTCATGGAAGGCAAAGAGCCAAAGGTCATCGTCAACGAAGAGGGCGCTCGTTTGACCCCATCGGTCGTGGCGTGGGACGACAAGGGCGAGATCTTGGTGGGCCAGATTGCCAAGCGGCAAGCCGTCACGAATCCAGAGAACACGGTTTACTCGTCCAAGCGTTTCATTGGGCGCCGGTACGAAGAGGTGCAATCCGAGACGCGGCGCGTGCCGTACAAGATCGTCTCCGGTAAGAACGGCGACGCCTGGGTCGAAGCGCGCGGCAAAGACATGGCGCCCCCGGAAGTCGCGGCGAAAGTGCTGCAGAAACTGAAGAAAGCCGCCGAGGACTACCTGGGCGAAAAGGTGACCGAAGCGGTCATTACCGTGCCCGCCTACTTCAATGATTCACAGCGCCAGGCGACCAAGGACGCGGGCAGGATTGCAGGCCTCGAGGTGCGCCGGATTATCAATGAGCCGACCGCGGCGGCGCTCGCCTATGGGTTGGATCGCAAGAAGAATGAAGTCATCGCCGTGTATGACTTTGGCGGTGGCACGTTCGATATTTCAATCCTTGAAGTCGGCGACAACGTCGTGCAAGTGATTGCCACCAACGGCGACACGCACCTGGGCGGCGATGACATTGATCTGACCATCATGGATTGGTTGATTGCGGAATTCCGCAAAGACTCGGGCATTGACGTTTCCAACGACAAGATGGTGATACAGCGGCTCAAGGACGCGGCCGAGCAGGCCAAGATTGAACTGTCGAGCAAACAAGAGGTGTCGATCAATTTGCCGTTCTTGACGGCCGATGCCAGTGGCCCTAAACACCTTCAGAAGTCTCTGACGCGCGCGAAGTTCGAGCAGATGGCTCAGCCCATGGTCGATCGAACCATGGAGCCGCTGCGTCGCGCATTGGACGACGCCAAGAAGCGTCCGAACGAGATCGACGAGGTCGTGTTGGTTGGAGGCTCGACCCGCATCCCTCTGGTTCAGGAAACCGTGATCAAATTCTTTGGCAAAGAACCGCACAAGGGCGTCAACCCGGACGAGGTGGTGGCCATCGGTGCGGCGGTGCAAGGCGGTGTGTTGACAGGCGATGTGCAGGATGTCGTGCTGCTCGACGTGACGCCGCTGTCTTTGGGCGTCGAGACGTTGGGTGGCGTGATGACCGTGATGATCTCGCGAAACACGACGATCCCAACTCAGAAGAAAGAAATCTACTCGACCGCCGCCGACAGCCAAACGTCCGTCGAGATTCACGTGCTTCAGGGCGAGCGCGCTGAGGCCAGATATAACCGGACGCTTGGGCGCTTCCACCTTGAAGGGCTCCCGCCCGCGCCGCGCGGCATTCCCAAGATCGAAGTCACGTTCGACATCGACGCCAACGGCATCTTGAGCGTTGCCGCGAAGGACATGGCCACCGGCAAGGATCAACGAATCACGATTACCGCCAGCAGCGGCCTTTCGTCGAGCGACGTGGACCGCATGGTGAAGGATGCGACCGAGCACGAGGCGGAAGACCGTCGGCGGCGCGAGGAGGTCGAACGACGCAACAAGCTCGACAACCTCTGCTACACTCTCGAACGTCAGATAGCCGAGAACAAAGAAAAGCTTGCCGGCACGGACCTTCCCGCCATCGAATTACTCATCAAAGAGGGCCGCGAGGCCGTCGAGAAGCACGACGACGCGAAGGTCCAAGACGTGCTCGATCGTCTCGAGAAGGCCGCGCATCAGATGGCGACGAAGCTTTATGAGTCAGCCGGTAGTGCGCCGGGTCCCGGGCCAACCACGGGTGGCTCGGACGTGAAGACGGACGGCAAGGGTGACGGCAAGAAGGGCAGCGTCATTGATGCCGAGTTCGAGGAATCGAACTGACGCGCGCCCGGCGCAATTAGTGAACACAGTCTGCGGGCCCGGTGACCCGCAGGCTAGGGGGTGTCCCGGGTCTCGCCTGAGCTGTCGGCTCATTTGGATTGCACAGGAAGGACGGAAGAACGGAAGGACTTGGGGTGATTAGGCGTGAGCTCATAAAGCCTCGGCCGCACCATCTGCAAATCTTCCGACCTTCCGCACTTCCTGTGCAATCATCTCAGCGGACAAGCCCGTATCAATTACTGGGGACAGCCCCTAAAGAATCTGGACGTACGGCGTTACGAGCAAGCGGTAATTTGGTCTGACGCACCTGGCGGTGTGGCGGCATTTCCCCGGCGAAATGCACCCAATCGATCGCGCTGGGGTGACAAGCTTGTTCTGACAATTTCAAATCACGTCCCAAACGGGTATCGTGTTGACCATGCGTGCAATGCGTCCGTTCAATTCTTTGCCACTGGTCCTATTCTCACTAGTCGTCGTCGGTTGCGGGGGGCCCAAACAGACCGCGGCGTTACCTGCCAAGACCGCTCCTGCGGGTCCGCTTCGCGTTGAGAAGCCGCAGCCCGACTTGTCACCTGTTTCGGCACCCAAGGATCTGGTTCTGGTGGCTCGGGCCGAGCATTTGGACAATGCGGCGGCGACTATAGCGCGCTGGATGAATTTGCCATTCGACATGCGCATGCTCGACACGCTGGGCTCCGGTCTCAGCCAAACGCTACTGGCGGATGCGCCTGTCGAGGCAGCCGTAACGCTTGCTGAAGGCGGCGACACTGAAGTGCCTCAGCCTTACGCCGTGTTCTCCGTGGGCGTCCGATCGCTCGATGCGGGTCGCGTGCTTTTCGACAAGTTTGGTCGCAAGCTTAAGGAAGCCACGACCGGCGTCTGGATGACGCAGGAAGAATCGCCGCTGACTTGCGCGGTTGCCCCCGCTGTAGGTCGTGTGTTCAACGCGCGTCGTGTGCGGCGACCGGCGCGTGGATGTCGAGACGCTGCTCCCGTACGTTACCCGCGGTCTACCACTGCAGGCCATGGGTACGTTCGATGCTCATATCGAAGTACGGTTGGCGCCAATCCGTGAGCGCTATGCGCAGCAGCTCCGTCAAGCCAAAGCCCTGGCAGTTCCCATGGTCTTGCACGAACTTGGGATATCCGACATTCGGCTGTCACGCCCGATCACGGACGCGCTCTATGCCTTGGCAGACGAGGTCGTCAACTTCGTTGATGATCTCGATCGAATCGTCATCGATTCGAAGCTCGCAGAGAAACCGGACCATGTGGACGTGTCCACGACGCTGGACTTCACACGCGCCCATTCGTGGTCGGCCCAGGCTCTTGCCGACGCTGCCAAGCGCATGTCAGCCGCCCCATCGAGTTTCAATGACTTACCAAGCGACGCGACCTTGGCAAGCTACGTCGGACCGCAGAGCCCAAAGACGTACGAAGGGCCTTTACGACGTCTGATTGCGCTGGTCGACGGCTCGCTCGCGCATCTCGACGTCAGCCCAAAACTCCGAGACGAGTTCGCCCGCAGCCTGGATCAGTTCAACCAAGCGCGCACCTCAACCGGCGCCTGTGGTGCCGTGCCGAACACTGGCGACATGGCGGCTGATGGGAAAATCGATCTGCTCCAGTCATTTACCCCCTGGCAAGTGTGCATCTACGATCAGCAACCTTTGGCCGCTTCGGCTGCCGTGTTGGATGCCTGCACGAAGATTGCGGCCGATGCAGGGTTTCGCAAGCCGTTCAACCCGCGCTCGCTTTCGTTTCGCCGCCTGGGCACCGTTGCGGGGCTGCCTGCCGGCTCGGTTGGCTATGAATTGAAAATGGATTCCGAGGCTCTGCTTGACGACCTGTCGCGCCTTTTCTCCGGCACCTCCGCGCCAAAGACGAAAGCTAAGCCGGGGCACAAGGAGAAATTGGCGCTGGGCACCGTTTATATCTATTTGGTTCCTGACGGCACTCGTACGTTGACGGGCATGGGTACGGACACCAAAGCGATCATTGCTCATTTGAACGCAATCAAGAAAGCCCCACCAGAGCATCGCCTGGCAGCGAATCCAGGCCTGTCCTGGTTGCGCAGTGAACCCGCCATCGCCGGCGGCTTCTTCACGATCTCGTACCTAATGGGGAGCGTCGAGCGTGCCATGCGCAAGCACGGCACGAAGTCCGACAAGAGTGACGACTTGCTAGCTACGGCGCCCCATCACGGCACAACGCCAATTCCGCTCGTATGGGCTGTGCACGGTGATGCCAATGCGCCCAAGCTCGTGTTAACGGTCCGGCTAGACCGAGCCCTGTTCGAAGACGTGATGCCAATTGCTGGGCAAATGACGAAGCAGTATAAGTAATTCCCGGCAACCCCCTAGGCTTGCGGTAGCGTCAGAGGGCGGGGGTAGGCATTGGCCTCACCGCATGGCGAACAGCACCGACACACGTGGTGGGTACCTGCGATTAGGCCGGATGATGGGTTTTCTGTCGTGCTAAATCAACCAAGCGCTTCCGTGCCGTTACGCCAATAAATCAACAGGCCGGATCATTTCTGAGCCAGTAAATTGGTGGTCTAAAGGGAGATAGTGTAATCCATTTGCCTACATGGGCAGAACCGCTCAATGGCTCTTGATAATCCTTGGTTTGGCGGCATTCGCGCGCCCGGCCGGGGCCGCGAACTGGTTGGAAACCACGGTCATGTCCGACGCGGTCACGGTCGCCGTCGAGAAGTCCGGCGGTGCCACGGTTAGCCATTCCATGGCTTTGAAGGTTCGTGGCGGGCCGCTGAAGACCTGGACGCTGCAGGGCGTCGATGCCGACGCCGAGCCGCTGCCGGATGCTTCGGTTGTCAACATGTCAGCGAACGCGCCGCAAAATAGCCGGCGCGAATTGGCGTTGACGCGCGGCGACGACGCTTCGCTGCAAATCGATATCGTGGACGACCGGGGGCTCAAGCAGGGCACGTACCTGCTGCAGTTTGCGTACCGCACCGATCTGCACACGACGAAAATGGTGCGTTCGCGCGGACCGTGGCTCGAGATTGGTTGGATCGGTCCCAGGTTTTCGTCGGGGCTCGACGGTGCCAAAGTCACATTTCGACTGCCGGCGGCCTCGACAGCGCCGCGACTGCCCGAGCTCGATGTGGACCCCGATCTGCCGACGCTCGAAGGCGCGCCCGTTGACTCGTTCGTGACCACGGCGCGGCGCAGCACGACGTTCGACGAAATCGACTTGGTGCGCGCTCACGTTGCGCTTGGCGAACCCGTGCTGTGGCGGCTTTGGGCGAGCCCCGCGGCATTCGACGCCTCGCTCATTCCAGCGCCGTCAGTTGCCGTCGATCACGCCATGCCCGCTCCCATCGCCACGGGCAAGACCACAGGCTGGACCTGGATTGGCATTGCGGTAACTGCCGCAATCCTCTGGATTTCTGCGCTGCTCGCCAAGTTGCGCCTTCACACGGCAGACTGCCGCAGCCAAGATGTTACGCCCGCGGCCGCTGTGCGGCTGCATCCCGTTCTGCGCGTAACCCTTTCCGGGTTCCTTGTTGCGGCTGCGATCGTGGTGGCCTGGATCTGGCAAGCGCCCACTTGCGCGATGCTGTGCATTGCGGGAGCCATGCACTGTGCCGCGCAGGCTGCCCCCAAACAAGCGCCGCTGCTGCGAGGTCCCGGCGTCTGGTTGCCCTTGACGGATTCCGAGGCGTTCTCGCGCTCACGGCCGCTGCTCAAAGGCCGTTTCTTGGACGCCACCTGTTGGCAGGGCAAAATCGTGTTGCTGCTCTGGTTCATCGCGGTCGGTGTGGCGATGCTGCTCGAATCGCGCAGTTCCTCGTACGACGCAGCGCTGCTGGGGCTGATGTCGCCGTTGCCCTTGCCTTTGTTTTTGACGGCACGTAAGACTCAATTGCCGATTAGTCATCGACAGCGCGCCGCAGCCTGGCTCTCGAAACTGCAGCGCCGTTTGGCGCGCGTGCACGGCCTGAAAGTCATCGCCTGGGCCCGCTTTCCCGACGCGGAGGCTACGCCCGACGAATTGCGATTGCGCGTAATACCTCCGCTGACCGTGCCCGGCTTCGTAGCGCTTGAAGTCACGTATAACGACCCAATTGGTGACCAGAACCCTGCCGCTTGTTTGATCCTGCGCGCGGTCGAAGGCACCAACGCGCAACAGCTTTGGCGCGGGCAACTCGTATGGCAACGGGGCCGCCGCGCCGACGAGCGAGTCGCCATGGTTCCACTGCTTTGGCCCTCGTGGGCCCTGGCCGAGGACCTCATCGTTCGACTCATGACCGACTGGTTGCGCCACAGCGACAAGGCCTCGCAAAAGCCAAGTCCACGCAGCAGGGTCATCAGACCCTTACGCTGCCCGCGGGCAATGACATAATCGCGTGGCAGGCCAAGATTGAGGCGAGCGATTGCGGGACCAGCGTACGGATGGTGAAATTAAGAAGAACCCGAATCGCAGGCCAAAGCTAGCACGGCACGAAATTGCCAATGATTTCGACCGATATGGGTTTGCGCGGAACACGGTCGGCGACCCCAACGTCTCCGTCGGCACGCTAGTCCGCATTTTCGTGGGCTGGATTCATTTCCTGTGACCTTCATGTGACGATTGTGTGTCTCACCCGCGTACGGGGTGGCGGAAGTTCCCGGATCGCATACGCATTGATGTCTCGCCTTGGACGCAGGATATCCGCGCGAGCCAACGCGAAGAAGGGACACTTAATGGTCCGTTTAACTCAAATCGATCGGCGTGCCGCAAGTTTGTGCCTGGCCCTGCTCGGACTGACTTGTTTTGATCTTGGTTGCTCCAAAAAGCAGGAGCCTGCCGCTGAACAAAATCCTGGGATTGAGCCTGCGAAGCCAGCTACCCAACAAGTTACGTTGCAGGGCTCCGGAGCGAGCTTTCCGGCGCCTCTCTATTCACGGTGGTTCCGTGAGTTCAGCAACAAGAATCCGGAAATTCGCGTCAACTACCAGGCTACCGGTAGCGGCGCGGGCATCAAGGCCTTTATCGCAGGGCAGACGGATTTCGGCGCGAGTGACGCCGCAATGACCGACGACGAAATCAAGCAGGCGAAGGACAATGTGGTCCTGCTGCCAGTAACCGCGGGCCACATCGTACTTGCATATAATCTCGAGGGCATAAAGGATCTAAAGCTTTCGCGCGAAGCGTACGCTGGCATCTTTCTCGGCGACGTAAAAAAATGGAATGACCCCAAGATCGCAAACGCGAATCCAGGTGTAAAACTTCCCAATCAAGATATTACTCCTGTAAATCGCTCCGACGGCAGCGGCACGACCTTCGTCTTTACCCAGCACCTCTCGGCCATTAGCGAGAAGTGGAAGAGTGGTCCGGGCCCTGGCAAATCAGTCAACTTCCCTGCTAAGAATGCAGTCGGCGGCGCCAAGAACGACGGCGTCGCAGCGCTCGTCCAGCGCACTACGAATTTGAAGTTACTTTCATTCAAAGTGAGCGTGCTCAATTAAGCTTGTCCCCAAGCCGCAGATTTTTCACATCCAAGTGAAAAATCATCGCGAAAATTTAGCAACACCGGTTGGACAAATACAGTCCAATCAAAATCTGCCAATAAATGCCCGATCGTATTCGACCGCCGCGCTTGGTCATGAACGCTTGAATCCTCCGCCGTGACCAACGCGCTGGCATCCGCAGTCCGCCGGCATGACAGCAGGCTTCCGTTTGCGGCCAGCGAAGCGGGTCGTTCCGCTTCGGCTGCGATGCGTTAGGCACTTCTCTCCGCCTGCTCTCCATTTTCCCCGCTCGCCGACCGCAGAGCAAAGCATGTTGAAAATTGACAAATGATTGTCGCCGAGAGGACCGCTTGTTACGCTTCCTTAAAGACGAATGGAACTAACAATGGCAATCAGACTACACCGACAGGCTCGCGAAACCAATTTCTTCCCTGGAATTGATATGCCAAAACTCTCGCCCGCAATTCCAATTCGGTCTGAGAAGGACCGGATGACAGCTATTCTTGATTGTTTGGATGCGGACATTGATAGACAACGCCAGGTCGCTTCCAAACTCCTGCATCTGGAATCCGGACTGACAAACGACTTGCTCAAGGGACGCGTCCGCGTGCCTGCAAACAAGGGAGACGCTGCGTGACCGCGCCCGCGCCCAACGCTGGCTTTGGTGTTTCTGTTGATGACCTCTGGGCTTACGACTGGCAGGCAATAATCCAAACAGCCACGCGGCGCGAGTGTTATTCGTATAACGAACTTTTTTCTGCTAATGCAAAATCATTCCAAGAGGCCAACGATGGCAGAGGCGAGCGCGTATTCCGGTTTTTGAGCGCAGTCGCGTCTTTCTGGCCAAATTTCCATTCTGATGAAGCACCGTTCAGGCCGATGGCCGTCTGGGAAGGACGGCGCACGCCAATTCCCGAAGATTTGTCGGCGTCAGATTTGAATGCGCTCGCCGGAGTGTTGAATGAAATCAAAGACGGAGAATTCCGTGCGCGCGTTGCCGACGTGCTTTGGGTCTGTCGCAAGGATTACAAGTCAGGACAAGCTGCTGTCGAGGCATACATCGAATCCGGTCTGGCTCTGGAAACGGGCGATATGTGGCCGCCGTTTGCGGAGCGGTTCGCGCGGGCGCTGCAATTGGGGGCAAAGCTCGGTCGGTTGAAAGCGTTTCATCAGAAGGCGATTCAAGCGATGGAAGATGCGATTGTCCGGCACGAGCCAACGGAGGATGGTTTGCTGTGCGCTCGCTTTATGCACCTGTTGCTCGCCGACCGTGTGGGCGACGCCAACAAATACGCAGCCTTGTCGGAAAAACTTGCGAAGCGAATGGAGTCGGTCGCCAACTGGCATTTCGCCCGCGATTACTGGCAGTTGAACGCGGGTTGGAACAGCCGCGACGGAAAGGCCGATGCTGCGCGCGCGGCCCAGCTTCAGATTGCCAACACTTACGTCAAATTGGCGGAGGGGTTCATCAGCGGTGAAAAACCGTCATACATGGGCGCGTCGGGCTGGAT
>CAWEUH010000032.1:0-8253 GCA_963811985.1 uncultured delta proteobacterium
GCCCCTACCTCCTCCAGGACGACGACGGCCAGATCCTACGACGGGCATTCGATCTCGGCCGGTCTCGACTATCCCGGCATCGGCCCGGAGCACTCCTGGCTGCGCGACATCGGGCCGCGTGAAGTACGTGTCGGCGACGGATCGCGAGGCGCTTGACGCCTTCCAGCTCTGCACGCGCCTCGAAGGGATCATCCCGGCGCTCGAACCCGCGCACGCGCTCGCCCATGTGACAAAAATTGCCCCGCACCTTGCCTGCGAAGACCATCTCCTCGTTATGAACATGTGCGGACGCGGCGACAAGGACATCTTCGCCGTGGCGGGGCATCTGGGCATGGAAATCTAACCGGATTTTGCGCGCGGCCCAGGAAGTTCGAGGGAATTCATGCAAAGTGCGCGGGCCGCACCAATACCGGGAATGTCTGCAAATTCAGGCCCAGCGCCTTGGCGAGTCGTTTCGCTTTACCCTCGGCCTGAATCTAGGATAGATTGCGGCGCATCCTGGATCAGGAGGAACTGATGTACCGCACACTGTCGTTTGCCAGACTCATCGCACTGACATCCATCTGCGCTTGGGGTTGCCACAGCTCGCCGCCACCCGAGGCGACGCCGAGCGCCGGCGATACGCCAAGCAAAGCCGAAAGCTCCGAGGCAAAGAGCACAGCGTCCGAGGACAAGTCGTCCGCAGGCTCGACGGACACCGCGGGCAAATCCGGCGGCGATTCGGACAAGGGGACGGCGAGCAAATCTGGGGGCGATTCGGCCAAGGGTGCCGCGTCGGACAACGACTGCGGTCAGGCGGGGTGCAGGTACAAGTGTAAATCTGGCGAGACCTGCGACAAGAAATGTGAGCTCGGCGCCTGCGACATGAAGTGCGAAAAGGACAGCAAATGCTCGTTGAACAGTTGCACCGCCGGCAGCTGCAAAATCACCTGTATGCCTGGCGCCAATTGCAGCATGAAATGCAATGGCGGCTGGTGCAAGAGCGTCTGCGCCGCGGGCTCCAATTGCAATATCGACTGCACGGGCGAAAACGGCCAGTGTGAAACGGAGTGCGCCAAGGGCGCTACCTGCGATGTGACTTGCCCGACTGAGAATTGCAAACCAGAGCCCAAGAAGGCCGGCAAAAAGAAGTAGCCGGCGCCAGGCCGGGCGCGCCAGCGGATCTACCAGGCCTGGATTCCGGTGACTTGCGCTTGTTTTGCGCGCCTTTCGCGGAGCCGCCAGGGGGCCTGGGTTCGACGGTCGCCAACGTTGGATTTTGTGCCATATAGCGGGTCCCGATGGGCCTTGCGATAACCGGATCCGGTCATTACCTACCGGGTCGTCCTTACACTAATCATGATTTGGCACGTGTGATGGACACGAGCGATGACTGGGTCGCGCAGCGATTGAAGCCGAGACCTACATGCCCGTCATGGCGGGGCGCGAGGTCTTCAGACACGCGGTGACCAAATTACCTTCGAGCATCGACACCGCGTGCAAGATGGCCAATCTGAGTCTCGGCGACATCGACTGGTTTGTTGCGCACCAGGCCAACGCGCGCATCAACGACGCCATTCGCGACCGCATGAAACTCGACCCCGCCAAAGTACCCGGCAACATCGAACGCGTCGGCAATACGTCAACCGCGACGATTCCCATTCTCATGGACGAGATGATTCGCGACGGCCGCCTGCAGCGAGGCCAAGTGGTCTGCCTCTTCGCGCTCGGTGCCGGGTACCACTGGGGCTCGCTGATTTTGCGGTACTGATGCGACGCGCTCTGGTGCGCACCGCGGCACGTTGATCCGCGTCAATTGTTTCGTCGGCAAATGTCACATGGCGACAAGCGCCTAGCGATTCAATTCGTCGAGAAGAAAGTCCAAGAGCGAGACCCTATGGGAAGGGACTCGCTCTTGAACTTGTATACTAAGCTATGGGGACTGCGTTGTTGCGGAACGAACAAGGACTCGTTTGAGTCGAAGCTATTCTAAGGATTTGTTCACGCGGTTGGCTTGGTTCGCACAAGGTATTGAAACCGGGGCGCAGCAGACCGCTGACACTGTCCCGCATGGCACAATCTCAGCAGTCCCCAGTTGTACTGCAGGCTTTGTGCCACCCTGCTTAGTCGGCTGAATATGGCTTTCATTTCAAAGCGCACGCTAATGGGAACGTATCCCTACGTGTGCCAATTTACGCGAATGGCACATTCCAAACCCCTCATGCTCGCCTGCCGAAAGGCGCGCCCGCCTTGATCGCCAGCAAGGGGTCCAAACTGCCGACGCGTAAAGGCCCCGGCCCGACCGACGGCGTATCCAGAACTTGACTCAAGCTCGACGAGTTCGTGCCCTAAGGTCGAGCAAAAAGTCCTCTCATTTTCATTGCATTCTCTCATAAGCACTCATTCTTCCCGCCATTGACGAACGAACCGCTTCGAACTGCTGGCAAACCGTTCAAAGTGCGATCATAACTTGGGTGTTCGGGAATGATTACTGTGGTGTCGAACCAAAGCCGTTGGGATCGGAGCCGAAGGCTCACGGACGGTGTTGCCGCCAACTAGGGAGTAGCCAATGCGAGTAATTGCCTTACCATCACGAATCGCGCTTTTGTTGCTATCAACGCTAACCGCCTGTAGCGGGACGGACACGAACAGCACGTCGCTCGGCTCAGGAGGCTCGGAGGGTTTGGGAGGAGCAAACGGCACGGGTGGGCTCGCGGCTACTGGCGGAAGTCCGGGCGCTGGCGGTAATGCGGCGGGGGCTTCGCCCGCAACGGGCGGTAATCTTGCCACAGGCGGAAGTACCTCGAGTACCAACGCAGCCACCGGAGGGCTGCTTTCCACGGGTGGAAAAGCTGGCACAGGCGGAATGCAGCCAGTGGGTGGTTCGAAGCCGACGGGAGGCGCGTCGCCAACGGGTGGTACCAACTCACCTGGCGGCGCACAGGCCACCGGTGGGTCTCAGACCAAAGCTACCGGTGGCGCTCAGGCTACGGGGGGAAGCAATGCCCCCGGTGGCTCGCCAAGTACCGGCGGAAGTAACGCCACTGCGACTGGCGGCAAAGCGAGCACCGGCGGAAGTAACGCAAGTGCAACCGGAGGCAAGGCAAGCACCGGCGGCACGACGTCCGCCGCTGGGGGAGCTGCCTCCTTCAAGTGCAACAATCTCACGGCTGCGGCGGGCTCGACGGGTAAGGCCAAGCCATCAGGCACCGTGGGCGGTCTGAAGGTCCTCAATTGGGCGGGTTTCCAAGGCGCAGCCAGCTTCACGTTTGATGACGCCAATTCGTCGCAAGTTTCAAACTATAGCGCGCTAGAGGCCCTGGGAGTGCACTACACGTTCTTCTTGATCGGCAACAAGATCGCCTCGAACCTCAGCGCTTGGAAGCAAGCAGTGGCCGACGGTCACGAAATCGGTAACCACACCCAGACACACAGCAGCGTGACCCAGAGCGACGTGCAGCAGTGCGACCAGACCATCAAGTCAGACCTTGGCGTTACCCCGTACACGATGGCGAACCCCAACGGCGACACGACCTACTCGCAGTGGGCTCAGCAGCTCTATTTCCTGGATCGGGGAGTCGCGGACGGTCTTATGATGCCGCGCCAAGTGGGCTCCGGTGGGACCGATCCGTTCAACACGCATTGTTTCATCCCTGCCACGGGCGCTGCCGCGAGCGCCTTCAATAGCGAAGTCGATTCCGCGGTGTCGCAAGGCGGCTGGCGAGTCATTCTAGTGCACGGGTTCACTGGCGGCAGCGATGGCGCTTATCAACCGGTGGACATCTCGCAGTTCACCAGCGCTGTGACCTACGCCAAAGGGAAGGCAGGCCTGTGGATCGACACCTACATGAATGTCGGTGCCTATTGGATGGGGCAAAACGCATTCCCATCTTCCGCCACAACCACCGCGAACTGGACGCTTCCAGCGCACTTCCCTCCGAACATGTGCTTGCGCGTGACGACCACCGGCGGCACCGTGACGCAAGGTGGCACAGAGGTCCCTTGGGATGATCACGGGTATTACCAGATATCGCTCGATGCAGGTTCTGTGACGGTTCAATAGTCAAGTCGCGAGGGGTCACCCCAATCGGCTGTCGTGCCAGGAACTCGTGGGTCCACACCCGATCTTGACCTATTGACCAACGAACGATACAGGCGTCAACGCGTTGCGGCGATCCGTGTCGCCCGTGCCCAACTCGCCCTCGTCGTTGGCGCCGGTGCACTCGACAACGCCGGTTTGATCGATGGCGCAAGTCGTAAAGCGTCCGACGCTCACAGCGGCGATACCCGAGGCAACACGCGCAGGCGTGCTGCGGTTGTCGATATCGGACGTACCCAGTTGACCTTCGATGTTACGCCCCCAACACCACAGCTCCGAGGTCCGATTGAGCGCGCAAGAATGAAAGGTATTGGAACGTACGAGTGTCCAATCGGCAGAGCTACCGACCTGCGTCGGGTTTGACAACAGTGTCGCTCCGGCAATACCTAACGGAAAACCGTCGTTGGTATCCGAACCCGTGTTTTGACCCCAACACCACAGCGTGTGATCTTGCAT
Organism: uncultured delta proteobacterium; assembly: GCA_963811985.1. Lineage (GTDB taxonomy): Bacteria > Myxococcota_A > Polyangia > Polyangiales > Polyangiaceae > FEN-1139. The sequence goes on from CAWEUH010000032.1 coordinate 4,535, forward strand.
GACGCCGCAGTTGTAGTCCTGACCTGCAGAAATGTTGAGCCAGGGCCCATTGGGCGTCACCTGAATTGGCTCACGCACTTGGATGCGCGAATCCGCGCCAAGTTCATGATCGGTGTTGCGACCCCAGCACCACAGGTTTCCGTCCAGACTGATGGCGCACGTGTGCCCCTGGCCCGTGTTGACCAAGCGCCAATTCGCCGTCCCGACTTGGACGGGGTTGAGCCCGTCAACCGCTGTGCTGTCGCCACTTGGAGATTGATCGGCTTGCCCCAGTTGACCTTCGTCGTTCTGGCCCCAGCAGTAGAGCGCCGCATTGATGAGCAACGCACAGCTATGAGCGAATTTGGCCGAGAGCTGTGTGGCTGGCTCGGGCAACGCCACCAAGCTGGGCGTGACGCGCGACACCCGATCCCCTTGCCCAAGCTGTCCGCGAGGATTGCCCCCCCAGCAGTACACCTGCCCCAAAGCGTCGAGCCCACAGCTGTGCTCGGCGCCCGACGCCAACTGACGCCACGCATTGAACCCCTGAATCGCGAAAGGCCGCACCTGGTTTTGATTGTCGCCGGTGCCGAGCTGGCCTTGGTCGTTCTGACCCCAATAGTACGCAACTCCGTTGGTAATGGCACCCGTATGCGTATCGCCACAGCTTACGTCGAAGGCCGCCACGGCGTTCGAAGCGTCGAGTTCGACGCCACTACGTGTGAGAACGTCGCCGCGCTGAACGCAGCCAGCCAGGCAGCAACTGCCGATTGTTGCGGCAAGTACTACACGCTGCACTAGATTTCTCCCTGTAGCGAAAGCGTCGCCGATTGTTCGAGACCGGACGCGCCCGTGACCATCCTGCCTGTGTCGTTGGCTTGAACCGCGCGCAAGGGCACCCCCACACTCGCTCCAAACTCGACCCACAGCGGACCGCTCATGCGAAGGGCTGCCCCCAACCCTGTTCGAGCGTACACGACCAACCCGTTGAGACGATTGCCAAGAGCGCCAGACGCCGCTTCGCCTTGCAGATGAAACCAGGCGACGCGCGGGCCCAACGCCCAGCTGAGTTCCGCGTGCGGGCCGCGCAGCACAAGAGCACACCCATCGACTGCCAGACTCGTCGCCATCGATTGTACGCGGCCATCCGGCGCCAGCACTACGAGCCCCTGCCGTGCACCTGCTGCGATTTTCAGCCTGAATCGAGCCGCAAGCGGCAAGATCCCCAGCGCGTCGGCACCCAGTTGCGTCAAGCCGCTGCCGAAATGGTCCATGGCCAGTTGCACGCCTAGGCGCGCAGTCGCCGCCGGTGGCGGCGGCTGCAGATTGTGCTCTACGGCAGCCACGACTTGCGGCGGAGCCGCCGAGCGGCGCTTGGTCCCCTTGTACGCGATCTCAGCCCAGCTTGCCCAAACGAGTTCGTCGGCCGCGAGGGCAATTGCCAATGCACGCCCGTCGGAAGGCATGCTCGCCGAAATCGACGTCGCGACTGACCCGCTTTTCGGTTACCGCGTCGCGAATCTCCACGGTCACCTGCACACTCTCATTGCCGCCAGCACGAATGACAATCACGGCAACGGGCGACCTCTCGGGCCCCTGCCCCTGGGCACAGGTCTCGATATTGCGACTGGCCAAGCCGGCTTTCAGATCTTGCAACGCTTCTCGCTTGAAATCGTCGTTCCAGGGGCCTTCGCCAAAACTGACACTCACCCAGGGTTGACCGCTTTCACCACAGCCGGGAGCCGCCACGCCTAACCTGCTCAAAAAGAGTGTCGCTAGCAAAGCGGCTAAAACTTGCGATTGGGCAGTCCTCGAGCGCAGCGACATTGAACCGAACACAGTATGTCACGATCTTGGCTCGAAGAGTGCCATTCATTGCCGAGGCGTTGTTCTCAACCCGCTCAGCGTCCGTTTCGCAGCAATGCGACGAAGCCGGCCTTGTTGAAGTGCTCGTCCTTTGTTAGCGCTTCACGCAGACCGCGAGACTTCATCGTCACGAAGCTCACGCAATCCGTGAAGGAATACCCTTGTCCCAGATGCTTTTGTAGAAAACCTGCAGCCTCGGCAAATCGCTCTGGATTCACCCAGTCAATCGCGCAGGCCTGAGATTGCATCGTTGATTGCAAGAATGGCTTCACCAAATGTCCATGGCCTCGTGCACACAGCAATGTCACAGTCTCGTCGAGCACGTAGTCAGTGGTCGCGAACCCCGATCGCTTCTCTGCAGCAGCCCCCAGGACTTGCGCGGCCTCTTGGTGCATGTCGTCGCGCTTGACCAACAAGGCGTAAAAGCCACTCGTGTTGAACGAATGTCTCACGTGTCATAAACAATCGCGTCGATCTCTTGGTTCGAGAGCGACTTGCCCTTGCGGTCTGCCAGCTTGGCAATCTGGTAAAATGCGTCGTCTGCATCCACGGTTGCCGCCCGAATTGGCTCAAGGCGCACCACCGGGCGGCCGCGGTACGTCAATACCAATGTCTCACCCCTCGATACTTCTCCGACGATTTTCTCGGCTCTTTGCCGAAGGTCGAGCATTGAAATGGTTCTCGGCTGGGGCATGAGTTAAAGTTTAACTTGATGTTCATTAAAGCGCAAGCAGGTACCGACCCTGCGCGCGGCAATTTGCGAAGGTTTTCCAAGACTTGTGAACTATTCGTCGAAGACTACCTAACTCCGCATTGCCGCCGGACACGGCCCGCGTGCACGCCATTTGGGTATCCGTCGAGGTAAGCGACACGCGCGGAAACACACTGCGCCGTTTGGCCAGAGGCTGCGTAGGCTTCTACTAGGTGGGCCATCGAATCTTCCTTGATGGCCGACCCGGGAGAAAGCGCAATAGCGCTTTGGAAGGCTCGCACGGCGCCGGGAATATCTGCCAGCGGTCCCATTCGAAGCCTGCCCAGTTCGAACGCCGCTAAGCCAGCGCGAGGATCGCGCGGGAATTTCGTCAACAATGTCTGATAGGCGTTGGCGGCGCCGCGCGCGTCGCCCGTTCGCCGCGCGGCATTGCCCTGGTCCAACAAACTGCGCGCAGAGGGAAAATCTTGGACGACCGGCACCGCCGCTTCCCCGTGGCCACCGCTGCCCGGCGCTTGAACCTCATCGACTGCAGGATTCGCTTGGCTGCTTGAATCGGGGGCGGGCGGACTTGCCGAGGCCGTCGTCAACGCAATCGCCTGTGCATCCACGGGATTCGATGAACCTCGGTTGACGCTCCAGCGCTCGCCGGCGGCAAGGCGCCGACCGGGTTCGCTGCCGCTGGCGGTGGTGACGCTCACCGAACCCCTCTGCACCGCCACGTCCACGCGTTCGAACTTTGGATTGTAACTCACGGTAAAACGAGTGCCGGTTACTTGCACCTGTACGTCGGCCGCAAACACCGAGAACTTCCTGTCGCGACGCGACACCAAGTCACACACGACCGATCCATGCATCAACCTCACTGCCAACGAGCGCGCGTCGCCCGGTGTCCACTCCAAACGCGTTCTGGCGGCAAGTTCCAATCGTGAACCGTCGATGAGCTCGACACTCGAAGCATCGCCAGCGGTCTCAAATATGGCTTGTTGCAAGGGAAACTGGGGCCGCGACCGCAACGTCACTCGCCACGTGAGCAACACGACACCAAGGGTCAGTGCGGCGGCAACCGCCACACGTGGCCACCAACGCAAGCGCGTTTCGACGGGAAGCCGAGCCGCCACCGCGGCCCAAATCCGGTTCAGACGCGTGGACGACACATCGA
>CAWEUH010000033.1:0-54768 GCA_963811985.1 uncultured delta proteobacterium
TATGTTGTGTAGCCTTCAACGACGTATTGCTAGCGCCGTTGGCGCCTTGCTGTTCCTATCGCTTGCCACAGGGGCCGGTTGGTTCCGCAGGTATGCCGGCCTTGAGCACCCGGCCGGGCATTGGCAGCTTGGACTGGGGCGCCCTGGGTGGCGTAGCGATTGGCATGTTTCTGGAACTGCTGCTCCTTCTCGCCGTCGTCGTCGCGGCCACGCTATTTAAGCCTCGTTCGTCCCGATGTGGCGCAGCAACTGCAGGCGTGGGCCAACCAGATGATGCAGAACCCCGGCCGGCCGCTTGATCTGCGTGCGCTGAGGCCGTTCATGACGTCGCCAATCGTGATCCTGGCTGGCCTGGCGCTCGTCGGCGCGGCCGTCCCGCTGCATCGAGGAAAGCGCAAAGAGTTTTAGCGTTCCGCTGATCATGCTCACCAGGCGCCCATGAGACCGCCCACCAGGGCCACGGAGCAGGGGCGCGTGGCCCTCCGACGATGGTGCGGCCGCCCGCCGCGTCCATGACTTTTCGCGTTGAGGGCTTTCTCTACGGCGTAGCAGCCGGCGCAGGGTTTGCTCTCGTTGAGGGGATGCTCAACGGATCGCTTGCCCTCGTTACGCCTGGCTCATGGGGCGCAACGATGGCCGTGCGCGGCGGGACTGCTGCGCTGCACTGCCTGGCAACGGGCCTGGCGGGCCTCGGCTGGCAGGCGGGGCTCGCAGAACGACGGTGGGGGCGGGCCGTTGCGCTCTGGTTGGCCGCCATAGCCGTCCACGGCACGTGGAATGTCGTGGCAGGCCTCAGTGGGTTGGCCGGGCTGGCCAATGGGCCTGCCGGTGGGGGCACGTTGCTGACGACGACGGCGCAAATGTCGGCAGCCGGCTTGATGGGGCTGATGTGGGTCCTGGTGGTACTGGCACTCCCGCTGATTGCACGCCAACTGGCGGCCCAGGAGGTCGCTCAGCGCCGTTCCCAATCTACGTTTGCGCCGTCACGGGCCGCCAACCTGCCTCAGCCGGAGGATCCACGAGTCGGACCGCGGCACGATTCGGCGGCGCATAGCCCTCCCGGACGACGAGACCCGCCGCCTACCATCGGCGCTCCTGAGAATAGGATCTTGTTGGCCGGGCGGCCTGACGCAGAGCGCCTGGCGCTTACCTCTTCTATGCAGGCAGGGGATTCGGCTCCAGCTTATAGCCCACTCCTCGCACGGTCAGGATTCGTCGCGGGCGGCGGGGTCCTCTTCGAGTTTTTGCCGCAGCCAGCGGATATGAACGTATGCGACCTGTGGGCTCGCCCTCGTATTCCGCCCCCCACACCCGCGCAACCAGGTCGTGAACGGATATCACACGCCCGGCCTCCAGCGCCAACGCGTACAAGACATCAAACTCGCGCGGTGGCAGCTGGATGCTCTGTCCACCTCGACTGACAGAATGAGCAACAGGATCAATTGCCAGGTCGCCGAGCACGATAGGGGGTATGGCTGACCCGGAACCATGGCCGTTTGTCCCGGCGGCCCGTCCGGCCCTGCGCAAAACAGCCTTGACCCGAGCAAGTACGTCTAAATCAAACGGCTTGGTGATGTAGTCATCTGCGCCAAGCTCGAGACCCAACACCTGGTCGAGCTCTCGGCGGCGGGCGCTGAGGAAGATAACCGGTACGTGGGGCCGCGCCGTCCATCCGGGATGCGGCGCGCCCTGCGATGGGTTGCCCCCATCGTTGAAATGCTGGAGGGCATCCAGCCCATCCATGCCCGGCAAGCCGATGTCCAGCAGGATCAACTCCGGGGCTTCGCGACACGCCATGGCCAGCGCATCCTCGGCGCTTGCCGCCGTGCTGACCCGATAGCCCGCCCGCTGCAAACTGTACGCCAGGCTGCGTCGTAGTAAGGCGTCGTCGTCCTTAGAGGATATGTTTGGACATTGATATCGTGAACTCTAGTGATTCTCTTCGATTTTCGTCCTCCTCCTGGATCAGCTTTGATTCTTGTGCGGGCCGCGCTACTTTTCGCTCGCCTGCGCTGCCGCGTAGGACTCGCCAAGCATAAAGTCATCGGTTCGCCCGCTGTGCTGTGCGCTACGGTGCAGAGGTTATTTGTTGACGGGTGCATTGCCTGCCGGCAGGGCCATTTCCTCGAGATAAAGCACATCGTCTCCATCGTCATAACCCAGGATCTCGGCATACCGGCCCCAATCAACAAACCGGTCAAATTTACGCGAGCCTCTTCTGCCGGAAAATCCAGCTCCAGGGCTTGCTTCACCACATCGCCTTCAAGCTGATGCTTGTTGGCTGCCGTTAGCATTGAAAGCAGCCAGCGGAACACCAGTAGCGCGGATCCGCGTGGCGAAGATCTCCTTGCGTGCCTGAATGCGCGCTTCTGCGAACGTTTCGCCGAGCGGCGTCAAGGCGATATCGCCCTGGGCGATCATTGCAAAGCCCAACAACTCGGCCGCATCGGTCAGGCGTAGCAGGTAGTCTGAATCCATGTTTAGTTCCTGGGCAACGCGATAAATATCCGTGCGGTTGCCGGGCAGGTCGTCGAGCCGTTCGAGCAGTCCTGCCAGGTCATCGGTATTGATATCGGGCAGGGCGCGTGTCTGGCCCGGCTCGCCGGGTGCGCTGCCCATCTCTTCCTTCTCAGGGCGGGTCTGGCCGGCCAGAGTAGCGTAGACACGGTCAATTACGTCCACGAACACGGCCTCTTTGCGCTGCCTTGGATGGGCCAGGCCAACATTCAAGTACGCTACCACGTGGCCCGGGTCTTTATCCATAACGATGATCCGGTCGGCCATAAAAACGGCCTCCTCGATGTTATGGGTGACCATCAGAATGGCCTTGGTCGGTATATTGCCGCTCGTCCACAGTTCCAGCAACTCGCCGCGCAGCGCCTCGGCGCTCAGCACGTCAAGCGCCGAGAATGGTTCGTCCAGGCAGAGCAATTCGGGCTCGACGAGAGCGAAACCGAGACTTTGCCGCGTCCGCCGTCCTCGGAAACGTCAAACCCATCCAAACCTACCCGGTCGAGCAGATCTACGGCTCGGTACAGCGCTCGGCCTGCCCTACACCCCGCGCCTTGAGCGCCACCTCGACATTCTGCTGCACGGTCAGCCATGGAAACAATGCAAAGGTCTGGAACACGATGGTGGCATGCGGGTTGACCCCGCGCAGAGGTTGGCCCCGGTACAGCACCTGTCCGGTGCTGGGCTGTTGCAGACCGTAATGATGCGCAACAGCGTGCTTTTGCCGCAGCCCGACGGCCCCAACAGCGCCACAAACTCCCCTTCTTTGATGGTGATGTTGACGTCCTGAATCGCCGTAAAGCGCCGTTCGCCGGCGCCGTATATTTGGCTGACGCCCCGTATGTCTACGAGGACCTTGTCGTCCGCGTTGGCCGGCAGCGAAGTCCGTTGCATGCTTCTATCCTCCACCTCTCTACCATATTCTATTCCATTGCGGCCATTTTGGCTACCCAAACGGCTTTCGCTTATTCCATACGATATTGCGACTCGGCAAGATGGTACATTCGCCGCCATAGCACCCGGTTGATGACCACCACCGCAAGGACCATCATTGGCAGCGCGCAGGCCGGAGAGCACGAAATCCCCTGTGGCCGTTGCTTCGGCGATGATCGCCCCCATGCCGGTGACATGTGCCGGCTGCCGCCGAACTGAACGTACTCGGCGACGATGCTGGCGTTCCATGCCCCGCCGCCAGCAGTGATCGCCCCGGTCACCAGATAAGTGAAAGTCCGCGGGCAGGATCAGCGTGCTCCAGCGCTCAAACCGCGAAAGTTCCAGAAGCTCGGCCGTATATTTAAGGTCCTGCGGAATGGCGGAGGCTCCGGCAATCACGTTAAAGAGCAGATACCACTGCGTGCCCATGAGCATCAGAGCATCGCGGCCATATTAAGGCCTCGCCGGGAAGGCTGGCCAGAGTGCAAGCACGAAAATGGGAAACAAGGCAGTGGCCGGGACAGAGGCGACAATCTGGACCACCGGCTGGAGCCAGCGGCGCGGCGCGCCGGCTGTCCCGATAGCAACCCCAAGGGCCGTACGGTCCAAGGAGTGCGATCAGCAGCGCGTCGATAACGCGTAGAAGCGTGGCAACCAGTGCCCACGGCCAGGGTAATCCCCCACTGGCTCGAGCGGCAGGGTGCGCAGCATCTCACCTACCCGCAAGGTGCCGTAGGCAGGATCGAGCCCGCGCCGCGCCGGCAAACCGTCGGCAGCTATGTGCAGATCGAGCCGGGAAGCTTCCTCGCCTGTATTTGCCGGGAAACGGTTCAGCGCCGGCACCTGCCAGCTCGATCTGTTCGGGCCGTGCGCGCAGGGTCAGCTCGGCGGCCGGCGATCTCTTTTAGCCGAATAAGAGCAGCCGCGATTTAGCGAAGGCAGATCTAGAAACCAGGAATGGGCGGCGATTTCGCTCGTCTATCATCTGCGAGCTTAAATTCTGGTCAGACCAGGCAAGCAGCGGCTGCCAGACAAATTGATCCAGGCAGAACAGTCATGAAGCACCAGGGTATGCGACGCCGCAGAGGATCGCGCGTCACATCGCTGTGCGTTGGCCGCGGTCTGCAGATAAGAGCCCAGCCCAGGCAGTCGAAAATCGCGTCGGCGCCAACGGTGAAGATCTCAGATGCCATCAGGAAAAACCAGCCACCGGCCCAACTCATCATGCTGTTCCAGATCGGCACCGATTGGCGGCAAAGGGCAGCTCCAGGGTCCTGAAGCGGGTGCCAGCCGGTGAAGCGAAAGATCAGCGGAGCTTCGCGGAGTTCTGTGGGGATGGTGTCTGAGCGACTGGTAACGGCAAAGGTCATGTTCCATGCCTGGGTGGTGAAGATCGACGCGATTGAAGCCAGCTCGATGGCGGATTTTGATAGGGGCAAAATTGCCGTGAAACTCAACAGGACGACCGGCGAGAGGAGCAGGATCGGCACGCTTTGCAGCACATCCAGTATGGGCATCAGGACGTGTTCGGCTCGCCGGCTGTCAGCCGAGCTGCTCGCCCATAAATGAGCGTGAAGAGCATCGATGGATGTATGCAGCCAGCATGCGTCCAGTAGACAGGGCCGCATAAATTGGGAGCATACTGGGCGACAACGAAATCTGGGATTACAAACCACTGCCGGAGCGCCTACCGCCAGGCGCACGCCCAGGTACAGCAGCGCGGCGATGCCGACCAGCACCACTACATCGCCCCAATTCGCCAAACTCCGTTCCGGTTGCCCTATCTTGAAGAGCCGGATGTCGCCTGCCATTTTGCCTTCCTATCCCATGAAAGAGCGGCTCATAACCTCGAAAGCTAACCAATAAACAATCATACGTGCTGTTATCCGCATGCTGCATAAATGGAAGCAAGCCCGACGGGCGGCTTGCGGTCCGTTTGTGTACAATCGGGAGATCGTGCACGGAAGGACGCGCCTGAACATCGGCCCTCCGTCAGGGCCTCAAGCTGCCTGGGCCACGCCGGCAAGAAATTCCGGCCGGACGGCCGAGCGCGGCGCTTGCAGTTCGAGCGCGATCTGGTCCGGGTCCCGCACCTGTATGCCGACGATCGGGTCTTCCGGCGGATAGCCCATGACTTTGCAGGGCATTCCAGACAGACAGGTGCTCGTTCGAGCGTTCGCCGAACATCGTTTGCTCATAACATTCGACAAAGATTTCGGTGCGTTAGTGTTCCAGCTTGGGTTGAAAGTAGCTCACGGCATCATCTTGTTTCGTACGTCGCAAACATCAGCCGCAGCAATCGCCGCGACTGTCGCGATGGTACTTGCGTCTCGTGACGATTGGATGGGTCATTTCAGCGTCATCGACGACACTACCGTCCGTATGAGACTGCTGCCGCAGTAAACCCCAAGTCGCCGGGCTATCGAGCGCGGGCAAGAAATTACAAGCCATTGCGTCGGACACCGATGCTTTTGCCTTTGCGGCACTCTCCGCCCGCGGTTTTATCGAGTGTCACGCACAGCGCAAGGGCGCAACGAAATGAAAGCACCGATGGGAGAGACTCGAACAACCGAAAGCAACCCCAGACTTAGCGCGGGATGACGCAGCGGAAGCCGATGGACGAGTCGTCCTGGCACGAGGGAGCGGCGTCAAGATACATGGCGAACCGCCCGGCTCGAGTTCCCTCATGCGCGCCACCTCGCGCAGTTGCAGCGGGCATTCGGACGTCACTGTTGCCCTGCTGCAGTCAGGATCAGGCCGCCACCGTCGCGTCCACTTCTTGTCACAGCGGCACGGAAAAGGCGAACAGCGACCGCCATTTGGGTCCAATCATTCTTGCAATGATCGTCGCGTTTCATCGTGCGTCACAACGGTGTTTGCCGGCGAGACTGGGCCAGATCGGCAAGGACAGGTGCATTCCCGAACCAGTTGCAGGAACTTTTGTGCTCATGGTTCAGGCTGTCCGAGAACAGCTCAAGACGCAAAGCCAGCGACGCCCAAGGGTAGCGTTGCCGGTGCGTAAGAGAATGATTCTTCGCCCGCCCACTAGAAGAGACATCTATGCAGACGTCGACCGATGACTTGGCGCTTGTCAACATGAATGTGCCCGTTGAGAGTCTCTTCGACGGAGCACCACATCACGCGGCAGCCACCGCTCTGCTCGAGCGGGCGCAGTTTGGCCGTGTCGATCTTTGTGTGCTTCCTCAAGTCTTTGTGGAGTTCTGTGCCACAGTGATGTCAATATTTCATTCTCGCGCAACGAAAGCCCAGCCATGAAGCGCGGCTTGCACCACCGCTGCCGCTCGGATCGAAGACGCCGGTCGTAACTAGGCTATCCGGGGAACTGTCATATGAGCCGCCACGAATATTGTATGCCATGTCGTCACTTCCATTACCTGGCGAGTCTTTGGTTAGTACCCATTCCCAAACGTTGCCGGCCATGTCTGACTGCTTCCAGCGCCCATCGCCTTTCGGCTTTGTGCCTACGTCAATGATGTCTGCAAGAGAACAAGCGGAATTGCCGTCAGCCAAGCAAGAGTAGCTTGCATACGTAGAATCAATTATTGAGCTGTAAGCTGGTTGCGACCAAGGGTATGTGCGTTGTTGATCGCCACCCGTGGCAGCGTATTCCCATTGTTCGCCGCTCGGAAGGAAACCGCCGCATTCACTTTGCCGCCGGTGTGCGCGGTTGCGCCTGCGGTGTTCGTGGTCCCACCCACGGTTTGCGCCATTTGCAGATTGGCGTCCGAGACTGAGCAGCCGACACTGGTCGCCACCAGTGCCGCCAAGACACCCAAATTTCCCTGAGTTATTGAGCTCACCAGAACCCTCCAATTGTTAAACCTGTTGTTCTATTTCCGAGCCAAGGCTGCACGTCGACTCGGCTTGCCTGTAACTCGCGGCTTTTGATTCCTTGGGTAAACCCGTCACTACCAGCAGGAACCCGCCGACGAGCGCCGCGCCTCCTGCGACGAAACCTACCGTCGATATTGTGGCATCGCTGCGCGCGTCGCTCGTCAATTGACGCGGACGACGTCTGCGGGCAGGCAGCTTGCGGTGGCGCTGCAAGCACTGGCGTTATCGCGATCCGACAATTTCGATTTCATCTACAATCCGAACACGGTGCCCACTGCAAGGCCCACGACGCCGACGCCGCCCACCACGTAACCCAGTGTTCGCTGTGCCTTGCCCGTGTCGCTTGGCGACGTATCCTTGAGTGGCTCCGGCAATGCGGGCGTTGGTGCCATGGTGACCATCGATGCAATGCTTGGCGCAGGCGCTGCTGCGGGCGAGGTCGCGGGTGGCTGCGCCACTGGCGCTGGCATTGCGGGTGCTGGGCTCGCAACCGGCCCGAGCGTGATGGGTTCGCGCCGATCCTTCTGCGATTCGCGGATCACGAAGCGCTTTTCGAGCGGGGGTTGCCCGGCTGTTTCGAACACGAAGCGGTGGTCGCCCGGGTCGATGACGAGCGCTGATCCGTCGAGCCGCTCGGCGAGCAATTCGCCATCCATGGTCACCTTGACCGCGCTAAGATCATTGCCGCTGCCATCCTTGACCTCGAACAGGATGCTCGGCAGCGCCGCATTGACGTCGCCGACACGCCGCAGGCACGCCCTGCGGATCTCCGCGGGGCAACTCGCTTGCGCGCAAGTCAGAAGTTGTGCCCGGTCTGCGCGCAGTTTGTGCTCGTCTCCGAGCCTAAGCGACGCGCCATGCGCCGTCAAACAATCAGAAGTCGTGGGCTCAGCCGCGCGCGCCGTGCCCGCCGAGAGCTGCAAGCCTGCCACAATAAACAACGCTGCAATCCCAGTCGATCGTAACTTCATCGAATCCTCACGGTTACCGATTCTTGAAACACTCGGGTTTGAATTGTTCGCGACCCTGGGCGTCAAGGAAGTACGGCGGGTCGCAATTCGCTTTGGGCGCCGCCGGCACATCCTTGGCAGCGGGCGCGTCGCTCTTAACTGCAGCCGCTGCTGCGGCCGCAGCAGCTCCGCCTGCCACTGCTTTTGAGCTATTTGCGGGTTTGTTTTTTGCGGCACTTGGACGCGCGCTGATCCCAGAAAGCGCAACGGGCGATCCCGCGTCAGCCTCAGGTGTCAGCGCAATCGGAGCCACGGTTGGCGCAACAGGCTGCGGCAATGCGGCTGCCGTTGCCGACGCTTGATTCGTCGCGGGTGACTGAGCCGCATGCGAAGCCGCGGCCACGGCCGATGGCTGATTCGTCGGGTCAACCCGATTCACAATGGCGGCGGCGTTCTCATTGTGCGACGCGGGCTTTGAGCGCACGAACAGGGCCGCCACAAGTCCAAGTGCCGTCATAACCCCCAAGGCGGCAACAATCATCCACTTCTTGCCGCTTGCGGGCGGCGCGGTTTGTCCCCAGGACACTTCCGTCTGAATCGATTGCGGTTGACTGTTCGCATCAGACGAGGGCGGGAGCACGAGCACGCTTGCCGAGAGCCCCGCATTTTGAATGACGCGCGAAACCCGTTCCACCGAAGCCCGCGCGCGTTTCGGTGCAAACGGCGCGAGCGCGATGGCGAGCTCCGCTACGTTCAAGTAGCGCTTCGTCCGATCCTTCTCCAGGCACTTGAGAATCACCGACTCGACGCCGAGCGGAACATCGGGACGGAAGTTCCTGATTGGCGGTGGCGCCAGGGTGGAAATCTTGGCGAATACCTCCGGCAAGGTCTCACCCTCGAACGGCGATTTGCCCGCCAATAGTTCGTAGAGGATCGTGCCCAATGCCCAGATGTCCGTGCGCGGATCAACGTCGCGCGCTGAGAGCATCTGCTCGGGCGACATGTACATCGGCGAACCAAAGACGGCTTTCGTACCGGTCATTCGCGCGTCGGTTGCCGTGTGGCTCAGATCTCTAACCTTGGAAATCCCAAAGTCGAGCACTTTGATGGACAAAAGGCCGTCAGCGCGCCGAATGCAGAACAGGTTGGCAGGCTTCAAATCCCGGTGAGTAATGCCGAGACCATGTGCCTCAGCAATGGCCTCCGAGGCTTGCAGAATGAACTCGACCGCCTGCTCGAGCGCAACCGGCCCCTGCTGCTGAAGCCATACGCCTAGAAGCAGGCTTGGGCGTTGGTGGCATCGTAGCTTTGCCCGGCGTCGCAGTTCGCTGCTTGTGATGGTCCTGCGGCATTGGACTGCGAATTACAACTCGACACGTCGAGTCCGAACACGAACTGAGTGCTCTGCAGTTCGGCTGGGGTGTAGCAACTGGCGATTTTCGAGCAAAGCGTCGAATTGACTTGCTGGCAGCTCTGTACTGACGGCGCGTCGTAGCCGAGACTGCCTCCACTGCAACCGATGCTTGCCCAAGCGACAACAGCGGCAAACGAGCAACGAAAAAGCGATAGATTGGTCATGTCAGTCCCTGTTCCTTTCAATACACATTCGTCCGAGCTGTGCGATTACTGAACGCCGTGTGAACCTCGAGTGAGCACGCGGCGTGCCAGGGACTTGGGTGACTTTCGGCCGGCGCTCGCTAACGAGCACTCTCGCCTTTGCTCTTTCTTTGCCATTGGCGCGATGCCGCGGAGAGTCACTGGGCGAGCATATGAGATGGTTACGCGACGCAATCCGCGGCAAGCACAGTCCGAACAATCCGGAGTTTGGTTCGAACATTCGGCGCGCAGGGCCAGTCAGCTCACCAGGCGTTTGGCATCGAAAAAGTTCAAATGGGCTTGTCTTGTAACAATTGCCCGCTTGGCTGGTTTCACCGGTGGCCTTGACCCTCACAGGGTGCCGCGTTAGCGTGTTTTGGTCGAAGGAGTCATCTTTTGGCATCGTCAGCTCCGGGGTCCACGACTTGTCCGTCCAATAGCGCGCGGGGTGAGCCGTCACAGCGTCGATTGATGCGAGTGAATTGGGTGTTTCCGGGTCCCGCAGTCACAATCTTGTCAAATCGGCATGTGATTGGCCGCGATGACTCGTGTCAAACGGTGCTGGACGGCCAGGAGATCTCGCGAAGGCACGCGGAGTTGCGAGTCGAGGGCCCGCTCGTTGCAATCACTGATATGGGGAGTCGCAATGGGGTGCATGTCAATGGCATGCGTCGTGAGGCGTCCCCTTTGGTCAAGGGGGACGTGCTGCGCTGCGGTGAATGGATTGGCGTGGTGGTCGAGGGTGAGCCTTGCGAATTTGCCGAGCTGGCCCCGGGTTGGTATGGCGGATCGACATTGCGCCGAGCGATTGAGCCGGCGCAACGCGCCTTTGCGGATTTGCCATGGGTGATTCAGGGTGCAACAGGCACTGGTAAAGAAGGCTTGGCCCGTGCGGTTCACACGTGGGTTTGCCGGTGCATTTGGCTGAAAGTGAATTGTTTGGCCACAAGAAAGGCGCGTTCACAGGCGCCGACAAGGCAAGCCCTGGACTATTCCGAGCGGCGCATCAGGGAACGCTGTTTCTGGATGAAATTCAGGAGCTACCCGCTTCGATTCAACCCAAGCTGCTGCGCGTACTGGAACAGCGCGAGGTGTTGCCCCTTGGAGAGGTGATGCCCGTGCCCATTGACGTGCGCACTGTCGTGGCTACACAGTCCTCGCTTGCCAAAGCATCCCTCGAGGGCAGGTTTCGCGCGGACCTCCACGCTCGGCTCGACGGGTTGACCGTGACGTTGCCGCCGCTTCGAGCACGACGCGAGGACATCGTGCCGTTATTTCTTCAACAGCTGAACCAGAATTCTCCAGGTCCTGCGACTGCGATTGAACCCAAATTCGCCGAAGCTTTGTGCATCTACGACTGGCCGTTGAACGTCAGGGAGCTCGTTCAGCTCGTTCGACGTTTGGTATCTGTCAACGCCCACGAACCCATTTACGCGTGCGGCATTTACCCGAGCAATTCACGCTTCGTTCGAGCGCTCAGGAGCTTGCGACCGAGCGCGCTGACAAGCGGCCCTTGGAGCCAGCAAAGCGCGATTGGCGCCCGACGAGCGACGAGAGCGAGTTCGAAGCACTCGTTGCTGCTCTGCGTAGCAACCACGGGAGCGTTGCGCGCGCCGCTGCAGCCTTGGGTGTCAGTCGCGCGCGCGCGTACCGATTGCTATCTGCACATCCAGAGTTCTCGCTGGACGATGCTCGCTTGGAAAAATAGTGTGAGGCGGGGCACTCAATAGTCAAAATCCGCGGTTCCTGAGAGAGTCAGTGTGACGTCCACGGCCCAGGGCTCACGCGGTAGATCTTCTAGACGTCCCCAAGTGCTCAATTCGTAATCTGAGGCGTGGATCTTAGTTGGATCGATCGTGATCTCGGGTCCACTGATGGGGATGTTCAACACACCGTTTGATGCCGAGTCGGAACCGTTTGGCGAGTACTCGAACAGGGTTCTCGGTTTCCCAGCATCTGAGTCCGGAGTGGCGACCGTCAGCGCGATCTTGCGCAAGAACGACAAGTCACGCGGCGCTGCCACGACCACGTATTTCAGTGTGAGAGACGTTCGGACGCCTTCAGGGAGTTGAGTCAATGCGTCTGAGTAGGAGAAGTGCTGGGGCGGTAGTGCGTAGTCCTCTGCTGATCCGGCAATCGGGTATTGAGGATCGGAATTCCCCGACGCAGCGCCAGCTGGGACATCACCAGGTGCGCCCGGCATGACGATGTTCTTGCGCGTGATTTGGACATCTTCGATGTCCGCTTGCACCGAGACACAACCGACGAGGCAAGCCGTTGCTAACGTGAGAGAGAGCCAGTTGAATGATTGATTCATGTTCACACCAGATATAGTAGGAATCCAAGTTTGATTGATGGTACCCACGCCGTGATCCGTGGGTCGCCGTTGACCGCAATGACAGTGGAGGTATCGGAAGGGCCATTGTTGCCCTGCAACGCATCGTTCACATGATGCAATTGCGCGTGCAGGTAGCTCATGCCACCGTGCACGAAGAGTATTGAGCGTTCGTTGCCGAATTCGACACCCAAATGCAGGTTTGCGAATTGATAGCCGATCTTGTCGGCCATGGGTGAGCTTTGGTAGCTCGATCCCACGACCTTGCTGGCGAGGCCATTGGCATTGCCCTCGAAGTATTGACCGGCTTCCAGCGTTAGCGATGGGCTAATCTGCGTTGGCAATCTCAGCGCGACGCCACCGCGAATGCCGGGACTGATGCCATTGGTGCCCACAGCTGCCTGCGCGCGCACCCAGGACCAGGGACGAGCAGCAAAGCCCATCATGATTCCGTCCGGCACACCCACATCGAAAGATGCTCCGAAAGTGCGAATGTTAGTGCTTCCCGTCCGTTTCGAATCACTAGCGGGGCGCGAGTCTTTCGTGCCGGAGTTGGTGCCGTTCGATACTCCGAATCCGCTTTGGCATGGCCAAGGATTGCATCGAACGAGAGACCACGAACCCGGCGCACGGGGCGTGGAGGGTGCTTCGGGCTGCTCAGAATCCGGAGCTGTAGACGCTGTTCCTAGTGTCGGAGTTTCTGGTTCGTGCGGCTCCGCGGGCACGAATGCTTGTTTCGTTGGATCTTCGCTCACGGGGGTTGACGCAGGCTGCGTTGGCTCGGTGTCCGAGGTGCCGGTCGCATTCGGTGATTCGATGACGGAATCTGTTTCGGGTTTCTGAGCGGCTTGGGCCGCGGCCGCTCCACTCAGCGAGGAGACAAGGCCGAAGAGGCCCAACGTGACTCCGGTGAGCCGGATTCTGGATGTGCGGTAATGGTGGAGCATGTTCAGTTTCCTTCCACCGCCGAGCTCACTCGAAGACTTTTTACTAGGATGCTGGGCGGTTGACCTCGACTCAGCAGCATTCGTGCCAGCAAAGATCCCCGGCAATTCAGGCACAATTGTGAAGGCTCGCACACGGAACGATGTCCGAACTTTGTCCGGGTGTGTTCGGACAACTCGTGGGGCGAGCTTGAGCTTGAATTTCGAGGGGGAGGCAGCCGCCCAGCATGAAAAAGCACAAAACAGCGGCAGCTCCGCCAAGTGACGGTCGCCACAGACTGGAACTTGCCGTGCGCCGCGAAGTCTGATCGGGCCCGGGCTGTCTCTCACTTAACCAAATACATCGACAGTGAGTCCGGATCGTTGGCGGCATCGCGCGCGGCCGATGCGGCGATTTTGCCGGAATGCACGCAATCCGCCAAGCATCGCTCGAGGCTGAGCATTCCATCGCGGCTGCCGGCTTGGATTAGCGAAGGCAGCTGCGCGGTCTTGCCTTCGCGGATGACGTTGGCAACCGCGTGCGTGACGCGTAAAACCTCCAGGACCGGCACCCGCCCTTGACCCCGGGCGTTTGCGAGCAATTTTTGCACCACGACGGCCCGCAGCGCCTCGGCGAGTTGAATTCGAATCTGCGAGCGTTGCTCGTTGGGGTAGGCGTCGATCAAGCGCTCGACACAGGACGCAGCCGACCCGCTGTGCAGCGACGCCAATACGAGGTGGCCCGTTTCAGCCGCGGTGAGCGCCAGACGAATGGTCTCAGCGTCGCGCAATTCGCCGACCAAGATAACGTCGGGGTCGCCCCGCAGCGCGTCGCGTAGCCCGCTGGCGAAATCAACGACGTCTCGGCCCAATTGACGTTGACGAACGATGGAGCGCTGAGTTGAGGTCAGTTGAAATTCGATGGGATCTTCCAATGTGACCAACGCGATCGAGCGCCCTTCGAGCGCGTGCCGAGCCAGTGCGGCGAGCGTGGAGGACTTTCCCGCACCGGTGGCGCCGCAAACAAGGACCAACCCCTCTGTCACCTGTGCGAGGTTCTCCAAAGACACAGGTAGGTTGAGTGACTTTAGCGTGGGCGCTTGCGGCTGCATAAGCCGAACCGCTGCTGCCAGCCCCGTTGCGGTGCGAAATACGCTGACCCGCAGCCGTACAGACGCGTTGAGATCCAGGCTGAATTCAGCCGCCGACCCGCTTTCGAGCCGCTTGCTCCACGCGTTGCTGATTGCCAAGAGCGAATCGATCTGAACGGCTTCAAAGCCCGCGAGCTTACGCAGTTGGCCGTCGATACGCAAGTAGGGAGGCTCATTGTCAGCCAGGTGAATGTCGCTGGCTCGCGCGTTGATGGCATGCATGACGAGCTTGTCGAGCTCGACCGTGCCGAGATGCGCTGCAGGCCCGTCGCGTGCGTCGGCACTACGCGCCTGCTCGGCACGTGTTTCCGACACCGAGGCTGCGTTGCCGGGCGCGCGCTCAGCCGTTGACGGCTGTTCGGAGGGGGTTGGAACCGCGGCGCTGCTCGACGACGCTGACGAAGAGAAAACGACCTCGAAGCCTTTGCCTTGGCGTGTCGCGAGCGCAACATGAAAGCGCCCTATGCCAGGAGCGTCGTGATGGAACTCGACATGGCCCGAGTGGTGCAATTGAGCATCCCGCTCCGGGCTCAGCAAGGCGCCGAGCAGGTGACGCAGCACGGGCTCCGGCGTGGCGGCCATCACGAAGCGTTTCTTGGCGCCGGCCGCGAACATCTGTGGTTCTTCGTCGGTGGCAAGGCGTAGTTCATCGGCGCCCTGTTGTACGACAATTGAAAGAACTTGATCGATTCCGGGCACGACGTTGCCTAACGCCGACTTTTAGCCGACTATTCCACGTCGAGCACGGCTCTAGTTCGGGTGTGAGCCGCTTTTCTGCGAAGCCAAGAATGTTTGAGTTAGGCTTGCGTGCCGCAGCGACCTAAGAAAAGTCCCGCTTGACCATCGCCAACGCCGCGTGCACCGACGGACGGCGCGCCGGCCCTATTACCAAAATTGCCGTTGGCCTAGTCTGCCCCTTGCCCCGAACGGGGTCTTGGATGATGCTGCCGCTTATCTCAGGAGTTATTCGATGACATCCACGGCCGCACGCAAGTCCTCGCAGCTTTCCACTCTGGCGTCGCAGGGGCTACTGGCGCTTGCGCTCGTCGTCGGTGGCTGCGCGGACAAGGCCCAGCCAAAGTACGACGAATGCGTGGCGCTCGAAGCGAAGTGGGATACCGTGAAAGCTCGCGATGCTTGCAAAGAGGCAGCTGCCATCGCACCGAATAGCAAGTGCGGCAAGCTCGCCGCTGGCAAACTCACTTACCTGAACGAACAAGCTGCCAAGATCCTTGCCGAGAAGGCCAAGAAGGAAGCGCCGTGCAAAACCGGCAAGTGGGTTACACACTGCAAATACAAGGGCGTACCGCGGCCCAACCTGCTCGAAGCGCCAACGTTTGCGCAGTGCAACTCTGAGGCTGACGAAACGCGCATCGTCAACATGGTTTGCCCCATTTGCGAATGTTCGGACCGCTTCGTCGATCCGTATCCGAACGGGCAATGATTGAATGAATCCGCATGAGGGTTGACCGGTGGCCTATGGCGCACTTTCACAGCTTAGACAAATCCGAGACCACACGTTTCTTGACCAGTTTGGCGACGCTCCCTTGGTCGTCGATTTAGGCGCGAACGCAGGCAAGTTCGCGACAGAGCTTCTAGCAGCCTATCCCTCAGCTGAAATGCTGCTGGTGGAAGGCGACCCGTATCTTGTTGACATCCTGCGGCACACATTCGAGAAGTGCTCACGCGTGCGTCTGTTCGGCGGCCTCGTCGGTGCCGAGGCGTGCCCGAACGCCCGCTTTTACCTGTGCAAGGTGCCGGAAGGAAACTCGGTCTATTCTCGTTTCAGCGAGAGCTGGGCGCCGGGTGAGAGCCGCGAAGTCCAAGTCGAGATGATAACGCTACCCGCGTTGCTCGAACTTGGTAAATGCGAGCGAGTCGATCTACTCAAGGTAGATATCGAGGGCTCGGAGTGGGACGTGCTTTTGGGTATGACGGCACGGGAAGCCAAGATCATTCAGCAAATCTCAGTCGAGTTTCACGATTTCATGGACCCGCAACTGCGCCCACGCACTGAACAATGCATCGCACGGCTTCAAGAACTCGGCTACGCCGTACATTGCCGTGGCACGGATCGCGTACACGGCTCGCCGTACTTCGACTGTTTGTTCTACAGACCGAGTGGGTTGGAGTAGGGGCTGTCCCTAGTAATTGATGCGGGCTTGTCCGATGGACTCGGATGACTGCACAGGAAGTGCAGAAGGTCGGAAGACTTGCAGACGGAACGGTCGAGATTATATCATGCCTAATCACTCTAAATCCTTCCGCTCTTCCGTCCTTCTTGTGCAATCCAAACGAGAGGACGGCTCAGGAGAAACCCGGGACACTCCCCAGTGCACGGGCACTGGTTCCGCTGTGGCCGATCCGTTCCCTGTGTGCTACCAAGCAATGCGCAGCTTAATGGTAAGTTTTGGAGGCTTTTTCTGCGGGTTTTGTTCGTTTGGCTCAATCACGATACGCCTGTAGGCTTCAGCCACGGGTTGGCGGTCCTCTCTGCGGAGCTCAAGTCCGCGGGCCACGCGGTGGACGTACTGCACATCAACGAACAGATTGGAATGCCCTTCGACTTGGAGCGCGTCGGTCAAGAACTCACGCGCCGCCAACCCGACGTTGTGGGTTTGTCATTTGGCAGCAATCACGCAGCCGCCGCCATGCAAATATCGGGCGCCGTACGCAAACTGCTGCGAAGCTGCTGGGTGATTGCGGGGGGTGCCCACACGACGCTCTATCCCGAGCAGGTAATGAGTTGGCCGGATGTTGATATTGCGGCGCTCGGCGAAGTGGATGATTTCCGCTTGGCCGAGGTACTCGAAGACTTGGCACACGATCGGCTTCCGCGCGGTCGCCCAGGCTTTTGGTTTCGCGAGCGCGGCACGGTGGTCAAAAATGGGATAGGTTTGCCGGTTGATCTCGAGCGCTCACGGCCTATCGATCTTGAACTCTTTGATCACGAGCGCATTCTGAAGTATAAGCGCGGTTGGGCTGACGTGCAGAGCGGTCGCGGTTGCCCACAGCGCTGCAGCTATTGCTTCAATGAACCGCTTAGGCGCCGCTACCTCAGCGAGGTGGGCTCCGAGCGCAAGCTTCGCTACGTCCGCAAACGTCCCATTGAAGTGGTTCTGCAGGAACTCGAAGAATATCGGCGCCTGTATGGGCCGCAAATTCGGGTTTTTTCGTTCACGGACGACCAATTCATAAGCAGTCGCGCATGGGTCTACGAGTTTTTCGAAGCTTATCAGTCCAAGTTCCAGATCCCGCTCGTGTACCTTTCTTCGGCGGGCGCCATTGATGCCGAAGTGGCTCGGCGTTCTGCACAAGCCGGCGTCTACATGGTGCGGATGGGCGTTGAAAGCGGCAGTGCCCGCGTGCGCGAACAGATTCTTTGCCGTAAGACTCCTGCCCGCGTCATTCGCCGAGCCGTTAACACGTTGCAGCGCGCGGGCGTCAACGCGTTCGCGTTCCAGATGTTGGGGATCCCAGGCGAAACGATGCGCGATGTGTGGTCCACGTTGCGTTTCGGCGCGCTTCTGCGCACCGACGCGCTCAAGTTCTCGATGTTTTGGCCGTACCCGGGCACGGAACTGTACGAGCATTGTCTGCGGCAAGGCCTCGTGCGGCCCGGCCTTGAGTTCGTGGGCAACAATATCGAGGAAAGCCCCCTGTACTGGCCGCTAGCGCGGCAGCGTTTTTTCCGGCGGCTGCCGCGCTTCTACGACGTCGCGCTGAACCGGTACTTGAGTGACCAGCACGCCGATCGCTACGCGGCCGTGATCGAGCAGCTGCGCACGCTGCCGGACGCAAATTGGGACAACGGTGCCGCGCGGCAACTTAGGCAGCAAGCGGATGCGCTCAACCAACAGCTGCTTGGTGCGGGTGAGCAAGCCTACCTTGCTCCCTTCGAGGATCGCCCCGACGTCCTGCTCTTGCAGGGCAGGCAGCGCACCCGGCCGCTGCTCATGTAGACGGAGGTCGAAACGTCGTGACCACTCAGTCACGAGACGGCCACGCGTGAGCCTGTAAATATTCAGTAAATATGTACGAATCAAGTTTCGAAAGCGCTCAGCCCTTCCAGCGCATGACGATTTTGCTCTGACGGATGCCTTAAGTTTCAGCCGCCCTGTCCGTAGCCGGTTCCAAGGACGAGCTCGAAGTCCTGCAGTGGTTCAGATTCCAAGGCCCTTCCAGACCAGGTCCAATCCAAAGCTGGAAGGGCCGATCAATTTTGTGCCGCCCGAAGCCCGCCGAGTTTCGTTCCTGAATAACGGCACAGGAAGATCACAGCCCCTAGTACACCGCCAGGTCGTTGATGCAGACGTTGAACGGAACTTGCGTCGCCGCACTTGGTACGATCAATTGGATCGATCCAATCTGGGTGGAGGAAGGCACAAATGGCGTACCGGGCGCCGTCGTATCCCAGCAACTGCTCGTGAAACTGATCCATGGGACGTTGAGCGGGCCTCCAGTTCCAGTCAGCACAATGCACCACTGCTGGGTCCCGTCCGCCGTGTTCAATTGCAGGCGCAAATTCGAGCCGCCGCAATTCGAGTAGTTTATGGAAAGGCCAGTCCCGGTGACGAGGACTGAACCCGTCGTCGAACCATCAACGGATTGGTTTAGACTGATGGCGAGCCCCAGCCCAGACTTGAAAGTGCTGTCAGGCGCGAGCGCGCCGGAAACACAGACAGGCGCAGAGGTAAGCGAGTTGTAACAGGGCGCGCTGCCGTCACTTGAGCACAAGGGGCAGATGTCCTCGCCAGCCGTGGCGCTGTAGACGAAATTGTACGCATAGCCCTTCCAGTATGTGGACACGGTAGCGTAGCTGCCGGACATCTTCAGCGTTGGGTTTGCCACCTTTGTGCCGCAAGTGGGATTCGCAAGGCAACTGGGCACCGTGCCCCCTGTGCCGAGCACTCCACCCGTGGCGAGCGTGCCACCCGTGGCGAGCGTGCCACCCGTGGCGAGCGTGCCACCCGTGACAACGGTGCTGCCGGTAGCAAAACTGCCGCCCGTGGCAACGCTACCGCCCGTAGCGACGCTACCACCCCCAGCAACGCTGCCGCCCGAGGCGATGCTACCGCCGGCCGCGACGGTACCTCCGGTTGCCGGTGCGCCCGCGACGGAAGTTGCGCCGCCGGTATTCTTGCCTCCCGTTGCGCTTGCGCCACCCGCGGCGATGGTGCCGCCGGTTGCCGGCGCACCTGCGGTCAAAGCGGCACCACCCGTATTTTTGCCCCCTGTTGCGCCGGCGCCGCCCGTGCCAAGAGCGCCCCCGGTGGCCCGAGTACTGAACGCGGAACTGCCGCCGGTGGGATTGGCGCCACCCGTCGCGAGGGTGCCTCCGGTTGGCGCTCCGCCGGTTGTGGCCGCAGCAATCGGGCTGGTTCCACCTGTGCTTGTGACTCCTCCGGTTGCCGCGCTACCACCGGAGTTGCCACCAGAGCCGGCGATGACCACGTTGTTCTGCGTGGTGGTGGAAGACGAACAAGCCACCGCTAGACAACAGACGAACAAACCGCCCGAGATATCCCTGCATTTCATGAATCAGCCTCGCAACCGTTACACACTAGTAGCAAAATCCATATGCTCTGGCAATCTGCGCCGCGCGTTCTTGCGCCAAGCCGCACGTTATTCGCAGCGCCCCACCAGTACCCCGAATCTCTTCAGATGAGGGGTACTAGAAAATCGCGAAGCGATTTTGGGTTTGGGCGAATGCCCAAGGTAATAGGGATAGTGGCGCGATTGGCCGCGTAGCGGCCGGGTCCGCAGGACCCATCGTTTCAACGGAATCGCGCTATTAGGGGTTGCCCCTAGCAATTGATAGATGAACTCGGATGATTGCACAGGAAGTCCAGAATGGTCTTCCGTCCATCCGGTGCAATCCAAATGAGAGAACGGCTCAGGAGAAACCCAAGACACCCCCTAACCCTGCGCGACGTTTCGCGCAGCCACGGCCAGAGTGTGTTGCTTCACAGGTATGTGCATAACGTGAACGATTGTCCCCGTGCGGCATGCTCGTTGTCTTGAACTCGGCTGCCCGCATTCAGTGCAACGCTATTTTCGCGCCGAGCACGACCGGCTGAGCGGCGCGATCGTTGCAGCGAGTTGATGGTCTCGCGTTGGTTGATTTGGTGGGCAGAGCCGCGCCAACGGAGTCACCGACTAAAAAACCCGGCCGGAATGTCCCAGAATTAATGTCCATTTCATTTTTTGTTGCGGCCTAGAGCCTACACATAGTATGAAGTGAACTTATCCTGGAAGTATCGTGCATTGGACCCTCAGAGGTTCATCCGCCCATCGTTCAGGTGAATGGTTCGGTGAAGCCGTTGGAGCTTGAGTGACGTTCTTTCGGCTTTCAGTCACAAGTTACAGTATCAAGGCAAATTACTGAGTGCAAGGTGTGGAGACAAGATCATGAATATGTATTGGCTGCGTTATGGGCTGGCTGGACTAATCATTGGAAGCGTACCAGTATTTGGACTGGCTGGCTGTTCAAGCGATGACAGCAGTTCCAAGCCATCCGCTGCTTCAATCATAGGAAAGGCTTGCAGTACGGATTCCACCTGCACCGGACTTAGCAATGGCTACTGCGCCAACGGTACCTCCACTACTGCCGGTCCAATGGTCTGCACCAAAGCATGTGCCACGCACTCGGATTGCGGCTGTCCCGCCAACACGACCAACGGGGACATTGCGGATGGAAAATGCGCGGATGCGTGCGTTATGGTCGATAGTAGTACCAGTCTAAGCGTGTGCCTGAAGGTGTGTTCGAGCAGCTCCCAATGCCAGGGCAGCACGTCGTGCCAAGCAGGGACCTCATACAGCGTATGCGGGTAGGTGGATCATCCGATGTGCGGATAACCGCGCGCTCAGGCATCTGTCAGAGTTAAGCTTCGGCTCGCGCGAGCCGCGGCATCAGAATGAACCCAAACGGTTTGCCCAATCGTTCCCGACGCAGGTTTTGGCTACTGGTAGTCGTGGCGTTGGTGGTTTTCATGGCCGGCGACCTCGTACTGTTTCTTGCTACGCAGAGCGAGGATCAATCGCCGCCTGGTTCACAACAATCACCCGGCAACGACCCGGATGAACCCGCTACTACGGCCACGACCGAGCGACAGGTTGACCGTGAGCTCGATGGTGAGCAACGGCAGCCGATTGCGGCGCTATCGGCTGCGACACGACCGATTCAGTCAGCGGCCCCCGCGGTTGCGCCTTCACAGACCCCGAACAGTGACGTATTCGACGAATATTCCGTAATGCCAAAATCCTTAAGCAGCCGCGAGCGGTGGATACGCAGTGGGGGGCCACGTGACTCGGGGTCCGCAGAATGAGGCCTCGACAAACGGCCACGGCCGGCTGCTACAGCCGCTGCGCTGTTATTCGCCACAGTTGCCTTGCATCACGGTGGCGCTGGGAATGTGGTTGTTGGGCTGCCGCTGAGGCCAGGCGTGACGAGGGTGCTGCCCGTGCCCAGGCTGGGCGCCACAACGGGCGTCGTGAAGGCTTGCCCGAGTGTGATAAAGAATGACATGGGCGTGACACCCGGCAGATTGCGGCCTTCGCCGAGCGGAAAGCCGATGTCGCCGCGAAAGACGATGCGATCGAGTTGCGGAAACAGGATTCTAAGCCCGGCGCCCACGGATTGAACAGGGCAAAAGCCGGTCGGCAATGTCGCGATGCTTGCCGTAATCACGGGCCTGCAGCCGCCCGATTGGCTCGCATTCCATGACTTGAAGGCGTCGCCGATATCATAGAAGGCTACGAGCCCGGTCTGAGCGGTCCAAATGTTGACCGAACGAGTGCGAAACTCGAGATTCGAGTTGAGCAAGTTGGCGCCGGTAAAGTAATTCGCCGGATAGCCACGCAGGCGCGTGTCGCCGCCAAGGTACTCGATTTGGTTCAGGTAGTTTTGAAAGCGGTACAAGAGGTGGCCATCGAAAACGAAGCGACCCGCCCCTCCCACCGTCGGCGAAACGAGATGCAGCGCGGGGTCGATTGACGAATCGCAGACTGGGCCGGCGGCGGACATCGCGCCGTTGGCGCGCGGTGGGCATTGGCTTGTCGTTTGTACTTCAGAGATGAATTCGACGGCGACGCGCGCCAGACCATCGCCCATGCGCACGGAGTACTGCGCGGCAACGTCGAAACCGACGAAATCTCGCGAGCTTCTAAGCGCCTTGACGACAGGGTACACGTTGAGAAACACGTTGTGCCCAAGCCGAAAATCCTCCTGTAGCCCGAGTGTGTCGATGTCCAGCAGGCGTACGTAGCGCTTCGAGTATGAATGAAACTGAACGAACGGCCCCACGCGGTTGTCGTTCGCGGGGATCTGGTTCTGGATGAAATCCCTCGCGGTCTGCGCGTCGTAATTGCCGGGGGGCAGCGCGAGAAAGAGTTCCTCGGGAGTCTTCGGGTATCCAGAGCGCGAGATGGACACGCCTGCGCTAAGGTCATGTTTCGTCGTCCAACCGAATGACCGCGTCAGCGAGTATTGGGTATTGAATTGAGTCGTACGGTATGCATAAGGAATACTATTGCCCGTCGATCGGTCGGTGTACAGACTCAGCCTTGCGTCGACGTAGCGCCGCAAAATGGCGTCTTGCCAAGTGGATTGGCCGTCCCACGCCCACTTGTCTAGCGGCGAATACAGCGGTTGCCCGACAGCGATACCGCCGAACGTTCCCTCGGTATTCCCGGTAGGCTGGTTGATGATAACATTGGCATTGGTGCTGATGGCCAAGCGTCTTCCTTCAATGCGCCGATTGGCGTAGCCGGCTCCCAGCGTGAGCGAGTTGGGTTGCCAGGCGAAGTTGGCATTGACGATCTGGTGCGTGCCGGCAAGGTTCATTTCCGCCGGTTGCGCGGAAAGCAGCTGCAGCCCGCCGCTGGTTAGCTGTGCGTTCCAATTGGGCCGCAGGCTCCAGACGTCTTTGGTGATGACGACCAGGCGCACGCGATCGGGCGCGCTGCCCACGGTGGCCACGGTCAGAACCAGCGAAAGCTGTGTGATCAGCTGCAGATTGCGTACGCTGTCGTCAACGAGCACTTGACGGTAGCGCTGCCCGCGCCGTAACAGCAACTCGCGTTCGATGACATGGCGCTTGGTGGTCGTGTGAAAGACGTTGAAGAACGTCAGTACGCCGGGCGCAACGAGATCGCGCCGCTCGAACACCTCGAGTGTGATGATGTCGAACCCTTCGACGAGCTTGCCGTCAGGTGCACGCTGCTCGGTAGCTCCCAGGTGCCGAAGGGCGTCGTCGATCGTCTGCCGTTCGTACGCTGAATACTTGTCGGCTCGCAACGTGACCGGTGTTGTTGGCTGCGCGACGGCACTGCGCGACGCGGCTGAGAATGCCGCGAGCAACATAAAAACGAGCGACCGGAGTCTCACGATGCTCAATTCGAATTGACGAACTGCGCCAGTGGCTGGAGCGTTTCGAGCGGCGCTGAATGCGAGAACACGAGCCAGCGGATCTGAGACTCTTGAGGCTTGAGCAACTGGTAGAGCCGCGACAATGATGCCACGTTCTGCGCTTTGTCATTGCTGAACAGCCATTTGGCGGGCTTGAGTTTGCCGTCGTTGCTCGAATCGGCGCTGTCACCCAAATAGACGACGCCGTTGACGACGTAGGCGGCGCTGCCATCCGTGTGCCCCGGAATGGCATACGCCACGATCGACAGGGAACCCAGCGTAATCCGATCCCCGTCATTGAGCGGCCGACTAAGCCGCACGCCCGTGTCTTTGGGGCGCATCACGTGGCTTATCGGTGAGCGCGGCAGTGCCAAGCCGGCGAGCAGTGCGCTTTCCGGCGCCATGCCGTAGACGACGGCGCCCGGAAACACCGCGCAACCCCCCGTGTGGTCCGCGTGTCCATGGGTCAATAGGATTGCTTTGACGGCACTCGGATCGGCGTGTTGCGCATTCAAGGCGTTGACAATTGGGGCCGCTTGCTTGTCCATGCCGCAATCGACCAGCGCAAATGCCCCATCGCCCGCCGGGATTAGCGTCGCGGATACAATGCGGTCTTTGATAATCCGTTCGCCGTTCGACAACGTCTTGCCATCGACGATGGGCGCGGACCCCGTAAACGCAATCGTGAACGCCACGACCGGAACAGCCAGGACCACGAGCAACAGAATGCCGACGATTGTTAATGCCTTCTTCATGATGCCGCGGCCAGCTTACACCAAATTGGATTCCCTCCCAGCGGGGGATGTGTGAGTACCGGAACACAGCCAAAACGTAAGCCCCGGCCAGGCTGCGGGCGTCGTCGCGGGAAGGCTTTTGGCGTGCGCTAAGGTCGCTAATTGACCCCTAACAGCGCGGCTTGCGCTTCTTCAGGATGGGACCTGAGCGCCTCGAGTGCATCTGCCTCACTCTTCGCCGCCGCGACGCGTTGCATGGCGGAAAAGGCGCGTTGCCTCTTGTCTCGCAGTTGGTGGTAGCG
Source organism: uncultured delta proteobacterium (assembly GCA_963811985.1). Classification (GTDB taxonomy): domain Bacteria; phylum Myxococcota_A; class Polyangia; order Polyangiales; family Polyangiaceae; genus FEN-1139. The sequence goes on from CAWEUH010000033.1 coordinate 24,700, forward strand.
CAGGGTGGGGTCTGGCTCCGAGACGACGAAGCTTGCGACGGCGCGTGCGAAGAGCTGCGTATAGGCTTCGAGCCGAAGCCGCAGGGCGAATTGATCCGAAGATCAGATGCGGAACTCCCGACGGTAGTATTCGAGCCAGCACATAATTGACGAGATTCATCGCGATGCTCTGATTGGCGCATCGAAACGGGTGCAGATGCACGTAACGCCAGTGAAAGCGGCCTGCGCGCTCGATGGCTGCGGCACCGTCGCCGCGCTCGGCTGCCTGCAGCGCCTGTGCGAGTTCCGCGAACATGCGCTCGAAGTGTGGCGCGCCAAGCGGCCTTGGAAGGCAGTACCACTCGGCGAATTGCGCGTCGCTTGCCGCGCGAGCCCGCAGCACGCGGCCCCAATCGAGGCCGTCATCGTCTGCGAACGTTCGCTCGGGAACGCTGGCTTCGGGGTCGCCGACCTGCGTGTAGACGAGTCGATGGTAGAGTTCACCGGCCAGCGCGTGGACCTTTGCGCGCGGCCCGCTCAAGAACAGCGTGCCGCTTTGCGTGGCGATTGTGCGCGAAGGGACGATCCAAAACATGCCCGGCATCACGCCCGCGTCGCTTATGGGGCTTGACGGTTTGTAAAAACTGTCGAGCGATTCGCCCATGGTCGTGATCACGTGCAGCTCCCGCAAGAACTCGACGGCACCTTTCGGATCGCCGAGCACCGTCTTGACCTGCTCTCGAATGGCGCGTCGCACCGCGGCCATATTGTTCCAATAGGCGCGTTCGATGGCGTAGGGCGACGATGGAAAGCGCGTGATCTCGCTGCCCGGCAGGTCCCGCTCCAGAACTTCTATAGCGGCTGGAGCGAAAACCATGAGCCCGAAACTGGTGCGCAGCAATCGCTCCAGCCCGGGCCCTTGCCAGCCGATCTCAGCTGCCGTGCGCTTGCCGTCGATGAGACCGAGCATCCGTGCCACCGCCGCCTGCGAAAGCCCCTCGAGCTTGACCTCGGCGCCGGCGCGGCGCGAACCAAGGAGCACGCCCTGTTCCGTGGGTGTCACGACAATATCATCGAGCGCTACCAAGACGTCCTCAGGACGCGGTTCGAAACGCAGCGCATCATCGGCGAACATGTCGTTCGTGGCGCGCGTGGCGCGCGCTTGCGCCGCCACGAAGCGCTGGTACTCGAAAAGCTCCCAAGGGAATTCGAGCAATGAGCGAAGCCGGTCTGTAGAGCGGGCGAGCGTCATGAGCGACAGCTTATAGCACGACAAGGTCGGCGAGTACCATGGCGCCGATTCGAGCGGGCGCCGTGCCCAAGTTCGACACGCGCGGTTTGACTCGAGTCCTTACCGAATGCCGATTTGGTTGTAGCAGCGGCACGTGGCCACGCTTTGCGGCAGGACTTCACCCATCGTCACGCAGGAAGCGCTCGATGACTTGTCGGCGTTTCGCTCGGGATTCGGAGAAGTTCCTCGAGTAGTAGATCAAAGGCGAGTCAGTGAGCGACCAGAGACGGTCGCGGTACCTTGGGTTGTCGATGTTCAACGTCACGGACCGCATGGCGCCGCCTTGCTCGCGAGCGAAGTGCTCCGCGCTGGCCTTGTGCTCGAACGTCGTCAGATCGGGCCTGTCGCGGGTCATGACTTGCCACACGACGCGCGCATTCCACCCGGACAGGTCGAAGACATAGGTGCCAATCAACTGGACCCCTAGCGAATAGGCAAATAGTTCCGCAAAGAGGACTTGGCGCCAGCGTTGGCAGTTGACTGCCGCAACGATAGGAAATGCCAAGAACCCGAGCAGGATCGCAATGTCGACGATCACACGATAGCCGAAGCACCAGCCGCCCCACCAGTCGAACCATTTGGCGGCCAACAGTACCTCCAAGACAGCGGCGATTGCCAATGGCCGCAGGTCCTTCCAAAAGGGATCCCGAAAGGCGCGCCATGCACCCCAGACGGAGAATAGGGCTATCGGTGAGTACACGAACAAGCCCCGCGCGGGACTTATCAGAAGACCTGCCAAGCCCACGTGCAGTGGGGTTGACCATGGATCCGGGTTGCCGGTCTTGGTCATCGCCACTCTGGAGTCTATGCCCATCTCGCCGAACATCCACGGTGCGCCGAACGTGGTGTGATTGTAGCTTGCGAGCAAGAGGACTGCGGGTAGGGCACCTAGCGCGAAGCGAAGCACCCGACGTCGATCGAACAGTAACAAGTAAGCCCCCACCGTCGCGAACACCAACGCAGCGGTGGGGCGGCACAGCACGGCCATTGCGAACCCAAACCCACAGAGAAGATCCGATGCCTTGCGTTGCTTGACGAGTAGACAGTACGAACCCAACGCCACGAAGAACTCGCAGGGACCATGTTGCCACAGCGCTTGGCTGCTAACGGAGAATGCGCACGTCCCGAGGCCATACGCCAAGGCAACTATTGCAGCCGAACGCGCACTCAGACAGCGCATCCCCGCTAGGTACAAGAAGAGCACGGTTCCTGCCGCGGACAGCGCTGCCGTGAGTTTTGCCAACCACCATAAGAGGTTGACGTGGTTTTCGAGGTCGGTGACGAGCTGAACTGGACCCATGATGGGCAGCGCAAACAACCCCGCACCCACACCAAAGGTGCTGGCGTACTTTCCTTCATAGCGCGTGGGCGTGAGGTAGTAGCGAGCCCGAACCACTTGGAGATCCCCGCGCTCGAACGCGTCCCGCGCTCGAGTCCCGCGAACGTCCGCATCCCAGCCCGTGACCTGCGCGCGCACCAAGCCGTCCGCGGTTCGGAGCGCGAAAGCGAACATTTTCCGGGTTGTCGCGTAGGGTGAAGTACGGGGTCGCGTGGCCAAGCAACCGTGGCACCAGGTGCACGTTTGCAGCCGCGTCGTTGCCGGCGAGGGACTGCCCGCTAGCCAGGTACGCCAACAAGCAGAGCCCCGCGACGAGCCAGCCCAAGCCCGCATGTGTTTTCTCGACGCTACTCATCGCCATTCGCCCCCATGATAACATGGTGGACACGGGTGCAAAGTGATTCATCGTCTGCCCGACTTTCCGCGCCGTTGCGGCAAAATCAAAAGTGAAATCGATCGAGGTCGGAACAGTCTTGAAGGGGCAGGGGGTGTTGCTCCATGGGGTCGCGCCTCAGGTCGTAGCATTGAGACTTGGCGTTCGTTGCTCCGACCCACTTCATGGTGCCGTTGGTGGCGCCCCGTATTCTGAACGGGCAAACCCAGTCCTCAGCGCACGTTGAAAGCATCAAAGGGCGTGCTGCGGTCGTGCGCCTTAGCAGGCTGACACCGACCCAATGGCGTCGCATCGCCCACAGTTCCTTTCGATCGTACAGCCCCAGTAAGTCCATCATTGTTGGCAAAAAGTCGCTCAAGTACGTGGGCTGATGGGCATTTTCGCGCAAACGCCCGGCCTCGGGCTTTTGTTGCCAACCCGCGGGAAGATCGATCCATCCCGGTACCCGGAGTTCCTCGTCGTAGAGTGAATCCGAGTGCGTCAACTGTCCGTGTTCACGGAATGCTTCGCCGTGATCCGACGTATATAGGATGATTGCCCCACTGCCGGCGCGCGTGTTGCGAGTGGTCGCTACCAGGTCCGCGACTGTGCGGTCTTGCAGCAGAACAGCGTTCTTGTATTGGTTGAACAGCTCGCGCGATCGGTTGACGTCCTGCGTGTAAGCGGCCGGCTGAAAGGGTGCGAGCGACGAATCGGTTCGATAGGGCAAGTGGGTGTTCGATAGGTGCACGACCAACACGTAGGGTTTATCCGATCGCTCGAGAAATGCGCGCACCCGTGGAATCAAGCGCTCATCCGGGGCGCCCAAACCCATGTCGGAAGTCTTTTCGAATTCGTAGGAATTACAGCGTTCATCGAGCGCAAAACGGTCGACGAACGATGACAAGTAGGAATAATCGAGGTTTTGGCTCGTCAGGTACCCTGTCCGATAGCCCGCTGCATGAGCCATGTCCCACAGCAACGGGACGTGCTTCATCACAGCCAGCGATTGGCTCGGTTCGCGGCCCCCGAAAAGCACCGCATATGACAGGAGCGTGCTGGAGTCAACGGCGCGCAGCTCGGTGAGCCCAATTCGATTGGGCAAGGCTTGATTAGTGAAGCGCGAGGCAGGGCATTCCGACCCGGGCTCACTGCAAACCACATCGGCCCGGACACTCTCAGTCAAGATGAGCACGACGCTTTGCGCAGGGTCGGGCAATGACTGAACTGGAACGTATTCTACGAAGCGCGCCAAGCTGCGTGGGTGGCTGTGTTGTCGAAGCTGCCACAGCGTAGCCTGTCCAATGGCACCCAGGCCAATCACATCGGCCGATGCGGGTTGATGCGCGCCAAGTCGATTTGAACTGCCCAAGATGATGCCCAGCGCTGCCACCCAAAGCAGTGACAGCAACCCACCACCCAAAGAACCGAACAATCGCCAACGCCGCGCCAGCAGGACCAGCAAGATGACGTAGCCCGCGTACGAGCCGCATCCCAATGTGATGGCTGCACTATCACGCTTGCCTTGCTCAAGGATCAATGGCCCGATGGCAAAGACCGTTTTTAGGGCGTCAGCTGCTGCAAAGCTAGCGTAGATTCGATAGAACTCTATTTGTCCTGCAAATAGGAGGCAGGCAAGACTAAGCAACAACGCCTGCCACACGAAACGTAGCGCCGAGCTTCGGTTGGCCGCTAGAAGCACGAGCGACGCCCAAAACAAAGTGCTGACTACGAGGGCTAGCGCGTAGACCCAGCGTTCGCGTTGATTGAACAGGAACAAGCGAGAACCACGCGTCAGCAGATCGGCCGACAACGGCAACAAAAGCACCAACAAGCCAAAGAGAGCGGTCTTGTTCGCTGATGAGCCGTCCCGGCTATTCATGGGCCTGCAACCAGTCTTGGCCCAGAAGGACGAAACATCAAGGCCGACTGCTTGCGATCGGCCTTGCGAACCCCGGCCTGACGGAGCCCGCCATGCAAACGAGCTACGCCGCGAGCCGCGAGCCCGCCTTGCGGCTCTTCAAGGTTGCGGGTGCCGTATCGGATTCGACATTGACGGCCCGTTGATGATCCAGCGCTTGAATGCGCTCCGGTTTCTTGCTTCCCAGGGATGCCAACTGCGCCCATGCTTGCCGCGAGCGGCGCCCGGCCGAGTTCAACAGCCTCGATACGGCCGGCACTTGTGACTCGGCGACGACGCGAACAAGGTCAGACACGCGGGTCGTCGCGCTGTGCGGCGCCACGTACAGCGCCGCAGCGTAGCGCGGATGCGCGCCTAGCCATTGTCGCACTTGCGGCAGCGTAACGCCGCACTGCTGCAGCGTGCGCCCAAGCTCGTCTTGCGCACTTTGTTTGGCCTTCGACAAATACATCTGCACGCGGCTTTGGAAGTTGACCGCAGCGTCGCCGCTCGTTTCGACGGCGCAAAACAGTGTCCCAGGGAACTTCTCCACGATGAGCGACTGAACGCCGTCGCTTACGCCTGAGCTTGGCATGCAGCCAAAGGGTTTGACGCTCACGGTCAACGTCAACTTCTTGTTGACGGCATTGAGGATGACTTTGCCTACTTCCATGTGGCCCTCGCCGCCGCGAAGGTCATTGTTGTAGTAGGGCGCCGCAATCTCCGCGATCTTATGCATGTCTGCAAGCGGGTAGTGGCGCAACCCGAGCGCTCTCGAATAGGCGAAAAACGCGGTGCGCAGTGCCTGCGCTGCGGTCCGCAGCGTGACATCACGTTTGAAGACGCCGAACTCGCCAAGGGCTGCAAGGCCGCGCTGCGTGCCGTCCGCGCCGCGCAGAGCCGCCCGTTCGCGCGTGTCGAATTGGATCTCCCAGATGTTGTAAAGCAGCCAATTGGTTACAATCTGGATGTCGACCTCCCCGCCTTCTTGCTGGATGAATTCTTGAAGGTGGTAGTTGCCGTCGCCTTCGGTTGTCATCGCCCAGAACTCGCCGATGATCGAAACCTTTGGCACCACGCGCAACGGATCAATTCTTACGCGAGCGAAGTCCCTGCGCGAGCGGTAGAGCGCCCAAAGCACGCTCTTGTCATGGAGCAGCGCCTCGTAGCACAATGTCTTGGCCTGTTCAACGGCCTTGTCGGTAGCGCCCGGCACGACTTCGTAGGGGCGAATGCGATACGCTAGTGCGTTGATTGCGTCGCCGGCGAGCAGTGCTTTGACCAGGGCGATGAAGAACCTAGGGTTCATCTGCAGGCCCTCGTCTTCACCGGTGGCTTGCTTGAGCCCTCCTTGCTGCTGAAAGAGCAACACCCTGAACCCGTCGAAACCGGCGTCGCGCAACGCCTTGCGGTATTCCGTGACGTACATGCCAAAACGGCACGGCCCACAGGCCCCGGCGGTCAAGAACACGTAGCGGCGGACAATCTCTTGGGTGGACATGCCTTCTTCGTCACGCAGGCGCGTGAGCTCAGCGACGAGATTTCCGACGGTGAAATACGTAGGGTTGCATTGCCCGCGATTACCGAATTCTTTGCCGACCCGCAGCGCGTCGTAGGTCGGGCAGTCTAGTGCGCGCACGCCGTAGCCTAGCCCTCGAAACGCGCCTTCGATGAGCCGATCGTGCGACTTGGTCAAGCCGCCGAGTAGCAGTGTTACGTGTTGGCGCTCACTGCGCGTGAACTTGGCCTGTGTGCCCGTCTCGCGCCAAGTAATCTTGGGCGCAATGCCCAGCCGCTCCCGTTCGCGCGCTTCGAATTGACGTAGTTCGGTCATGACGGGCTCAGGCAGGGCAGTCGTGTTGAGCAGTGGCAGTCGTCGTTGAACGTTGGCGATAGATTCCATGATTTTTCCGTTATTCTGCAGCGGTCAGACTGGATTGTGAGTTGTTGGCTGGACTGAGTGCATCGTTCTTGCGACGCAGCTGAACTAGGCTAATTCCGCTAGGATGCGGACTTTGAATGAAGGTGTCCGCGGACGCGGCCGCCAAGCTGTCGGCGCGACGGCGCGCGGCAAGTACTTCATCGATCAGGGTCACGGGTCGCTTGTCGATGCGGAGTAACGCGTCGCGCCGCGCTTCGAGCGAGCGCTCGAGCTCCCGGGTCTTGGCGGCCAGCTCTTCGAGTTGCTCTTGCCGTAGCCTGAGCGAGTGGGCGTATGTGTTGACACGGATCTTCAGCGAGCCACTCGGTTTATTCGCATCGAGATCGTGCAGCATAGCCGCAGGAGTACGCGCTGTCTGCACGATCGAGTCAATCAGTCCATACGTGGGAGCGTCGTGGCCACACTTGAAGCTCGACAGATCGAGCACGGCGACGTTCGGGTGATGCGCGGCGAAGTTGGCGGCCCACACCTTTTGCGCGCTGTTGGCCGAGTAATTTTCGGGCCAAAGGTGCGACAACTGAAGCGGCGTTTCGACGAGGCCTTGGTCGAGTTCGTCTTGAAAGAAGCGGTCCAGGTACTGGCGCGACTTGGGCAGCGACCGAACGCTCAGAATCGGGTAACCCAGGGCCTGGAACTCCTCCAAAATGCCGTGATTGAGCCCGGGATCGGAATGGTACGGCCGCGCCAAGACCAAGATAGCGAGCCTATTCTCGCGCTCAGCGGTTTCGAGAATCGCCTGCCCGCGCTGTTCCAAATCGGCTTCGAAGGTCGCGAGCGCCTTGTGCGCCTCTTTGCAGGCAAAATCACTCTCGTCTTCGGTCACGTTCAAACGGCTGCCCCACGTGTCAAACAGGCGTTTGGCGAGCAACAGCGGTTCCCCGAACGATAGGGCAGGGGACAGGTACTCGATATTGCGCTGCGCAAAGAAATCGATTTCTTTGGTGAATGCGGCGCGGATCACCTCCGGAGTTCCAGCGACGATCGGACACGATGCGTTGTCCACCGTGTCAGTGACGAAGTTGTGCATGTGGGTCAGGACGGGAAAAAAGATGTAGCGAAGCGGGCGCCCCCGCTCAGGTTGGTGCGCATGAAACAAGAGCTGGTGAATGTGCGACTGGACGACCTTGCTCGGGAAGCAAGGATCGATCGAACCGTACTTGCCGCCCTCGAGCCAATTGGCTTCCGTCGTTGGCTCGCTAAACACGACGTTCGTTTTCGGAATGCCGAGCGCCTCGAAGTAGGTTCGCAGGAACGGCGCGACGACGTAGTTGTTCAAAACGCGGGGAATGCCGATACGGATCGACTGGCGCGCCTTTTGCGCGTCGGGCGGCGAGCGCAAAAACGGGCGCTTGGTTACCTGCCGCTTGATGCGAAACAGCCCTTTGGTGACCTTAACGTCGTCGATGAGTGTGCCGGCGGCCGGTAGCGGTTCAGGCTTGTAAAAGTGCTGAAAAGCCTTGCGCGCTTCGTACTCGACGAGGTTTGGGTGCTCGCCCGCCAACATCTTGCGCTCTGCGACCACGCGCAGCATCGCTTCTTCGCTTTCGACCGTGCCCTTCTCGCAAGAGAACCCGGTAATCGTCCGCGCTGTCGAGCCATCGGGGCGCGCCGCATCGACGAACGTGCGCCGGCAGTTGTTGGGGCAAAAATGACATTGCGTCGAGTCGTCGTTGCGCGTCGTGTATTGGAGTATAAGAGCTTCCTTTACCCCGATGAAACGCGTGGACCGTGTCTTCTTGTAGCGCCTGAGCGTTTCGAATGCCGCGCCGAGCGCGCCCGCCTCGCCCGTGTGCGGATGAACCAAGATGTCGGCATCGGGCACGCGCTGGCGGATGTAATCCACCTGCGCCTTGACGGCGGCCAGGTTGTACTGCGTGCCGCCTTGCAGAACGAAGCGCCGCCCGAGCGCCGCCAGTCGCGGGATCTGCACGACGTATTGCCAGACGTTCTTCGGCAGCACCTGGGCCAAGCCCGCCAGCAGCTCTTCCTTCTGAAAGCCTTCTTTTTGGAAATTGACGCGGTCCGTGTCAAGGAACACGGCGCAGCCGTATGAGAATTTGGGGGCTAATTCGGCACGGAAAGCCACGTCCGCGTATTCGGTGACGGGCAGCCCGAATTGATCGGCCATTGCTTGCAAGAGCATGCCATTGCCGGCGCTGCATGAATTCGACAACTTGAAGTTCTGAATGTCGCCGTTCTTCAAGAACAGCACCTTGATGTCTTGGCCGCCGATGTCGCAGACGACGTCAACATCGCCGAAGTAATGCACGGCGCTTGCCATGTGCGCTACCGTCTCGACGATATTGACGTCGGCGAGCATGCATTCTTCTAGAACCGCCCCGGCGTAACCAGTGACGCCAAAACCCAAACAATCCAAACTGGCGCCCTGCCGGGTCACATGCTCGTCGAGCTTGGCCAGCAGCTCCTGAGTGTCTGCGATCGGGTTGCCTTTCGAAAGTTGGTACGCCTTGGCGATGAGTGTGCCGTCTTCATCGACGAGCACGGCTTTTGACGAGGTCGAGCCACCGTCCAGGCCAATGACGGCGCGCACGACCCGGCCGCTCTCGAGCGCGGGCGGCACGAACGGAACTTGGGCGTATTTTCGTTTGAACGTTTCGAGATCATCCACGTTCGCCGCGAGCGGCGGGCCCGCTTGCGCGCCGAGGCGCGCGCGCCGGCCATGCTTGATGAATTCGCGCAGCGGCTCGACCCCGCGAAAGCATGCGGCTTGATTCGACTCGCTCATGCCGACGTAGGCGGCGCCGAGAGCCGCGTAAAGTTGGCTGTTTTCTGGCACGAAGACCAGCTTTTCAATCGGTGCATCGCTGGGTGGCGTGTAGCCGCGGTCGCGCCAAGTTTCGGGGATTCGCAGGCGCCAACAATCGATCAAAAATGGCAGATATGTATTCGGACCGCCGAGCAGCGCAACCTTCGAGCGTAGCGTGTTGCCGCGAGTTAGGACGCTGAGGTTCTGCATCACGATGGCATCGGCAAGCGAATTGAGGACCTCATCCTGCGGAATCCGGATTTGACCAAGTTGACGATGTCCGTTTCCGCGAACACTCCGCATTTGGCGGCCACGTGATGTAACTTCAAAGGATTGAACCTAAGTTGGGTCGCGAACGAGGGATCGGCGCCGACCTTGATGAAGCATTTGTCGATGGTCGCGCCGGTGCCCGAAGCGCACTTGTCGTTCATGGAGGCGACGGCTGTGCGCATGCCCGTGTTGGGATCTTCTTTGAAGATGATGATCTTGGCGTCCTGCCCGCCGAGCTCGACGACGCTGCCGACGTCAGGGTGCAGCTTTTCGACGGCCGCCGCGACCGCATTGACTTCCTGTACGAATTTGCCGCCGGTGGGCTCGATGAGCGGCGCGGCGCCCGAGCCGGTCAGGAAAATCCTCGTCTGCTCCGAATTGGGGCAATCGAGATCCGCCTGGATGCGTTCGAGCAGCTCCAGGACCTTCTCGGGCTGTTGCGTGTGGTGGCGTTGGTAGTCGCTCCACGCGACCGCGCCGTCGCGATCGATTACGACAGCTTTGACGGTAGTGGAACCGACGTCCATACCTATGACAAATTCGTCATGTTTCGATGCCTTATGGCTTATTTGCTGATTACTTGTCACATTGCGCCTGCTGACGGTGACGTCAGTATTCGATCCATGAGTCCAATTTGGCAAGTGCTAAATGCGCAGCTATTGCATTTGTGGTGGCATGGCCGCAAAATATGCGTACTGGAGACCGCGGAACCAGGAGGAATGGCGACGCCAACCGGCGGTCGGCGACGTACGCTGCTTGGAGCATGGCCGCGCGACGCAGCAAGACTCGAAATCACACAGTTCCCAAAAACGAGCGTCGTCTACAGATCTTGACGGCGGCACGGGACGTGTTTGCCAAGCGTGGCTACCATCAAGCGACCATCGACGACATCGTGCTTTCCGCCGGCGTGGCGCGCGGCACGTTCTACTTGTACTTCGAGGACAAACGCGCCGTTTTTTCCGATCTCATCGATCGCTTCGCGGCTAAGCTCACCATGGCCATCGAGCGCATCGTCACGGACGACCCGACGCGACCGGTCGCTAACCAGGTTCAAGAGAACATTCGCTCGATCGTTCGAACCAGCCTGTCCGAGCGCACGATGACCAAGATCTTGTTTACCGGAGCGGTTGGCGTCGATCCGGAGTTCGATCGCAAAATCGCCACCTTCTACGAAACCGTCGTGCAACTGCTCACCGAGAGCCTGCGCGATGGGCAAGCGCTTGGCATCGTTGCAGATGGCGAGCCGCGCGTTTTGGCCTACCTCAGCATCGGCGCGTTCAAGGAACTCCTGTACCAAGCCGTCATCCTTGGGCTGTCGGAAGAAAGTGCGGAGGTGCTACTGCAACAAATGTACAATTTCCTGCGTCAAGGATACTTGCGGGTTCCCGAGGCGACCGAGCCCGCTAAAGCCACCCGGCCGCGTCGCAAGAGTCAGGGGTAGCCATTCGGCCGGGCTGGCACAACGTTTACGGTGATCTGTTCATGTCCAATTCCGACTACCCCTTCAATGTGTCCAATCTGGCGTTCGTCGAAAATCTCTACGTCGAGTTCCTGAATGACCCGCGCAGCGTCCCTGACGCCTGGCGCCAATGGTTTGAGTCGCGTTCTGTTGATGGCGCTGCGGCACGGAATCTCCGGCTTGCCCCGAGCTTCGCTCCCGCCCGGCTCTTCAACGGCGCCACCAACGGCACGCGCCTGCGCGACGAGCTGGCGCCGGTTTCAAGGCCGAGCGTATCGGTCGCGGCCGTGCAGCAAGAGTGGCTCGCGCAGTTGGTGCGCGCGTACCGTGAGCGTGGCCACGCGATTGCGCGGGTGGACCCGCTGGGTCTACCGCGACCCGAAGCCGCGGAACTTGACCCGAGCACCCACGGCTTCAAACCGACGGATCTCGATCGGCAGTTCTCGGCAACGACCATCCACGGACCGGACGTGTTGACGCTGCGGCAGGTGCTGGAAAGGCTGCGCAACACGTATTGTCGATCAATTGGCGTCGAGTACATGCATATCGCCGATCGCGAGATTCGCGATTGGCTTCAAGAACGCATGGAGTCCACGGAGAACCGCATTCGACTCAGCCGCGAAGGGCAAATCCGGATCTTGTCCAAGCTCACGGACGCCGTGATGTTCGAGGAATTTCTGCAAACCAAGTACCTTGGCGCCAAGATATTCTCGCTACAGGGTTCCGAGAGTCTGATTCCACTCCTGACGTTCGTCATCGACCGCGCCGGCGATCTCGGGATTGATGAGATCATCATGGGCATGGCGCACCGCGGTCGATTGAACGTGCTCGCCAACATCATGAGCAAATCGCCCCGCGATATCTTTCGTGAGTTCGAGGATCGCGATCCCGAACTCTACGTCGGCAGCGGCGACGTGAAGTATCACCTGGGCTATACATCCGACCATTACACCGCCTGCGGCCGCCAGGTTCACCTGTCGCTGTGTTTCAACCCAAGCCACCTCGAATTCGTCAACCCAGTGGTGCTCGGTCGCGTGCGTGCCCGGCAAGATCGTAGCGGTGCGGACGCGGCGCGTGGAAAACTGCCGCTCTTGATTCACGGGGACGCCGCGCTCGCCGGCGAGGGCATCGTCCAGGAAACGCTGAACCTGGCGCAGCTTGAGGCTTACACGACGTGCGGCACGTTGCACGTCGTCATCAACAATCAAATCGGGTTCACGACGCCGCCGCAACAGGGGCGCTCCGGCACGTACGCGACGGCAGTTGCGCGGATGTTGGACATTCCAGTCTTCCACGTAAACGGCGAGGACCCCGAAGCCGTTGCGCAAGTCGTGTCATTGGCCGTCGATTTTCGCAACCGGTTCGCGCGCGACGTGTTCATCGACATGTACGGTTACCGGCGACACGGCCACAACGAGGGCGACGAGCCAGCGTTCACGCAACCGTTGCTGTACGCCGCCATCAGTCGTAGAAAAAGCGTACGCGACGGGTACCTGGAACACCTCTTGGAGCTGGGCGAAGTCACGCGTGAGGAAGCGGATCAAGTCGCGGTCGAACGCCGCGCGACGCTCGAAGAAGAGTTGAAGGAAGCTCGCCGCAGCGATTTCGTGCACTCCTATGATTCATTGGATGACGTTTGGAGCCACTATCGCGGCGGGCCCGAAGCATCGGCGCTCGAACCAGAGACGGCGCTAGATGCTACCAAACTGTCGGCACTACTCGAAGCCGCGGCGCAGGTCCCCCAGGGGTTTCATCCTCACAAAAAGATCCAGCGCGTGCTCGAGCAACGGCTCGAGATGGCTCGCGGACAGCGCCAGCTCGACTGGGGCGCTGCTGAAACACTTGCCTTTGCTTCGCTCGTTTCCCACGGCACCGCTGTGCGCCTCACGGGGCAAGATAGCGAGCGCGGCACATTCAGCCACCGCCACGCCGTCTTGCACGACGTTGACACGGGGTCTCGACACGTTCCTCTGATGCACGTGAGTGCCGAGCAGGCGCCGTTTGATATCTACAACAGTTCGCTTAGCGAAGCCAGCGTGCTTGGCTTCGAGTACGGCTACAGCGTGGAGAGCCCCGACGTTCTTGTACTCTGGGAGGCGCAATTCGGCGACTTCTGTAACGCAGCCCAGGTGATTATCGATCAATTCATCGTGAGCGCCGAAGACAAATGGAAGCAATTGAGTGGCATTGTGTTGCTTTTGCCGCATGGGTTCGAAGGCATGGGCCCCGAGCATTCGAGCGCCCGCATCGAACGCTGGTTACTGCTGGCCGCCGAAGAGAATATTCAAATATGCCAGCCGAGCACACCGGCGCAGTTCTTCCACCTGTTGCGGCGTCAAGCGCTACGCAGTTGGCGTAAGCCCCTGATTGTGTTCACGCCCAAGAGTCTGCTGCGGCACCCGAAGGCAACCAGTGACCTTGCCGCCCTTGCGAGTGGCCGTTTTCAGAGAGTACTGCCCGACACGCTATTTTACTCAGTTGACCCCCGCGGTGTACGGCGTGTTCTGCTTTGCAGCGGAAAGGTCTACTACACGCTCGCTCAACACCGGGAAGAGCTGAAACGGCAGGACGTTGCCATCGTTAGGGTCGAGCAATTCTATCCGTTGCCCGACGAGCACCTGCGGGCAGCCCTTGACCCATTCGTTGAAGGCACCCAGGTTATCTGGTTCCAAGAGGAACCGGAAAACATGGGGGCTTGGCGGCATTTGCGGGCTCGCTTCGGGGCTCGGCTGTTCGCGCGGCATCCCTTGACGTGCATTGCGCGCGCGGAGTCTGCTAGTCCTGCTACCGGGTCTGCCAGCAGCCACCGTCTGGAAGAGGAAGAGTCGCTTGACAAGGCTTTTTCGCTATGAAGGCAATGAATGGTTGCGGTACATTTTGCCACCGCGGCCCGCTGGCGGTGACACGCCAAGTCTGCGCGGGAGATAATCAGCAATGACCATTGAGCTTCGAGTCCCTGAAGTAGGCGAGTCAATAACGGAAGTTACGATTGGCGACTGGCTAAAGCAAGTCGGCGACTTGGTTGAACGCGATGAACCCGTCGTCGTTATCGAGACCGACAAGGTAACCGTGGAACTCTTGGCGCCGTCGCGCGGCAGACTTCAAAGTGTCTTGCTTGACAAGGGTGCACAGGCGCACGTCAAAGACTTGGTCGGTTTGATGGAAGAGGCCACGGCAGGCGCTTCCCAGGTTCCCGCGCCCAGCCCCGAGTCTGGTGCCGCAACCGTCGTTGCATTGCTCGCCCATCGAGAAGCCATGCCGACTCAAGACGCGATCGATGGCAACCACGAACCTGCCAGTGCCAGCAAACTCGCTGGTGCGCCCGCTCCCGCGGCCGTTGCGGCAGGTGGCTGGGCTAGCCCGTCAGTGCGACGCGCGCGCGCCGAGCGAGAAGCGCGTGCGACCGGCCCTGCAATGGCGGACGCTTCGCCGCGCCCCGTCGACGCCTCGCCTATCGAGCCACCGATTCGTCCGGAGTCTCAAGCCATGATTCAAGAGACGCGCCCGCGGATGGCTCGGGAAGAAGAAGTCGTGCCGCTGAGTCCATTTCGCAGGACGATCGCCGAGCGATTGGTTCGATCGAAGAACACCGCTGCGCTATTGACGACGTTCAACGAAATCGACATTTCCGTCGTCCAGGAGCTGCGCGGCCGCTACCAGGAAAGCTTCCAGAATCGATACGGCGTGAAGCTCGGGTTCATGTCGCTTTTTGTGAAGGCGGTCGTCGAGGCACTCAAGCAGATCCCGATACTGAACGCGGAGATGCGCGAAACGGAAATCGTTTACAAGAATTACTTCGACATTGGCATCGCCGTCGGCGGCGGGCGCGGTTTGGTCGTTCCAATCATCCGCAACGCAGAGCACTTGGGTCTTGCGGAAATCGAGCGCGTAATTATGGACTTTGGCAAGCGCGCCAAGGACAATAAGCTAGAGCTCGAAGAACTCACGGGCGGCACGTTCACGATCAGCAACGGCGGCGTCTACGGCTCCATGCTATCGACGCCGATCATCAACCCACCGCAAAGCGGGATTCTGGGGTTGCATGCCATACAAGATCGCCCCGTGGTGCGCGAGGGTCAGGTCGTGATTCGACCGATGATGTACGTCGCTTTGACGTATGACCACCGCATCGTGGACGGGCGCGAAGCCGTGACGTTCCTGCGGTTAGTCAAAGATTTCATCGAGCAGCCCGCGCGGATGTTGCTGGAGGTGTGAGTAGCAAAAGTGCGCCCGCCCGCACTCTTCCGGTCCGATTCGCCTCAAGAGCGATTTTGGGATTGGGCGAATGCCCAAGGAAATTCGGATAGTGCTATAGTAAACACAACACTTGGTTGGAGGTGTCCGTGCGTACGAAACTACTTCAAACTTTTGTTCTCGGTGTTGCTTTCGGAATCGCGAGTTGCGGCGGGTCAACGGACAATGGCTCCCACTCGACCGTGGTTGCCACAGGCGGTGCCACCAGTGTGAGTCAGGCGGGAGGCAATGGGCCGGTCCAAAGTGGTGGTTCTAGTGGCAGCACATTCACGCCTGGCGGAAACACCGGTCACCCTACTGGAGGCACGGTCGCCAACGAAAGTGGCGGGACTAGCAATGCCGTCAACCCGACCACATCACTTGGCGGAACCCAGGCCACTGGAGGGAGCAGCTCGGGCAACACGGGAAGTAACTCGACGGGTGGTACCGCAACTGGCGGCAAGTCGGCAAGTGGCGGTGCTGCGATGGGCGGAGCCACGACGGGTGGCAAGTCGGCAACTGGTGGCACTGCGATGGGCGGAGCCACGACGGGTGGCAAGTCGGCAACTGGCGGCGTTGCGATGGGCGGAGCCGCGACGGGTGGCAAGTCGGCAAGTGGCGGAGCCGCAACGGGCGGCAAGTCGGCAGCCGGCGGCACTGCAGCGGGCGGTGCGGGTACCGGCGGAGCCGCGACGGGCGGTGCTAGCACGGCCAGTACGACGACAAGCGATCCTTGCTCAACGGCTGCCACCTTGAGTGGCGCCATCCGGCATTGCAACCAGAACAACTCGGGCAGTTACGGCAACTTCGAATGGCAACTCTGGTCGGCTCAGACTACGGGTTGCCTGACCACGTATAGTGGTGCTGGTGGTGCATTCAGCGCCAACTGGGACAATTCTGGAGACTTCTTGGCGCGAGTCGGCCTGGTATTTGATGGGACTCAAACTTACCAGCAACTCGGGGTTTTCTCCGCGGATTTCGCCGAAACGAAAACCGGAGGCGCAGGCGGCTACTCGTATATCGGAGTTTACGGGCGGACGGAAACACCCAACGTTGAATTCTATATCATCGAAGACTCGTTCGACGCTTCACCGGCAATTCTTAGTGCTGTTTCCACGTTGGGCACCATCCAAGTTGATGGGGGTACGTACGACGTCGATGTCTCCGAGATGACCGGAACAGGACCAACGACCACAAGGCTCTACAGTGTCCAGCAAACTAGCCGCCATTGCGGGCACATTTCCATCTCGGAGCATTTCGCCAAATGGACTAGTTTAGGCATGCAACTGGGAAAAATGGTTGAGGTCAGCATCGCTGTGGAGGCAGGGGGTGGCACGGGAAGTATTGATTTCACGACGGCAAGCGTAACGGGCAACTAACCGCCGCGTCGCCTCGTGCGCGCATTCGAATCGTAAGACGCGGTCGCAGAGGCGGTACCGTAGTCGCCGCACTACTGGCAGCTTATTGGCTCTGCGTAGAATTCGTCCGAGCAGGCTGCCAAATTGCAGGGATCCGCCGTCTTGTTGAGGCAGTCGAAATAGGCTTTGATCGGAGCTTGGCACTCTGAAGCCGTCGGTATGCCCTCGCACTCGCCGTGTTTGCAGTCCGTTGCGTCCTCGAAAAGCGCTCCGGCATCCTCGCTGGCGCAACTAGTGCCCGCCTTATCGCAATAGGCGTTGCAGGAACTCACTGCGTCGCCAACGCTCGACTTTTTGTCATCGCTGCCACAGCCGACGCCCAGAAAAGTAAGCAACACGGTCGCCAAACAGCTTTGAAGACTCATCACTCTATCCTCCCTTAGCGTGGGCCCGCAACAAGCCAATTTGTTCAAGAATAACACGCGACCGCGCCAATCACAAAGATGACGACGACACCGGGCTAGGGTCCATCGAAGTCTGCGGCGAAGGGATGTCGCTATTGGCTTCGAGACGCCCAGACCATTTCGACATGCCTTTTTCCACCGCGTCACCGCCTGGCGGTTCGCGACGGTCAGGTGGTCATTCGGCCGATGGCGCGCGCGGCGCTGACCTGGGACCCGCGCATCGTGGACGGGCGGTGAGCGAAGAGGTTTCCGCGTTGGTCGAAGAATTCGACAGCGGCCCGTATGGAGGCAGCTTTACGCTTCAGCGGAAATCTAGCCGAATTGTGGTGGCTTCGCGGGGGCTGGCAGGGGTCATCGCGCTTTTTTCATTTACCACTTGTCGTTGGGTTCGCCCTCCGTACCATGTGGGCGCGTGATTACGGCTCGTTGGCCCGTTGACAAGCAGGTTTGGATGTCTGGCAGAGGGTTGGTTGCAGCCCTCGCCGGTGGAACTAGACCCAATTGGTTGGCGCTTGGCGTCACTGCGGTGCATAGCGGCGGTTTGACTCATCAACACAATTCGGGAGCATGAATCGTGACAGTACCGGAGAAAGTGCGCAGCTTTACTTTACTAGGCGCCCCAGGATGCGGAAAGACCGTTCTGACTGAAGCGCTGCTCTTCAGAGCTAAGGTACTGCAACAAGTCGAAGGCGGTAAAACGCTCGACGTCGAGCCTGAAGAGATCAAGCGGCGCTCGTCGGTCTTCTCGAAGATTCAAAGTCTGGTCTGGGACGGCCATGAAATCACGGTGGCGGATGCGCCCGGTGGTGTTGATTTCATCGGATCTGCCATTGCGCCGCTCTCGGTCATGGATATTTGCGTGCTCGTCGTTGACGCGACCACGGGAGTTGACGTCCCCACGCGGCAGTTCTACGAACTCGCGGTTCAGTTCAACAAGCCGATGTTGATCTTCGTCAACAAGCTCGACAAGGAGAATGCGGATTTTGATCGCGCGGTGGCCAGCATTCGAAACACGCTGACCAAGAAGGCCTATCCGGTGGCCCTGCCCATCATGTCGGGCTCCGCCGTCGAGGGAGCGATCGATATCGTCGAGTTGCGCGCGACGTCATTGGGCGACAAACCCAAGGAAATTCCCATTCCGGCCGAGCAGAAGGAAGAGGCGGACCTGGCCCAACAGTCACTGTGGGAAGAAGTCGCGGGTCAGGATGACGCTTTGTTCGAGAAGATCGCATCGGGCGAAAGCGTCACCAAGGATGAGATCCTGCCGCATCTCATCAAGGCGATCGCGTCACGCGAAGTCATTCCGGTCATCGGCGGCACTGCCGTGCCACCGCAAGGCCCGTCGCTGCTGCTCGACACAATGTGCCGCCTGATGCCGTCGCCCGTGAACCTGCCGCCGCCCGCGCAAGCGGAGGGCGAACCGAGCGTGGAGATCAAGCTGGGTGCCGACCAGCCGCCGATTTGCCAAATATTCCGCGTAACGAGCGACCCGGGCGTGGGCGAGCTTTTCTTCATCAAGGTCGTTAACGGCACGATTCACTCCGGCGACGACTTGCTCAACCCGCGCCAAAAGGATCGCGAACGAATGGGGCACATGATTCGGTTCCAAGGCAAGGAACGCAAGGAACTGACGGAGGCAACGCTAGGTCAAGTCGTCGCGGCGCCCAAACTGAAGCACACGCTAACGGGTGACACCTTGTGCGCGCCGAATCGCCCGGTGATGCTGGCACCCATTGCGTTCCCCAACCCCGTTCACTCGGCAACCGTACACCCCGAGACCCGCAAGGATCAGGACAAACTGGGGGTTGCGCTCGGCAAATTGGCCCAAACCGATCCGACGCTTCACCATCACGTGGATGCGGAGTTCAACGAAATCATCCTGTCCGGAATGGGCGAAGTCCATCTTGAAATCGTTGCGGGGCGTCTGCGCGATCGTTATGGCATTCAGCTGACGATGGGGTTGCCGCACGTAGCGTATCGCGAAACGCTGACCAAGAAGGTCAAGGCGCAGGGGCGGCACAAGAAGCAGACCGGCGGTCACGGTCAATTCGGCGACGTGTGGATCACGGCCGAGCCTTTGCCGATAGGCTCGGGTTTCGAGTTCGTCAACGACATCAAGGGCGGTGTGGTGCCGAGCAAGTTCATCCCGTCCGTCGAAACCGGGATCCGCGATACCATGAAGCGCGGCGGGTTGATCGGTTATCCAGTGGTGGACCTACGCATATCGCTGTACGACGGCACGTACCATTCGGTCAACTCCTCGGACATGGCGTTTCAAATGGCGGGCGCCATTGGTTTCAGGAAATGTCTGGAGCTGTCCGGCACGACGTTGCTCGAACCGATCATGCGCCTGAAGATCACCGTACTGGCTGACTATGTCGGCGCCATAACGAGCGACTTGAACTCACGTCGCGGTCGCATACTCGGCATGGATGCCAACGGTGATGTGCAGACCGTGCATGCGGAAATCCCGCAATCGGAAATCTTCCGTTACTCGACGGATCTTCGCAGCATGACGCAAGGCGCGGGCACCTTCACCATGGAATTTGCCCGCTACGATCCAGTGCCAGCCATGTTGGTCGAGCCGATCAGGCAGCAACTTGCGGAACGCCGCAAAGCCACCGAGAGTGCTACGGCGTAGCATCGGGCATACCACCGGGTTGCTCTAAGTCGACCAGCACGGGGTTGCGGGCACGCCGCATTCCCAACCGGGTTCAAGCTTGCAGTTGGGCGCGCAACCATCACCGGCTTGCGTATTGCCGTCGTCGCATTCTTCGTACCAAGTCGCACTGCAGGGCACCCCGAACTCCTCGAGCTTGCCGTTGCCGCACAGCGCTTGGCACGCAGCGCCGAGCTTGGCGCAAGAATAGCCGGGTTCCAGCGTGCAGGTTGCCGAGCAACCGTCGCCTGCTTGGGTATTGCCGTCATCGCACTGTTCCGGCGCTTCGTACCGACCATTGCCGCAGGTCGGCGGACGGCACGCCTCGCCGGGAGTGTCGCAGGTCCAACCGGCTTCGATTCTGCAAATGCTCGAGCAGCCATCGCCGGACACTGTGTTTCCATCGTCGCAGGTATCGGTCTGGGGCGTTCCTGCGTCGTTGTAATAAACCCTTTCGATGCCGTCGAGAATGCCATCGCCGCATCGAACTATGTGGCAGGGCGCCCCTTCGGGATCGCACGCATAGCCCGGTTCAAGTTTGCAGTCCGACGTGCAGCCGTCACCCGACGCCGTATTGCCGTCGTCGCATTCTTCGGGGGCCAAGGATATACCGTCGCCGCAGACTGGCGCGTGACAAGGTTGTCCCGGCGGATCGCAGATGAGTCCAGTGTCGTCGTATTGGCAATTCTGGTCACAGCCGTCGCCTGGCTGCGCGTTGCCGTCGTCGCAGGTCTCCGGCGGCTCAATAATGCCGTCACCACAAATGATGGCAATGCACGGCTGGCCCGCCGTGATGCAATCAAAGTCCGGTTCAAGCTCGCAGTTCGTCGAGCAACCGTCACCCGACGCTGCATTGCCGTCGTCGCACTGTTCGTTGGCCTCGATGATTCCATCGCCGCAGACGATCTTTAGGCAGGGAGGCATGAAGTCCTCGACGACGTACAGGCGGCTCAAGGGACCCAAGTGTTGACCGATCCCCGAGGGTCGCGTGCAGACCCAGCCATTTTCGATCGTGCACTGATCCGAACAGCCGTCGCCCGGCTGATCGTTGCCGTCGTCGCAGGTCTCTTGCAGGGCTCTACCGGTCGCGTCAACGTATGGCAGGTTGTTGACGCGGCCGTCGCCGCAGCGCGCGTGGTAGCAGTTCCACGCAGTGAGGCCGGAGGGTGCGCAGACCCACCCGTTTTCAACCGTGCATTGAGCAGAGCAACCGTCGCCGCCGACGTCGTTGAAATCGTCGCAAGTCTCGGGGCTCTCGATGAGACCGTTTCCGCAGTTGGGAAGCCGGCACGGACGCCCCGGCACGTCACAAGTCCAACCGGGTTCGATTTTGCACGTGCTCGAACAGCCATCGCCTGATTGCAGGTTGCCGTCGTCGCACTCCTCCATCTTGTAGAGCAGAATGCCGTCGCCGCAGCCCGTTGCCGCCGCTGGCGTACCCCCGGTTGCATTGACGCCCCCGCTCGTACTCACACCAGTCGGACAAAAATTGACGCCGCCGGTGCTGCCACCTGCCTGGCTGCCACCGAATGTCACGCCGCTGCCCCCAAGCGTCGCGCCACTGCCGCCGCTTGCCTGAATACCGCCCAAAGTGCCATTGCTGCCGCCCATAGTGGTGCCGTTGCCGCTGCTTCCGCCAACGGTCGCCGCGGAGCCGCCCGTGTCAATCCCCGGAAGCCTGTTCACGCCGCTGCAGCCGATGCTCAAGATAACGACCAACGCAGTAATGGGACTTCCTCCCAGCCTCCGAATACATATTTGCCATCCCGACCTGAAACGCCGATGCCTCATGCGTTTGCTTCTCATTGGCGATCGGTGCGTTCGTTCTGGTTTTCTCGATTGCGTTGGTCGTTTGGGCTTCGGCCCAAACGACGGCGTATTCAAGACTTCACCCAAGATCGATGTGTTTCGTGCGTTAAGGTCGCCAACCGACACTCCAAGTAAGGACGTTTGCATCGAGCACTCCTCCAAACGGACCGCCGCCAATTTGATTGCTGTGTCTGCATGCCCCCGAAACCCGTCACTGTCTTAACTGATGCATTGGCCGGCCCAGATCCCTCGGGTGGCCCAGACGAGCGCTTTGGTCGCCGTGCAGCGGCTATTCGTGCCGTAAAAACAGCCAGAAAGTCCCCATTTGGCAGCAATCGTGAGCCCTGGCTAAAAGCTCTCCCTTGACGCGCCCGGGAGGGAACTTAACTTGCGCTCGCGTTCCCGGAGGCCGCCGTGCACCGGTGTGTCGGGGCAAGCTCGGGAACTCTAATCCACGTGGAGGCAATTCCAATGAAGATTCGTCCACTTCATGACCGCATCGTCGTCAAGCGTCTCGCCGAAGAGACGACGACCAAAGGCGGCATCATCATTCCTGATACGGCCAAAGAGAAACCCATCTCGGGTGAAGTGCTGGCTGTCGGCAACGGCAAGCTACTCGAAGACGGCAAGCTTAGGCCGCTCGATGTCCAAGTCGGCAACAAGATTCTGTTCGGCAAATACAGCGGCACAGAGGTGAAGATTGAGGGAGAAGACCGCCTCATTTTGAAGGAAGACGATGTGCTTGCCGTGATTGACGGCAACTAAGCCCCGTGTGACGAGGAGCCAACGACAATGTCAGCAAAAATGATCATATACGATACATCGGCGCAAAATAAGATTCTCAAGGGCGTCGATACTTTGGCGGATGCCGTCAAAGTCACGCTCGGCCCTAAGGGTCACAACGTCTTGATCGAAAAGAGTTGGGGCGCGCCCAAGGTGACCAAAGACGGCGTGACCGTCGCCAAGGAAATCGAATTGAGCGACAAGTTCGAGAACATGGGCGCTCAAATGGTGCGCGAAGTGGCTTCGAAGACCGCCAGCACGGCCGGCGACGGCACGACGACCGCCACGGTTCTGGCGCAAGCCATTTGCCGCGAAGGTATGAAACTCGTGGCTGCCGGGCACAGCCCCATGGAGCTCAAGCGCGGTATCGACGCGGGCGTCGTGGCAGCCGTAGGCGCGCTCAAGAAAATGAGTAAGCCGATTGACGATCCGAAGGAAATCGAGCAAGTGGGCACGGTCAGTGCCAACGGCGACGAAGCGATTGGCAAGATGCTCGCGGACGCGATGAACAAGGTCGGCAAGGAAGGCGTCATCACCGTCGAAGAGGCCAAGGGCTTGGACACACAGCTCGAGGTCGTCGAAGGCATGCAATTCGACCGCGGCTACTTGTCTCCCTATTTCGTGACGGATCCCGAAGCCATGGAATGCGCGCTCGAAGATCCGTACATTCTGATTTCCGAGAAGAAGATCAGTATCATGCGCGACTTGGTGCCCGTGCTGGAAGCCACGGCGCGCGAGCAGCGGCCGATCCTGATCATCGCTGAAGACGTTGACGGGGAAGCGCTTGCGGCTTTGGTCGTCAACCGTCTGCGCGGCACGTTGAAATGCGCCGCGGTCAAGGCACCGGGTTTTGGCGATCGGCGCAAGGAAATGCTGAAGGATATCGCGATCTTGACGGGTGGTCAGGTCATCAGCGAGGACCTGGGCATTAAACTCGAGAACGTCACGGTCAAGGACCTCGGGCGCGCCAAGCGCGTCGAGATTGACAAGGACAATACCACGCTCGTTGACGGCGCTGGCAGCAAAGACGCCATCAAGGGCCGCTGCGACCAGATCCGCCGCCAGATCGACGACACCAAGAGCGACTACGACAAGGAAAAGCTGCAGGAACGTCTGGCGAAGCTTGCCGGCGGCGTTGCCGTCATCAAAGTCGGCGCGCCCAGTGAAGTCGAGATGAAAGAGCGCAAGGACCGCGTCGATGATGCCATGCACGCAACGCGGGCTGCTTCCGAAGAAGGCATCGTGCCGGGCGGTGGCGTGGCGCTGCTTCGCTGCGAGTCAGCGCTCGATGCTCTCAAGCTCAGTGGCGAGCAGGCGGTGGGCGTCAAGCTGCTGAAGAAAGCCCTCGAGGAACCCTTGCGACTGATCGCATCCAATGCGGGCCGCGACGGTTCGGTGGTAGTGAACAAGATTCGCGAGAACAAGGGCGCCTATGGTTATGATGCCGTTGCTGACGACTTTCGTGACTTGGTCAAGGCCGGTGTCATCGATCCCACCAAGGTCGTGCGCGCGGCGCTTGAGAATGCTGCCAGCGTCGCGGGTTTGATTCTGACCACTCAGGCGATGGTCGCGGAAAAGCCGAAGCCCGCTGCAAAAGCCGGAGCCGGTGCCGACATGGGCGGCGGCATGGGTGGCATGGGCGGCATGGGTGGCATGGGTGGCATGGGCGGTATGGGTGGCATGGGCGACATGGACTTCTGATACACGTTCGAAACATCCAATCGTTTCGTGAAGCCAACGCGGAACTCCCGGCTCGGGGGTTCCGCGTTTTTGCTGCGCCGACAAGACATGCGGACTCGAAACAATCGAACGGAGCCGGCTCGTTGTCGATCATTTCAGAATCGATGGCGAAACATCGCGCTCACACGCGAGACACGCTTTCGGGTTCAACGTGTCGGATGTGGCACCCGCTAACTTTGCGATCATTGCGCCGCGCGCCGAGGAACCGTGGCTTACCGATTTTGTGGTCTCGCGACAGGCGCCCATTCATCTTGCGTCGCTAATCGGCATTGTCGCATTGTTAGTGATTGCTTGGGTTTTGCTGTCGGAAGAGTCGCCCTCTAGCCGCGCGATTTCACGCAAGTGATGGGCCTTGCGGCCCCTGCCGCTGCGTCGCCGTCTGAGTTCACGTGGCGGATTCGTGCCTTTTTCGCTCAATCACTCTGGGTGCCGAATGATTTTTCGTTCAGACGCTGTGACTCCGTGCCCATCCGGTCATGGGAGGCAGCACCCCGAGCGGTCACGCCCGGGGTACCCCAGCGCCGCATGCGGCGACATGCTGGGGGGTTGCTTCGCGCCCGGCTGTATTCGAAGTCGCACCTGCGAGGTTCCGCCGGGACCGGGGCTTCAGGTTCCGACTTGCCGCAAACATTAGCGCCGAACTGTAGGGATTTTGCGGCCCATTGCGCAGGGCGTGCATTAGTCGCTGGACAAAGGCACATTTCCGCTTGATAGAGCGTTGGACGTTCTGGGAGACGCCTGTAGCGACGCCCGACGTCTGTCAGGGAAGGACCCACTCCAATGTTACGAGCTTATACGACGAGAAGAGTCAACAGCAGCATTTGGACGCTAGCACTATCATCCGCGGTGTTTATGATCGCAGGTTGCGGTACAAGCGATGACAACAGCGGTTTCGGCGACGCTGGTTTGGGCGGCGCGTCGAATGCGACTGGCGGTCACTCGAGTGCGATCGGCGGCAACGGGGGCGGCAGTGTTGCTCATACTGGTGGTCACAGCGGCACGACAGGCGGGTCACCTGGAGTGGGTGGCACCATCAACGGTGCTGGCGCAAAGAGCACAGGCGGTGCTGTCAACACGGGTGGCGTTTTCACCGCGACCGGCGGAGCGACTGCAGTTCTAGCGACTGGCGGCGGCAAAGCCACCGGCGGCGCGTTCGCCACCGGCGGCAAGGCAGGTGCCACTGGAGGTGCCAAGGCCACGGGTGGAGCGTTCGCCACGGGCGGAGCACTCGCCACCGGCGGCAAGGCAGCTGCGACTGGGGGTGCCAAGGCCACTGGTGGAGCAATCGCGACCGGCGGCAAGGCAGCTGCGACTGGAGGTGCCAAAGCCACCGGTGGAGCCACTGCCGTTCCAGCTACCGGAGGTGCTATGGCCACGGGCGGAACAACTAGCGTACCCCCCGCAACGGGCGGAGCGCTTCCAACCGGCGGCATGCCTGCAACGGGCGGCGAACCTGCAACGGGTGGCGCGCCTCCAACTGGCGGTATGCCGGCTACCGGTGGGCTCGCGGCGACTGGAGGACTCGCGGGGACCGGCGGAGCATCGTCCGTTGCTGCTTGCCCATTGTTGGTGCAAACCGATCCGGTCGGCACGTCGTGCGCATCATCTCCGGCGGGCACCCAGTGCTCACTTGACGTCAACGTGACTGGTGCCGGAACTAGTACTTATGATTGTACTTGCACATCCGGAAATTGGTTATGTATGTCTGGAACACTGCCCGCCTGTCCAATTGGCATTGTCAGCCAGCCTGTTGGATTTACGTGTCAGCCGACGGTAGACAGCGATTGCGCGCTGACGAACGCGACCAGCATCTCCAGCACCACGTTTAATTGCACATGCGGTAGCAGCACGAGTACTTGGACGTGCTCGTGAACCCCGGCGAACTTCAATTGGGATCAGCACTGCGGCCTTGAGAGCAAGGGGCTTCGGGCAGGTGGCACCCGCCGCAAAGCTGAGGTGACCGTGTAGTGCCTCAGGCCCAACCCGTCGGCTTCAGTCGGCGGTGGTTTCAGAGGGTGCAGCCCCAGGTGCTGCCAGCGGATCCGGTGGTACAAGTACAGTCGTATTTTGTGGTGACCCAGGCGAAAAGTCGGTACCTGACAGGGTGAAACGTATTTCGATCACGTGCGTAGGCGTGGGCAGGGGGAGTATGTGCGTATGTGCCACCGACCGGTGACGCGTGGAGCGAATGTTTTCGGGCTAGACCGCGAGGTGGAGCGCTCGCCATGCATCGTCGTCGCGCCGACGCGGTCTGCGTCTCTACTATGATGGGGAGGGCATCAAGTCTTGCCGGCGTCTGTGCCGTCTATTTTCTCAAACGGCGAATTCCTGATGGCTTCTCGGTAGCAAGGCCAGATACGAAACAGGCGCGTCAGCTTGTGGCCGTCGCGCCCATTTCTGAGGTTCACTGAGTCGGAACTAGAACTGCGTTATGAACTTCCAGGCCTCGGTCGGAATCCAGTTGGTGCCGGATTCAGTGGAGACGTCCGTATGCGGCCCGTTGAAGGTGCAGATCTTGGTGGGATAGCCCTCCTTGCACCCTGTGAAATCCACGCACAGGTGGTTGCCTGAGGTCCAGGTCGGGATGGGATTTGGCACGGTACACCCGTTATCGGTGCCATGCTCGATGGCGATATACTTCGAGCCTTGGGTCGTGCTGGTCCCGTTGACCCATGGACACGTGGTGTCGCTCATGCCGGTCGTCTGCATCCACGCGATGGGCTCGTGGGTCTTGGTTGGTATGTAGATGTTGTAGTTGGCAGGGGCGATTCCCACGGCCGCGCGAAGATCCTTCTGGTGGTCCACCGAGAGGCTATAGGTTTCCATCCCTCCGAAGCTGAATCCGATCGCGAAGACGCGCGATACGTCGATGCACAGGTTCGATTTGAACAGCGCGAGCATATCGTCGAAGAACGTATGGTCCTTGTCGTCGCTCCTCCAGGGCATTGAATCCGTGTATCCTTGGGGCGCAACGAAGATGGTGGTATTTCCGGTATCCTGCGCCTTGAGCCAGTAATACCCGTCGTTGTTGGCGCATTGGGTGTCGCTCGATCCCATGCAATGAAAGTTGAAGATCAATCGATACGGCTTGTTCGCGTCGTAACTGCTCGGGATGTACATGATGTATTCCCGACTGAGGGTGGCACTGGTCATCGTGTAGGTGGTGTTGGCGCCGCTCTTGAACGTCGTCGTCGAGAGAGCCTTGCCACAGCCGGTGCTTGGAACCGCGGGATTTCCAATAGGATACCCGCCGGTGCTGCCAGCAGTACCGGTAGTGCCGCCCGTGGCGCTGCCAGTACCACCCGAAGTCTTGGTGCCGCCCGTCGCGCTTGCAGTGGTGCCACCCGTGGCTTTTCCAGTGCCGCCGCCCGCGGCAGTGGTGCCGCCCGTGGCACTCGCGGTGGTGCCGCCCGTGGCGCTCCCCTTGGTGCCACCCGTGGCGCTTGCGACGGTGCCACCCGTGGCGCTTGCGATGGTGCCACCCGTGGCACTTGCAATGGTGCCGCCCGTAGCGCTTGCGATGGTGCCGCCCGTGGCGCTTGCAATGGTGCCGCCCGTGGCGACCCCTCCAGTTGAGGTGATCCCGCCCGTAGAGACACTACCGCCACCACTTGTGACGTTGGAATTGCCCCCTACCTCTGAAGGAGTGGTTCCGCCGGTATCGCCGCTACAGCCCAAGAAAAGGCCAAGGGGCGCGACTAGAATGAGCCTGCTTGTAAATGTCACTGCTCGCATTTTGGTCCTCCACAATTCGGCGATTCTGGGAGCGTTTCTAGTTACATCCCGTAGGCCGGCCATGGCTTTGCTGAAGCATAATCCGGTGCCGCTCGTGCTGCGTCAGCCTGAGCCAGCACCCAATTCCGCATCCGTTTCCACTCAGTTCAGCAGTGGCATCGGTGATACGTTTCCGTCATCGAATTTGCAATTGTTGTCGTTTTCCAATCCATTCTTGCGGTGTCGGCCCGTTAGGCGCACAACTCCCCCCACGCAAGTTCAACGTGGCACTTCCTGACGGGCGCGCTTCTGACCCCGTTACGACTCAATCCCCAGTACAGCTCAAGAAACTGCCTGACGACGATTCACTGCAGCTACACACGCTGTATCCAGGGCACCCTGGTCCGGGGTTTCCGGGAGCGTGCACGGGGCAAAGACAGTCGCACGTCGAACAACTACCGGTGAAGGTCTGGCAGCTGTACGAAGTGGTGCTCCCGATGGTGCCGCCAATCTTGGAAACGCAAAATTGACCGATTTGACACGATGTGGAGGGCCCGCAAGCAAACGTCAACGGCAAAATAACGGTGCTCCCACCAGTGCCCGTGTTCGCTCCGCCCTGTCCGCCAGTGGCGGCGTCACTCGCGTAGCCGCCGCTGGCGTCCGATGAGCCACCCGTGCCCGGTTGCCCGCTGCAGGCGATGATGTGAACGGTTGTGCAAACCAACCAGAAGAAACGTTCGACCTTTGGCACATTCGACATGGTGAGAGCATAACGCAAGCGTCATGCCAATCGTTCGGGTCGCGGATTTCTGCTAAAATCTAGGCATCGCCTAGAGGCTATGCTTCGGCCGCCGTGTGCCAATGGCACATACGGAAGGAAGTACTTGCGTCGATCTAGGTGGGGGAACTGGATCGGCATTCCAATTCAACTCAATGAAGTCTACTACGCATGCAACGGGCAGATCCCGTTGGCCGCAGGCTGCATGCATTGGTTGGTGCACCCGGCGGTTCCGCAGGGGTAACAGCACAACAGGCCCGAACTGCACTCGCTGTTTTGCGAGCAGGTCTCACCCGCCGATTTGTTGCCACTCGCACCGCCCCCGCTGCCATTAATGCCGCCGGTCGTCTGCGTACCCCCATTGGCAATAGCGCCGCCATTTTCCGAGCTGCCGCCCGTCGATGCGCCAGATTGACCGCCCGCGCCCGCAGTGCCATCACTTGTGCCACTGCAAGCGGGTTGAACGAGTAAGCACAGGACAAGGGCGCGAGGGATTGTCATTGGGTTGCCTGGTAATGGTTCCACGTCGGAGTGATGCAATCGCAAATGCGTGGGCCAGGGCTACAAGCAAGCTCCGTGCTCACCCGGTTCAACGGGTCAGACACACACTTGAGACTGCGGATCGAGCAGAATTCATACTGTCATCAACGGCGTTCGCGAAGACCGCGGCCAACCGCCCCCGGTCACGTGCCCGGCATGGCTGCCACATTTTTGCGCAATGGCACAGATCTGGCACAGTTCACGGACGTGCTCGGCATGTCGGCTTCCATGCGATCCTTGACCCTAGTCGTCACTGAACGCTGCAACCTGCGCTGCACGTATTGCCAAGTCGAGAAGCATAGTGCGCGTCGCATGTCGCCGGACGTCATTGACGCGGCAATCGCTTGGTTTGGCCAGAACGCGGTACAAGAACCGGTGCTTTCGTTTTACGGCGGTGAGCCATTTCTCGAGCAGGCGCTGATGGACCGGGCGGTGCGCGGAGCGAAATCTGCGATGCGCGGGCGCAGCCTTCGCGTCAATACCCCTACCAATACGCTCTTGCTCGATGAGCACGCGCTCGACTTCGTGCGGCGCGAACAGCTCGAGCTGACCGTCAGTATCGACGGCACCACGTCGGAGGATCGACGCGACCCGTCTGGCAAGGACGTTACAGAAGCGCTGCTTCGGCGCATGCCGGCAGTCCTCGCTCTGCAACCTGATTGTCAGCTGTT
>CAWEUH010000034.1:0-113660 GCA_963811985.1 uncultured delta proteobacterium
GTACGCCAAGCCGGACGATTTCTGGGAAGTCAACGACGTGGCCGTTCGCTGCCAGGAGGTGGTCGATTGCCTCTTGGATGCCGCGGACCGGTTCGAGCAGACGATCTATGGCGGCAGCGTCCGCGCGTTGCCCGCACTCAGCGAGGTGCTCGTGGAAGGACTGTAGGCCGCGACGCGACGCGGGGAGGGGTAACCAATATTCATCAGCTTCATCCAGCCTTTCGGGCCACACCATCGATGCGATTGCCGCGCCTTTCGAACTTCGCCACAGCAGCATGCCTGCTGACGGGCCTTCCTCCGGTCCTGATGATCGTGGTCGCGCAGACCTCGCTCTGGCCGCCGATTCTGCCGGCAGGCGACGACGCCTTGACGGAAATGGCCGCCTGGCACGTCGTTCACGATTGCCAGCTCACCGGCATTTGCTCGCATCACTGCTTCACCAATCTCGGGCCGATGTATTTCTATTTGTTAGCTCCTCTTTACCGCGCTCAGCGGCTGCGCGGGGCAGCATGGCGGTTTCCGCCGGCCTGATCGCGCTCGCCTCGGCCATTGGCGTTGTGCTGGCCGTGGGGCGGTGTTCCGGCCGGCCGGGCATCTTCGTCGCTGCCACCGCGATGATGTTCTATCTTCGCTTTCTGGATTTCGGATTGCTCGTCTCGACATGGCCTGCCGACGTGCAGATCCTGCCGACGCTGTTGGCCACGGTGCTCTTCGCCGCAGTGGCGGCCGGCCGCTGGGGCTGCCTGCCGTTGGCCGTGGCGGCCGTTTCCCTGCCGATCCAAACCAACGTCGCCTATATTCCGGCGCTGGGCGTCATGGGCGTCCTGGCGATGGCGGGCGGCGCATTGGCCAGGGTCCGCCGCGGGATGCTCGGCGCGAGTTGTGGTGCAGGCGTCTCGCCTGCACAGGCAGCCGGGACGGCCGCACCACAAGAACGGCCTCGCGGCCGTTTTCGCAATTGGCTCTTGCTCAGCCTCGCGGCCTTGGCGGTGCTTTGGACCCCGGTGTTTGTGCGCGAGCTCACCCAGCCTCAGAGCGACACCGCGAAGATGGTCCGCTATTTCCTGGAACACGGCCCGGGCCACACCTGGCGGGAGTCGCAGGCCGGTTGTCTACCGGTCTACGGGAGACTGGGAGGACTTTGCGCGGGGTCGAACTCGGACTCCGGAAATCGTGAAACGGATGGGCCTGATTGACCGGGATGGGCTGCCGAATCAATCGTTGAATGTCAGCGAGGAATGCCGACTCTTCCGAGTCACAAAATGCCCAGGCGACACCGGCGGCGCCGGCGCGCGCGGTGCGGCCGATTCGATGCACGTAGCTTTCCGGTTCATTCGGTATATCGTAGTTGATTACGTGCGATATCCCGTGAACATCGATTCCGCGTGCCGCTATGTCGGTTGCCACGAGCACGCGCATTTCCCCGCTTCGAAACGCTCCAAGCGCTCGTTCCCGCGCCGACTGAGATTTGTTGCCGTGAATGGCATCCGCGTCGATGTGTGCCCGCTGAAGCTGCTCTGCAACCCGGTTGGCGCCGTGCTTCGTTCGCGTAAACACGATGGCTCGCTCGACGGCGTCATTCTGCAACAAATGCTCGAGCAACGCGCGTTTCTGCGCTTTGGCGACGTAGAAGACCGATTGATCGATACGGTCGGGTGGCGCCGCCTCGGAAGCAATCTGGATTCGGGCCGGATCGTGCAGAATCTCACGCGCCAAACCGCGGATCGCCGCCGGCATTGTGGCTGAGAATAACAGCGTCTGGCGCTGCTTCGGACAAGCTGCAATCACACGGCTCACGTCTGGCAGAAAGCCCATGTCCAACATCCGGTCCGCTTCATCGAGTACCAATACCTCGACGGCACCGAGCGATATTCGATTTTGTCGGAGCAGATCTAGCAAACGCCCCGGTGTTGCGACGACGACGTCGATCGAGCGCCTTAGCGCCGCGATCTGATTGCTGATGTTGACGCCGCCGAAGATTACCGTGCCGTGCACCGTGAGATGCCGCCCGTAGGTTGCAAAACTCTCACCGATTTGCGCTGCCAATTCTCGAGTGGGGGTGAGTACCAGTACGCGCGGGCGCCCCGGCGTGCTGCCTTGCGCGTCGCTGACTGTCAAATTGTGTAGAATTGGCAAAGCGAACGCAGCAGTTTTGCCCGTACCGGTTTGGGCGCAAGCAAGTAGATCACGCCCTTGCAGAACTAGAGGAATTGCTTGCTCTTGAACTGGAGTCGCTTCCAGATAACCTTCGGTTTTGACAGCGTGGAGTAACAGTGGATTCAAGTCGAAATCAGAAAAATGCATTGGGTTCTTTAGGGGGGCGGCTATTACTACCGAAAGCCGGCCGCGTCGAGGCACCCTATGCGCTATTCCAGCGACGGCGCCCAGGCTTTGCAGCCGCAGCGGCTGAGGGGCCACTCAAGAGTATAACCCGTTGGAAGTTGGACCTTCTCGGTAACGGAATAGTGCAGCTATCGAAGCGCTTCAGGGAACGTATCAAGCATGACGTCTTCCGGTGAGCGTCCGGTACGCGGTCACGATCACGATGGCTCCTGCAGTGGCCACAATGAGATTTCCTGCGCCTGGACTGTCACTATGGCTTGTATCTGCGAGGATGGACATCTTGCCTGCCACCACCGAGCCGAGGACACCTAGCAGAACATCAAGCGGCCAGGCCTTTTGTTGCCTCGTCACAACCAGGCTGACAACGGAACCCACGCCAAGCCCCAGTCCAATCCATAGGATCAATAGCATTGCGCAACCTGACCTCTCCAAAGACGATGTGCACAACTCATACCGTACGCGTAAATATAATTGGCGCCTCATGCTTTGACTGCCGATCGCGAAATTCGCGAATTGCCTGCCGTGTTTGGCATGATGCGAATATCAGGCAGTCACGATGACTGTCCACGCCGTACCAATGGGAACCCGCTAAGTCGTGATCGAGTCGGCGGCTGACGGGTCGCGGGTTCGCGCATTGCCACTGGACTTCGCAAAGCACTTTTGATTTTGCCACTCTGCTCCCACAGATTGGCGAATAGAGCGCTGATCAAGGCCTGGCACGATTCCCGCTACACTTCGATCGTGTTCTCTCCAGTGCGTCAACAGAAGGGCCATAATTCCAATGAGTCTCCATCAAGTCATCGCCTGGATTGAAGACAAGGAAGCTCGCATAATGCGGGTCGACGCGGGAATTCATCCCGAATCAACCATTCTTGCGCCAGTATTGCACGACGGTCAAGACACCCTGGTGAGCAATGGGGAACCACTCAGGGAAGCGAATGGCTATTTTCACCAGGTCGCACGCGCCCTCGACAAGGCTGACGAGATTCTGATTGTAGGGCCTTCTGCCATCAAGTTGGAATTCGTCCAGTACATGCACAAGAACGATCACTCCTACGACCCGCGGATCTTGGGCGTGGAAACCGTGGATCACCCGAATGATCATCAGCTGGCCGGGTACGCGAAACTTTACTTCACCGACGGTGGGCCGCGTCGCAGGGGAAACGGTTCAGGATACCGAGAGGCCGATTGAGTCACCGAGAGGCCGACGACCGATGAGACGGCTTCTAGTACCCATCTTGGCCGGCACGCCGATCCCAGCCCAAGTTGAACGCCTCTTCGTTCAGCGTCACCACTTGTGCTTGCAGCGCTTCCTTGGAGGGTACTGCAATGACCGTTATGGCGCTGTCAGGCATGGCTGACGCATTCAGCGTGTGCAGCAGCACCGCAGGTATTTTGCCGCCTACTGCGATAGTGACGCTGCCATCTGCCCCATGTACGCCGTTGCTGGCGCCGTCCGAACAGCTAACACTCGTGCATCGAATTTCGCCCCGTCTGCAATCTTGTTGACCACTCTCACCCGGCGGGCCGCCGATTCCGCCAGTTACATCAAAGGCCAAACCTTTGAGTTGAGCACCAGAAACGAGATCACCCACCACCAGTTTCACGAAACCTCCCGGAGATCCGACTTCGCCCGCATGCCCGCGAATCGCGGCTGCATTCGAATCGCCCAGTGGACATTTACAGCTGTTCCCATTGTTCACACAGGCCGCATTGATTTCAACGTCGCTCTTGGGTGTAAAGGTAATGCTCTCGAAGTCCGCTCGCTCCCCGCGGCGGCCTTGAGCCCCTTTGGCACTGAATTTCACATTTCTACCCAGTCGCAATCCGTTGGTTGCGACTATCCCCAGAGTCGTGCCACTCTGAACGACAATCGTCGTGTTACTTGGGATCTCCAAGCAAGCGTCCTGAACAAGCGTGTTGTGTTGAAATTCCAGAAATGGCAGGGTTCGAAACGTGACACAGCGTTGGCCCGGTGCCATTGCGACAGGCCTGCCGCTGATGATGGCCGTCCAGCGTGGCTCCGCTTGTGACGGCCAGGAGACTTTCTCCGATGTGGGCCGTTCTTGCCGGGCGGTTATTATGGGGGCGGGCGCGGCTGTCGGCGGCTGGGTCGGTGCAGTTGGAGGCGGTACTTGGTCGCATCCACCAAGCACTAACCAGCAGACGCCGCTTCTTCGTAAAATCTGGAACATAGTACGTTGCTAGCTTTGCAAACTCCGTGCCTTGCCATGTTGGCGCACGTCCGGCTCAACTTGCGGTGAGCATGTCTTCGTCCTGCGGCGCAATATCGGCCACATCCAACACGATTTTTACGAATTGCGACGAGGCCTCCGCCGTGGCTGTATACGTCCAAACGTAGGGATTTTGATCAGACATGCGGGCGGAACCCATTTCGACAAGAATGCCTTGGTCGGTCACGATCAATACGCCGACGGACGCCACATGGGCGTCATCTCCGGCCGTGATTGTAATCGTATCACCGGCTCGACCGGCGTACTTTGAGATGTCAATCTTGTGAATTTCCGGCGGATAAATGAGGTCCGCTGCTACGGTTTGCGCAATGGGTCCGGGGCGTGACTCCTTGACTTTGGTGTATGGAATATTGGGCGCCATCCTGGAATAGAGCAGCGCTTCATACAAGTGCCGATGGCGACTATCAGGGGCATCACTGTAGCCGGATTGATTGGGGTCCGTGTTCGCAGCGCAAATCTTAGGTTGGCCTTGGCGATTTCGATGTACCGCCAGCTGTCTACCTACCATTCCGGACAATCCCGTGATTACTCGTTCATTTTGAATTGTTGCCATAGTCTTCACACCAACGGCACGCTCCCTCGACGAAACCGTTCTGCCTATTTTACCAATCCGACCCGGCAGCGGAGGGGAGTTCAGATTTCCACCATTGCCGGGAACATCGTTCGGACGCTCTCGATCGTCTGCAATGTCTGTGCCTCGCGCCACATGTCTTCCAGTGGCCGGCGCCATCTTGCCCAGCCACCATTGACGGTCTAATCAAGCGACATCCCTACAAGTCCCTCGGTATTGCCTGTGTTGTGGGAGGGCTCTCAGTGATTGTTGTAGACAGCACGCCGGCAAGACGGTCGTGGCAGCCCTTCGCAAATCACCTTCCTTGATTTGCAAAACGCGAAACTGCTGATGCGTCGCTTCTTGATGCGTTTGTGTGCCGAATTCCCTTACCCATGAGTCGCCGATAATTGCTTAGTATGGCACAAGCATTGCACTTGGTCTTGCTGTTGTTAACCTAGCAGCAAGGCAGACGCGCCGTGCAATCCGTGATTACCCGTGAAACCATGAGCTGCCTCCGTAAACTCGAACTGAACGTTGAGTCACTCGGAGGCGTGGTTGTCCTGCGTGCGTCCTACGCCGCCAGGTTCCGCGCGTTTTGGCGGCGTCTGCGTGGCATGTTCGCGCGTCCCAGAGAGCGGAACGCACTTACGGCTTGCTTTGGAAGCTAAAGCGAGAATGGAACCTGCATATACGGCCGCACATGTTACAAACTGTTGCATTTGCATTGGTCGTAATATGGGCGTTCGGTCTAGTTAGATACTACGGATGATCTCGCGATGAAGGAGTACGGCCCCGGCCCAAACAACGGCATCGGGAAAACTCGGAACAATGGGGTGCTTGCTCCGCATTTCGCAGATTGCCTCCCGCGTATTGCAGAATGCGAAAAGCTCAACCGTTGCTGAGCAGTTTCCAACAGGCATTTTGCCGATTCTCGACAGACCGCACGCAGCCTTGATCGATGGCATAGACGCTGCAACGAGAGGCCGCTCATTCGTCAGGCGTGCGCAGCTCTAGCTTGGCACCCGGAGACGAGTGGTCCCTGTGAACCCCACTTTCCCTCAATGAGTGTTGGCTCATGCATACATTACTCGTTCACCCCGCTTTTCCGAAAACCTATTGGGGCATGGAATACGCGCGCCTGTTGACGCGTCGATCCGCGCTGTTGCCGCCGCTTGGTCTGCTAACAGTGGCCGCCCTGCTGCCCAGCGATTGGTCCGTGCGACTAATCGACATGAGTGTCGAGCCCCTGTTCGATGAAGATCTGAATTGGGCTGACGTTGTGTTTGTGGGTGCCATGCAAATACAGCAGGAGTCATTTCACGAAGTCATCCGACGTGCCCATTCGCTTGGAAAAACCGTAATCGTTGGCGGTGCATATCCTACCACGGAACCAGAAGCTGCGCGGAATGCGGATTGCGTCGTGATTGGGGAAAGTGAGGAGCTAATTGGCCCCTTGTGCCGCGATATCGTTGGCGGCACCATCAAACCACGATACAAGGCAGAAAGTCGCCCCGATGTAACCCGAAGTCCGGTACCGCGCTATGATTTGTTGCACATCGAGGCCTATCAATCGATCGGTGTACAGTTTAGTCGGGGCTGTCCGTTTAACTGCGAGTTTTGCGACATCATAGAGGTGTTCGGGCGTGTGCCTCGTACCAAGGCCCCTGAACAGTTGCTGCGCGAGTTCGATGCTATCTATGCTGCAGGGTTTCGCGGCATGTTGTTCTTGGTGGATGACAACTTCATTGGCAACAAGAAGGCAGCCAAGACCATGTTACCGGCGGTTGCGGACTGGATGCACGCCAAGAACTTCCCATTTGATATCTACACGGAAGCCTCGATAAATCTTGCATCTGATGACAAACTCATCGATCTCATGTTGGACGCGGGCTTTAGCTCAGTATTCGTGGGCATCGAGACCCCCTCCCGAGAATCGCTTGCCGAGACCCAAAAAATCCAAAACTTGCGTCTGGATCTCACGTCGGCGGTAGAGAAGCTCACTCGCAAAGGCCTGGAGGTGATGGCCGGCTTCATCGTGGGATTCGACGCAGATGACGCAGGGATCTTCGAACGGCAATTCACGTTCATCCAGAATTCACCGATACCCCTGGCGATGGTCGTAGTTCTGTCCGCATTACCGGGAAGCCAACTCTGGCGGCGCATGGAAAAAGAGGGGCGACTAGTCGAAGATTGGTCGGGCGAAAACTTCGGACGCCCCAATTTTAGGACCCAAATGCCCGAAAGCGTGTTGCTCGATGGGTACAAGAAGCTACTCGCGGATCTTTACGATCCCGATGCGTACTTTGCGCGCTGTCTGCGAGTCCTGCAGTTGTGGCCGTCAAAGCGCCCGAGTCGTTTCCGTTTTCCAATTGGCTACGCGATCGGAACCCTGCTGCGCACGATTTGGCGTCAAGGAATTCGTGCCCCTTATCGCGCGGCATTCTGGCGCTTCGTCGCAAAAGCGCTGTGGAGGGTGCCGCATCTGCTTCCGCGGTTCGTCGCGCATGCCGTCAACGGCGAGCACGCGATTCGATTCACTCACGAGGATGTCATGCCGCGGCTCGCCACCGCTCAGGCATCCATTGGCCTCGAGCCTTTCGCGTTGCCTACACAGTCGTACGACACGAGCGAAATGGCTCTTCGGGAGACTGCTCGGGCCATTCATTCCAAGCGCGAGGAAGATGTACAACTAGCTCCATTGACCTGAGGTCAATGGATATGGCCAAATCCTTGCGGACCGGCTCTTAGCGATTCGCGTTGCGGCGTGCCGCGCCTTGCAGCGATTCCGCTCGGCCCGCGGCTTGTAGGCGCTTATCGCTCTGCCGCCTGATGTCAAACACGTTGTCCACCACTTTCTCACAAGTTGTGGTCGCAGCGTCGCCCTAAGACCTCATTCGCAAATTGCATCCCGGTTCGCAGATCGCCCTCAGGGCGATTCCCGATAACTCTCGACTTTGGACGTCGATCTTTCGCTGCCGATTGCCGACGATCAAAAACCTGGCACACAGCTTGCCCTGTCTTGCGCAAGGGTTCGGCATAGTTTCCTATGAGATCTTGACCAATCTTGGCAAGACTTTTCAGGTGGCGCGTAACTTGCTTTGCAATAGACACGCATCAATCTAGGAGAAATTAATCATGTCAATAATCACGTGGATCATTCTCGGTCTCATTTCAGGTTTCATCGCCAGTAAGATTGTCAATAAGACAGGTGAAGGATTCTTCTTCGACATTTTTCTCGGAATTATTGGCGCCCTTGCCGGCGGGTTCCTCTTTCACTTGATAGGGTCAACGGGCGTAGATGGTTTCAACCTATGGAGCTTGTTCGTTGCGGTAGTCGGGGCCGTTGTCGTCTTGTGGATCAAACACGCGATCATGGGTCGCGGTCATTCGCCAGTCTAGATCCACCTCACCCTATTTCCCAACCCTCCGCGGTTGCGCAGGTTGATGATTCGCCCGTCGTGCCGCTTCTTGCTGCGCCAGCCGTGCGTGTTCACCTGGCGCGGGTCGAGCAGCCTCGCGCGTGACGGGTGTCGCGGCTTCACGGGGTGCGGGTCGCGCTGCTTCGCGCGGGGCGACGTACGCGGCTTCATAGTAGTGTACGCTCACTCCGCCATAGTATGATCGAACCGGGGCGTGTTCGTAGTACACCATGCGAGGGCCGTCGTAATAGCAAGTCCCCCAGTCACAAGGATAAGCGGTATAAAAGACAGGGCCAGCGTACACAACTGGCCCTCGCGTATCGTAAGGATTGTCTGCGTAACAGCCGGTGAACATTGACGCAACCAGTAGAATTATAGTGTGTTTCATCGTCTTGGATCTTTCGACGCTCTAAGGCGGAATCCCATCCGCAATTAACCAATCGTTTCTTGCACCCCCACCAGGATCAGTAATGCCAGTGATTGCACCCAGGCAATTGCACGAAAATACTCGCCAAGTAAATCAGCAGCGGGCGCCTTGTAAGCCATGAACTTCGAGTTGGCATGATGGATTGCTAACGCAAGCGGCGTGCCAATCGATTGCCGGTGTTGAATCGAGCACCTGCTTCCAAACCGCCGAGCACACTTCTCAATTCGCCAAGCCCGTTGGCAATTTGTGAATTCCACATCTCGGAAACTGAAATACGTAGTCCCGCCGGCAATCAATGGGCTCGCAGCCCTCGTGGTTGCTTGCGGTCCAAACTCACCGTGGTAGCCGATGAGAGATTGCTCTTTTCAAGTCGCGCCACGACGGGGATGGTCGTGCGGGTCACAGAACGTCGATAATCAACTTGGCACGCCGCTTGCTCTGGCTAGTAGTGGAGCCGCCCGAGCGCCTGTGTCCTGGCACTTGGTCGGCGCAGTTTTGAGCATTGCAGATTGGCGAGAAGTATCAGGTATGAGGTCGATGGGTGCACTGAAACGCAAACGCCGTCATCGTGGATTTAGGGGCCGCGTGCCTCGGAGTCCTACTATGATATCCGGCGTATATCGGCTCCAGCCTTCACCCAGAACGGGGCTGAGGCTGGGTGGGCGATATGAAATCCTTGGACTTATCGATCGCGGAGGTAGCTCAGAGGTTTATTTAGCCAGAGACGGGATTGGCACGTTGCCAGTGATCGTAAAGATGCTTACTGAGGAGGCGGCGCGTGACATGCAGCATCGCGAACGCTTCGTTTCCAGCGCCCGCTCGACAATGGCCATCGATCATGCGGCCATTGGCCGAGTGTACAGCGTAGAAGTAGCTCCGAATGTGCCTCCGTACTTAGTCATGGAGGCGTTACAGGGTGAGTCGCTGTCCGAATATCTCGACCGTGAGGAGAGGATGCCCGAATCTTTGACCTTGGTACTTGCGCGCGAGGTCGCAGCCGGACTGGTTGCAGCTCATGACGCAGGTATTATCCACCGCGACATTAAGCCGGGTAATCTGTACTTGTTGGGTCCCCGAGGCGCGCCAGAGGGCATCAAGATCATCGATTTTGGCCTGTCCAAAGATCTGCGCAATGTCGGCTCCGGTCCCGCAAGTATCAACTTGGTGCTGGGAACTGCGCAGTACATGGCCCCCGAACAGGTTTTGGCGGATCCCGTCGATGCTCGGACCGATATTTATGCATTCGGTGCAGTCCTGTTTCGAATGCTCACCGGTCAGTTACCGTTTGATCTCAACTCTGGGGCAGACCTGTTCTGCCACCAGATTTTCTCGCCGGCTCCGCCCCCTTCCTGGCTTCTGGAAGATGTTGACCCTCGAGTCGAACAAATAATTCTCCGATGCCTGCGCAAACATCCAGAAAATCGCTATGCGTCCATGCAAGAATTACTAGATGATCTCATTGAAATTGAGAACCATCCGTTGACGGCTACCTATGAAGTTGCGGTGCCTGCGTTACAGCGCGAACCGGACGTGTACATGCCTCATACCTCAACGGGGCGCGGCGTCGCCGAGGAGCTCTTCCGAAACTTCGGCAGGGAAACACCGCGGTCGAATACGTCACGACCGGGAGCTGAATCCGAATCCACGTTGGAGGAATCGGAATTCGAGTCCGCAAACTGGCGCGCGCGCACCAAAATATCAGGGTGGTGACAGGGCCTGGTTTTAGGCCCGGCGCGACTGAATTCCCGCCCACCCACGACACATGTCCGGTGGCAATGCCTAGCCCGTGTAGGCCTGTATCGTTTCAAGCGACACCTGCTCTTCGCCGGTCAAGGCAGGCAAACCTTCGCCGCTCATCTCAGCCAGAACAACCGTAATATTGTCCTCTCCGCCGCGACAGTTGGCAAGCTCGATCAACTGTGTACACGCAGCGTCTAAACTGACGGTCGCAATCAAGATGCTGCGCATTTCTTCGTCTTTGACCTTGCCCGACAGCCCATCCGAGCAGAGCAGAATGCGATCACCTCGGCGCAACGTGAAGCGGTTCAGCGCGACGATTACACTCGGATCAGTGCCGATCGCTTGCATGATGATATTTCTATATTGAAATGTCTCTGACTGCTCACGCGTGAGCGTTCCTGCATCAATCAGAGCCTGAACGTAACTCTGATCGCGCGTCAGCTGAACGAAGCGGCTGCCGCGCAGAACATAGGCCCTGGAGTCTCCAACCTCCGCGACGTATGCTCGGTGTCCGTGTATGAGTACGGCTGTCAAAGTTGCCCCCATGCCCTTTCGGCCTGTATTGGAGGCGGTATTCCATACATTCTGGTTGGCCTTTTCGACGCTTGCCGTGAGGGCTGCCTCAGCGCTTCCGCCTTCGCCTCCCGGCAATTCCAAGCGCAGCGAGTGGAGAGTAAGCGCGCTGGCGACGTCGCCGGCCTGCGCGCCGCCCATACCATCAGAAACGGCAAGTAGTACCCCTCGACAGTCCACCTGAAGCGAGATCGGTTCAGGCATTGCGTGGATTGGAAACGACTTCATCAAGTCCGCAATTACGAACGCGTCCTCGTTCTTGACGCGCACCCGGCCGATATCGCTGCGGCCGAAGACCTTGAGAACTACGTTTGGACTCGTCATTTCAAACCTCGCTGAAGGTCCCACGCATGACGCGTGCCAGTTCGTTCCGCGGGGTATACCCGCCACAGGCAACGTCGACTAACGACGGTAGTTTGTTCGCGAAATTGCTGCGATCACGGGCAGCCTTGTGGCAAATTGCAAAGGCAGACTGCAAAATGCGGCAGCTTGGGTTCTTCTGGTCAAGAGCGATCTGCTCGGCAAAGCATAGAAACCGTATCCCCTCGGCGATTTGATCGGTGGCACAAATCCTGCTTTGGGGGGCGCACCCTATGCAACAAGGCAAAGCTCCTCGCTGGCATTCGTCGAGCCACAATGAAGAGGCAACAGCCTACAAATTCCCTTTATTGTCCGGCGAGTACCGAATCGAGGGGGACACGGTAGGGGCACTCGACGCCCCTGCTGGCACCGAGCGGATCGTGCTAGCCGAGGATGACCCGGGCGTTCGCCGGGCGACGCTGCTGATTTTGCAAGATTTAGGATACCAGGTGGAAGCCTATGCGAGCGGCTCAGAAGCACTCGCAGCGCTGAGAAAATGACGATCGTCCTGTAGAACTGCTATTGACAGACTTCGATATGCCAGGCCTTACCGGCTATGAGCTGGCGCGGCGACTGCGCGCTTTGAAGCCGGATGCAAAGGTCCTGCTGACGTCCGGTTCGGCAGAAGAGACCATTACGCGGGGAGCAAAGCCAGACGACTGGCCCCCGTTTATCCCCAAACCATTCACATACCACTCCTTGGGGCACAAATTGCGCGAGGTCTTGGACGCGCCCGAAGCGGCCGTCTAAGCGGCGCGCACAGCCGCTCTTCGCGTAGGGGACTGATCCTGCCGGAAGCCCATAGTTGGAAGCGTTGATGCCGATATGCCCCAATGCCTTCTTCATGCGATCGCGCTTCATCCCATCAGCTAAGCAAGTTGCGTGCGCGGCAACCGTGAGTGCGGGCAAGACTCGGGAATTCGCGTTGTGCGAAAACCTGGGTGCATTTTGCGAGGCGCGGAGAAATCTTGGTCGATGTCGCGCCGCGATGCGCGTTTCCGTGCCGTCACGCCATGCAGGGCCCGTGCTTTGCAAGGCCGCGGAAGTGCCCGACGAAACCCAACCGACCGAGTCAACGCAGCTCGCATTTCCTCATCCACCGCAGTGGCTACACGCATGGGCGATCACACTCGAGATCGTTCGCAGTTGGTACAAGGACAATGTCTCTCGTCTGGCTGCAGCGCTCTCCTGCTACGCGCTCATTTCCATCGCCCCCTTGGGAATCTTGTCGGTGGCGATTGCGGGGACAGTATTCGGTCAAGCTGCGGCACGAGGCCAGGTCGCCGCCGATATGAGTTCACTGGTCGGCGTCAAAGCAGCACGCGCAATTGAAACAATTATCCTGAATTCACGCGGCCCCGGCTCGGGTATCTGGAGCACGGTCTTGGGCGTCGTTGTCCTGCTCTTTGGCGCGTCGGGCGTTTTTGCGGAACTGCAATCCGCCATGAACACGATTTGGAAAGTCGAGCCCAAGGCGGGACAAGGCGTGATGACATTCATTCGCCACCGCTTCTTTTCGTTTGCGATGGTTCTGGTCGTCGCACTGCTTCTATTCGTGTCACTGTTTGTGGGTGCTGCACTCCCTATCGTCGCAAAGTACTTCGAGGGAACCGTGCCAGGCGGGCAACTTATTTGGCAGCTGTTCAACATGTTGGTATCGCTCATTCTCACGACGTTTCTGTTCGCCTTGATTTTCAAAGTTGTACCCGACATTGACGTCGCCTGGAGGAATGTGTGGCCCGGCGCCGTCCTTACGGCGGTCTTATTTACACTCGGCAAGCTGCTGCTCAA
Organism: uncultured delta proteobacterium; assembly: GCA_963811985.1. Taxonomy (GTDB): domain Bacteria; phylum Myxococcota_A; class Polyangia; order Polyangiales; family Polyangiaceae; genus FEN-1139. The sequence goes on from CAWEUH010000034.1 coordinate 13,462, forward strand.
TCTTTACATCGAGAACTCGCCTGTGACCACGTCGTACGGAGCGGCGGGCTCGCTCGTAGCGCTCGTAATCTGGGTGTACGTCTCGAGTCAGATCGTCTTTTGTGGGGCCGAATTCACTGAGGTGTACTCACGCCGAATCGGCACTGGAGTACAGCCGACGGTGCACGCCTTCTTGTTGCAGCGTCCAGCAGAGCCAAGCAACGCCATGTCGAATAATACTGCGGGACTCGCATGACCGTCCACGCCAGAGGACCGACCGAAGGGCGTGCCTGCAGCCCAGGCAGCCGCCATCGCCATCGAAATATCCGAGGACCGTCAGCACGCAGAAGACGCGCAGCAGAAGGCAGCAGATTAAGCGTGCCCCCCCGGGTTGCTGTCGGCTCAGCTGCTGGTCGACTGCCCTTCGGAACCCTGTGGGCGCTTCGAACCGATCATGCCGTAGCTCTTGAGCTTGCGATACAGCGTGGCTGAGCCGATTTGTAGCTGCTCGGCGGTCTGTGTCTGGTTGCCACCGTTCAATTCCAGCGCCGCGACGATGTACTCTTTCTCGACCTCATCGAGTGGCCGCACCGTTCCAGCGGTGGCGACGGGCTTGGGAAACGCGTGGCGGATCTCCTCGGACAGATCCTCGAGTTCAACTCGACTTGCGCGGGCTAGCGCAGCGGCACGCTCCATGGCGTTCTCGAGCTCGCGTACGTTACCCGGCCACTCGTAGCGCAGGAGCTGGTCGGCGGCGCCTGGAGCAAGACCCGTGATCTTGCGCTTCATTCGCAACGCCGCGTCCGCGAGCAGCACCCTGGCGAGGGGTAGAATGTCATCTCTACGCTCACGCAGCGGTGGTACGCGCAGCTCGACGACCTTCAGTCGGTAGTAGAGGTCCTGCCGAAAGTTACCGTCAGCGACGCCTTGGGCAAGGTCGCGATTGGTGGCCGCCACGATGCGCACGTCAACCTTTCGACTCTTGTTCTCTCCAACGCGCCGAATCTCCCGCTCCTGAAGCGCGCGTAGCAGCTTGACCTGCATGCCCGACGAGACTTCGCCGACTTCGTCGAGCAGCAGCGTTCCGCCGTTGGCTGCCTCGAATAGTCCCGGTCGGTCGTGCGTCGCCCCGGTGAACGCTCCGCGCGCGTGGCCGAAAAGCTCGCCCTCGAGGAGCGTCTCGGTGATCGCACCGCAGTTGACCGCTATGAACGGCCCAGCCGCGCGTGTGGACTCCTCGTGAAGTAGGCGAGCGATCCGTTCCTTACCCGATCCGCTCTCGCCGGTTATGAGTACCGTGGCATCGACGTGGGCCACGCGGCGCGCCAAATCCACGACTTGCCGCATTGACGGGCTCTTGGCGATGACCCCCAGCGGTTCCTCGACGTCGCGTGCAACGCGGACGAGCGCCTTGCGATGCTCCAGCAGTTTGCGCTCGGTCGCCTTCAACGTCTCCGTGACGCGATGGAGCGAGACGTCGAGGCAATCTTTGAGGCGATTCTTTTCGAAGAAGAGCAACTCCTCGGCACGCTCATCGCCCCACTCCTCGCGCGTGCGCCCGAACAGGTGGCAGGCCGCGTCGCCCTTGCCCTTGCAGCGATCTTCGAGGACGTAGATCTCCTTGTCGAGAGTCCGGCTGAGGTAACCGCTCGTGAGGCCGCAGATCGTCCAGCACATCTGCGCGTCGGCGCGTCCGAAATGCAGGAGATGCTGTTCCGCCTCATAGGAGGCGACAAGCGTCAATCCTTCTTTGGCGAGGGCGCTCGTGCTTCCCGATTCGACACGGAAGAGGCCCTCGAGGTTGTGGATGCGTAGCCCAGCACGGCGCCAGTCGTCATCGCTTTCCCACTGGAACTCGGATTTCATGGCCTCGGCCATTCGCCAGCCGTGCGCGAAGCCGAACTGTGTGAACACGGTACGGGCGGCAGTGAAACCAAAGTTCTCGACGAGGTATTTTCGCAGGAGCCCCATCGCGACCGCGTCGAGCAGCAGCGCGCGCTGTCCAGCAAACCGGATCACCCCTCCCTCCTGGTCCAGCTCCAGCAACTCGCTGTGATCCAAATCCTCAGCGCGCATCGATCGGCTCCATCAAACTGAAGGAGTCAGTACTTCATTTTGATGGCATGCGCAATTCAGTGGCGTGCGCTGCAAGCTACATTACGGTGAATTCACATTCGGCACGGAAGCTGCTGTGTTTAATGTCGCTGCGGCCCAGTATCTTCGCTTCGCGAAGAATTTGTAGCTGGAACGTCAGCGTCACGGCCCAGCAGCCCGTGCGACGAGCGATCGGCCGGTTAGTTCGATGGAGGTTACGGCGTGCCTACGAAAGAACAAAACTCTGCCGTTCACGACGATGCCGCCCGCAAGCTGTCTTCCGTCACCGAGGTCCGGCGCGAAGACGCACTACTGAAGGTGGGGGCCCTGCAGAGTGCAATCCTCAACAGCGCCAGTTTCTCGAGTGTTGCCACCGATGCCACAGGCGTCATTCAGATCTTCAACCTCGGTGCACAACGCATGCTGGGCTATTCGGCAGCCGAAGTATTGAACGAGCTTACGCCGGCCGACTTTTCCGACCGGCAAGAGCTCATTGCGCGTGCCAAAGCGTTAAGCCTGGAAATGGGAACCACGATTGCCCCGGGCTTCGAGGCGCTCGTGTTCAAGGCCTCCCGCGGGATCGAAGACATCTATGAATTGACCTATATCCGCAAAGACGGCAGCCGTTTTCCCGCAGTTGTGTCGGTTACCGCGCTACGCGATGAACTCGGTACCATCATCGGTTATCTGTTGATAGGCACCGATAACACCGCGCGCAAGCAGGTAGAAGCGGAACAGAAGAAGCTCGATCAACTCCTGCGCGACCAGCAGTTCTACACGCGATCTCTGATCGAATCCCACATGGACGCGCTGGTGATCACCGATCCGCTGGGCACGATCACGGACGCCAACAAGCAGATGGAGGCACTCACCGGCTGCACGCGTGACGAGTTAATCGGCGCGTCGTTCAAGGACTACTTTACGGAGCCGGAGCGGGCCGAAGCAGCCATCAAACTGGCATTGCGCGAAAAGAGAGTTACCGACTACGAACTCTGCGCCCGCAACCGGGATGGCAGGACTAAAGAGGTTTCCTACAACGCCGCCACTCTCTACGACCGAAATAGGGTATTGCGGGGCGTGTTCGCCGCTGCGCGAGACGTCACGGAGCGCCAACTCAGCCAGCAAGCGCTTCAGCAAACAAATGTCGAGCTGCAGAGAGCCAAGTCTGTCGCGGAGAAAGCCAACCTCGCGAAATCGGACTTCCTTTCCAGCATGAGCCATGAGCTTCGCAGCCCACTCAATGCAATCCTCGGTTTCGCGCAGCTGATGGAGTCGTCCTCCCCACTACCGACGGACTCCCAAAAGGAAAGCATTGACCAGATCCTCCAGGCGGGATGGCATCTGCTGAAGTTGATCGACGAAATCCTCGATCTTGCGGCGATCGAGGCCGGTAAGGTCTCGCTTTCGACGGAACCTGTGTCATTAGCCGAGGTCATGTCCGAATGCCAGGCCATGCTTGAGCCCGAGGCGCAACAGCTTGGGATCAGCATGACCTTCCCGTCTTTCGACAATCCGATCTTTGTCAGCGCCGACCGGACCCGGCTGAAGCAAGTTGTCATCAACCTGCTCTCCAATGCGATCAAATACAACAAGCAGCAGGGAACGGTCGTCGTTGCGTGCCGCAAGATCAGCCCAGGGCGCATTCGCATCAACGTGACTGACAGCGGTGCAGGTTTGTCTCCGGAAAAGCTTGTCCAACTATTCCAACCATTCAATCGCCTCGGACAACAAGAAGTGGGCGGTGTGGCAGGCACAGGCATCGGCCTAGTTGTGACAAAGCGACTAGTAGAAGTGATGGGGGGAGTCCTGGGCGTTGAAAGCAACGCTGGCGCGGGAAGCGTGTTCTGGTTCGAATTAATCTCCGTCCCTGGACCACAGCTTGTGTTCGAAAGCGCCGCAGCCACGATCAATGACGAGTCGCCAGTGCCGGTCGGCGTGCCGCTGTACACCCTGCTCTATGTCGAGGACAACCAGGCAAACATGAAGTTGGTGGAGCAAATCATCGCGCGGCGTCCTGACATACGACTGTTGACCGCGGTAAACGGACCTCTTGGCGTAGAGGTAGCGCGATCTGCCCAGCCAACAGTGATCTTGATGGACATCAATCTGCCAGGCATCAGCGGTCTGCGCGCCATGCAAATCTTACGTGAAGACCCGAGTACGGCGCATATTCCCGTCATTGCCATCAGCGCCAATGCCAATCCCCGCGACATTGAAATGAGCTTGGCGAAGGGCTTTTTCCGTTATCTCACCAAACCCATCAAGATAAAAGAGTTCACGGACACGCTCAATGCAGCCCTGGAACTTCGAGAAGCGAAACGGCGCTAGCTCCATTGGAGCAGAAAACATACAATGGTAAGAACTTTTGATATTCTCAGCGCCAAAGTGCTGATTGTAGACGATCAGGAAGCCCATGTTCTTCTGCTCGAGCGTATGCTGCGCGGCGCTGGTTATACATCCGTTGAGTCAACGATGAATCCGCGTGAGGTTTGCGAACTGCATCGCCGGAACCGCTACGTCCTGATCCTGCTCGATCTCAAGATGCCTGGCATGGACGGATTCGAGGTCATCGAAAGCCTCAAGGAGATTGAAATGGACGACGATTTGCCGGTCCTCGTGATCACAGCCGAGCCGGGTGAAAAGCTGCGCGCGCTGAGAGCGGGCGCAAGGGATTTCGTCAGCAAGCCGCTCGATCTGGCGGAGGTACTAATGCGCGTTCATAACATGATCGAGGTCCGTCTACTGCGCCTGGAAATGACACGCTTCTCCAGCCAGCTCGTGAAAGTGCAGCCGTGAGTCACATTGAAGGTGCGGCTCCTTCATTCTGATTGAATCAGCCCGGCGCCCACGACGAATGTCGTTGCAAGTACTTGATATTACTAGCTTCTATGTGGTGGCACCGATGTTGCTGTAGGTGCGAGTGAAGAATCTGAATCACTGCGTACCCAAAGGAACATCTCATGCAACTTGCTCAGGCTGTCGCCGCCGACAATATGAATCCGCAGCCCGAACGATCGGACGCAAAGAGCAATGCAGTCGTTGCGCAATCCGTTGCGCAATCCGTCGAGCACTGCGAACGGGAACCGGTCAACTTAGCTGCCCACCGACAAGACAAACTACGCCGCGAGCGAGCTAGTGTCAAACTTGTGTCACACAGGGCAAGCTCACTGCCTTTTGACGGCGAGCTCGTTCAGGCAAGCCCTGTCATGCGTGAGCTCGTCGAGTCGATCGCGCTCGTTGCGCGCTCCGATACACCAGTGCTGATTCTTGGTGAAAGCGGCACGGGCAAGGAACGGGTCGCACGCGCCATTCATGCTGGCGGTGCTCGTGCCAGTCAACCATTTGTCGCCGTCAATACATCGGCCATTCCCGAACAGCTCCTAGAGAGCGAGCTTTTCGGGCATGTGCGCGGGGCATTCACGGGAGCAGCCCAGGCACGCCGAGGGCTACTGATGGAGGCCCACGGCGGCACATTGTTGCTCGACGAAGTTGGCGATATGCCACTGATGCTTCAACCGAAGCTACTGCGCGTACTGCAATTCGGGGAAACACGACCGATCGGGAGCGATCGAACCGGGCAGGTGGATGTAAGGGTTATTGCTGCCACCCATCGCAATCTGGGCGTGCTCGTGCGTGAAGGTCGATTCCGTGAGGATCTACACTATCGGCTGAATGTGATCCCACTTCTCGTACCGCCACTTCGCGACCGACGGGAAGACATTATGCCGCTCGTCACACAATTCCTGCAGGAGGCGCAAGACCGAAACCCGGAGTCACCTGTAACCTCAATCAGCGATGAGGCGATGAACCTGCTGTATCAAGCGTCGTGGTCTGGCAATATCCGCGAGCTCGAAAACACCATCGAGCGACTGGTAGTACTCGGCCGCGAGGCAGTGGTGACCGCAGGTGACCTTGCGTTCCTGGAACAGAAGGCCCCCGAAAACTCGTTGCGCGCGTTGGACGATGCACCCTATACGCTCAAACAGATGAACCAACTCTATCTTCAACGGGTGCTAGCACGCACCAATGGAGACAAGATCCGCGCCGCAAAGATTCTGAACATCAATCTTTCGACGCTATATCGGTGGGAGCGCGCCAAAGGTCCTTGATCCAAGTTTTCAGGACGCCGTGTTCCGGGCCGGGACCCGGAACACCGGCACAATCAAACGTCGGAACGAACCGGAGTGAAAAAGTACAGCAGGCTGTACTTTTTCACGGAGGTAGACGGTCCTCGCGCAGCGAGGAAGGCCCAAAGGGCCTAGTGAACGAGCGGGTTGCGAAAGATGAGTAACGCTCGGGATGCCGGCGTTTCGAGTTGGAACGGGGGGCTTTCGCGTCACTGGCTGGAAGGGAGTTCCATTAATATCTCCGTCGCCACAACAGATCGAGCCCTGAGCCTCCGTGATCGCCGACGACGGCCGAAAGCGCCCAAGCGCGCAGCAGTCGCATCTCGAATGTTAGAAACGTCCGATCTGGACTTTGTCCAGCGGCGGGCTCGCCAATCGCTCGCGTCATGCGTGCCGTCACGCGGGGCGAGAGCTGCACGTCGAGTTCGGGGCGCGCCGTGCCCGTGCTCGTATCGAGCCGCGCACTCACGTCCAGCTGCGTCACGCCCGAGATGGCTCGGTTCAGACCCTTGGCCGCTGAATCGCCGGCAACCCCAACGGCCGCCGACGACGATTGGCCGCCTTGACTCTGTGTACCACCGGCGCCAAATGATCCGTCGGGCGTGCCAAACATCAATAGGCTCAAGACCTTGTCGGCGCTCAGTGGTGGGTCAGACCGAAGCGTTAATTTGCCGTCCTTGACGGTTCCGGTGTACTCCGCAAAAACACGGTACTCAGTCGGCGAGTCCCAGCGCGCCGTCGCGACGATCGACGGATTGCCCGGATCACCACCATCAAAGTTTACGACGCCGCTCTCGATATCGAACATCTTGCCGGACACGTCGAACTTGCCCCCTTTGAGCTCCAAACGACCTTCAAGCGTCGTCTTGCGCGCAATACGCGCAAGAAGATCGCCCGCGAGATGCACCTTGATTTCCTTGCCCTTTTGGATCCAAACCGAATTACCGAGATGGACCTCGACCAGCAGTGCTTCACCTCCGGCCTGTGATTCATTCGTGATCGGCTGAACGGGAAGGGACACGAAGCGTCCGTCGCCGCGATGCGCACCAATCCGCACATGTTCTGCCAGATCGAGATCCTGCAGGCTCGTCGGATCGACCTCGGGCAGCTCGAGGTGGATCTCGGGCAGATCAACCCGAATGTTTGTGGATTTCGCTGCGACGGACTCGTTTAGGGTGACGTCAACGCGTCCCCACGCATCGCCGACGGCTTGCCCTTCGACGGTAATTGGGATCTGTTCGCCTTGCGCAATCGCTAGATGTGCTTGTCCCGATGTCAGCAACAAACCATCGAGCCTTGCGCTGGCGCTGCCAGTGACGCGACCGGTGAGTCCCCGAGCCTGCAGGTCGTCAACGCGAAGGTCTCCGTCATGAATCGTGATGCGAGCCCCAATCGATTCGAATCTCTGCCCAACGCTCGGAACCTGGATGACTCCTTGCGAGAGCGTTGCCTGGCCTTGAACCCGAGGTACGCCATCGACCAGGGTAGCGTCGAACTTCGCGTCAATCGACCCGGCGAGTTCGTTGACCGAACCGGTCAAGAATGGGGAAATAACGGCAAGTTGAAAGCCTTTCGCTCGAAGCGTGCCACGGATACCGGGATCGACGCTGGGCGCGAGCCTTTTGCCCCAGCTCATCTGGGTCGCTGCATTGGCTTCAAGTGTGCCGCTGTTTCGACCCGATAAGACTACATTGCCGACGAGTCGCCCGTTGGCACCGTTCAAGACGATCTTGGCTCGCTCGACGACGACCTTGCCGACGCCTAACTCCTCTGCGTCAAGCGTCGCGACTAGCGTTGCGTTGTGTCCCCAATCGCGAAGCGAAATGCTTCCGGTAAGCATGCCCGATACTTGCTGGTTGCGAACGGCCGGAAGCGCGTCAAGAGGTAAGCGATCGAACCGAGCGACAAGATCACCCTGCAAAGGCGACCGCGCTTCGAGATTTGCTGAATAGAGGCTAACAACGTCTCCAATCCAGCTCGCTTCGAGATTCGCGACCGGTACGCCCTTTACCCTTGCATCGGATTGAACATTCCCTTTGTGCCGAGATCCATCAGCATGCAAGCTCACGTCAACATTGGGCCTTGCTTTGCCCGCAATGCGCTCCGTCAAGGTGGACAACCGTTCGAGCGTGCCATCGACGACCAGATTCGGATCCTCAAGTGTTCCCTTGAGCGCGACATCGAGCGACACCTTGCCTCGCAGGCCTTGCGCCTTGACGATGGGGGGAGCGATTGCAGTGATCGGCGGGGCATATGCAGACTGGCGACCATCGGCAATTGCAAGACATCGGAAGTGTCGAGTCGCAAAGTGCTCCAGAAGCCTGCGGACAGATCGGCCGCGACCTGTGCATCGACGAGCGTGCCACGCTTGTCGAACAGTTGCGCCGACGCTTCAGCCCTTGGGCGAACGCCCGCGATCGAGACGTCGAACTTTCCATCTATGCCCCGAAGCGACCAGGGTTGCGTGCTCAGCGCGACCGCCGTATTTTTTATGGGGGCTTGTTCGTCACGCCGCCCGGCAAGCTCTAGCGAGTTTGTCTCGACCCGGGCCAAGATCTCGGATACTCGCGCCCGTCGCTCGGACCACTTGCTGTCAAGTCGAGCCGGATCACACCCGAGGCATGATCGAGTGGCAAGCCGAGCGCACCGAACCATGGCCGAAGGTCTGCGGAATCCATGGCGCTGTGCACCGAAAATGAGAATTCGCGCGACTCAAGCGCAAGGTCGGGACGTTCGACGATGCTGAGCGGGATAGCTCGAGCCGAAACGCTTACAACGCTTCCTGGTGCAAGCTTCGCGGCGAGTGTCCCATCAATCTTGCTTCGGGCAAGGGTTAGATTGACCTCCACGCTCGCACGTTGGATGGACCCGAACCCAAGCTCGGCAACACGCCCGCGAACGAAGCCTTCGGCCGTAGCGCCCCGGTTCACATAGCGAGCACCGAGCGTTGCTCGGCCGGTTCTAAAGGGCGAATGCAGGACCAAAAGGCGTGCCAAGCGAGCTCCATCGAATGACTTGGTAGTTAGATCGAGTTGCTCGATCCTGCTCCCAAACGTGAACGACGCGTCGAGCGTGCCGGCCCCTTCGATTCGTAGGCCGTCGATGCTCGTTTGGCCCTTGCTGGAACGAATCTCGTGGACTGCGAACGTAACTGCACCTTCGCGCGCCACGAGCACTAGATGCGTATTTTGGGCGCGCAGGTTTGGCCTGAATCCGAGTTCAGTCGTGAGCGCGCATCGCTGCGCGTCGTCCCTCTCCAGGTTGGCCGAGAGTCGAGCCTGCGCGAGGTTTCCTTCTGCATCGACATCGAGCCGACGCAGGCTTTGACCAGCTGCACGGATGTCGCGAGCGCGTATGTGAACCACCCCGAAGGGTGGGTGGCGTCCGCCCTCTGCTTTCGCGCGCACATCGACCTCTGCGGCGTTGAACAGGGCGTGTCGCACGTCGTACAGCCGAGCATGCGTTTGCGCGGTCCAATGGCTGTCGTCGGGCCAATAGCGGGCGCTGACACCGAGCATGCCACGGGCATGCAGTCCGTCGGCAAGAGAGCGAAGTCGCTTGGGATCGGCAAGTTCGGTCTTGCTCTCGAAAGATACGACGGACTCCGAAGGCTTTGTACCTAGACTAGCCAAATAGTCGATGCTTGTGTGGGCTCCTGGCTCCAGGATACGGATTTGACCTTTAGCGGTGACTGGGCCATTGGCGTTGCGGCGAAGATCTCCTTCGAGATCGAGTGCGGGTAACAGCGTTCCCGCGATGGATCCGGACGGCGATGACGCAGCGTAGCGCCCGGAGATCGCCCCGCTAGGTGAACGCGCAATCGTCATATGCACCCTAGCTCCGAGTCGTGACTCGGGCGAGTCTGCAAAAAGGGCCGCGAGATCCACATCTTCGGCGCGAATTTCGGCGTCAATCGCCAAAGTATCGTCGAACGCTGCATGGCCATTGACGACAAGTGTTGCAGGCGCTGTCGTCAATGCGGGAGCCCATGTCCACTCCTTGTCCACCAAGAGTCGCGCGTCGAAGTAAATGTCCGAGAGCGTACCCTCGGCCGTCGCGTGCAAGCTGAGCGGATGCAGCAGGTGCGCACCGGGCACAACGCGCGCCAAGCTCGCGGATTCGATGCGCTGGCCGTCGAACGAGGCGGATAGCTTGTCCTCGACCCAATCGAATGTTGCCGCGATCGAGCTGCCCGCAAACTTGCCGCTATACCATGCGTGCACAACTAGCCCCGGCGCTCGGGATTCACCAATTTTTCCGGCAGGCAATTGGGCGACAACCGGCAATTCCATAGTACCACCGGTTTCGCCCTGAGGATCGACTTGGTACGGCAGGCCGCGTGTGCGTACGTCTGCTCGGTCAATCTGCAGGCCCAGCCGGGCCGCCACCAATTCGAGCTTCGCATGAGCATGCCCGATGTCAGCGTCGATAGCCGGCGCTGAGCCGAGTTGACCATGGACCCAAGCGTGATGGATATCGATCGAGCGGATATGAAGCGTAGGCAATGCCGCGTGGCTCGTGCCGACGTTCGGGTGAAGCGGGGCGAAAGCGGCGGCGAGTGTCGGAACGTCGAATCCATCGTCGATGAGTTGCACCTCGGCGTGATCAGCGGTGACCCAACCTATGTCAATGGGGAGCGAAGCATGGGGATGCACCAGGACGGCCCAGACGAGCGGCGCAATCGAGAGGCGCGCACTGGCGCCCCTCACTATCAAGACGACGCGGCCGCTTGGGTCGAGCACTGTCGCATTGACACCATCGGCACCAGTCAGCCCGATCCGGGCAACGTGCTCGACGTGAAGTTTGCCCAAGATCGCCCCATCAAGGGCTTGATTAACCTGCGCCACGGCGAAGGAACGCACCGCAGCGAGGCTTAGCGCGCCGAGCAAAACAAAAATCAAAAAAGCCAGAATGCCTCCAATTAGGACTGCAGCTTTCGCGGTCTTTCGCGCCCATCGGCTAACGGGACTCCCTGCCGTCCGGTACCGTTCACGCGGGGAAGATTTATAAAGAGGCATCAGAACGATTCACCTATGCCAAGCGACACTGCAATCGGCGCGCCGAGAATTGCCATTGGGATACCCTCATCGGGCGATTTGGGCGCCTGCATCCCTGGAATGCGATAACCGACGTCCAAACGCACCGGACCGATGGGCGTTGCATAGCGAAGGCCAAGCCCCGTGCTGAGGTGAGGCCGCCAACGAAACAAGATCCTTCGAGGCGCTACGTCGCTACCGTCAACGAATAGCACTCCTTCGATCGGGCCCCCGATTGGAAATCGCAGTTCGACGCTCGCTTCCCATAATGTGAAGCCGCCGAGCGGCAAATTGCAGATGGAAACCGAATAGGTCGGACTCGTCGGATCACATTGAACCACAATCTGTGTACTCGTCTGCCCTGGATTGAAGAAAGGGACGACGCCATGCGGACCAATCTCACGCGGGAGGTAGCCGCGGTTCGATCCCGATCCGCCCGAGAAGAAGCCGCGAAGGAACATGATTTGCAAATCGCGAACCCAATCCGAACGGCTTGTGGTGCCCGGCGTCTTTGTGAGCGCATCGGGCTCGATGCTCGAACCATAATTGAGTGGGAAGAGTAGCCCGATTGTGCCACGTAGCGCGACGGTAACGCGGCGGCCGACAGGCAGGTAGGCACGCGCCTCGGGTTGAAGCTTCCAATCGCGAGCATCGCCACCAACGCCCGCGAATTGAATGGTGCCAGCCAAATAGACCCCTTTGTGGGGCGCGACTTGTGAATCACGAAAGTCGAACATCGCTGTGACCGCAGGATAGGAAATCACAATTGTGTGAAGATCCGTATCCTTCATGCCTTGATAAGCGAAGGGACTATTGACTTGAACGTTGTGCGATAAGGTTCCGTTGAATTTGCCGTATCCGCGCTCCAGCCCCAGGCTCGTTCGAACCTCGCGATAGCCGAGAATGGGAGCGCCGGCAATGGGATCGGCTGAAAGCAAGACCGGATAGATGCTGCCTTGTGCACGGACGAGCCCATGCGTTCGCGGCTCGAGAAACCCAGGTTCGCGAAGCTCAGAACGCAACTTCACCTCAGGCAGCACGGATTGTGGAGCTGCAAAATTGGGCAAGTGCGTGGGATAAAGGACGGCTCCGGGAACGAGCTCCGCCGTGAATCGCCGCAGTCCGCCCAGAAAATTGAGGTCTTCCCAGCCGGCAATTAAGTGCAATTCGCTGCGCAAAGCATCGACCTCGGCTCCGCCGCCCAAGCGAACGCTTCTGAGCTTGCTCGGCTCGACGCGCACAATGATGGGAACGACGGGTTCCCGCTCTGGGGAGGCATTTTCGGAAATCTCGGGCTTGACGCTCACCGAGCTGAAGACTCCGAGTTCGAGCAGCGCGCGCTCCGCACTGGCCAACTCAGCTGACGAATAGGGTTGGCCGGGCTTGAGCGCGAGCGCCCGACGCACCGGTTTCTCGGGAATTGGACCGAGGCCTTCGATGCGCACTTCACCCAAGTGAGCGAGCGGGCCCGGCTCAACCCAAAAGCCGACTCCAGCCGTGTCGCTCGATAAATCAACGTCGGCGGAGTGGCGAATCTTGACGAACGCGTAACCATCGTTAGATAGAATTTCTTTCAAGTTCAATGCGCTTTTGTCGAAAGTCCTTTCCTCGAGTCGCATTCCAACCCCCACAGTGCTTTCAACGCTAAGCTTTGCGCGCGCCACAAGTGGCGCTGGCAATTGCTGGAGGCCGTGTAGCTCGAGGTTTCCGACGATCATGGGCGGGCCCTCTTCGATCAGAATCTCGACCGAGATCAGTCTTGCGCTCTTGTAAAAGACCCGGCCAGCGCGAACCTTGGCATGGTAAAAGCCTCGCGCACGATAGTACCGTTCAATGCGCTGCAGATCGCGTTCGAGCACATACCGATCGAAAACCTCGTAGTCGTAGACTACGCCTGAAAATAGCCCGAGAAATCGTGGGCTCTCATGGCTAGCAATCTCACCGCGAATGTCGTCATCGCCAACACGGTGGTTGCCCGAAAACTCAACGCTGCTAACGGCGTAGCGACGACCGGGCAGCGTGGCGCAGCCCAGGAACGCTGCCGATGCCATGGTTGCACAAGCAACAAGCAATGCCCGCGAAAGCCCAGCCGAAACCCGTCGTGCTCTCGACGAGGCTTTCCAGCCGCAGAACCCAAAGCGGCGGAATAGTACTAGGTCGCTATGCACGAAGATTGAGCGATGCAAAGGCCACGCCCACGGCCTAGATCGTGCTTTCACTCACTTCAGGTCAACCAATGAACCCCGTAGAGAAGTTGCATGGGTGGGCACCCCTGCACGCGGCGACAATCAGCCTAGTTCTTGGGTCTTGCGGCTCTTCATTACCAGGGCCCCCGATGGTGTTCCACCCACCAAGCGCCTACGCAGAGGTTCCCTATCCGCCACCGGCGGCGATGGTCGAGGTTGTGCCCCCATCTCCAAGTTCTGCACTGGTATGGTTGGACGGCTATTGGACATGGCAAGGCCAGTTCTACCTCTGGATGCGCGGTGGTTGGGTGTTTGTTCCGGTGGGTGGCTCCTTCGCCAGTTGGCAATCATTTTACACAACCGACGGTTTGCTCATGTTCGCCTCAGGCGCTTGGTACTCATCGGACGGCAATCGCATACGCCCGCCCGAGATTCAGGTGTCCGCATACACGCCACCCAACGAGAGCACGGCCGAATTTCAAACAGCCCGCTGAGGGGGTCGGCCACTTCAATTGAGTGAGAAGTTTTGGCATCTTACTATCTTGATTTGCAAGATGCGAATTGAACAAATCAACGGCCGCAGCGGGAAACCCCAACTTCTTTATCGAAGTCCGCGGCCGGCCGTTTCTGATCACAACCTATCAACTTGGCGATGCGTGAGTTGAGGTTGACGCAGCAGGCTGATGGTTCTGCATCTCGTTGATCTTCTCGGCTAGCTTGTCCACGCGCTCGGAGAGCTGTTGCCGAAGTTCTGCGCCAGAGCTTGGAGCAATCAGCAGCGCCACACCGGCGCCGACCGCGGCCCCCAACGTGACCAAGCCGATTGCCGGAAGAATCACTTGTGCCGCTGAGCGGCGACGCTGCAGGCCAACTACGCCCAGCAAGTCGTCGGCCTCAAAGCTTCGCGCGACTTTGACCACTTGTTGCGCTCCAATGAGTGAGCCAACCGTCCAGAGAACTTTCGAGATATTCATCGATACATCCTTGCTAGCGGCATGCCTTGGCGATGCCATCGCGAAGAGGTGAGCAATTCCGATGCCAACTGGCAGGGCAGGCTATCGATAGTTAGGTAGGCACGCGAAGTGCATGCCTTTAGTCCATGGAAGCATCACCAACGACTAGCGTGTCTTCCGATATGCAGCGGATCGCCGAGCTGGCGCAAGATGCGGCACACCACGCCGCGGAGCTGCTCCGCGCGGAATTCGCACTCGCGAAAGACGAGATTCGCCACGACTTGCAACTTGCGAAAAGACGGGCGCTCGGCCTCGCACTCGGTGCTCTCTTGCTACAGGCCGGGCTCACACTTCTTGCGCTAGGTTTCGTGATTCTATTAGGCGCAACGGCGGCAGCCGCGTTTGCCACAGGCAGCGTGTTGGCGGCGCTCGCCCTGATAAGTGCACTGTATGGTGCGCGTGCGATTCACGGTCACGCACTTGCAAACACCCAAGAACGTATTTTTCGCGACGCGCAAAGCGTAGTTAGGCCAATTCAAAATGAGCAACACTGAACATGCACAGCACCTACTGAATGCGGAACAGGCCCGTCTCGGCCTTGCCGGCGACCTGCGCGATATGAACCACGCAGGTGAACGCTTGATTCGACATGGCAAGCACCAGCTGAAGAGTACCGCTCTGACACTTGGGGCGGCGGCGTTGGGCGGGCTCGTGATTGGCGTCGTCGTGGGTCGCGTGTCCACCAGCCGCCGCAGTAATCTAGCAGTCAGTGAACTGTTCGGGCGAGCGACCGCGGCGTTCGCCACCACGCTCGCGACTCAGCTGCTCGCCACGCTCGTTGCGAAACGCAGCTGAACCTCGAGCACGCCGTTGATTTGCAATCTGTGCGCCCCGTTCTGCTGCGGTTCCGCTTTGTCGCACC
Organism: uncultured delta proteobacterium; assembly: GCA_963811985.1. GTDB lineage: Bacteria > Myxococcota_A > Polyangia > Polyangiales > Polyangiaceae > FEN-1139. The sequence continues at coordinate 28,759 of CAWEUH010000034.1, forward strand.
GAACGCTTCCATCGCTCCAACGCCTGATTGCCGCATCGTTCGCGGGCGTAGTCGTTCTCGCCGCGGCGGTGCAAGCTTCGGCTGCAGACGCGTCGAAAGGGCAGCCTCAGTCGGTAGACGTCGATCAAACGCGTCTCGGCAAGGAGCTCGATCTGTACGCGGCGGAAGCAAACCGCACGCGCCTGGCGACAGCGCTGACGGGGCTCGGGGTCGGTGCGGCACTCGTTCCCTCCGGGCTCGTGCTGCTCGGAAGAACTGACGGCATTTCCCGTGCGCTCGTCATTGGAATGGTTGTCGGCGGTTCGGCGCAGCTCGCCTCGGTGCCGTTGTTGTTGATCCCGACGCGGATGGACGAAATTCGCAACGACTTCATGAGCAGGCCAGCAAGTCAAGAAAGTAAGGCCTCGGTTCGCCAGATCGAGAACGAGTGGCGTCTGGCTGCGGAAGCCAGTCAGCACAAGCGGGCCTATCTGGGAACTACTTTGTTAATCGTTGGCACGTTAAGCCTGGCCACAGGGCTATCCTTGTTGCTTGCTCCGGAAGGCATATTGGGGATGTCGCGTAAAACGCAATACACGTGGGGCGGTGTGATGATGGGCGTTGGCGTGCCAATCACCACGATCAGCGTGAAGTTCCTCCTCGAATGGAGCCTGGAAGAGACTTCATGGGAAGCATATCGAGCGATGAAATCCGACGCCGGTAGTCTGGCGCGACTGCGTGCACCGACGTTTGGCGTGGCCCCTATGCCCGGCGGAGCACTCGGATTTGCGACGATGTCGTTTTAGGATCTCTTCCCTGCCTGGGGCCCATTCGCAAAATGCGAGCTGTCGCGGGCAGCCCGTCTCGACTGCGCTAGCGCAAGATTGAAACAATCATCGAGGCCGCATAGTGCCGAGTTTCCGTCGCAACCGAGACCAGTCTTTCCGAATATCTGTAGCCGGTATATACGATCAAGCAGGCAATCACCGCAAAGACGGAAAGCCCGACTCCCGGACGGGCTCGACGTCGTGAAATGGGTTGGTGGTTGACTGCCAGGCTGTTTGTGCGCGTGGGCTTGCTCTCGGATAACACGGAAGTGGTTTCAGGGGACTGAATTCCCAGTCGCCGTGCAATCCTGTCAGCGGAAGAGCTACTTCTTGGGGTAGCTAGTGGCTCCAAGAACTTGGCAAGCTCGGCGACACTCTGAAATCTGCACGCTGGATTGCGTTCCAGGCATCGTTCGACAATACCCAGAAAAGCTTTGGACAGTTCGGGGAACAATCGATGCAGGTCGGGCATAGGCTTGCTGAGAACATTTGCCCTGATTTCCGCAACGGTTGATCCCCCGAAGGCGGGTTGGCCCGTTGCACATTCGAACATTACAGCCCCGATCCCCCAGACGTCCGCGCGAATATCGACTGGCATCGCCCGCATTTGCTCCGGCGACATGTAGAGGGGCGATCCTACGAAATCACTCACCTGATTCAGCCGTATCAGACCGCTTTCGTCGCGCGGTTGCGAGATCCCAAAGTCGAGCAATTTGATCGTCTGTGTCCCATCAGACACTCGCGCCAAAAAGAGGTTTTCTGGCTTGATGTCGCAGTGTATAATACCCAGCGAGTGGGCTTCAGCGAGCCCCTCACAGGCGTCGAGCATATAGCGCGCCGTCAGGGGCTCGCTGAGCCGAACGTTTTGCTGAAGCAAGGTCCACAAATCAACACCCTCCAGCAATTCGAGAACGATATACGGCAAGTCCATCGCTGAAAAATGCTGGATGCCGCCGCAATCGAGGATACGCGCCACATGGGGGCTGTGAAGCCTACCCATTGAACGAGCTTCATTCAAGAAGAGCTCCACAAGCTCTGGCATTTTGCCAATTTGCGGTCTCAACACTTTGAGTGCCACCGGCCGCTCCAATTGGATGTCGTACCCTTCATAGATCGTCGCCATGCCGCCGGAGGCCAGCAATCGCTTGATTTGGTAGCGTCTTCCGACGTTCGCACCCGGACGAAGGTCGATATTCGGCGCGGGCAAACCTTCAAACGGAAGCTGCAACGCTTCAAGCGCAGGCATAAACGCGACCTTGCAGTGGAATCATCCTCTTCGTCCGCTCCGGTACTAAACGTTCATCTGAAAAGATGTGCGACGCATTCGCTGCAGTTGTCGTGCCAGCATCGTCGTTTGCGCGACTGCCGCAGCTAGTTTCTCAGCGGAGCTAGGCATACGGCCAACGCCGACTGGGGTCTGTTCCCCCACTATGCCGGTTGATATTCCGCTGCGAGCTCGAGTGCAAACGAGCAGTGATCACTGCGCAGAGACTCTCACCGCCAGTCGTCATGGGTCTGCTTGCGCATCTTGCGCAGCGCCTGTTGCTGCAATTGCCGGATGCGCTCCCGCGACAGACCATACTGATCGCCGATTTCCTTCAGGGTGAGTTCCACATCGTCGTCTAGTCCGTATCGCCACCGTATGATTCTTGTTTCAATTGGTGTCAGGTTGCCCAGCAGGCGTTGCACTTCTTCCGACCATGCCAGCTTTGCCATACTATCTATGGGCGATATTGTGTTCTTGTCAGCCAGCAACTCGACGTATCGGCGACCATCGTCGTCACCAACGGGTCGGTCCAATGACAAAGTCGTAGCCCCGGAACACTCGCGCGCTTGAGCCAGTCTTTGCGCAGAGATTCCAGTGTCCTTCGCAAGTTCTTCCAATGTGGGTTCACGGCCGGTCCGTGCAAGAATTGACGATGTTGCGATGGCAACGCACTTTATGACATCGAGCATATGGACTGGAACCCGGACAGTGCGTCCCTTGTCAGCCAGCGCGCGACTGATGCAATGCCGAATCCACCAAGTGGCGTAAGTGGAGAAACGATAGCCGCGTGCGTAGTCGAAGCGATCGATGGCCTTGATCAGGCCGATATTGCCCTCTTGAATGAGGTCATCCAGCGGCAAGCGGCCATGATTGTGGTGACGGGCAATGGTTACCACTAGGCGTAGGTTTGCCCTGACGAATCGATTCTTCGCTTCAAGTCGCCGTGAATCAGTTTGGCGGACGCGAGCAACATAACGCAAGTAGGCTTGTGTTCTTACGATGGGCGAGGTTCCGCCACCAGCCTGGTATGTTGCACACCCTTGCTCCGCCACGTCAATCGCTCGAGCTATCCACTCCCGCTCCGTGTCAAGCGGTCGAATACGACGACCAAGTTCTGTTGACAAATCATTCCAACGCCGCAGTTGTCCAAGTGTCAACTTCGACCGTTGCTTTCGATAGATGCCCGCGAGATGTTGTAGATCTTCTAGTTCCGGCAAGTTGGGCCGCTCGACGTCAGGAGCGTCATTGAGATCCCGCCGCAAGCCGGCGAGAATTGATTCGGCCGCGGGTATGTAGGCAAGCAGCGCGCTCCATTGCTCCAGTTCGGCTTGCTCCAACGCTTGCGCGCATTCGAGCTCTTCATCGGGGCTCATTACATGAAGAGGTGCCATTTCGCGGAAGTAGCGCGTCAACAACGTCTCTTGGAAACTGTCATGAGCATTGACCTCTGGTCGTGCAATTTGCTCCGCCGCGAACGGGACAGTACTGACATCAGTATTCCGCGACGCACTGAATTCGCTCGAGTCGTCAAATCGTTCACTCGTTGGCAAAATCTCCTCCTTTCGTCGCGAGTTCTTTTGAAGGGTGCAATAGTGCGTTAACTGATCAGGCAGCGCATCACCGGCTAGAGACGCACCATTCTTGTTACACTGCAACGCGGCGGTGCAATATCTGCGCGGAATGATTGATCACGCGGATCAGTCGGTATATTGATTGGAACGTGGTGTCTTCGTAACAGCTAACTTGGCCACGGATCGGCGCAACGCAATGCGCGCCGTTCAAGGATGCGCTGGACTCAGCCCCCGCCGGCGACGGATACAGTTGCAGCGAAGCTGTGAACGTCGATGCCGTAACCAATGTCAGCTTTTATTGCAGGGATGGCAATACCGGGCAGGATGATGCGAAAGCCGGCACCGACGCTGGTGTGGACGTCGGCGAGCTTTGGACGCGATTGGTCTGGTAGGTCAACGGCGGTACCTCCAGGGTGCCGCTCGAGAAGCGTGGCGGCGTCGATGAATGCGGCCGCAGCCACGTTGAAGCGCTTGTTGACGAATGGAAGCGGCAGACCCCGCAGTATGACCACCTGATCTTCCATCTGGGCGCTGACTAACGTGTCGCCGTGAAATTCATTGAAAAGATAACCGCGCAAATTTGGACCGCCGATCCGTAGCATCTCTGTGATCGGCACGCCGCGGGCCGATGTCGGAAAGTCGAAGACCGTCTGCAGACTCACTGAAGGGTAATTCCAAGCCCATTTCCCATAGAGCTCGGTGCGTGCTTCAAACTTCGAGTAATCAAACTGGGAGCCCCAGTACTGATCCGACACCTCGTTCTTGAGCAACAGGCGGACACCACGTCGCAAACCTTCTGGCGCGATGGTGTCATCGTATCGGACCTGAAACACAAGAAGAAAGATGCGCCCGCTTCGCGCATTGTACGCCGGCAGCGTCACGTTGGGCACTACGACTTCGGCTGAGTGGACGCGTTGCAGACGCGCCGAAAAGCCGAACACAGCATGCAAGTGTGGCGATAGAACCCAACCGAGCTCTGCCTCGCCACCGCCGAGGAGAGTCGGCACTTGCAGCACACGTTGGTGATCGACGAAGAATCGAATCTGCTCGTAACGATACAGACCGTTGACCCCCCAAGTGAGCGGTGCGCCAATGACGAGCGGATCGCGATAGCCAACGAACACGAAACTGCGGGACTGACCGACCTGCGCCGCTGAAACGACTTGCACATCGTGGCCAATGAAATTCTGATCGCCGTAGGCAATACCGCCCGCGTAGTCCCCACTGCCGAAGCTGGCGATTGGCGCCACGAACCACGATTGCTTCTCCTCGACTTCGACATGCACATCGACGGCGGTGTCCTCGTCGTTAACGTACATTCGCTGCGCCGCTTCGGCCCTCGGCATGTCGAGGTACACACGCGCGGTGGTGAACAGTTCGCTCTCGCTGAGGCGTTGCTCAGCATTGTTGATAGCATCGAAGTCAACGCGATCGCCCGGATGCAAGTTCATTTGCGCGGAGAGTACTCGCAACGTGGTCTTTGGATTGCCGTGCACGACTATATGCGCGACGACAAGGTGCGCCATGGCCACCTCCGGCAACAACACACCGCCTAGTGTGGCCGCGAGCGCGACTGCGACGCGGAGCTTGTGTCGTCCTGCGGTCATCATCTCTTGAAATTTACCAAGCATTCCCGCTTCAAGGCACTGCGTCCGGTGGTGTCGCCAATGGACTTGGCGCCAGCGCCTTCTGCACCTTCAGTGCCACTCGAACGGCCATTGCATCGAGCGCGGTCGCCATTGCCGCAATCACCTCCTCGATCTTGGGCTTCGCGCCCAACACCTGGCAGTCTACCGTGAGTGTGTCCTCGAAGAGTACGCCAGCGTCCTCATAGAGAATCACTCTTAACTGGACCCGCGCCGCTCGACCCGTCTTCAGGCGCAGGTCGTCGAATGCGATCACCTCGACATCCAATGTCGGAGCCGCACCGCTTAGCACACGACGCAGCCCTCGGTCCTCGAAGAGCGAACGACCAAGTTCGCGCCGGACATACGTCTCGGGGCGTTCCGTCCACCGCAGATCCTCGTAATAGCCCAGCTCGTATGCGTTGTTGCGATACGCAATTCGCTCCCGAAGGTTTGGTCCGGACGTCACGCGACCGAGTCTAACCTGCAAGGACCCCTGGGCAACTGCTGCCGCAGATGCCAAGACGGGGTCTTTGTCTTTGCGTCGTGGCTCGACCTGCTCTGGACTGAAGTAACGAACATCGACCACTTCAGCCTTCGATGTCAGGGCACAGCCATTGGCTGCGAACGCGATGCCCATAGCGTAAAGCACGAAGAAACTGGAATGCCAGATTGGGTGTCTCATCGCACCACCTTCCCCTTGGTTTTGCCCTTGAGCAGCATGTCGGGATCGCGCTCGATAGCGTCGACAAGCGAGCGGATGGATTCGGCAGCCTCGCTTACGTCGCGTAGCGTTGTTTCAAGATCCTTCTGCGTGCCGCGGCCGGCTCGCCCCACTTCGCCGAACGAATCGGTCGCGTGTTGCGCACTCGCAAGCAGTCCCTTCTGGCCTCCGAGTGAGTCAAGGACCTTGTTCATCTTATTTACGGCGACGTCGAGTTCGGTGAGAGTGGTCGCAACCTTTTCGCCAAGGTCCTGCTTGTCGATCCGCCCGAGCGTGCTCTGCAGCGTCGCCATCACGTCGTCGGCGTGGCCCAGAGTCGCAACGGCCTTGCCGGACACGTCTTGCGATTCAAGCGTCGCAAACAGGCCATCGATACGTCGCATGATCGTGACAACCGCGTCGACCATTTCAGGCAGGCGGTCCAATGCCTTTGTGAGGGTGTCCTCTAGATTCTTCATCAGGCTGGATGCGGCCGGAATGTAGTGATCAGCTGGGACTTTGAACGGGAGATCCGGGGGCGGATTGCTCTTCACATCGAAGAAGTCTATTGCGACGAATTTCACTCCAGTGATGCCCTGAGAGTTCAGCTGAGCGCGGAGATCCTTCGGGATCGCAAACTTCTCTGCACCTTGCGCCGTTCCAGCCTCGGTGAGGCCCATGCGCTTGACATGGTTGCTGTCCAGTTCGCTGACTACGTCGACACTGCGATGGTCGGGCGCGATCTCGATGGCAGATACATTACCGATGGTCACGCCGCGGAATTTCACAGGCGAACCCAAGTCAAGCCCCTGCACAGATTCGTTGAAGTACGAGTGGTACCGAATCGTATCCTTGTGGATTCGGGCGCCGCCGAATAGCACACCCGCTAGGATCGCGGCAGCGAAGCCGACGATGACGAAAAGACCCAGCTTGTAATGGTTGGTTGGGGCTGCCATGGGCTCAGCTTCCCTTGCTCCTGCGGTTGAAGAAATTGCTAACGCGCGGATCTTCGCTGTTGCGTAGTTCGCGCGGGTCGCCAGCGGCAATAATGGTTTTCGTTTCTCGGTCAAGCATCACGATACGCTCGGCTATGCGGAAGATGCTCTCTAGTTCGTGCGTCACGATCACAACTGTTAGCCCGAGCGTTTGCGAGAGCGTCGAGATGAGTTCGTCAAGGTCGGCGGCCATCACGGGGTCGAGTCCGGAGGATGGCTCGTCGAGGAACACAAGCTCTGGATCTAGCGCAAGAGCGCGCGCGATCGCGGCGCGTTTCTTCATGCCACCAGAAAGTTCAGCGGGGAACTTATCGGCGGCACCCTCGAGGCCGACGAGCTTCAGCTTCGCGCGTGCGATCGCCGCTGTCGCGTCATCCGGGAGCTTGGTCCACTCTTCGATCGGTAGCGACACATTCTCACCGATCGTGAGTGAGCCAAAAAGAGCGCCCGCTTGGAACATGACGCCGAACGGGGGAAGACCCGCCTCTAGATCGGGACGCCCGCGACCCGCCACGTCGATTTCACCCTCGATCGGCTGTTCAAGTCCGATGAGAAAGCGCAGCAGAGTCGACTTCCCAGCTCCGCTGCCACCGAGGATACCAAACACCTCGCCGCGTTTGACGGAAAAACTCAGGTCGTGTTGGATCACGACGTCGCCCCAGCCAATGGTCAGTCCCCTGACCTCGATCATGGGCCGCGCAGCCTGCGCACGGCCGCGTCGTGGCATGGATCGGTTGACTCCAATGAGGTTCGCCCAAGCCGTCATCGGGCGTGCTTTCGGCACCACAGGCTTGAGACGGGGGGAATCAATCATAGTTTCAACACCCGGAAGATGACGGTGAAGAGCGCATCGATCATGACAAGCGAAAATAGCGTGGTAACGACCGAGGACGTGGTGCGCCTGCCGACGCCCTCAGCACCGCCAGTGGCCGCTAGACCTTGCTGACAGGCGATGAGCGCGATGGCGACCGAGAAAACGAGACTCTTCAGAAGCCCCGTAACGACGTCCCACCCGTGAACCGCAGTCAACGTCTCGATGAAGTAGCCCTGCGCGGTGAGATCAAGATCGATGATTCCAACGAGAAGACCACCTGCGGTACCGACGAAGTCCGCGATGAGCGTCAGAACGGGCACCACAAGAATTAGGGCAATGATGCGTGGAACCACGAGCCAGCCGAACGGCGAGATTCCCAGCGTCCTGAGCGCATCGACCTCCTCGTTGACCTTCATTGAACCAATCTCGGCCGCGAACGCGGCGCCAGAACGGCCACACACGATGATGGCAGTCATGAGCGGCGCGATCTCACGCGTGAGAGATATTCCGACGAGATCGGCGACGTAGATGTTGGCGCCGAACATCTTGAGCTGCTTCGCGGACTGGAAAGCCATAACGAAGCCGACAAGGAAATTTATCAGCAGCACGATTGGTACGGCGTCGGCGCCTGCCTTCTCGCAGAGTGGCGCGACCTCTTTCCAATGGCCTGCGCGCGGTTTGCGCACTAGGGCGATACCCGCGAGGACCATGCTGCCAAGGAAATCGAGGAGCGCTTTGGCCTCTTCTTTGACCTCAAACGTCGAGCGCCCAAGCTGAGCAACGGCGCCTTCGGGCTTGCGCTTCGTGCGCCTTGTGTTTCCAGCGTGTCCCGAATAGAGGTTGACAATGGTCTCGATCCGTTCGCTTGCGCCCCTGAGCTCCAGATTTACGCCTCGTGCGCCGAGTTCGGTGCGAAGCTCGACGAGAAGCGCCATCACTCCGCCATCGGCTGCGTGCACGTTCGATAGATCGAACACGATGGGGCCAGATTCCCCGTCGGTCTCTTTGCGGATTTCGCGCCAGATGTCGGCGGCGTCGTGCATACGCAAATCGCCCGAGAAGCAGATTCTATCGCCATCGCGATGTATTTGATATGTCTCGGTTTCAGCGCGTGACGGCTCATTGATCAGGAGACTTGAATTCGAGACCACGAACTAAAAGCACAGGTTGTGCCGTGCCCAAATTGACATCAGGGTCAAGAACCCTGATCCTGTGGCGAGGATGCCGTCCTGGCCGCGATGCCCCGTTCTCCGGAGCAAACGCAACAACCGCTCGCTCGGCCGTAGCTGGGAGATCGCACTTTGCAACTTGCGATTCGCAAATTGAGAACGCTTTATGAGGCGGGTTCGACAACAGTACTTGCGTCAATGTTGACCGCCGTCTGTGCTAACAGCCGTCCATTGATGGACGCACCTGTCCTGAGCGTGATCGACGTTTGAGTTAGAATGATTCCCTCACAATGCGCTGTCGTGCCAAGGTCCACGAGGCCGGCGACTTGCCAGAATACGTTCTTCGGCAATGCCCCGCCCGCCAGAATGACTTTCGTTGCGCTGCTCATCGTGAGATCTTGGGCGATCTGGAAGATCCAGACGTCCGTTGCAGTCCCTGTTAATGTTACGTCCGTAGGGATCAACAGACCGGTGCTCCATTTGTAAACGCTGGGGGAGAGTGTTTGCCCTCCGATGTTTCCAGCGTTCAGTTCAGTAACACCTGCCGCACGCCCAGCTGCGTCGGTGAATGCGGTCTGCATGTCTCCAATTGCCGTGGTTAGGTTAGCGGGCGTGGGCGGCGTGTAATCGGCGGCGAATATCTTGCCTGTCACCTGTGGCGAACTTGAAAACACGTTCGTGGCATCCGCACTCAACGAGAATCCTGTGATAAAGGTCGCGGCAGCAGGGCTGACTCCGAGGTTACCCGTAACGGCTGCCGTTGGCACCGTGGAGATTCCACTCTCCGCGAGAATTACATAGGTTCTGGCAGAGCCAAGGTTCACGGGATTTCCCGTCACCGTAGAAGACTGACCGCCAGCACTTCCTGTTCCACCAATACCCATTGCACCGCCCTGACTGCCGGATTGCGATTCAAGAGTGGAGCTCCCGTCACTGCAAGCGGGAGCGAACGAGAGAAAAAGTGTAACGGCTCCTGATAACAAACAATTCGATTTCATTGTCATTGCTTTCTTACTGTTAGCTGTCGCGAAAGGTCCCGGAGAGTCCGACTGGCGATGGGCGTTTCTGCGTCCCAGTCCAACGGTCACGCTTCCCCCGCGACGAACGCGGGAAAAGCGTAGCCGATGACAAGCACTACCTAAGCGAAAGAGTTGGGTTTGTCGGCTGCACGACGATCTCGACACGTCGATTGTTCGCGCGCCCTTCCGGCGACTTATTGTCCGCGATCGAATGTGTGAGGCCGAAGCCCTGCGCCGTGATGCGGTCGCCGGCAATGCCACGAGATACGAGGTAGTCGCGGACCGCTTGCGCTCGGTGCTGCGACAATTCCTGATTGTAGGCAACGCCACCCTGTGAGTCGGTGTAGCCCTCTACCACCATCTTTGAAAGTGGGTCCTCTTTGATAAGGGCGTTAGCGACGTCATTCAGCTTCAATTGAGCCGAGGGGAGCAAATCCCACTTGGCAGATTCAAAGAGGATGCTGCCCGAGAGGGTAATAACCATTCCACGCGGGTCCTGCTTCACCGTTGCGAATTTCGCCAGATCAGCGGCTGCTTGCGCGGCGCGCTTCTCGGCGTCTTGCCGGCGCGATTTCTCATCCCTGAGTGCGGCGCCTTGGGCAACAAGCGCGACGTCCTGGGTAGCGAGTTGCGTTCTAGTGCGACCTAACTCCGCGGACGTTCTAGCAACGGCCTGCTTCTCGTCGGCGTGCATAGCACTTACGACTCCGTTCTTCTCTTTGTCGGTCTGTCGAGTGCGGCCAACGACCTCTGCGAGCTCTGTCTTTCGCACGGCAAGGTACGCCTGGTCTCTGGTGTACTGCGTATCGCCGTCCTTGGCGTACGAGGCCTCGGCGAGGTCAAGCTGCTCCTTTGCAGCGTGCAAGTCGGCTGGGTCGGACTGTCGCGCCGGGCCATTGTTGGCGCGGGCGAATGCGCTACGCGCGTTGACGAGGTCTTGCGGCGGAAAAGTAGTACCACAGGCAATGAGTCCTGTTGCGCCAGCAGCGGCAATTAGAAAGACAATACTTCGATGGTTTCTCATTTAACTGCTCCCTGATCAATGTTCGTGGCGTTCTGCGCGGCGGAGTTATCAACTGCAACTTGTCCAGCAACGTTGGCCCCTTTTTCACGAGCCTGCGCAACTGCGAGTTCCGCGTCGGCCTTGGCTCGGACGAGTAGGCTCTCGGCGCGCTTGTTGTCGCCATTGGCAATTGCTTGTTGAGCCTGGGAAATTTGCTCATCGGCGAGCTTCAGCGACAGCTGTGCTGCCGGCTCGCTATTGGCACCCAGCTCCCTTGCGCTCCGGGTCGCAGATTGTGCGTCGGCCAAGCGTTGTGTTGGCGGCGGAAGGCTGGCTCCGCATGCCCCCAATAGCGGACCTATCATAACCAGAGAAAACAATGATTTATACATAATCAACTCTCCTAAGCCGCGACATTTGCGCGACATGAAATAGCCACCCACAAATACTTTAGTGCGACAGTCTAAGTTAAGGAGAGCTAGTGCTACTGCCGGGGACTTTGGAATGCGTCCTGCCAGCAAAGTTCACGGCAGTAGGGCTAGTCACTGTGACCCGGGTTGATCTTGGCTGCCCACTTATCGATCTGCCTTTCGGCGTCCTCCTTGAGAATGCCGTAGTGCTCCTGGATCTTGCCGAGCAACTGTTCTTTCTTACCCGCGATGTTGGTGAGTTCGTCGTCGGTAAGCTTAGCCCACTGTGATTTGACGTGCCCCCTCAGCTGGTGCCATTGCCCTTCGATTCGTGTCCAATTCATCGTGCTATCCTCCTCAATTTCAGATCTGCGGTTTGGAGTCATCGGTGACAATTGCCAACTTGACACCGAGACGGCGGACCAAGCCCTTGTTTTGTTGTCGGCACACAATAGTGCCGGCCACTCTGTAATGCTAAGCAGATCCCGTGCCGAACACAGCCCCATGGGCATACAAAGATCTTGAAATAGCCCGAGTCACCATTTGGACTGCACGGGATGTCTCCGTGCCCTAAACGCCCGAAGGTATCGGACTAGGCTGTCTTCAGCCACTACGTTGATCAGACTTCCCTTGTCGTCAAGAATTGGAACTTGGTGCACGTGTCCGCGTATCTTCAAGTGCCCAGCCCCCTTCAATGCTTGAATGCGCTGGGCTGCAAATATCGTCCTATTCGACACGCTGGACACCGTGATTTGTGCAAGCGGCTTATCCTGCTCATGGGCAGCAATGCATAGTTCCCTGTCGGTGATCATGCCTGTTGGTTGCCCCTCTGTATCGACAACCAATACATAATCGCAATCGTGTTTCCACATAATTTCTGCTACGTGCTGAAGGCTGTCGTCAATTCGACATGAACGAACGGGAACTGTGGCTGAGCTAGGCATGGGGTATCCTGTCTTCTTGAATAATCCATGATGAGCAAGAGTCGGGCCATGTCGGTACTCGTCGGTGCTTTGACAGGATCGGCATTCAGATTGCTCATCCATTCGGTTGAGGCCTGATCTAATCCAATACTACGATAATCAAGCGTCGCCGTTCTCGGCAGATTGAGAATCACATTGGCATGATGCAATTGCACAGACATCGTCTCATAGCTGGGACTAATGGGAGTTCCTCCCAAGCCGGTGAGGGGCCCCGGCCCAAACAACGGCGTCGGGAAAACTTGACTCAAGATTGATGAGTTGTTCGCCTTAAAGGTCATGCCGGCACGGAAACGCACGGGGCGGTGGACCATCGAAGGCTAGCTTCGGCACTAGCCTCGCGCCACGAGACGCAAGAACCCGTGAATTCCCGCCTGTAGCAACACGTAGCCTAAGACGGCAATTACCAGCGGCCATACGACAGGCGCACCGTCGATTGAGCCACTCCCTACGATGTACTTGAAAGGCGCGTAGAAAGGGTCCGTTAGATCGCGAATGGACTCGAAGAACCCCGTACCTCTGCGGGCGTTGAGAAACTCAAGCAGAAGCCGCACCAAAAACAGCGCGTAAAGCACCGCAAAACAGTAATCGACGATTCGCGTGACGCGAGCGGTAATGAGAATGCGATTGGCGGATCTGGATAGCAAGGGTCGGGAGTTGACGACGGTGGCGCGCATAACGTACCAACAACGCAAAGTTCGTGCCGTCCAATCTTACTTCGAATCTATGCTGGTCAATATACCCTAGCGTGCTTGCGGGAATTCACGATTGGGGTTTCACGCGTCATCGTTTCATTACTGCGAAGAACCAATAACGAACATATCGGGGCGCACTTGCACAAGTGACCAAGTTGGCAAATTGCAAATGCGGATAGGCGGACTTTTGCAATTTGCGACCGCGTTCTACGTTCACCCTGATGGGGTAACTGCCTATCGAATCGCCGAGCGGCCCAGTCATGGCACCTGCCTTGCAAGTAGAGGCGACGAGACCGTCGTCGGAAGTGACGGGCTGGATAAGCTCATGAATGAGGAGGTCATCGTGTATTTGATCGCTGCTGCCGTAGCTCTATTGATGTTTTACTTTATGATCGGTGTCAGGGTCGTGCGGCCCACGAGTAGAGGGCTCGTGGAGCGGCTCGGCAAGTACAGGCGTTTGGCTACTCCTGGATTCAATTGGATCATCCCGATCGTTGACCGGATGTTTCTCGTCAACGTCACGGAGATCATGGTCAATGCTGAACCGCAGGAAATCATAACCAGCGATAAGCTCAATGCGCGCGTTAACGCCCAGGTGTACTTCAAAGTCAAGAGTGACGAAGAGAGTGTAAAGAACTCCCAATACAACGTCTATTCATATCAATACCAAATAGTAAACCTGGCGAGAACCACTCTGCGTAACATCATCGGCACACTGACGCTCAAGTCCGCGAACAGCGAAAGAGGCAAGATCAACAGCGAGCTACAGCGGATCATGCGAGACGAAACCACGCATTGGGGGATCGAAATTGTCCGGACGGAATTGAAGGAAATCGATCCCCCGCTGGATGTTCAAGAGACAATGAACAAGGTCGTTAAGGCCGAAAATGAGAAGGTAGCCGCCATCGACTTCGCAACAGCCACGGAAACCATGGCCGATGGCGCTCGCAGAGCGCAGATCAAAAAAGCCGAGGGCATTAAGCAGGCGAAGATTCTTGAAGCTGAAGGCGAAGCACAAGCAATTCAGCTCGTCAATGAAGCTGCAGATAGGTACTTTGTTGGCAATGCGCAACTGCTCAGAAAGCTCATCACCGTCGAAAAAGCGCTGTGCGAAAACTCGAAGATTGTAGTCCCTGCCAACACAGAATTGGTGAATATCATCGGGGACATGGCCGGGATTTTGCCGCTCAATCGGGGCGCTCCCACCGCAAGATCGCCGAGAGCCAATCCAGAACCAGCTTCCGCGGGTGACGGGTCAGCGCGGGTGTCGTGACTGAGCTGATTGACTGAAAACCTTCCGCGTGGGCTTCACCTTCCCCACGCAATGCGTGCCCAGATTCGCTCATGCAGGAAGTAACCCACGGTCGTGTAAAGATTGCTGATTATCATGAATCCGAGAGCGACCGTGGTTCTTCCGGTGAGTAGGTAGATCACCAAGAAGTCCAAACAGACGATGACGACGCGATATGTAATGGCCTTGACCGCTGAACGCTTGGTCGTCGTTCCCTGTCGATGACTTGGATTTGTGATTGGTCTGGACGCGCTGGGCTGCCTCATGGGTGGTGCACTTTTGGAGCAACAGGCGGGCGGTCATTGCTGTCCCAGTACATGGGGCGTCCGTAGTAGTCATATAGGCGTGCTTCGTACTGACGATTAATTGGCGCAGTGACGTTCCACTCTGGGCAGTTCTTGATTGCCTGTCGAGACATGTCAACGTGGACATTCCTCTCGGCCCAACTGATGCCGTCTGCCCAATGTGGCGGAAGCAGCACTTTCTTACCGAGCCACCAGTTGCTGGTGTCGATCACCAAGTAACGGATCTCCCAAGTTTCATCGTCTACAATAAAGTCGTCAACGTGGCCGATCGCCTCGTCGCTTCCTTGTATGTGATACCCGCGCACTTCCTTAGCGCTATGCAAATGGACGTCACCCGGCTTATCAAATTGCTCAGAAAGCACCTCGTTCCAGACGCCTGCCGCAAGCAAGCCTGGGTAAGCGCCAGTGCCCCAAGCTCCCGTGTTGCCCCAGTAATTGGGGTATTCATAGTAGCGAAAATAGTCCTGTTCATGTTGGCGCGAGACGGGCTTATCCAAGTCCACGCTTGGACCACTTTTGATCTTGTCCATCGTCAGCGCTAGGTGGAAGCGCTGGGTGGCCCAATCGACTTGGCGGAAAGAAATGGGTGAGACGAGTACCAAGCGTCCGTCGAATAGGCCACCTGTGTTGACGATCAAATAACGCGTTATCCAGCGCTCATCGTCAAGCAGGAAATTCACGACTCTGCCGACGTCACCGTCGGTGGCGCTCACCAGATAATGCTCCAAATCCTTCAGGCTTCTCAACATGGGACATTCCTCTCAGCCTCGTGGTTCGATCATTTCGAATCTGGGCAATGCTGGTGCACGATTAGTGCCACAGCGTTTCCATCGGACGCTCGCCAATTGCCTCATATCAGGGGACGGACTTGGTTATGATCACAAGATTCGCATTTTGCCAGTTGCCGTTCTTACAAAGCAAATGGCAACGCCTACCATAATTGTACAAGACGAAGATACTGACATACCGAAAGTCTGCGGAAACAACGTACCGATGATTGCCGTAGCTCACATTGTCCAACGCGGCATGTTCGTTGCTTGAGAAGTCCCGGCTCTTGCAAGAGAAGACCGGCCAATTACCCCGTCGGAAATGCAACAGTCATCGGTAACGCGACGATTTAGCAGTGGAGGACAGTCTTCATGTCACTAATTAATCTGATTGTGGTTCTAGTGGTAGTTGGCGTGCTGCTATGGCTTGTCAATCGCTACATCCCGATGGAGGCCCGCATCAAGTCGATCTTGAACGCGGTAGTGATAATCGCCGTGGTTCTGTCGTTGCTAAATCTATTTGGAGTCTTCCATTCGATCTCTGGAATCCGAATCGGCAAGTTGCATTAAGCAAAGACCTAGTTCAATTTACCCGACGCGCTTGAAGCGATGAGCGCAGACCGCGAAACGGGGGGCACTTGGGGGGCAGTGGCCTCGTTCCCACATACTGTAGTGAAAGTCGGAGAACCTCTACAGATGTTCTTGCAAATTGCGGATTGTGATTCGCAAAATGCTGACGTCTTCAACATTCGACAGAGTCAGGCCGGAGCTGCTTTCTTGGCGAAAACTGGCTTTGGGCCAGAAAGGACGAGTAATCGCGAGCAAATGTTGGCCGGTCTCCGGCGTGTCTTGAGTGCGCCGCTTGCGAAGACCCGCAAATCTCTGTGCTGCTCGCAAGATCAACGTCAACGGCGCTCAATTCCCCTTGCGGCATGAGGCTTGCAGCGGAGCGCACGCACTATTGAGTCATTTGTAGAAAGCGACCTGTATGTTCAAAGACATTCTTTATGACGCAAGGGCCCGTAACTCGATACTATTTGGTATCAACACGCTGGCGGATGCGGTCAGAGTCACGCTGGGACCAAAGGGCCGCAACGTGTTGCTCGATAAGTCTTTCGGTTCCCCAACAGTAACCAAGGACGGAGCGACCGTCGCCAAAGATATCCAGTTGCAAGACGGATTCGAGAACATCGGCGCGCAATTGGTCAAGGAAGTAGCGTCCAAGACGGCGGAGGGCGCGGGTGACGGTACGACCACCGCGACCGTGCTGACTCAGGCCATCTTTCGTGAGGGCATCAAGCTAGTAGCAGCCGGCCACAACCCCATGGACCTAAAACGCGGAATCGAGAAATCCGTGGCTGCGGTTGTCAACGAATTGAAAAAAATCTCCAGGCCCATCAGTGACTCAGGCGAAATCACTCAGGTGGGCATTATTTCGGCCAATGGGGACGCGAGCATTGGAAACATTATTGCTGAGGCGATGCAGAAGGTCGGCAAAGAAGGCGTCATTACCGTCGAGACTTCCCAGTTGCTCGAAACAACGTTGGATGTGGTGGACGGAATGCAATTCGATCGAGGCTATCTCTCACCCTACTTCGTAACGGACCCGGAGCGAATGGAAGTGTCGTTCGAAGATGCTTATGTCCTGATTCACGAGAAGAAAATATCGAATATGGCAGGAGCTCGTGCCATTGCTGGAGCTCGTCGTCAAAGCCTCGAAACCGTTGCTGATCATTGCCGAATCCATCGAAAATGAGGCACTGGCAACGCTCTTGGTCAATAAATTGCGGGGCACGCTTCAAGTCGTGGCAGTCAAAGGGCCTGGCTTTGGCGATCGACGCAAGGACACGCTACAGGACATCGCAATTATTACGGGTGGCAAGCTAATTGCCGATGAACTCGGCCTCAAACTCGAAGACGTCACGTTGAGTGAACTGGGACGCGTGGCGCGTGTTACGATCGACAAAGATACTACGACTCTCATTGGTGGCGCGGGCAACAAGGACGACATTAACGCTCGCACGCAGCAACTGCGCAAACAGATCGAAGAATCGACCAGCGATTATGACCGGGAGCGAATTCAACAGCGGTTGGCAAAGCTGGTTGGTGGCGTTGCCGTTGTCAAAGTTGGCGCGTTTACGGAGACTGAAATGAAAGAGAAGAAAGGGCGCGTGGAAGATGCGCTCAGCGCTACCCGGGCCGCAGTTGAAGAGGGCATTGTCCCCGGCGGAGGTGTCGCCTACATTCGCTGTCGCAAGGCTCTTGACGATGTTCAGGTTACAGAGTCCGAAAGGCCCGGTGTTGAGATTGTCCGCCGTGCGCTCGAAGAGCCACTGCGTCAGATTGCCAACAACGGCGGGTATGAAGGCAGCGTTGTCTTGAACACAGTGCAGGAACACAAGGAACTTGCCTTCGGTTTCAATGCGGCCACCGGTGCCTTTGAGGACCTTGTCAAGGCGGGAGTGATCGACCCGACAAAAGTGGCGCGCACGGCGTTGGTCAACGCCGCCTCAGTTGCGGCGCTGATGCTCACGACCGAAGCGGTCATCGTGCAACACCCGCAAGCAGATTTGGCTACGGTAGGCGCAAGCATGCAAGGCGGCATGGATGATATGGGAATGTGATGGACATGTGGTTCGCAGTTGGACAAACGCTGCTCTTCAGTTGGATTAAGTTGCCTCTGAACTTACGTCCGCCCACGGGCAGGTTGTAATTGCTTTTCAAATGCCGACTGCAGAACAAGGTTGTAACTACCCATAATGTAAGGACAACTTGAATGATACTGCCCGAAACTGCCGATGCTGCTGTCCCCGTGCAGCTGACGAGACTAGACTGCGAGAGAGATAGCGTTCGAATTGTGCCCAATAAGACTCGTGTACTAATTGTTGACGACAACGTTCGTTCGGCGCAAATGCTGAGCGCTAGACTCATTGAAGAGGGCTATGTGTGCGAAACTGCATCCAGCGCTGACAAGGCGCTCGACATCGTTCGGCATCTTGCCTGCAGTATCGTCATCTGCGACGTACAAATGCAAGGGTCGAGCGAATTCGAATTGCTCGATCAAATCAAAATGCTCCGGCCACAATTGCCCGTAATCATCGGAGCGGGCTTCCTCTCAATTCCAGACGCTGTCGAAGCCGTGAAACGTGGTGCTTTTCAATATGTCGAAAGGCCCTTCAACTTCACCGAATTGCTTGGCTTCATCGTCCAAGCGACGGAAACCTCAGATTCGCACCCGAAGACGACTCCGCCGCCTCGGAAGGCTGTTGTAGACGCGGTCAAGGGCGACCTCGTGCAGGCGAGCGCCATTATGCGCGAACTCGTGGAGTCAATTGCGCTCGTGGCTCGTTCCAATGCCGCAGTACTCATCCTTGGAGAAAGTGGCACTGGAAAGGAACGCGTGGCTCGCGCCATTCACGACGGTGGACCTCGGGCAAGTCAGCCATTCGTGGCAGTCAATACGTCGGCGATTCCCGAGCAGCTCCTCGAGAGTGAAGTGTTCGGCCACGTGCGCGGGGCATTCACCGGGGCGACCCAGGCGCGGCGCGGTCTGTTGTTGGAGGCCCACGGCGGCACGCTGTTGCTCGACGAAATTGGGGACATGCCCATTGCGCTTCAACCTAAACTCTTGCGCGTGCTTCAATTCGGCGAAACAAGAGCGGTAGGAAGCGATCGGATCGGGCACGTGGACGTTCGGATCATCGCGGCCACACACCGCAATCTCAGCGTTCTGGTGCATGAAGGTCGCTTCCGCGAGGATTTACGCTATCGGCTCAACGTCATACCCCTCGTTGTGCCTCCGCTGCGCGAGCGGCGGGAGGACATTGTACCGTTAGTCGAACAATTCCTGCGTGAGGCGCTGGAACGGACTGTGGCATCGCCCGTAACGGACATAAGCGACGAGGCGATGAGTGTTCTGACCCAGGCGCCATGGCCCGGCAATGTGCGCGAGCTAGAGAACGCCATTGAGCGACTAGTCGTACTCGGACGCGAGCCAGTAGTGACTCCAAAGGACCTGTCGTTTCTGCAAGAGCAACCACCCGGTGAAACTTGGCCGGCGGTGGAAGGCGAGCCCTGGACGCTCAAGCAGATGAATCAGCGTTATCTTGACTGGGTGCTAACTCGAACCGGTGGAGACAAATCACGTGCCGCCGGAATCTTGAACATCGACTTGTCTACTCTGTACAGGTGGGAACGCGCAAAACCTTGAGGCGAACCGAGCTCGCTGTTTGGGTCGGGCCGCCCGAGTCCCTTTAGTCAGCGGGGCGGTGGTTTCGCGTTTTGACTCCGTGATTCGCACGGTACCAGGGAATATGCCCCGCAGCCGTCACAAAGTCGCCCATTTCACGGTGATTGAGAGCTGGCATGAATCCCGCACGTTTACATTTGCGATGGCCAAGTTAGAACTTCAATTTCTACGCGGGGACTGTGACTCTCCTGGCGACCGTTCCGTGGCTCGAATGTCACCATTGCAAGCAGCAGCAGGAACAGGACTACTATGAGCTTACATCAAACCATTGCGTGGATTGAGGAAAAGGAAGCTCGCATATTGCGCGTGGAGAAGGGTCTTCATCATGAATCGACCATTGCTGCTCCCAACTCGCAGGACTTGCCAAGACAGCTAGCCAGCAATGATGGCGCAACGGCCGAAGAAGACGGTTTTTTTCACCTGGTTGCGCGCGCTCTCGATACGGCTGACGAGATTTTGATTGTCGGGCCTAGTGCGACCAAATTGGAGTTCGCCAAATACATGCATAAGAACGATCATGCCTTCGACCCTCGCATCTTGAGCGTCGAGACGATTGACAATCCGAATGACATCAAACTTGCCGGTTATGCCAAGCTCTACTTCACCGAGGGTGGCCCGCGTCGCTGGGGAAACGGGTCTAGATAGAGACTTAGGATGAACCCAATTCCTCCGAAGTTTTGGAGCATCGCCACAACGGAAATGCTCCAAAAACTCGAAACCTCGAAGGAAGGGCTGAACGGCGACGATGCCAGACAGCGGCTAGCTCGCTTTGGCGCCAATCGCCTCAAGGCGCGCAAGCGTTCGGACGTGCTTACGCTGCTGGTTGCTCAGTTCAAAAGCCCAATCATTTTGATTCTCTTATTGGCGACCGGGCTGTCATTCTTCCTTCGCGATCCAGCAGATGCTTTCATAATTTTTTCGATTGTTCTTGCTAGCGGCTTGCTCGGCTTTTGGCAAGAGCGAGGCGCTACGAACGCTGTAGCGAAACTCCTTTCCATCGTGCAGATAAAGGTGGCGGTTCTGCGTGACGGTGGTTCCAAAGAGATACCTCTAGAAGAAATAGTGCCGGGAGATATTGTTGTCCTGAATGCCGGCGACGTCATTCCCGGCGACGGTTTGGTTCAGGAATCCAAAGATCTCTTTGTCGATGAAGCGATGCTCACGGGTGAAACGTTCCCCGTCGAAAAATCGACAGCTGTTTTGCCGGCGGAAACACCGCTCGCTCAGCGGACCAACGCGATATGGCTGGGAACCAATGTAGTGAGTGGCAGCGCAACGGCGCTGATTGTCCTCACCGGCAAAGAAACCGAGTTCGGCAAGGTGTCCGAGCGGCTGAAGCTGAGGCCAGCGGAAACGGAATTTGAGCGGGGCATCCGCCGATTTGGGTATTTCCTAATGGAAGTCACGTTGCTGCTGGTGGTGGCCATATTTGCCATCAATGTATATTTGGCGCGTCCGGTACTCGAATCATTTCTATTCTCACTTGCGCTGGCCGTTGGTCTTACCCCGCAATTGCTGCCGGCAATAATCAGCATCAACCTTGCTCATGGCGCCAAACGGATGGCAAATAGCAAGGTCATCATAAAACGGCTCGCCTCGATTGAGAACTTCGGCAGCATGAATGTGATCTGTTCTGACAAGACGGGTACGTTGACTGAGGGAACTGTACACGTACAATCTGCTTGCAATGTGGAAGGCGCGGCAAGCGACAACGTTTTCCTTCATGCTTATCTCAATGCCTTCTATGAAACCGGCTTCACGAATCCTATTGACGAAGCGATCCGGAAACATCAGCAACTTGACTTATCTGGTTACCAGAGGTTGGATGAAATCCCTTATGATTTCCTAAGGAAACGACTGAGCATCCTGGTCTCGCAGGGTGAGTCGCATCTGATGGTTACCAAGGGTGCGCTACTGAATATCTTGTCTGTCTGCACTTTGGTGGACAAGGGACCCGGAACCATTGTCGATATTGCCACGGAGCGAGACCGAATCCAGAAGCAGTTCGAGGAATTCAGCGGCAAGGGCTACCGCACTTTAGGCATTGCCTACAAGAATATGGGGTCGGAGTCGCGCATCAACAAAGAGCACGAAGCAGGCCTGACGTTTTCGGGTTTTCTGGTTCTCTTTGACCCGCCCAAGGCGAATATTGTCGAGACCATTACGAGCCTCAAGAACCTCGGTGTCGCACTCAAGATCATTACCGGCGACAATCGACTAGTCGCAGCCAACGTCAGTCAGCAAATGGGACTTCTTAACACGGAGATCCTCACGGGCCAGGAACTTGGCACGTTGAGTGACGCGGCATTGCTCAATCGTGTAACGCAGGCTGACGTCTTTGCTGAAATTGAACCCAATCAAAAAGAGCGCATCATCATAGCGCTCCGAAAGGCCGGCAATGTGGTCGGGTACATGGGCGACGGCATGAACGATGCCTCGGCACTGCATGCGGCCGATGTCGGGATTTCGGTCGAAGGTGCAGCAGATGTCGCCAAGGATGCGGCGGATATCGTGTTACTCGAAAAGGACCTGGGCGTGTTGGTACAAGGGGTGCGCGAAGGGCGAGCGACCTTTGCCAACACACTCAAATATGTCTTCATGGCAACCAGCGCCAATTTCGGGAACATGTTTAGCCTCGCCGGTGTTTCGCTGTTTCTGCCATTTCTGCCCTTGCTTCCCAAACAGATCTTGCTCACCAATCTCATGACTGACTTCCCAGAGATGACGATCGCGACCGACAGTGTGGATGAAGAGATGGTGAACTATCCGCGGCGGTGGGACATCAAGGCGATTCGCAAATTCATGATTACGTTCGGGGTTCTGAGCTCGGTGTTCGACTATCTCACGTTTGGGGCACTTCTGTTCATGCTCCACGCTACACAGGTTCAGTTCAGAACTGGATGGTTCGTGGAATCCGTTGTCTCGGCGTCTTTGATTGTGCTCGTTATTCGCAGTCGGAAACCATTCTTCAAAAGCCGGCCTGGGAAGTACCTGCTCTTGGCAACCTTATCCATAGTGGCCGCGACGCTGATTGTACCGTACACCCCGTTCACCAAGATATTCGGCTTTACCCCGCTGCCAATGGTGTTTCTAGCAGTGATCGGAACCATCGTGGTTCTCTATATCGTCGCGGCAGAAATGGCCAAGAAGGCCTTCTACAAGCTGGTCCGGTTCTAATATCGCTGGCTCGTCGAATTGGACTGGGGGAACGTGCACTCACGGTGTGTAGGCGATGTTGGTGCCGGTACTTCGCGTTGTGCCTTCAACGATTTGCACAATGCGAAACTCTTAGTGCATTGGTACTTGCTGCATGCGGTTGACGTATCCATTTCCGGGTGCGTTGGCCACCTCTAGCCGGAATGGCATGCCCATTGCACCCATGAGTGAACCTTGTATCCGAAGTTACGGCTAGCGTTGGCAATCGTGATTCAATGTCATTTGAAACTATCATTGCAAACTACGGCTACTGGGCGCTCATAGTAGGGACCGCACTCGAGGGCGAAACGATTCTCGTGGTTGCCGGCTACTTGGCGCACCGCGGCTACCTGCAGTTACCCTACGTAGTTGCAGCAGCGATGTTTGGAACATTCGTCGGCGACCAAATGTTCTTCCAACTGGGTCGTCAATCTGGCAGAGCATTTCTCGCGCGTCACCCCCATTGGCGAGCGAGAGCCGAGCGCGTGCAACGCTTGTTCGCGCGGCACAGAATAACGTTCGTAATGGGGTTTCGCTTCATGTACGGCATTCGAACCGTGGCTCCTTTCGTGATAGGCATGAGCGGCTTTCCCAGGAAATTGTTCATGCTTCTCAATGGGGCAAGTGCAGCAATCTGGGCCATCGCAGTTGGCTGCGCCGGCTACATGTTTGGTCAAGTACTTGAGAAATTACTCAGCGAAGCAAAGCGGTTTGAACTACCGGTCATCTTGGCAGTAGTTGGAATTGGGACTGCTATTTGGATTTGGCATCTGCGGCACGTGCACAAGAAGTTGTCGCTTGGTCCAGAACTTGAAAGTGGATGAAACGTACGAGCAGAAGCTCTTGATTCCCGCTCATCATGTCACACAACCTTCGAATCGTTCTTCACAATTGCGAAAAGACGGCGATTGCTGGAATGTCAAAACTCTGGGGCTCGGTTACTTGGAGAGTATCTCAATCCTTTTCACGGTGGTCCGGTTGGGCTCGCCTAACGGCTATCGCATTGGCGAGTCTACTGGGATTGATGGTTGTCCTTAATAGTGCGCTCAATCTCGGGAAAACTCGTCCCTTTTTGGCAAGCCTGATTAGCGTGAGTCCCCAATCGCTCAACGTTGACTATCGGCGTGCGTGGTTCTTCTGGCCCTCACTCGTGTACGTGCGGAACTTGAACGTGCGCGGAAGCGACGTCAACGTCCAGTGGCAAGTCGAGGTCGACGACGCTCGGCTGTCGATTGACTTGACGGCGCTGCTTAGGCGCGAATTTCACGCGACGAAAGTCCGAGCCCGGGGGGTTGCGTTCCGGTTGCGTCAAAAGATCAATGCGCGTGCGGCAACCAACGACCGAATGGCTCCGCTGCCGCCCATTCCAGGAATTGAGGGCCCACCAATCATCGAAGAGGGCCCGCCCGAACCTGACATTCCCAACGACAAATACAAGCTGTGGTCGGTCCGCATCGAAAACGTAGACGGCTATGCCAGGCAACTTTGGATCGACGAGTTCCATTTCGAGGGCAACGTGCACGTGGCGGGCGCGTTTTTCCTACGACCCAAGCGATGGCTATGGGTGGGGCCAGCGAAGGCAACTTTGGCTTCTGGGAGTGTCACAATTGGCGACGTGAAGTTGCTGGAGGGCATTTCGGGAACCGCCAGCTGTACGGTTCCACCATTCGATCCGAGGTATCCAACAGGTATGGAATTCTTCCGCTACATATCTGGCGCTTTCCAAATCGACGCCGACATCCCAAACGCTCGAGCGCTCGACTATTACGCACAAATACGCGGCAGCTCCGCGTCGTTCAACGGCGGCAACGGGGGGTTCCATATCGACAGTGTATTGCACTCCGGTGTCGTGCGTCCTTTGAACATGTCGTTTGATATGAGCGATCTGAAAGTGGAACAGGGGGCATGGCTTGCGCTAGGCTCCTTGCAGCTCTCGGCAAAGGCCGACACAGACGGACCAAGTACATGGCTCGCGCGTATCGCGCCGTTCGAACTGCGACACGCTGACATGAAATCCGCTGTCGTTAATGGGACGGAGCTTCGGATCAACGCGAGCACGGACGCAATCGATGTCAGTAAGCCCTTTCCGGAAGTCGAGCTCCATGGCGACCTGCCCTCTGCGCATGTTCCTGACTGGCGGATTGTTAACACATTCATTTCGAACTCCAGTCGGCTCCACGTTGACGGTGGCAAAGGCACGCTCTCCGCCCATGTTGACGCGAATACAGCCACTAACCGGGCAAAAGGGGATGTAAGGGTCGGCGCCGAGGGACTGTCCGCCCACGATGGCAATCTTCATTTCGGGGGCGCCGTCAATGTCAACGTTCATGTCGCCAAAATGCTGCTGGACAGCGGAAATCTTGACGTATCCAGCGCGCACATCGACGCAAGAAACGTCACTCTGGAAGATTCGATCGCAGTCATGTCCAATTGGTGGAGTCGCGTCGAAATTTACGATGCGAAGTACCGACCTAGTCAACGAGTCCCCATCGACGTAACCTGGACTGCGAGGCTTAAGAATGCGGCGCCGGTTCTGGCTTTCTCGAAACGTACCCCGTCTATGCCCGGGTGGATCACTCGATTTCTCGCAGGTGGCGAAGTCGAGGCATCGGGGCGTTTGCGAGCGGGAAGGGAATTCATCGAGTTGTCGAGAATAGAGGCCCAGACCGGACTGCTTAGCGTAAAAGGACATTTCCGAGAGCGGGGAGAAGCCAAGTCGGGCGTGTTTCAGGTCACGGCCAGCCCATTTTCAGTCGGGATCGAACTCAAGAACGAGGACACGAATGTCCTTCTCGTGGGGAGCGCCGTCGAACCGCCGCTTGAGGCGCCAGTTAGGCTAGCCGGCGTGGCACATTGAGACCGGTTTTCGAGCGTGCGACTTCGCACGCTCACGTTTGAAGCACTTCGAAGTCCGCGTAGATCGGCAGATGGTCGGAGGCCGCACGAGCCATTTTCGAGTGAGCTACCTCGAAGTGTGTGAGCCTTAGACTTCCGCGAAAGAACAGTCCGTCGAGTGGACGAAGCGGGAGCGCGCTGGGAAATGTGTTGGCCAACGTTCCGGCGCGTTCAAAACCCGAAGGAATAAGGTATTTCGTCCCGAGACTTCCCCAGAGGTCATTGAGATCACCTCCCACGATGATGGGGGTTGACTGGTGCAGTTGACGTAGCGGCTGAGACGAGACGAAACGATCAAGTTGCAGGCTCCGCTCCCTGCCCGTCAGACCAAGATGCATGTTATGGACAACTAGTGTGCGTTGGTGGTCGTTGCTGCGCACACGGAGATGGGCCTGAATCATTCCGCGCTTCTTTCGTCGGCCAATTGTGAGATTGAGGTGGCTTGGGTCGAAGAGGGGCCAGCGTGCCATAATCAGGTTCCCGTAGGCTCCCACTTTGTAAAAATGTTCTGCGTAAAAGGAGGCGTATAGCCCTAGAGCGTTGACCAGCAAATCGACTTGATCATGCCGCTTCAAGCTTTGAATGCCCTGGGCGACCTCTTGAAGCATGAGGATGTCCGGATCGTAGTGCTTCAGAACGGCGATGGTGCGGTCAATGTCGTAGCGACGGTCGAGACCCCCGACGCCTTTGTGGATATTCCAGCTCATCACCCGCAGGCCAAGCTCTGACCTCGAGTTCT
Organism: uncultured delta proteobacterium; assembly: GCA_963811985.1. Lineage (GTDB taxonomy): Bacteria > Myxococcota_A > Polyangia > Polyangiales > Polyangiaceae > FEN-1139. Next base: position 55,257 of record CAWEUH010000034.1, read on the forward strand.
GGTCTTGATTTACTCGATCGAACAAAGGATTCACGTCCTCACGCCTGCACTTTCTTGCCGGCACGAATGACATGTTTGCGGTGCTTACGGCTTACTACCATTCGGCTGTACGTGTCCACTAACCGTGCAACGACACGCCCGAAGGGTTCGTATAGCCAGCGCTGCAATGGCGAGCCTGCCTCTAATGATGTCATGGAACGCGAACGTGCGAAGTGATCCTGAATCCACGCCTCTCCCTGACTGACGACCTTCGTGTCGGCCACTTCCACGAGGACTTCTAGATTCGCGAGTGAGAACGGATCCAGGTTGAAGCTTCCGACAAGAAGGCGGCACCCGTCGATGGTGGCCACCTTCGCGTGCAGAATCGAATCATTCCATTCGTGGATAGTGACGCCCGCCATGAGAAGACGGCGGTAGAGGCTCCTCGTTGCTGCACGAACGAGCGGAATGTCACTTCGGCCCGCTAAGAGCAGCCGAACCTGAACGCCACGCCGAGCCGCCGCAACAATTGCGCGGACAACTCCGCGGTCGGGCAGAAAGTAGCCGTGAGCGAGGTGGATCCGCCGCTGTGCTCGCGCGAACGCCATGAGGTACCGTCAACGTAGGCGCCATCCGCCGCCAAGACCCGAGAGGTAAATGCGAAGCGAGTGGTCAACTGCACGCCGCGGCTCATGTCGAATCATCTCGCCTAGGCGTGCCGAATGCGCGCCGCGAATTTCCAGGGCCAAGTCAGCCCAGCCCTGCCGTAAACCCGCGCCCACGTTTTCGTCGCCAATATTGATACCACCGATGAATGCAACTCGGTCGTCGACCAAGAGGATCTTGCGATGATTGCGACCAAAGCGGCCGACAAGCAATGATCGGAGGCGACTATAGATCCGGACCGCGCACCCAGCTTCACGCAATGCAGCGGCTACAGCGCCTCCACCGCGCGCAGAGCCCCAACCGTCGATCACGACTTCTACCGTCACACCCCGGTTCGCGGCCAGCCCCAAAGCCTCGACGAAAGTCGCACCCACGCCAGAAGGCGCAAAAGAATAGACTTCCAAGTGCACTATCCTTTGTGCCAGCGCAATCGCCAGAAGCATGCGCGGGTAAGCCTCCGCGCCGCCGTCTAGCAGATCCACGGATTCTAGGATATTCCCGTGGCTGCCTTGGTTTTGAACCAACTTGAGCTCGCTGGTTTCACCTGGAGCGTGCGCTGTGTCGGAGTTGCCAGCAGCAAGGGTGAAGCGGGCGGGCCGTGCCTTCGCGGTCACTCGGCTGCCATCATCACGGGCTCACCCTCTTCGTTTTCGTTGTGCATCGCCACCGCGCGAATCTCGTCGTCACGTGAGGCCCCGGCACGCTTTTGGTATCGGCCGACGGCCTTGGGCTCCTCTTGGTGAAAGACGGTGGCGTGGTTTAGTTTCATCTTTTCATCATGCCTCTGAATGGCTTGAGCGTAACTCTGAATGTACTGGCGCGCCACGCTGGGCCAGGCCATATCGCTCGTGTAAGCAGCCGCACGTCGTTGCATCGCGAGTCTGCCTATGTCATTGGACAAAAGCTCAATTGCATGTTTGGCAATCGATTCTGAATCTCGCCAGGGAACGAGCATCCCGCGCCCGTCAGCCAAGAGTTCCTCTGCATACCAATAGGGCGTCGAAATCACGGCTTTACCTGACCCCAGTGCATAGGCCAAAGTTCCTGAGGTGATCTGTTCGGGTTTAAGATAGGGCGTCACATAGATGTCAGCGGCCGACAGAAACTCACGCAGTTCGAGGCGTGTCACAAAGCGATTGTGAAATTGCAAATGAGACTCGACACCAAGTCGTCTGGCGCGAGTCTCCAGCATAAGGCGGTAACTCTCGCCGTTGTGTTGTTTGACGTGGGGGTGCGTCGCGCCAACCACGACATAGAAGGTATTCGGAAAGCGCGCCAAAATCGCCGGAAGCGCATCAATCATGTACTCGATTCCCTTGTCGGGAGAGAGTAGCCCAAACGTGAGAATCACGGACTGTCCTTCGAGCCCGAGTAGGCTCTTGCTGTCCCCAGTGAAGGGCACGGCATCAATTCCGTGCGGGATAAAGTCGATCTTGTCGGCCGGGACCTGGTACACTTGTCGCAGCAGTCGAGCTCCATTTTGACTCATGACGACCACACGCTCTGACAATTTGGTGACGTTGTTCATTACGAATCGCTGGGAGCTCGTAGGTTCAGCCAGAATTGTGTGAAGCGTCGTGACAATCGGCATCCGCAATTCACGCAACAAAGCGAGCACGTGTGAGCCAGCCATTCCCCCGAAAATCCCATATTCGTGTTGCAAAGAAAGAACATCGACAGCATTGACGTTCAAGAAGTCCGCTGCACGACAGTACGATGCAACATCGCCTTCGGATATTTCGAACTGAACCTTATCTTGGTAAATATAGCGTCGCTCCATGTCGTTGACGGCGACTACGAAGCTGTTGGTTCCGGCATGTTCCGCTTGCAGCGCGTCGCTCAAGTCGCTGGTGAAGGTGGCTATTCCGCATTGTCGAGGGAGATGACTGCCCAATACGGCGATCTTGTAGCTGGCTCTCTTGCTCATAACTTCCTCCGGAGTCCCCCATGAATCGCCCGCCTTGTTGCCACCGCAAACAATCTTGCCGCATCCGAAGCCACTCACGGCGGCGCACCGCGACGCTCCAAAGCGGGGTGTAGGTGGTTACGAACAACCGTCGCGAGCTGCAAATCGTGAAATCCACTAGCCTCGGGTCAATGGCTGAAATGCGGTTGTGGAATAGAAGTGCAATCCACGTGCCGCATTCGGAGCTGTGAGAGTTACAGCCGGAGCGGTTTGAACCATGCAATCGCGGCATTGGATTGGGTCGAGGCAAACATCGTTCATTGCACATTGCCCGAGCCGTTTTGCACAATGCAAACGACAGAGCTCTTCAGTCGCAAGGCATTCGTGAGAGTGGTCGCGGGGATTCCCAGTTCTAACTGCGGCACAGGCATTGCAGACTCGGGCGTAGATCGACTCCTGCGGCCGGCGCAAGCACGCTAGGTCACCTGATGCAAAGGTGACTGTAAACAAGTGACAAACTGTATCATGCCTGAAAAGGCGAAAGTCGTCGTACTCGTCGCCCACCCTGATGACGAGACGCTGTGGGCTGGTGGAACGCTACTCATGCACGGCGGCTGGACGACGTTTGTCGGCACGCTGTGTCGGGCCGGGGACCGAGATCGCGCGCCCAAGTTTTTCCGCGCGCTCGATTTGCTTGGCGCGAAAGGAGCCATGGCGGACATGGATGATGGACCTGCTCAGAATCCGCTCGGCGAGGTTCAAGTTCGCGCGACGCTATTGTCGTTGGTGCCCAGAGAACATTTCGACTTAGTCTTGACGCACGCGCCCAAGGGTGAATACACGCGACACCTGAGGCACGAAGAAGTCTCCCGAAGTGTGCTGCGAATGTGGGCCGAAGGCGAGATCCAATCCCGCGAACTTTGGCTATTCGCGTACGAAGACGAAGAAGGTCGTCAATTGCCGCGCGCCGAGAATAACGCTGACATCTTGGTGGACTTGTCCGATGAGGCCTGGGGGGTCAAACGCAATCTTTTGACGCAAATATACGGGTTTGTTCCTGAAAGTTGGGAAGTCCAAACCAACCCCAGGCGTGAGGCGTTCTGGCGCCTTTTGGTGCCCGATCACGCTTGGGCCTGCTTGGAACGCGGGAGAATGCGCGCATGAAGATTCTTGTCCTTTACGACTATCCCCCGCCACCCGGCGGACTCGCCACTCAAGGGGACCTTTTGTACCAGGGACTCAGAGCAATCGGAGTAGACGCGCGCGCGGCTCATGTGCAATCAACAGTGGAAAAAGAGTGGTACTTTAAGTGGTTCAAGCCAGACGCTGTGGTTGGCGTGGGTTATTGGGGAATGACGCCCGATTTTGGTGCTGCATGCCCAACAGTTCGGAGTCTTACCCATACCTTGGCTCGTGGCGGACGGCTACATTGCCAACTACAGAGACGTATTGAGCGCCCTACCGCTACTGCTGGTCACGTCCAATTGGGTGAAGGAGGTCTACATGCGAGACGGCGTGCGCGGCGACAACATCGAGGTGCTTCCCGTGGGGTGCGAAACCGACACCTTCATTCCCTACAGTGCTGACGACCCCAAAGTAAAGGCAGTCCGCGAGAATTTGGGCGTTGCCGAAGACCAGCTCATGATTCTCACGGTGGGTGGCGATGCAGCATCCAAAGGTGCGCGGGAGGTCATGGAAGCGCTGGCATCCCTCAGGAATGAAGTGCCGGATTGGCGATATGTCTGCAAAGTGTGGTCCCAGCCGCGCACAGACCTTCAGAACTCCCAAGATGCGCAGCTTGCACAAAGCTTAGGCCTGTCGAAGAAGATAATCTTCTCGTCTGGGCGGGTGTCACGCGACTTCATGCCCTACATGCTTTCAGCTTGTGACGTTTACGCTGCGCCCTCCCGCCTCGAAGGTTTCGGCATGCCTCAAGTGGAGGCGGGCGCCTGTGGAAAGCCGGTCATCGGCATCAAGGCCATGGCCATGCTGGACACACTGGTTCATGGAGAAACGGCGTTCTTGGCCAGCGTAGCCCAGGAGATCTCCGTCAGCGAAGCGATCGTGGGTCAAGAGGGGGGCTTCGAATCTGGGCACCGCGTGAAATTTGCCACGCCACGGATTGTCGATTATCGAGCCAGCGTCAAAGACATCGCTGGTTACCTACGCTTGCTGCTAAACGACCCGGCACTGCGAATAAGGATGGGTGCAGCGGGTCGGAAACGAACGATAGAGAAGTACGATAATCTCGCCGTCGCTAGGCAATTCGTGGAAATCGTGGGTTCGAAACTGGGGATTAATTGACGCACACTGACCCGCACAGCAGGCACTTGGGCAGCGTCGCCTCACAATCGGCCTGCCTATTCGAGGTAATGTCGTGACTCCCGCATCCTCGAAGAAAGTGGCCGATGCAAGGGCAGCGGCCATCGAAGTGTTGCTTTACAATGCGCGTCACGGACGCGACAACTTGCCGAGAACCGCAGCCTGGGGCTATCCGGAACCCTACACTCGAGACCTTCTCATTGCATCACTCGGAATCCTGGTCTCTGGGAACCGTGAACTCGTCGTCTCGCTGGGTCGTGTGCTTCATACACTGGCAAAGAACCAGAGTCCACTCGGCCATATGCCGTCGTTGGTTGACGCTCCTGATGATCGCGGAGCTAGCGACACAACGCCACTCTTTCTTTTGGCTTTGGCTTGGTTCCGTAAGGCGACCGGGAAGGCATTGTTCCTCGCCGCGTCAGGACGCAAAGCGCTGACGTGGATGTCTTACCAGAGCCCGGACGACGCGGTAATTGTGGCACAACAGCCAACGAGTGATTGGCGGGACGAGCAATGGGTCGAGGGATATGGCCTCTTCGTGAACACGCTCGTCTATGGATGTCTTAGACTCCACGCGCTTGAGAAACGTGCCCAAACGCTCAAGGTTCTGATGAACCGTTTCGATATCCAGGGGCACGATCGTCACCCGTTTGTCCACGAGGGACTCTCTGTGCCACGCAAACCCTATTTCGCACTCTGGGTATACAAGGTCTCCAATAGCGAACGCTTCGATCTGCTGGGCAATAGCTTGGCCGTTCTCGTCGGCATCGCTTCCCCTTCCAGGAGCCGCAAACTGACAGCCTGGGTCGAAAAAGAGTGCGAGTCGCTCAGAGATCGCGGACTCTTGGCCGTCGCTTTGCCCCCCTGTCTTTTTCCATATATCCGTCTCGCGGATCCCGATTGGCGATTGCGATATTCACAATACAACCTGCCCGGTGAATATCACAATGGTGGTGTATGGCCATTCGTGTGTGGCTTCTACGTAGCCGCACTCGTAGCCGCCGGGCGCTTTCGCTTGGCCGAGACTGGACTGCTGGCCCTCACTGATCTCGTTCGGCCGGCACGCGAGGCCCAAGTGACGCACGGATTCAATGAATGGTTCAAAGCCCAGGATGGCAAGCCTCGCGGGCAGGACTGGCAGACCTGGTCCGCCTCCATGTACTTATACGCGGCTGAGTGTGTCGCAACCCGGAGCACGCCATTCTTTGACGAAATCAGAAACGCTTGATCGGACAGAGAGCATTGGCCTGGTTTGTCTTGACGGCACGGAAAATGTCTAGCGTGTTCGCGTGACTTTGCTCAGCTCCCTCGGGTGATCGGGATCGCAGCCGCGAGCAACGGCAAGCTCGAAAGCCCAGAGTTGGCCAGGCACGACTGCGACGAGAGGAGACAACCACTCGGGCATGCGGGACATTGGGACAGCCAAATCAGCCTGTTCGAGCAACGATTCCCTATCTGAGATAGCAATGATCTTTGCTCCTAGCTGCTGAAGTCGCACAAGTAGCAAAGGCGCTTCGTCGGATCCGTCACCACTCGGCGCAACCAATAGTACCGGCAACTGGCCGTCCACCATTGCCAACGGGCCGTGCATCAGATCCGCCATGGACTGGGCCTCGGTCACGACGTAACTCGTCTCCTTCATCTTGAGTGCTATCTCGAAGGCCGTGGAATAGTTGTAACCCCGGCCGACCACCAAGAATCGCGTGTAGTCGACAAATGCGCGCACACCGGTGGCGAGCAAATGTCGCTGGACGAGAGAGTCGTGCACGGCTTGCGGTACCCGTTGAAGCGCTTCACTGCGAACGGGGTCGCCGTCCATTCTTGCACTTAGCATTGCAAGCGCCATGAGTGTACCCGTGTAACTCTTGGTAGCCGCAATGGAATGTTCCGCAGTCATACCGAGCGCAATGCACATGCCGGATGCTTCGGCCAAAGGAGAAGCAGGATTGTTGGTAATGGCCAATGCGAGACCACCCTGGCGTCGCGTCTCTTCAATCACTGCGACAACGTCGGGAGATTGACCTGACTGGCTAAGTCCAATCGCAAGGGTACGTCTCAGTCGCGGAGGTCGATGATAAAGGGTAAACAGGGACGGTGTGGCGAGGGCAACCACGAGTCCATGAAACGCCCCCAGCAAATATTGAGCATAGCGGGCCGCATTGTCACTGCTTCCGCGTGCGGCCAGCAAAACGACATCTGGTTCGAAAGCGCGAATACGCGCGGCGGCTTCGCACACCGCTTCGTTGGCGCTAATCAGCACTTGTGCCAACGCGTCCGGTTGCTGGTAGATTTCCCGGCTCAAAATGCTTTGGTTCGTCAACGGTTGCGCCATCCGGCGTCGTCACCGACAGGGTCGATGTGGAAGAGCAACTCTCATTATTTCGCCCCGGAAGTTGTCGGGAAGGCTTCACGCGTCGCGTCCTTGATATTAGACGCATCGGTGCCGCTTGCAAACTCGGTGGCTGCGTTTGACCGCACGAAGGGACCGCCTTGCTCTTCTGAAATCACCTGATCATGCCGTTGTGGCCCCGCTCCTTCGCCAGAGGTCGCGGATTCTACAAATGCCTCTCCGAGTTCATCGCCCAGCTCGTCACCAGTCCTCGGCCGATAAATGAAAGCACTGTGGCTCCCGTGGTCCGCACGGTTCTCGTACGATTCTTCGAGCAGCTCGCGCTCATACTGCGGATTCATGTGGCCAGTCGCATCACGTCGCGTCACCATTGTTTGATTCTTTCTCATAGGTTTCTCTCAGTCCCAAGACCTTTGCCAATCCTCAGTTGTGGTGGCGTCCTGCCCCATCTGTGTTGATCAATCGCTGCAACTGACGTCAACCCTCGCCAAGCTCCTCCGCGAAATGCGAATTGCCGTTGCCGACGTGTGTCGTCAGCGGCAACGAGTGGCTAGTCCCGAGGACGGCACGGGCGTGTACGATCATCTCGGCGGTCCCTCGTACGAGGACAAGGAATTGTCCAGCCGCTACGGCATCGAGTAAATGTTGCTCGGCGGGAGGGGTTTTGCAACCAATCGATAGGCGCTTCAGGTCGAGTCCCTCGTGATGGAGCGCAACGACTGCGGCCTCCGCGCTGGTACGCGACTCAAAAATGGCGACGGCCGCGGATTGTCTTACGTCCTGAGTCATGGTGGCTTTTCGCCCCTTTCCTATGTGCACTAATCGTCGTAGCCGTGGTTGAGGATACGCACGAGTCATGCCGGTAATATTGAGACTACCGCCATGACAGGGTCCCCTCCCGCATAGCGGCGTTCAATCCTATGCAGTTGGCGCGCACCTTGCTTGGCAACAGATAGTCATCGAACTAGGAGCAGTCACAAATGTCAATTATTGCATGGATCATTCTCGGTCTCATTTCAGGCTTCATTGCCAGCAAAATCGTCAACAATGCAGGTGAGGGCTTCATTCTCGACATCATTCTCGGAATTGTGGGCGCAGTTGGCGGGGGGTTCCTCTTTCACTTGGTTGGGGCAACAGGGGTAACTGGGTTCAACCCGCGGAGCATGTTCGTGGCGGTTATTGGAGCCATTGCCATCTTATGGATTAAGAACACGATCATAGGTCGCAAGCACGTCCAAATGTAGATTGGTCTCTTGGCGGTAGCGGCGACCAAAGATTCAACAGCGGTCGCCGAAAGCGCGGCAGTTCTCTCTACGCTGGGTAGTCCGTGTAGCCCTTTTCACCTGGCGTATAGAAAGTGGCAAAATCGGGTTCATGAAGCGGCCTATTTTCGCGCAGAAGAGTGACAAGCCGCGGATTGGAGAGAAACATGCGGGCGAACGCAATCAGATCGGCACGCTTCTCGCGCAGCGCGGCTTCGGCGCTGTCCCGGTCGAAGCCGCCCGCCAAGATTATCTTACCGCCAAACGCGTCGCGAAGCTTGCGCTTGACACTCGGCTTGACCTCGGGAGCACCCATTGAGCTGTGGTCCACCACGTGAATGTAGGCGAGCCCAATCGCCGAAAGCTGGCGCGCAAGCGACTCAAAGACGTCTTCAGTTGCTGCATCGCTGACCATGTTATTGAACACCCCATAGGGTGAAATACGTATGCCCAAGCGATCACCGCCAATACGCTTTGCGGTTCGACGAGCGATCTCGACGGCGAAGCGAATGCGGTTTTCTACGGCGCCTCCCCAAGCATCGGCGCGTTGGTTGGAAGCTGTGTCTAGGAATTGCTCGATGAGGTAGCCGTTCGCACCGTGCAGCTCCACCCCGTCAAAGCCGGCTTCGATTGCGAGCTCGCCCGACAGCGCATATTCCTCAATTGTGCTCTCAATGTCGGCCACGGTCATTGCCTCGGGCAGCCCGGCGGGTTGGTTGCCGCCCGGATCTACCCATATTTCGCTCGCGAGCGTGATAGAAGAAGGGGCCAGAATTCGAGCGCCAAGAGGCAGATTGTGCAGATGCGACGCACGACCGGTATGCATCAGCTGTACGAAGATGCACCCACCCTTGGCATGAACGGCATCGGTCACTTTCTTCCAAGCCCGGGCCTGGGTTGCGTTGAAAAGGCCGGGGATACGCGCGTAGCCGAGTCCGTTAGGTGAAGGAGAGGTTCCTTCGGTAACAATGAGCCCAGCCTCGGCGCGCTGCGCGTAGTAAGTAGCGGCGATGTCGCCAGGGACGTTGTTCAACCGATCGGTTGCGTGTCATTGGTGCCATGACCACGCGATTGCGCAGTTTGGCTCGGCCGAGCTGGCATGAGGAGAACAGGATTTCGTTTGACATAGAAGTCTCGAGGTGCTGCGTCATTTAGGCGGTACTCTCAGGCCCCAGTCGCGCCGTGAAAGAACAGCGGCAGATTGGTGTTTTGAGACGTGCGGTCCGTCTGGAGGTAGATATGCCGTTGGCCATGTCGTTCGCGATGCTGTTCGCACCAGTATTCCTTTCCTTCAGATTCAGTTCGCACTTCGAGGCACCGCGGACACGGCGCTTCAATTTTCGGGTACTCCGGCGGAAGGCCCTTTGGGCGGAACACAAGAACCGGGCACGGCGCGAGTCGCGTGACACTTTCGGCGATTGAACCCAAGAAGAAGCGCGTAACCGTACCGCGCCCGTACATCCCGACGACAACTAGGTCTGCCTCCAGGTCTGCCGCTAGCTGAGCGATCTCGTGGGCCGGAGCATGAACGCGCAAATGGGACACCACGCGCACGGCCCTCACCGGCGTGCCGTTGCGCTTCTTTTCGAATGCTCCCAGACTGACCGCCACGTAGGTTTGAAGTTCCTGGTACGCCTGCTGGTCAAAAAATGGCGTGTCCAAGGTCTGGATTTCAGCATTGTCGTCGGACGGTGGTTCCTCTGCGGCGGAGGCCACGTGCACGACGTGCAACTCCGCATTCGGTAGCGCTGCCGCGAGCTCTAGAGCCCGTTCCAGGGCGAGTTCGCTCGTCGTCGAATAATCGATACCAACTAGAATTACATAGGGCTTGCCCGTTTGAGTCATCACTTCCTCGCGAGGGCCCAGTTCTGTCACCACTTCATTGGTGATTGTTGGGTACATCCCTCGTGCTGGCGCGCTGCAAACTCTGAGCCACGTCGCACGACCGGTGACAATTGGTTCATCACACAAGTCCATAAAAGGTACGAAGCCGATGAACTGGGATCACACGCGTGAAGCCGTTGTCTTAGCTAGCAGCAACGGAGTCAGTCATGGCATGGCTCGTATCTGACGCTTCGCATTTTGCGGGACAAAGCTATTCGGGATTCGCAATTTGCCAAACTGGAGAAATCATATTCACATACTCATCGTCCTTACGATCGCGTATCTTAATCATCCGCGTGATCCAAAATGCCATCGGCCGAACCGCAAGCACCCAATCCGGCTAAGCCGGCAACTCCGCCGCCGGAATCAAGAATCTCCGCGCGGACGCTTGCGCTCTTGGGCGCTATGTTCGCTGCAATGTGGCTTTGGAAGGCAAGCTCGGAAACGACATCCGACCCCCCTGTGCCCTATTCGACTTTTTACAATTGGGTAGCAACCGACAAGATTGACTCGGTGGTTCTCGACGGCGAAGGGATCACCGGCAAACTGAAGGGCAATGAGACCATCAACGGCAAGAATATCAAGAGTTTTCATTCGAATCTTGCGCCCAATGACGTCGGCCTCTTGCCATTGTTGCACGAAAAGGAAGTTCGCATCGAGGTAAAGACGCAGCAGCAGCCCTTTGGCGTTCAAGTCCTCGTGACTATACTCCCCTGGGTATTGATAATCGGAGTCTGGGTATGGATGTCGCGCCGCGCCAAGGGGATGTTAGGAGCCGGCGGCCCCTTCGCTGCCTTCATGGGCAACAAGGGCCGAAAGTTCGACAAGGCCAATTCAGTTCAAGTCAAATTCGAAGACGTCGCGGGTTCGAAGGCGGCCAAGGGTGATCTCTGGGAAATAGTCGAGTTTCTTAAGAAGCCTGAGCGCTTTCGGCGGCTCGGCGGTAAAGTTCCGCGCGGCGTTCTGCTCGTTGGGCCGCCTGGGACGGGTAAGACGTTGCTGGCTCGAGCCGTGGCCGGTGAATCGGGGGTGCCTTTCTATTCAATCAGCGCGTCCGAGTTCATCGAGATGTTCGTGGGGCTCGGCGCGGCCCGCGTGCGGGATCTTTTCAAGGAAGCCAAGAAGAACGCGCCGGCAATCGTCTTCATCGACGAGATTGACGCGGTCGGACGCGCTCGCGGCGCTGGGCTCGGCGCGGGGCATGACGAACGGGAACAGACCCTCAATCAATTGCTGTCGGAAATGGACGGTTTTGAGCGCAACGACTTGGTTGTGGTCATCGCCGCCACCAATCGTCCTGACGTGCTGGATCCGGCGCTGCTCAGGCCGGGTCGATTCGACCGGCGTGTTCTTGTGGATCGACCCGAGTTGGCGGCTCGCAAGGCCATCCTCATTGTACACGCCAAGGGAATGCCGTTGGGCCCTGATGTAAACCTGCAGCACGTAGCCGAAAATACAGTGGGCTTTTCGGGCGCAGATTTAGCAAACCTGGTCAACGAAGCCGCGCTATCCGCTACGCGACAAGGCAGAGACAACATCATTACCGAGAACTTTTCCGAGGCCTTCGACAAGATCGTACTTGGGGATCCCCGCGACACAAAGCTTGATGCCAAAGAAAAGAATCGGGTTGCTATTCATGAATCGGGGCATGCTCTGGTGGCGCACTATTCTTCTGAAACAGATCCCCCTAACCGGGTGAGCATCATTCCGAGGGGCATGGCGCTTGGAGCAACGCAGCAAAGCCCCAGCATCGATCGCCACATCATGGCTCAAGGCGAACTGGAAGCGCGGCTTCGAGTACTAATGGCCGGCTATGCTGCGGAACGCCTGGTGCTAGGGAGCATCTCGACCGGAGCTGAAAATGATTTGAAGGAGGCCACAAGGCTTGCAACTCACATGGTGGCCCATTACGGAATGAGCCCGCGGCTCGGCCCCGTTTACTATGATCACGACGCCGAACATGCCTTCTTGGGGCAGCGCATCGCTACGGAGAGTGGCACGAGCTCCGCAACAATCTCGGTAATCGAGGATGAAGCACGCCAGATACTCGGTCGCGCGCTAAGCCAGGCAACGGATTTCATCGCTGAGCGACGAAAGCAATTCGATGAATTGGTCTCGATGCTGCTTTTGCACGAATCCCTCGAGCGCGAGGATTTGGCGAAAGTATTCCTGCCATTGAAGGCCGAAACCGCCGTTCCCGCGTCTGCTTAGCGAGCTGAAGGAGAGAAGGCTCATTTGTTTTACGAACACGTTCATTCACGCCAACTATGCGTGGTGCCTTCGCGCAATCAGACGGTAAGTCACTACGATTATGATTGCCCCTGCAATCGCCACAATCAGGCTTCCGGGGCCGGGATTGGTCACGCGAGCTGACTCGGTCAGAATTGACAGTTGTCCTGCCACCACCGCGCCAAAAACACCCAGCAGAACATCAACGGGCAATGCCGTGGGCTGCTTGGTCACTACTGAACTGACAAAGAAACCCGTCAGTATTCCGAGTATGATCCAAAGAATCAGCAACATAGTGCAACCTAGCCTTTCCAAGGAGTGATGCACAACTCATACCAAAGAAGCGTTACGTGATCGGCGGTCAAGGGCCTCGCTTTGCATTGTGCGGATTGCCATTCGCAAAATGCGAATTTGGCGACTCTTTTCCAAATCCTGCCCGTGACCGCATCTTCGGCAACGCTGGCTCAGGCAGTCCACGTATGGCAAATGAGTTAGGCTGCTTGCAACAACACGTAAATTCTCGTGCCGTTCAGACGAGCAATGCGGGCCGCGTCTTCAATTGTCCTGGCGGCATGAGCTTTGCAGCATCGGTAGGGTAACGCCCATGAGCTTACACCAAACCATCGCGTGGATTGAAGAGAAGGAAGCTCGCATATTGCGCGTAGAACAGGGGCTTCATCATGAATTGACCATCGTTGCGCCCAATTCTCAGGACATGCCAAGACAGCCAGCCAGCAATGATGGTGCAACCAGCGAGGAGAACGGCTTCTTTCACCAAGTTGCACGCGCCCTCGACAAGGCTGACGAAATCTTGATTGTGGGGCCTGGCACGATCAAGTTGGAGTTCGTCAAGTACATGCATAAGAACGATCACGCCTTCGACCCCCGCATCTTGGGCGTTGAGACGATTGACAATCCGAATGACCTCAAACTTGCTGGTTATGCCAAGCTTTACTTCACGGAAGGTGGCCCGCGTCGCTCGGGAAAGGGGGCTGGATACAGAGGGACCGACTGAGAGTCGGAACCTGACCTCGCTAACCTGGGCATCGCATGGACATTCAAGAACACCTTGTCCAACGGGCAAAGGACGGCGGCACGCTGGCGGAATTGGTGCGCTCTGCAACTCGAGCGATGGCCGAAGACCTGAGGTTGGACGCTCTTTCTTTGTCGCCACGCAGGTGAGCTCGTATTGGAATCCTACTTTGGCAACGGGTCGAACCGGGCGAGCAGCGAACTCGTCCAAAGTGTCGCGGGACACGCGCTAGGGTATCGAACTGAATTCCCATTCATTGCGAGCGAAGGAGTGCCGACGCGGGACGAACAGGTTCGAATTTACGCCAAAGCCTACCAGGCATTTCCCCAGGGCCCAATCTGCTTTCGTATTCTCGACCTTGCAGGAGACAAGCTGTTGGGTTCGGCGGACCTTGGAGTTTCCCGCAATCCGTTTCACGGCTATCGCTCGATGCGCGTTCCTTTCGACTACCCCCACATTCTGCGCGATCAAGTCCAGGCCTTCGCACTAGCGGCCGGCGACAGGCCGCTGCGCATTCTCGTTCCAATGGTGGGGTCGCTTGAGGAGCTTCGACAAGTCAAAGCTCTCGTCGCTGGTGCACTCGCGGATCTCCATTCGCGTGGGCAACCGCCATCGCCGATCTTTGGAGCAATGATTGAGGTACCCGCGGCAGTCGAAATCGTAGGTGATCTCGCGGCTGAGGCCGACTTTTTCTCGATTGGGACGAACGACTTGATTCAATACGCGCTCGTCGTTGACCGCGAGGACCCGCGTCTGGCGTCCCTCGCTCGTCTCGGATGTTGACAGTATACTTGCCAGCGTGAAGATCGCGGACATCGAGCGAGTGCTCCGCCGCTACTTAGTTGACGAGTCCGAATCGCCCCTCCAGCCTCGAATCGCGAACTGTGGATGACTAGGTTAGCGACCCTTCATGGCGTTTCCGTGCCGCAGCAACACCAGAACAGTTTCAGGCAATGACGGCCGGCGTCAATCGCTGTCAGTTCCGGCACTCCTGTCATCGGCCGTGTTTGGTGTGGTTGCACCTTGCGTTTGGGCAAGTCCCTTGTCACACGCGATGATTTGCAATGTCAGTAGCACGAGAATCGAAAGGATCGAGTTGCGAATCATGGTGCCCTCTTATCTTGCAACATGAATGCAATTCATGTGCCGTGCCGCGCAGCGTAGAAGCAGCCCCTCGGCAGCCGTGATCTATGCGGGGGCTCCCTGTTGCGCGCTACAATCGGTCAATGCGCTCGCATTGTGCAAAGTCCGCGAGGCAATCTGCAAAACAGCCCGTGTTGGCTGATGGCGATACCGAGGTGGCCGGCGGACGAAATTCAACTCAGAGTCGCATGGGGAATTAGACTTTGATTCATTCCGAATACTAGCAGCGCCGCGAGGCCAAAGTACAAAAATGCCATACTCCAGCGCTGCAACGGGGTCACTTCGAAGTAGCGACGCTGTTCCTTGCTCTTGATTCTGAACAAGGAAATAAGGCGTGGCACGGAGAACACTAGAATGAGGATGAGCAGAAAATTCGGATGGGCCACCGTCACGGTCAGCAGTATTGCAAATCCGACCAGCCACAACCAGGGGGACAGAGCGGTAACGACGCGGCCACCGTCAAGAAAGCCTACGGGGACTAGGTTGAATAGATTAAGCAAAAAGCCGGTGTACGCGAGCGCCCGGAACATCGGAATACCCGTAGCTATGAAGACCCCCTCGCACAGGGCAGCGCCCAGTGAACCTAGTATGGGCCCGCCAATGCCGACCTGAGCCTCGATCCAAGCATTGCGTGGGGCTTCTTTGAGGGCGATGACAGCGCCCATGAACGGGATGAATACGGGTGCGCCGACTTTGAGTCCGACGCGCTTGGCCGCCAGCAAGTGACCACATTCGTGAACGAGCATGAGCATGACGAAACCTACGGCAAACCATACGCCCCAAGTCATCGCATATACCCCGACCGTAAGGACCATTGTGCCCCCGGTCTTCAAGATCACTGGCAGGAATTTCAAGACGGGTGCGATGAATTTCACCAGCAGGGCACCGGCAACTCCGAGCGGGGCAAGAAGCCGCTTGAGATTTTGGCTGAATGTACGCTGCGGCAAGTCCCGCCCTGCGGAGTTTGGAGATGGGGTCTCGGGGCTCAAGGCCGTACGCAAGCGGGCCGCCCCCAACCTAGGAGTCCGCGTTTAGGGAAATTGTGGGCAAAGGTGCCTCTTCGTCGAATTTTGCGATTAGCTCGGCTGGACCCCACGGCCTCGTCGGCATGCGGTACGAGGCACGTTGCAGCGTAGGGTGTTGCAGAAAGCCGATTCTCAGCGTCAGCCAGGTCCACATAGCCGCCGCAACCGCAACCCAGGAGAGCAGCCGCTGCGCAAGGCTTGGGGCGCCGAGGCGCGCGTGGATTTGCCTCTCGAGCGCTGCAATCCAGCGGCGGATCGTGCGGTTGGGCCCGAAAAGCTTGCCCGCCAAGAAGACTGGATACGATTTCCGCAGTTCGCTCGCGTAAAAGGCGGCTTTCTCACGCAAGTTCGGGTTCGGTGAATCGCGCAGCGTCGAATATCCTAAAAATAGTGTATCGAGCACTCGATAAATACTCGGGCCGAGGCGCTGGAAATCTTCGTCGAAGCACCAACGCTGCGCGCTTTCGATTTCGCTCGACGACATTGCCGGGTGTTTGATGAGCGCCTGAAACCCATCCGAGTGCAGATAGAAGAGTTCCTTGTTCGTGGCGTAGGCGTCTTGAAGCCGGTTGGCTTTGATGATGCGGTCGTGAAAGGGCGTGCCTGGCACCGGGCCATAAATCAAGAACTGGGATAGTGCGGGCTTGAGCGCCATCAACCCATTGAGCTCGTCGGCAATGACTTCGTTGCTCTGGTAGTCGAAGCCGACGATCATCGACGTGAGGATCGTTATGCCATGTTGACGAAATTCATTGACGACCTCCTCAACGGGCCGCCCCTGCTGCTTCGCGTAGTTCGAGCGCGTGCCCTCGTAGCCGATCCAGAAGCCATCGATCCCCATCTCGAGGATTTCCTCGACCGTGTACTGGCTAATGGCCTTAATGCTGGAGAACACGAAAATGGAAAGCCGGTTGCCGCCTTTGACGACGCAATCGCGGAACTCCAATGCCCGCTTCTTGTTGAGAAGAAAATCTTCATCGAGGATGAGAAACACGAGCTTCGGATCTAGCTGTAGATAACGCTTGGCGACGGCATATATGTCTTGGCCCGTTGGCAACAACTTGATGTGCTTGCGGCCGAAGTAGTGCGACGTGCAGCAGAAATCACAGCCATTCGGACAGCCGAGCCCCGCGAAGATCTTGCCAGTTCCCGAAACCTTGATGCCGAAGATCTTCAGCCAACTCACGGTCAATGGGTGCTTGTAGGGCATTGGGAGCTCGGACTCCCCGAGCAGCCGCCGGAAATAGGCCACGCCTTCTTCCCGGCATATGTAGTCGGCGTACGGCGCCAACACCTCGTCGCTGAGCGTTGTGCCGTAGCCCCCGAGCACGATCTTCGTGTTCGGGGCGTACATGCGCACGAGCTCGACCATATCCTTGAGTTTGTGCAAAAGCGCCATCACGAACGTGATGCCCACGTAATCGTAGCCTCGCTTGAGCTCTCGAATGAATTCGCGCTTCGAGGGAAACTGAAGGACGACCGCTGGTGCCTCGATGTTCTCGGCGATGTAGTCGAGCGAGAAGTGCACGATCACCGTTCGAGGGCTAAAAATGCCCTGGGCACGAGTGACCTGACAATGAAGGAGCTCATAACCGACGGACGGTGATTTTCCGCCGCTGGGCCCGATGGGGCGGCAGATGCTTGTCAGTAAGACTTTCTTGCTCATAGAATCCGACGAATCTCCGGTTTGGCGCGAAGCGGGATCGCGCAGTTCGATCGAGAATGGCGAAGCAGCGCAGTCCACCGAAGGCTCCGTGCCGTCATGGCCCCGAGCTCGACAAAAGATTCGCCGCGATTTTCCAGAATGATCGATCCTAGCTATAGTGGGCGCTGGACGGCGCGCAAACGAGCTAGCGTCGATGACAGCACGCAGTGCCTAGCACTTGCGCGAACGATCCGGTAGGGCCCTGGCCCACAATCATCGATTCCTGTTTTCGAGGATACGCCGGCGCGCGGGACGGAAACCGCGACGGCGTTGCGGCCGGCCCGCGCGGCTCCGACAGCACGCACACTCACGCAACGCCAGCGGGAGCGCTCGAAAATCTGGGCCGTTCCGCTGCCCGCATTTCGAGAAGCGCAAGAAGAAAGGCAAGTGTGGACTCTGCCCCTTGGTTTTGGTTGATGCGGTCTTCGTGAAGGCCGTCCCTGCACCCGCCCGTCGAGTCGTCGTAAAGGGAAGCCTCGAGATGATTATCGCCAAGGAACCAGTAAAACGCGCGGCGTGCTTCACTCAGCCATGCGGCGTTTCCCGTAGTCCGCCACGCTTCCAGGCAAGCCGAGACCATGGCGCAGGCTTCCAGGGGCTGTTGATCGTATAGGGGCTTGTGCCCACCGCGAGTCCAAAATCCGTTGGAGCCAATTGGAGAAAAATGTCCGTTGGGGGCCGTCTGTTCCTGTGCCAACCAACCCAGAGCTTCAAGACCAATGCTCAGCATGTGCGCATTTTGCAGGTCGCGACCGACGACGATGAGAGCCTGAGGCAGTCGCGCATTCGAATACGTCACACTCGTTTCGAACCATTGCCACTCGGCAGACGAGACCCGTTCGTATAGCGATACGAGCCGCTCGGCCAGCGTGAGCTGAACTGAGTGAACGGCGACGTCTCCACGAAAGGCGTGAAGGTACTCACCTATGCCAAGCAGTGTAATGGCCCACGCACGTGGGCTGGTAAAATCAGCTACCGGTGGCAGTGCTGAATGAAAAATCTGTCCCGCCAGGCTCTGACGACCCGGGTCATCGGAGTGTCCGATAACGGCTCCGAGAGCCCAGAGGGCTCGCGCATGACAGTCCTCGGAACCGGGCTGGACAAGCCAGAGCCGTGCGTAAGACATGTGATTATGAAAACGATGGATGGTCGAATCGAACGAATAGCTAACGAACGCCAAATAACGCGCCGAGAGTTGTCGAATTTCCGCAGTGCGCTCGATGCCATAGTTCTCGAGCAGAGTGCTGAGCAGCAGCGCTCTGGCGTTGTCGTCCAGACAGTAACCTTGCGCGTAACAAGGAACGTCATAATCCGCATGTTGCAGCAATCCCGTCGAGTCCGTCATCGAGCGTAGGTGGCTGAGCTTGACCTCAGGCAACTCGACTGTCTGGCTCTTGTTGACCGAGCAGCCTGAGACAACGCGCACAGACCCGCACTCGACGATTGCGCGCAGGAAGCTCTCGGAGTACTGCTGGGCCACATTGGGCCACGTCATTGAACGGCCCAATTCTACCGCACGCTCGCGCATGGCATCGCGTTCGCCCGGGTTCGCGAGCAGTGCAATTACCGAATCGGCAATTGCAGCGGGGCTTCGGAAAGGCACGAGACGCCCCCGACCGTCAGCGAGCAACTCCACAGCATATCGATAGGGAGTCGAAATCACCGACTTGCCGGCGCCTAGGGCATAGGCAAGTGTTCCAGAGTTTGTTCGCTCCGGGTTGAGATACGGTGTCACGTAGATGTCGGCGATAGCGACAAATTCACGTAGTTCCTGACGAGTCACGAAACGATCGTGAAAAATGACATGATTTTGCACCCCCAGGCGCACCGCGCGACTCTCGAGCATTAGTCGATAGGTCTCGCCATGTCGCATCTTGACATGGGGATGCGTGGCACCCAAGACAACATAGACCGTGTCGGGAAAGCGGCGGAGGATTTCTGGAAGGGCATCAATCACGAATTCGATTCCCTTATCGGGCGACAAGAGCCCGAAAGTGAAAATGACATTCTTGCCCTGGACGCCAACGCGAGTCTTGCTGCCAAAACCTGGGGGAATCTCGTCAATGCCATGAGGAATCACATCAATCTTATCACGCATCACTCCGTGTACTCGACACAGTAGTTCGGCGCTGTCGTGCGTCATTACGATCAGGCGTGACGAGCGTTGAATGATCTCATCCATGACTTGCTGCTGCGTCAACGTTGGTTCAGGTAAAATTGTGTGCAGCGTCGTTACGACTGGCATGCGAAGCTCGCGCATCCAGCCGAGTACGTAATTGCCGCAACGCCCTCCGAAGATGCCGTATTCATGCTGCAGGCTCACTACATCGAACGCGTTCACGTTGAGAAAATCGGCTGCGCGCCGATAAGACGCGGACTCTGCCTCGGATATCTCGAAACGAACTCGATCTCGATAGTGGTACTGGCACCCGCTTTCGTTCATGGCTAACACAATGCATGAATTGCCGGTGTCTTGTACCTCGAGCGCATCGGTCAAATCGCTCGTAAACGTCGCAATTTTGCATTGCCGAGGCAAGTGGCTGCCTAGAAGCGCGATTTTACGGCAAATGGAATTTGAAATCTCACGCTCCTCAGGCCAGAGTTGGCTCTTAGGCAAGCCCATCAATGGCGGACAGGATCCGATCGATCTGTGCACCCGTCGTCTCTGAATAACTCGAAATCTGGGATGCCTGGGCATTGTGCAGTAGCCGGCTCAAAGCGGAAAAAAGTTCCGAGTGATTGCTCCAAGCAGCCTGGTGCAATTGATGGTGCAAGACGGCAGCCAATCGGAAGTCTCGCTCCAAGCGCAGAGCGGCCACCAACCGATCCAAAGCGTCGGTAATGTCTTTGGTAGCGTCTGCGGGATCAGACTTCGTCATCTTGCCAAGCAAGGGGTTGCGGTCCTGGCACGATGTCGGCGATATCGGGATCCACGCCCGGCTCCGCGGGAGCCCGGTTGGCGCGTTCGGTTTTGCGCTGCTTCTTTATATTCGCCTTCTCGAGTCGTCTATCTTGAAGATCTTTCTCTCGCTGGCGTTTCTTGGTACTCGGGATCTTTGCCATGTGCTCGTGATCTCATGCCGGCACTCTGCGAGTGAGCCGGGCAGCCATGACTCGCGCTTGCTCGTCACTCGGGACTGCGAGTGTCCGTGTTGCGTTCAGGGTGTTTGCCCTGGCACCGGGCAGACATTCTCGGCGAGCGGACCCTTGGGGCCATGCCCGTCAGTGTACGACACGCGTTGTTTCACTCTTAATGACTCGAATGTCGTGCCCTGAACATTCGACTTGTGAAAGAACAAGTCTTCACCCGAATCGGTCGTTATGAAACCAAATCCTCGGTCCGCTACTAAGCGCTTGATCGTGCCTTCTGCCACGGATACTGCTCCTTTGCCATTTCACGAGTCAATCGCTGTCGCGGTGCAAGCAGTGAAATTCCCGAGAGCATCAAAATACTCCCTTGGCTCGTGCGACGCCAGTTGATTGTTGACTTCACGGGTGCCCGGCCCCTCCGATCCTCGGTGGCTTCGACGACCCGGCGAATAGAGTTTTCGTGGAAATCCCCCACCTCTTGCATGATTGTTGCGATATCTGCAGCCCAGGTGGCTTGAATTGTAAGAAAAGAGGCGAAACGCGGTCAGTCGCGTGGCCGCACCGACACTGATACGAGAGGCCCAATCAGCACGCCGTGACGTCCCGTGCCAAGGGTACTACACTTGGTTAGTGATGCGATAGCGGTGAGGAATCATCTTTGGTTCGGCAATTTTGCCGAGCCGCGAAGGCCTCTTGGGCGGCCACCCACGCACGGATAGGGACGTCATCATGGATCGAAGAATCAAAGCCACAAAAAGAGATGCACACGGAAACGTCGTCGCTCTATGCAATCCAGGCGAGAGCTGGTCACCCGTGAGCAAAGACGCCGTCTTGCGTGATATCAAGGGTGCTCGGCGTAGCTACTACGTTCAGGAACTCAAGCAGAAAGTCTACGTGCGTGCTGCCGCGGGGAATACCCTGCAAACGACGCTAGACGCGGCAAGCAAGAACAACTTGAACAATCTGCCAACGGTGTGACGCCACTCGAGGGTCATCGACGCCTGTGCTCACGGCCCATGATTCATTCGAGATTTCGTAGCGTTTCATTGGCGCTGTCGATGGCTGCGTCGAGGTTCTCCAGGGCGTTGGAAATGTCGTTGTTCGGGTCGAGCCTGCAGCCGAGAAACTCGTCGTAGGCTGCCGAAAGGCTCCTAATAGCGCTGGTCGATGCCGAGAGCCGGTGCACGATGGCGGGGGCGCCGCTTGCCCTATCGAGCGTGAGGCTGTTGGCCGCCTTGCGGTTAGCTTCGAGCCGCTCGGCTGCTTGCCGCAATGAATCTGGCACGGGATCCTGCTGGCCCCAGCGAGCAATGCGACTGGTTGCGTCAACGGACTCAATGAGGGCTTCCAATGCGTTGCGAATTGCGTTGACACGTCGGTCGTTCATGGAGGTACGAAATACTCGGGGGTTGAAATGGGGAGGGGGTTGAGGCGCTTGCGGTATCGCGCTGGGGCCGTGGCCCCTCTGGGGCGACCTGTTTATCCAAGTTCGTGACGCTTAAGAGTCAATTCTCATCTTTCTCTGCAAGAGCGAATCGTCATGCCATGTTTGGGCATCTAATCCCATCGCGCTCCGGAAAGTTAGCATAGGCTCGAGCTTTGCGCCCGAATGGCAATGGTTCCAAAGCCGGAGGATGAGCAGAACTCGAAAACACCGGCCCAACAACGGGCTCAACAGCAGCAGCGAATTGAGCCCGTTCTCACCCGTGAGTATCGAGCTTCAGCCCGTGGGCGGCAAAACGGCGCCTTGAATGCGTCATGACGCCGTGCGTTGCCCCTGCTGCTCGCGGGTATCGCTTCATGGTTCGTTTTGGTGCTTCCTGAAATCACGAGTTCGAAAGTCATGCTATGAACGATTTTCGATTGAACATCTCCCTTCCCATCCCGACTGAGCCACGCATTCTGGACGCGGCTGATCTCGCGAAATATTCGCCCTGGAAGCAACCCTGGTGGTGCGCCACGAAGGGCGATGGCCCGGTGCTAGTCTGGGTGATCTTCATCCATGTTGCAGCGGTTGTGGGGCTCGCATTAACGCCGCTGCCCGGCTGGCGAGTTCTCGCCTGTGCGGGAGTCTTTTACTTCCTCGGAGGTCTTGGCACTACCGTCGCGTTCCACCGCGCCATCGCGCACAAGTCAGTTCGGCTTCATCGGATATCGCGCAGTCTGCTTGTACTTTTTGCGATGCTCAACGGGTCGGGCTCGCCGCTTTCGTGGGTTGCCTACCACCGGCTGCATCACGCCAAGTCCGACACGGTAGACGACATCTCCAGTCCGCGCGTCGGTGGCTTCTGGTGGTCCCACTTGCGCTGGTTGTGGCAGGCAGGGGCTCCGCCCATTGGCAAATACTGCCGCGACATCGACACGCCGGAGTATCGCCTGTGGTCGCGCTTGCAGATTCCCCTCGCCATCGTTGCAATCCTCCTGGGAGCCCCGTTCGGGCTGGCCGCGTTGTTCTGGCTTGGCCCGATCCGCCTGGTTCTGGTGCTACACGCGCAGTGCTGCGTTAACAGCGTCTGTCATATGCGTCCAGGCATTGGGCCAGAAGAGAGCACCGCGCGCAACGTCGGGTGGCTGTCGATACTGCACTTCGGTCAGGGGGAGAATTGGCATCGCAATCACCACGATCGGCCCGGGTCGGCGCGCATCGGCTGGGGCCTTACGCAGCTCGACTTGGGCTGGCTCAGCATACTGCTCCTCGAGCGTTTGGGTCTCGCTTATGACGTCCGCTGCCCAAGCCTAGCGCCCATGGCGGTCGAGCAGCTTGCAGAGCTACCCGCGTCTCATGTTGCCATCGAGAATCGATTGTCTACTTGATGTCGTGACGGCACGGAACCAACGCGCATCGGCCCCGGAACGACAGCGCTCAGGCGATGCCGGGATAGCAGCGTTACTCCACGCGCTCCAAAATCGTGTAAACGCCGTGGCTTTCTACGGGCTTGAACCGAGTGTAAAGGTAGTCGTCGAGCGGTGTAAGCGGAAGCTGGTTGGGGCTCCCTGCGAACAGAGAGGATTGAACGACGACCCGTACGTGGTACCGCTCGAGGGAGGCAATCATCTCCTGCTGGACCGCGTGGCGCGTCACCAGGTTCGGATCGTACTGCGTGTAGCGCACCCCCGGCAGTCGGTCCGCCAAGAAGTACAAGTCGACCTCGTTGACCACCCCTGATTCGTGGCTCTGCGTAGCGAAGAAGACCCGCTCGCCCTGCGCCGTGTGTTTCTCGATGTATTGCAACACCGCGCGCCGCTGGGGAGCCAGGTCTGCGTCCCATTCGTAGAACCCGCGGCGATAGCTGCTGCGCCGGCTCGGGCTGCCCTGCATCCCGGTCGTGAGCAAAGGACGGAGCGGCCAGAAATACCTGTTGAACGGGGCGAACGAACACCCAGAGCAAAGCGCCCGCAATCACGACCTTGGCCGGCGCCAACCGAACTCGGAAAGTCAGCGTTTCCACAAGAGCGGCGGCCAGAACGAGCGCGGGAGTGACGGTGAAGAAGGTATGGTAGATGTCGGTTCGGTGCAGCATCTGCGGCATTACGGCCGCCGAAAGCAACCCCACCAGCACCACTGCTGCAGAACTGCGGATGCGTAGCCAACGCCGACCCAGCGCCAATACGGCAGCCAGCGCTGGCCCCGCGCCAGTCATCACGATGGCCCCTTCGAAATCGTGGAGCATGAAGACGGGCATGTGCGTATCAGAATCGATGGCCATGAGGTGTGGCATGGGCAGCCCGCGGGCGGGCTGAACGTATCGCGCCTGTTCGATCACCAGGTCCCGCAGCGGTGCGGCAAGCCCGGCGAGCGCGACCGTGGGTAGCCATACCAAACCAAGCGCCATGGCAGCACCCGCGAGCAGCCACAAAAAGCCACGGCGGGCCGGCCGCGCATACCCCAGCCGCTGACACACGAAGCGGGGCTGGGCCCAAGCGACCATCGTCGCGACCGCAAAGTACGCGAATAGATCATGGCGAAAGCAGCCCACTGCGCCGAACGCGACACCCGCCATCAGATATCGACGTCGGGACGGAAGACTTTGGGCGTGCTGCAGCAGCTCGATGAACAAGAGCCCGCACAGTAGGCTTGCAAACCACGCATAGGGGACCAAGTCCACGAGCCCGGTCCAGACCGACACCAGGCCCATGGCCAGGAAAGAGAAAATGACATCCAGCGATGCGTCCGGCGATGCGTCCCGCCGTGATCGAGATCGCTATATGAATCGTTACGGCCAGCAGGCGGAAAGCCCAGGCCGAGATCCCAAACACCTTCCATACGGCCGCCAAGAGGAGAAAGATCCCCGGCGGATAGTTGGCGTAAAAATCGCGATAGGGCCAGAGCCCGCGGAGTATGAAGTGGGCGTTGGAGAGCAGAATGCCTTCGTCGTAGTAGCCGCTCTGCGGGACGAGCTTCTGGCTCCGAGCGACGAGGCCGCACACGAGCAGGCCGATTCCCGCCAGCGCAGGCAACTGGTCGAAGACTCTGCCGAGTGCACCGTTGGCGGCACCCAGCGCAGTTTTCACGCCGACCCGCAACACGGCAGTCGTTATAGTCCGCCGAACGACGCCAATCCAGCCCCTTTTTCGCCCTTGTGGTAAGCAGCGCTCAATGGCAGCGCGAGCAAGACTCACACGGATTGTGTTGGTGCTTCTATCGCTGGTGCTTTGGACAACCTGGGAGCTGAGAAGAGACTGCCATCACGCCTATCACGATCTGTCATGCGGTCAGTTCACCGACCATTTCTCGCACATGAACGCGGCGCGCATATTTCCACGCATAGGCACGGACATCTGGCGCCGATCCTTCAAGTCGATGTTTCGGGCTTTGTCGCCAGAGGAAGTTGCCCGTCTTCCGGCGCACATACGAGCCGAAGACGCACCCGACGTTCGAATGGTTCCGGGTTGGGACATCGGGAAACCGCTGGCCGCCAGCTGGTCGCACAATCCGCGGCTCTATCCTCCGGGTGACATGCTGCTGGTCGCGCCTGTGGCACTTCTCTACCACTATACTGGGCTCGGGTTTGCGCAGGTGACAATGGTTCTGATCATCCTGTTTCTCGCCTACGCGCATTTTGCCATCTACGCAGCTCTCGCATCCAATTGGCCTCGTGTCCCGCTGCTGGCGGTTCTTCTACTCTACTTTGAGATCATCCATTGGACCTTGGAAGGTTTCTACGATGCCGCAGCAATATTCCCACTTCTGCTCTGCGCTATGTTCTTGCAGCAGCGCAAGGGGTTGGCCGCAACCGTAGCGTACTCTGCTTCCGTGTTCATCCACTTTCGTGCGCTGTTCTTCCTTCCTTGGGGAGTGTACGCAGCCTTGATGGTTCTTCGAGGCCGGCAGTGGCGGCATTGGCGGTTACCGGGTTATCTTGCGCTGGCCGGTTCTCTTCTCATGGTGGTTGCATCGGCCATTCCCTTTTTGCTGCTGTGGCCAACACTGCAAAACCTGCCCAACGTCAACCCGATCTCATTTAGGATTGATCATCCGGAGCGTGCCGTCGTAGCCAGTGTTGCCGTAGTAGCCATCGCGGCGGCCGTGACCTTTTTCTGGAACAAGTCCTGGCTCGACTTGGCCTTGCTCGGCTGGTTCTGTCTTATGCTCGTGTCGCTTCGCGAGGCCTATGCTTGGCATTTGCTGCTGCCGATGGCCTGGCTCGCCGCGCCGGTGATGCACGTAGAAGCTTCGAAACCGGGCCTGTATTCGACCTGGGCTGTGCACGACGCCCGAATACTCATGTTTCTATGTATGGGCGTGTTCGTATTCAGGGCCAACCCGTTGCCAACTTGGCTGGTCAACGTGTTCTGACGATTCGGCGAGAGTGCCCTTGTGTTCCATTCAGGGTCATTCGTCAACTCGAACTCGACCCGCTACGTAGAGGCCGTCGAACTTGTTTGAGCATGATTTCGCCAATTGGCAGCTTACGTTGGAGCGTCTCGTACATCGATTTGTCGTTGAATACGTAGAGAGTGCTCCGCCGCAAACTGCCGGACTCGAGGTCCATGACTAGCGCGCGTTCCGCCTCGGTGGCACAAGTGCTGTTACTCCGAGCCTTGTAAGCCACGTTCACCCCGACTCGATGCGGAGCCGCCAGCAGACCGAGGGGTACATAGTATGCGGTATCGCTGGGAGGATAGTAAAGGATTTGGCGGTAACGCTTCATTGCATCGGTCCAAAAGACGGAACTCAACGGTGAATTGTAGTGTGCCACCGTGCGGTTGTGCGAAGCGAAGTAGGCGAAGAACCGCGACAAATCCACCGCCTGCAATGCAACGATGGCTCCCAGCAGTCCCATGTATAGGGTACCGAGTCTGGATAGGTACCGATCCAGTGCACGAAATGACATCCACAGTAGGAGGTAACCCATGGGCCAGAAGAACCGCCCCGAGGCGCGAAATATCCCACAGAATTGGGCTGCAATTTCTCCAAGAGGTATGGCCAATAGCCTATGAGTTCCGAACATGATTACGTTGGACAGCGAGTAGAGCCCCATCAAGAGCGTGATGACCACCAACGGCAGCGGAACTGGGCACTGAATGACTCGACGCCTTTCAATCGACGCGCAGTGCTTCGGGTGTGCGAAGGCAGACACAATGCTGCCGCCGGCCACTATGCCCATTAATGCCAACACGCCCAGTCCGAGGTAGTTGAAACCCTCGAACAGGCCCATTGCGCGTGTTGGAAACCGCGCTGGCGTAAGAAAGTAGGACACGTAGGCCGTTTCACTCGGACTGCCCAGGCAGCCGGGGACTACGGGGGCCAACAAATTCGTTGAGAACGCCTCAAATACCGCGACATTTGTGCCCCAATCCTTAGCGCTGATTACGAACGCTCCCACAAGGTACAAAGCGACCCAACCCAACGTTAGCGGAACGAGCGGGGTCAAATAACGAGTCCAATTGCGCGCCCGATGCCCGAACAAGTCGGATATGACCGATGCCGCGTACATCGCGACAACCATGGCGAGCAGGTAGAGATGAACCATCGCACCTAGCACGATCAAAGCCGTCCAGCACCCCGTGTGGCTCAGGCGTGGATGCCGTTGCTCGAACGACTCGCAACGCTGAAGGCCTATGTACATTGCACTGAGCAGAAGCCAATGCGCCATCAACGCATGATGACCCTCGGCCCGATTGAGCAGCGCAGGGCTAACGATGAGCAAGGCGGTCATCAGCACGCGCGCACCGTTGGATCGCGTTGCCAATGACGCTAGTAACCAGCCAAAGAAACCCTGCAGCACATAACACAAGAGTATCCACAATCCGGTATATTGAAAGGGCTGCGGCAGAAGGTTGCGCAACAACTTAAAGAGTAGTGCCATGACGGGGATTGAGTCTGTGTAAGTAATCGAACTACCGTCAGGGGTGCCATAGCCATCGATCTTGCCTGGAGGGAAGTGCCAGGGCTCATAACGAAAGAACTCCCAACCCAAGTAGTGCTGGGCCGCGTCGCGGTCTAGCTGCCACTCGATGTAGGATGGCTTCAGCAGCTTGAAGCCGAAGATACAGAAGAAGAACAACGCGCCGAGGAGCGCACCAATGAGTGGTGATGAAGGAATTGACCAAAAACTATGTCTGCGCACGGCCCCAGCTCCACCTACCGCCATTGTGCCGCAAACGGCGATCGCCGGAAGAATTCCTTGCGAAGTCGAGAACCGGTAGTGGCATCCCAAAGGTCGTAGTAGCGTCTCGCACCCCAACTCATGACTTTCAGTAGGGGGGTCTCGAACACTAGCGAACGCACCATTGACCTGCGGAGAAACAACTCCAACCAGGATACGGCGTTATGAGTTGCAGGTAAGAATTTCGTCGTCACCGAGTCTACGCTTTCCCCCATCAGCTGGAGATTGTCTAGCTTACCAAACCCCTGTTCGCTGCACCGCTTCAGGTGCACAATTGCATTGGGATCAACCCCCATGATTCTTGCGGCGGTGGCATCCAATCCGCAAAGGCTCGCCGACGCCAATACCAGCCCCATTTCCTTAGGTCGCCCCGATTTCGGGCCATCCCCTTCAAGACCCACGGTGGCATCCATCACCGCAAATCGAGGTTGGACGAGCGCGTTAACGTCAGCCAACGCTTCTGGTAGCACCAAGTGGAAGTTGTGGCGGAGTGTCGGCAAACATCCCCATTGGTTCTTGACGGCACCAGTGAGGGTCGTTTTGTTGTGCGTCTTGATTACGGGAACCGTAATGAGCGCCGTCTTGGTGAGGATTTCATGGATCTCAACATCCTTCAGGATTAGTCGATTCTCTTGCAGCAACTGAACCCTTGGCCCCCGTGACATGTTGACCCAGGTCAGATTGTGCTCCCTGCATATCGCATCCAACCGGGTGAGGCGCAAAGCTCGCTCTACATCCACAACCACTTGGTCCGCCTCGACCATATAGATAGGTCCTGCGTGGTTCCGGATTGCCAGTACCACCCCTTCCACTACCCAAGGGGCGCTGATCGCCCCGGGAATGAGCTTGTCCCATCCCAAGTTGGGCTTGATTGAGATGGGGGTGCCGACCGGGATGTACCGTTTCCAGTTAGCCATTTCCATGGCATTGGCCACCGCAGCGTGCACGGCTTCTCGCGTGGTGCCGGAACGAACCAGGGACACCACAGCGTCGTCGCGTTCTTGGTGGGTGAGGGGAGTCAAGAGCAAGTGATTGGAGACCTCTTGAGTGGCTAAGGGGTTGGAGGGATCGGTAATTGTGACATCCCATTAGTATCTTCGTGAATCAATTGAGCAACCCGTCGACCCAAACGAATCGCCGCACTGAGGGTTCGGTCTTCCGGATAGTACTGCGTGGAGTCTGTCAGATACAGCCCCGGAAGCGGAGCCCGATGGTCAGGCATCATGCTCGCAAAACCAACCGTGCATATCGCTTGTGCGTACGGTTCCCGGTAGATTCGGAATTCTTCGACCCAGTCGGGACAAAAGCGCGGATTGATCATTGCTAGCCCGTCCAAGAACTCCTTTCGCAGTACTTCATCGCTCAGGTCATATCGAGGAGAATTGGCACGAAGATAGCAAGGCACATAAACGATCGACCGGCCGCCGATCGCGTGTTGCACGTGGCGATTGAGGTTCGTGTATTCGATGATGCCATTGAATGCAATACGTGGGTCATTGATATTCATCCAGAAAGCATCGGTCACCGCTTCCCGAAGCTTGAGCAGGCCGCACACTACACCAAGGTAATCGATCCGTGCCAGACGGTGGCGGTACTCCTTGTCTAACTCCGGTGCCATTCTTTCCAGTATTTTGAGCGCCACTGTTGATACAACTGCTGCACATTCAACCGTCTCTCCGTTCTGCAGTCGCAGACCCACAACTCGGCCTTCGCTAGTCACGATTTGCTCAACCCGGACACCGGCGCGAATCGACACGTTGGGCATGCGGTCCAATCGCGATCGGAGTGCTTGGACCAAAGTCTCGCTGCCCGACTCCAAGTAGCCGAGTTGTTCTGGCAACCAGAGCCTCTCGCGTGATGCGGCTACGCGCATGATTCGATGCCAAATCCACGCCGCCGAGACCTGCTCGTGATAATCCCCAAACTTCATCCGAAGCAGGGGGTCCCAGACAACATCGTACGCCTTTTGTCCGATGCGACTGACGAGCCACCGCTTTGCCGAAATCCCTTCTAGGCTAGCCCATTCCTTGCGGTGGATACAGAACCAGACATTGAGACCAAGCAAGAGCCGCTGCCAAGGCGGGACTGGCTGAAAACGAAGCAGGTCCATCGGAGTCGCGAAAGGATAGACCTTTCCGTCATAAAAAAATGCGGTTTTGCTTCGCACCCAATGGAGGCGCTCAGCGATCCCCAGCTCTCGAACGAGCCTAAGCAGATCGTCGTCACTGCGACAGATGAAATGACAGAAACGCTCGATGATTAGACCATTGAGGTCGACGGAACTCGCGAGCCCACCAAGGTCACTGGCGGCATCCAGAATCAGGACCTCTGCACCATCTCGTGCCATGTGATAGGCGGCAACCAGCCCAGCAAGACCGGCTCCGACGACGCAAACACGCATGTCACGGTATCCCTCTGTCAAATCACAATCTCCACCGCCAATATCCTGGGCACTGGCCGCACGTCCAACTTCTGCGTCCGTAAGCTAGCACTACTGCACCTCAACCGCCGTCGAGGTTCGCTGACCCGGTCACCAGGAGACTGTCGTCGGTCACAATGTCGAAGTAGCTGAGGGGGGTGCTTTCGAGAAATGCGTTCAAACGATGGGCGAGGCTCGTGGAGCGCTGCCCTGGTTGCTGGTGCGGATGAGGTCGGCCTTGGTCGAGATAGCAACGCAACAAGAGGCTGTGCTCGTCGTGGGGCAAGCGACGCAGATTGTTGAGCCAGCCGGTGAAGCTGGGTTGCCCCATCAAATATTGCTCGACGTTCGAGATGTAGAACGTGCGCAACGTGAGGCCTCGCCGACGCAGCTCCTCGGCGACCGTTCCGAGCGTCCCCGGCGCGGATACGTCACCCACCAACGGGACGATGCGGTGCTGTCGATGCAACTGTTGGACGAATGCGAATGAGTCGCGGCGGTTCAAGAACGTTCCCAATCCAGACGGCGATCGTAAACGGAGCAGGCTTCCGATCGAAGGGTATTTTCGTCCGTTGGCCTTATGCAGTTCGAAGCGCAAGTCCAATTGGCGAACGAAAAACAGCTCGTGGATCTTCTTTATCCGCGCGATGTCGGCCGTGGACAGGCCTAGGCCATAGCCCTGAAGTCCTTCGCTCGAACGCGCATGCTGCTTGTCGAACCAATCTCGGTTCGGCGCAATGCGTTGCATGGCTTGTAGCACGGCGTCGGCATTGGCGTCGGGTCCGGGTTCGTACTTCGGATCATAGGGGCGACCAAACAAGAGACAGACGAATTCGAGCCGTGAGGTTGCGATTTCGAACAGAGACTTATAGAGGAGGTGTAGGAGCGCATTGTCTCGCCGCAGATCGACGATGAAGGCAAATTCCGGCCGACTCAACGCAATGTACGTGAAGTTCTGCTCGGGGCCTACGCCAATGTAGACGCCACCGTGCAAGGCGGTTAGCGCTGTGGCGGGTTGCAGCAGGCTGGTCTCGTTGCTCACGACATTGTCGCTGATGAATCGATCGCCCGCTTCGGACAGCGCGAAGAGGCGCCGAAGGTCACTTAGATTCGCGGCGGTGGACGCCGCGGGGGCGGAGCTTGCCGTTGGGGACGCCGGCATTGTGGTTGGCCCGGCAATTGGAACAGCGTTTCGTTTGGGATCGGGCTTTTGGCAGCCCAACGCCAGCACAAGAAGTAATGGGAATCCCTCCCAGCCGGTAAGGCTGTGCTTGAGTTGGCTTCGGCGACCTGAGGACTTGACGCAACCGCGACGAACTTTTCGCCTCAATGTCGCTAGAGTAGCAGCAAGCAAGCGGCACGTGCTTAACAACACTCGACCTTGTACCGCCAGTCGGACTCGATTATCCCCGAGAATTGACATTATCCTGCTTACCTTCAAACTGAAGTAAATCACCCACTTGTCCGTCCAAAGCCCATTCTGTCAACGAGAATTCCATGGATCGCCGAGAGTTTCTAGGTTCGAGTCTGCTGCTAGCCGCGCAGCCGCTCTTGGCCCCGGCGCGACAATCCGATGGACAGCTCTTGGAGCGATTTCCAAAGCTTCTCGGCGTGTTGCCACGCTTGCGGCTGACCAATTTGCCAGTACCTGTCACCAAGGCCAAAGCGCTAGGCGAGCGACTCGGGCTTCACCTGTATATCAAACGCGACGACCTAGCCTGTGCGACGTACGCTGGCAGCAAAGTCCGCAAGCTTGAGTTCATCCTGGGTCAAGCGCGGGCCCTGGGGCGCACCCATCTCGTCACCGGTGGCAGTGTTGGCTCCCATCACGCGCTGGCAACTGCAATTCATGGCAGTCAGCAGGGTTTTTCCGTGGAACTACTGCTGATGCCAGAGCCCGTGAGCGAGGAGGCGCGGCGCGTCCTAAGGGCGAGTGCCCGCTACGCGCAAGCCATCGGCTATGTCCCAGCGGCCCGCGATCTAGCGCAACAGTGGCAGCAAGCGATGATGCGTCACCCCGGCTCGTATTCCGTACCGCTCGGTGGGACTTCACCGCTCGGCAACGTCGCCTATATCGAAGCCGCCCTCGAGCTCGAGCGTCAGGTTGACGCCAACGTGCTGCCTCCACCGGATCGAATCTACGTACCGCTTGGTACCATGGGGTGCACCGTCGGCCTGTTATTGGGGCTCCGAATGACGAGGCTCAAGTCTCGCCTGATCGCCGTGCGCGCGTCCAACCCGGACACTTCATCGCCTCAAAAGCTGCGCGAACTCTACGCCGCTACCAATGCATGGCTGCGCACGCAAGACGCATCGTTTCCCAACATGCCGATCGACGAGACCGTCGTCAGCATCGATGGCCGTCATCTCGGACGTGGCTACGCAATCCCGACCGAAGAAGGAAGATCAGCGCTGCAGCTCGCTCAGGATCAAGCGAGCCTCCAGTTGGACCTCACGTACACGGCCAAGGCGTTGGCGGCGCTCGTCGCGGATGCGCCGTCGCTCCGCGGTGGCTGCGTCCTGCTTTGGAACACGCATGCCGGCAACGCCCCCAAATGTCCATTGGCAGCAGAACGTCTGCCGAAAGAGCTATTGCCGTATCTGGTGGCCCGTGCGAAATGACGGCGCCCGGCGTCTTGGTTTGGCGAGTGGTGCGGCACTCGTAGTATCGAGCATGATTGGCACCGGGATCTACACGACCACGGGTTTGCTCGTGCGTGATCTCGGCTCTGCGTGGCTGGTGCTGCTCGCTTGGGCCATTGGTGGCCTGCTGTCATGCTGTGGCGCGCTCGCCTACGGCCGGCTGGCGACCTCTCTGCCCTTCAATGGCGGTGAATACCAGCTGCTTTCCCGCCTTTACCACCCGGCGGTCGGATTCATCGCGGGTTGGGTGTCGATCGTAGCCGGATTCTCGGCTCCTTTGGCGGCATCCGCGGTCGCGTTTGCTTGCTACTCAGGGCGGTATCTGACGCACGTGCCGCGCGACGTTCTGGCAATATCGTTGGTCTGGATCGTTACGGCATTGCACCTGCGCAGTGTTGCCTTCAGCGGCAAAGTTCAGGTCGGAGTAACGTCGCTGCAAGTCGGCCTGATAGCAGTAGTAGTCGCTGTCGGGTTGGCCCTCGGCCACATCGGGCGCCTTCATGCCACCGCAACGATCGGGAATCAGAGTTGGCATTCACTCAACTTTGCCCACGCGCTGGTCTACGTCACTTTTGCGTACAGCGGTTGGAACGCTGCCGTCTATGTAGCCGGTGAAATCAGGGATCCTGCACGCACTTTGCCGCGCGCGCTTGTGGGTGCTACGGGCCTTGTTACGTTACTTTACATTTTGGTCAACGTCGTCTATCTCGCTTCGGCGTCGCTCACGGTTCTCTCTGGCGTGGTCGACATTGGGGCAGTGGTCGCCGAGCGATTGATTGGAGGACGTGCGGCCTTGGCGATGACCTTGCTGGTCTGTCTCGGGCTTGCCGGCTGCGCGAGCGCACTCACATTTTCTGGTCCGCGCGTGCTATCGGCGATGGGCGCGGATTCCCCGCGGTCAGTCTTGTTGACTGCCAAGACGGCGACGGCACCGCACACGCGCGCAACCCTTCTCCAGTCGGCTCTGGCCACCCTTCTGATCTTGACTTCAAGCTTCGAGGCGCTCATGACCTATGTCGGGATCATGCTGAGCTTGTCCACGTTACTCGCCCTTCTTGGGATTTTTCGTCTGCGCAAATTGGGCGATCACCATGCGCCACCCGTCCCCACGATGATCGCTAGCTTAGTCGCGGCAATTCTGGTAGTTTGGATCATCATCGCCACGACAATGTCCGCGCCCGCATCGGCACTATTTACGTTGGCGACCGTGGCCCTCGGGTGGCTCGGATACCGCTGGTTCCGCTCCCCGATGAGGTTAAGGGACAGCTGAAGCAGAAGTCAGACACCGAAGTGGCCATTGGCTTTTACCAGTTGGCTATCGCTGCGTTGGCGGTGCGCCTGGGCCTGCAAAATAGTGTGCCAGATTGTGTCAGTGCTGTGCCGTGATCTGTTAGGAATCGCCGCAGTTCTTAGATCTTTGTGACTTGGCGCGACTCTTGCTTAAAAGGGACGCGTCAGCATGGGTTTGCGTTGCGGCAAAGGTGATTCTCGATGACTAGGATTTGGAACAGCGGCACGCTGGCGTTCGAGTTGGCCCTATTGGCAGCAGCCTGCGGTGGAAGTGAAGCCGGCGGCGGTTCGAGCGGGGGGGCGGCTGGCGCTTTGACGGTCGGTGGAGGTTCAGGCATAACGGGTGGAACCACAAATACGCACGCTGCTGCGACAGGCGGGGCCACAATAGGCGGTAGTACTGTGAACGCGACAGGCGGAGTCGGAGTGGGTGGCACGGGCGGCAGCACCGTTCACGCGACAGGCGGAGCCGAGGTTGGCGGCACAGGCGGCAGCACCGTTCACGCGACAGGCGGAGCCGAGGTTGGCGGCACAGGCGGCGGCACCGTTCACGCGACAGGCGGAGTCGGAGTGGGTGGCACGGGCGGTACTGCCGTAGGAGGAAGGTCCGGTACGACGGGCGGCTCGGTGGGCACCGGCGGCAACCCCTACGGTGCCGACTGCGTGACGGCGTCGGACTGCACGCTTTTCTCGGATTGCTGCACGTGCGCTGCGGTGCAGGCCAAAAAGACGATGACGCTCTGTGTAACCGTTTGCGACCAGTCCGCTTGTGCGGCGCGGGGCATCGGCACCAATGAGGTCGCGTGTATCTCCGGTCGTTGTGTGATCGACCGCTCGTGCAATGCGAACGCGGCCTTGTGCAATATGATTGCCCCATCGTGCCCGACCGGGCAAGCCCCTCTCATTGCCAAGGACTGTTATACGGGGGGGTGCGTGCCGGCGGCTCAATGCAGCGAGGTAACCTCATGTTCCGATTGTATTGCAGCTGGGCTCCGCTGCGTCACGGATCAGACTATGCCGCCCTCGTTCCATTGCGTCACAACCCCCACGATGTGCTCCGATTATCCCTCATGCGATTGCATGGGCGTATGTCTCGGCGCGCTGACGTGCGTGGACCCGTACAGCGTTGATCTAACCTGCGCGTGTCCAGAGTGTTGACTCGGCAGGGCTCGCGGTCTTGTTCGGCGCCCGGCAACCTCCGGGTTCTGTTGCAGGTGCAGGCTCTGTGGCAGTAGCCGGTGCTGTTTCAGGTTCTGCCTCAGCACCGGGTTTTAGA
The DNA here is from genome assembly GCA_963811985.1 of uncultured delta proteobacterium. GTDB lineage: Bacteria > Myxococcota_A > Polyangia > Polyangiales > Polyangiaceae > FEN-1139. The sequence goes on from CAWEUH010000034.1 coordinate 91,089, forward strand.
ACATGTGCTTGGTGTCGTTGCCATGGCTCGGCGCAAAGATCGAGATCTCGCGTCGCAGAGCTGCCCACCAGTTATTCTGGAATCTGAAATGGCACCGTGAGAGTCGTTGGATCGCCGTGGAACGGTGCCGCATGGGCGTCCTTGAACGTCGATTTGATGCAATTGCCGAGCGGCGTGCCCGCGAAGGGCTGTGAGACGCTGACGGACTTGACTCGCCCGCTGAGGGCGAAGGTAACCGAGGCTTGGCCTTCGGGGGCCGGGGGTGGACCCAGGCTGCGGCAGGCACGGGTCAATTGCGCTTGTGTCCGCAGGGACGCCATGGCAGCTTCGCGATCAATTCCCGGTGGAGGCGCTTCCGGTTCGGGAGAAGGTGCGGGTGCCGGTTCCGGAGTGGCGCTGGCACTGGGGGCTGTCACAGTCGTTCGCTCATTTTCCGCGATGCCGCCTTGGCGCGCTGCGGTCGCAGCGTTTTCGTCAACCAATTCTTCGAATGACTTGCCGCCGCGTCTGACGACAACACCTTTGGGTGTCTTGCCGCCAGCAGGCTGATGCGCCTGCTCCGAGTCAACCGGCAGGTTTTCGATGCTCATCACGCCATCCGAGCGCGCGCTGTCGGTTGCCGACGTTTTGTTGACAGCTGCCGCCGCGGCGCTGAGCGATCCGGCATCGGCGATGTTCGCTTGCGGTCCGTTGGTTCCCGCTGTAGGCGGTCGTAGCGCAAGGAAGTACGAGACGCTGCCGGCGACGATAGCCAGCAGGACAATCAGCAGCACGTTACGCCACCGCACCGACTTGAAGTCATTCGACATGCGCTGCATCGAGCGCGCGATGCTGCCGGCGTTCTCGATCTCGAAACGGGCCACAATCCCGAGGCCCGTCTCGGACCGACCCGTTGCCGTGAAATTCAGTATCTCGGATACGACCGACATATCCGGCAACACCGACACGCGGTCGTTGAGATTGCCGATTGGGCCCCGCGCGTCGATATTTGCTACGATGGATGTGATCAGCTCGCGGCGTTTTTCGATGCGTGAGCCAAGCAATTGCATGAGCAACCTGGCGACCACCGGGTGGGATACGACCGCATGTTCTTCGGTCAAATACGTCGAGAGCTCGTATTCGAATTCTTCGGCGGTCTGGAAGCGTTGGTCGGGATCGCGATCGAGCGCCCTGAGCACGATGGGCTCGAGCTTGCGTGGGTAGTCCGCCTTCACCAGTGACGGCCGCGGGATCGTGCCGCGCTTGACCAGCTCGAGCGTGTGGGCCGCATTGCGACCACGAAACAGTTGCTCACCAACGCTCATCTCATAGAGCACGATGCCCAAGGCGAAGATATCCGCGCGGCGGTCAACCTGCCCACCCTGCGCCTGCTCGGGTGACATGTAGCTTACCTTGCCCTGAATGACTTCTTGATCTCGCGTCGAGCGTAACCGTTCGAGGGCGCTGGCAATGCCAAAGTCCACCAACTTGGCCTTGCCGTCAAGCCCAACCAAGATGTTGTGGGGCGATACGTCACAATGCACAACGCCGCGCAATTGCCCGTCCCAGTCGCGCAGTTCGTGGGCCGCGTGCAGCCCCGAGGCCGCGTCGGCGGCAATGCATACGGCAATCTCCGGCGGTAGCGCGCCCATGGAGTGCGAAGCCCGAATAATATTGCGCAGCGAGTCGCCTTCCACCCACTCCATGACCATATAGAGGATGTTGTGATGCTCGGACACCTCGAACACACGCACCACGTTGTCATGCTGTGTGCTCTGAATGATTTGCACTTCACTCAGAAACATCGAGCGAAATTCCGAATGCGTGGCAAGCTCGGGCAGCATGGCCTTTACGGCCACGAGGCGTTGGTTGCCGCTCACCGCAGAGCGCTCACGCGCCACCCACACACTGGCCATGCCGCCATGCCCAATGCGGACAAGCAGTTCATAGTGGCCGAGAAAGACGCCTGGCTGGAGCTCACTCATCGAAAGAAAACCTGATCATCCGGGATAATCTCGCAATCCCCTGTTGCTTTGGAAGCATCACCGCCGACCTGAGCCGCCGCGAGTAAATTTGCGCACAAGTCCGGCCCAATGTCCATAGTCAAGCAACTAGCAGGATTTCCAGTGGGTCAGTATTGAGAGGGTCCAGTTGGGGACGCCAAAGAATCCACAGAGGAATTTTTTTGTTGTGACGGCACGCGACAGTGCGGGTGCGGATTCGGGTGCTGGTGCGGGTTCTGCTGCAGGGACAGGGGCAGGTCCCACTGCGGGTTCGGTTGCAAAAGCAGGTTCTGTGGCAGGGGCGGGTTCTGTTGCGCTTGACGGCCCTGCTGGGCTACGCTCCCGACGAGCTGCTCGGACGCAGGCTGGACCACCTGGTATCCGAGGACGTGCGTTATCATGCCTCGCCAAGATCGACCCACTCAGCAAGTCCAGGTCGGTGACGCGCCAGCGCCCTCAATCGATTTTCGGCGCGCGAAAGTCAACGTTTTATAGTGGCCAACGAAACACCGGTCAGCGCGGCGAGCCGAGTTAGCTCGACCCCGTCGATGTACCGCATGGTAAACGCGACGCGTTCCTGCTGCGGCAACCTGTCGAGCAAGCGGTAGGCTTCGCGTACCGCCGCTCGCAATTCCACAGAGGCATCGTGCACAGGTACGTCGAAAGCCTGCTTCGAGGTTACGCCACGAGAGGTCGAACGCTGACGCCGCCGCAGTTCGTCGAGAGCCACTGATTTTGCCACACGCAATACCCAACCGCGGAGCGCTAAGGGATCATCCACCTGCGATACGCTGCGGAATGTGCGCACGAACGTATCCTGAAGAGCGTCTGCCACATCGGGCCCGTTGCGCAACATGCGCACGAGAACGCGACGCACCAAAGACGCGTAGCTGTCGAAAAACGCCGCCTGCGCCGCGGGCTCGCCGTTCTGCAGCCCTTGAAGCAGCGCGACGTCCGTGAGGGTGCGTAAGTGCCCACGACCACGTCGATCGCGCCCGAATACGGAACCGAATTCAAGCAAGTCACGCAACGAATCACACGATTCCGGGAAGGACGACACCCCCAGCACAATTTCTACCGGCGGAGGCGGCCCGCCGTGGAGCACGGACGCGATCTCATCGAGCGCCCTGCCGGATACCGACGGAACCAGCACCGTCGCCGAGATCATTCCCTCAGCCACCAGACGCTGCCCAAAACTGGATGCGCCATCGCAGCCGGTCACGTGCAACCTTCCGACCTTCAAATGCTTGTATCGGCTCACCTCGTCAGTCAGTGCTTTGCGGGCGCCGACGGCCATGCTGTCATTTTGGGCGCCGACGACTAGGGTTTGCACTTCGCTCGTTGGCAACGCTCCGACCCATTCGCAGATCGCGCGCCGCCCAGCCTCACTGGACCAATCCCCGTCAAAAGTACGAAGCAGGATGTTCGCACCGTCGAGTTCTTGCTGCAATCCGTCGAAACGCCTGCGCGCGGACGACGTATTGGGGGGACCTCGCACGTAGACCACCTCTCCACCGGTGGGCAAGAGGTTCTTGAATTGCCTGCCCTGAACGTGCCCAATCTCATACTGATCCGGCGTGACAGAGAAGATGGGTAGGTGCGGGAATTCGCCGCGCAAAGCCGGCAGCTCTTCGCTCCAACGATTGAGAACGACCCAACCGACTCCTAGTTTTCCCGCCTCACGCGATAACGAGTGAAGTGCCGTTTCTTGCACTGGGCTCACGACGACGATATCGGGGCGGTCAGTCGCATGCAGGACGTGATAGATCTGTGCCACCTGCTTTGCTGTACGGTTGTCTGCCGAAAAGACTCGTACGTGCATGCCATGCCGCTCTGCAGCCTCTAGACAGTCTTCATTGAGCAACTGCTGATAGTCGTTATTCCTGGTCTGAAGGAACAGGGCGACTTCAGAGGTGAGCATCCCAAAATATGCCACGCAAAGGGCGCCATGTGCCAAGCCTCAAACAAGCCGAAATCACGCCATGCTGGCTAGGTCGTCGCATAGGGGGCGATGGCATCACCCTGGGCGCCGGGACGGCCCCATCGAAAATGGCCTAACCCGCGTTCCAAGCCTCCACGCGGCCTTGCGTCGGACGGCGGTCCGCGTTTTGCTGAAAACCGGCTTTTCGTGGGCCACCGACAAGAAAGAAATGCGCACTGAGCAGGTTGTTCACCTATCCTCGGATCCGGCCGTAATGCGGTTGACGGTCTTGCAGCTCCGGAAGTCGATCGGTCATGGTATCAGAAGCAAAGCTTACCCCAACAGGGACCACTGGCCAAAAGCGCAAACGGCTGGGCGTCTTCATTGAGTGGATCAATGACGGCTACTCGGACCCGATACTCGACGAAATTGTCCTCTTGGCGAAAGAGACCAACGTTGACGTCGTATGTTTTGTCAATGGCCTCAACCCCGGAGATTTCCCCGTGCCGGTGGCGCACTACACGCACGAGTGCGCAACTCCAAGAAATATGGACGCCGTCCTGGTGGTGTCGGCGGGCAATGGGCTGACGGCTGACCAGATCGCGACGTACTTTCAACGCCTCGAGCCCTTGCCGATCGCTAGCGTTGCCGTGCATTGGAACCAGTATCCCAAAATCGTCGTGGACAATGAAAGCGGCGTTCGCGCAGGGGTCAAGCATCTCATCCAGGCCCACGGCAAGCGGCGCATCGCGTGCCTGCGCGGGCCCGAAGTTAGTGCGGAGGCCAATGCTCGATTCAGGGCGTATCGCGAAGCACTGGAAGAGCACGGCATCGAGTTCGACCCGGCTCTGGTAACGACAGGTTATTTCATGAAGCCCAACGGCGTTGAAGCGGTTCGACTGTGGCTCGACGAACGCAAGCTTTCGATTGACGCCATCGTTGCCGCCAACGACGGTATGGCGCAGGGTGCCCTTGAGGAGCTATTACGTCGCGGGCTGCGCGTACCCGATGACATCGCGCTGCTGGGCTTCGACGATATCGACGCGGCACGGTTTTGGCGGCCACCCCTCTCCACGGTACGCCAACCGATTCGAGAGCACGCGCGCAAGGCATTCGAGGTCGTTATGGCCCTGGCAGCGGGCCAGCAGGCGCTCATGGTAACTTCCGTTCGCTCGCAACTGGTCCTGCGCCGTTCCTGCGGCTGCATTGCGTCATCGGATCGAGCACTCAGTTCATTTCCCCCCGAATACTTGGATACGCCCAATCAATCCGCTCTGGTCTGGGCGCAGCGTTCGGTGCGTGCCCTTTTTGCATTTTCTGATGTCGTGACGGCCCATGAATCGGCCGATGACTTCCCTGAAGAGAAAATGGCAAGTGCTCTGTCGGGTGATCGAACGCCCTTCTTGCGTTGGCTTGAGAACCTGCTCGACGGGTGCATTCGGCGTCACATCGATGTCCTGGGCGTTTTCAACGTCCTGCGCGACATTCGCCACGCTAGCCGACATCTACTGCGCCCCGTCGATCTCAATCGCGCTGAAGCATTGCTCAGTGATGCCGACAGTGTCGTTGCGGAGGTCGCCGAGCGGTCACAAGCCGCCCATCGCTACAGGCACGACGAGCTGTTCAAGGAACTGGTACAAACCAACGAGGAACTCATTGCCGCAGCGGATCTGCCAAGCTTGCAGCGGATCCTTACGAACAACCTCCAGCGATTTGGTATTCGCTCGTGCTACCTGTGCCTTTACGAGGGGGACCGAATTCCAGCAGAATTTGCCCGGCTGGTGCTCGCATGCAACATTGAAATGGATATCGACATTCCCCCTGACGGCCTGCGGTTTCCGACTGAAGAAATTCTGCCGCTCAATTTGATGGACCGCCCCCAACAAGTCAATTGGCTCCTTTGCGGTTTGGCGCGCAAGAATTCTGACGGGTACTTTGTGATCGAACGTGGCACCCCTGAGGGGTTCGTTTACGAGGGTCTGCTCGATCAACTTGGGTCTGCGTACCGCAGGATTAACTTGATGCATCAAGTCATCACCGAGGCGCGCCTTCGCGAACGCGCTGAACGAGAGCGTCTCGAGCGGGAAATGCAGATTGCCACCAACATCCAGACAGGGATGTTGCCTCGGAACACGCAGGTGGACGGGCTGGAGATTTCCGCGGTCATGCACCCGGCCACGGAAGTTGGCGGTGACTACTACGACGTAATTCCAACGGACGTCGGTTGTTGGATTGGCATAGGCGATGTTGCCGGGCACGGGCTACCGACGGGGCTCGTCATGATGATGCTGCAGAGTGTCGTCGGTGGCCTCGTGCGCAATTGTTCGACGGCTTCACCCAAAGAATTGCTGCCAGCCATCAATAGTCTACTTTACGACAACATCCGGCGCCGGCTCAACCAGGACGAGCACATCACGTTGACGCTGATTCGCTATGAGAAAGAAGGAATTCTCACGTTTGCGGGCGCGCATGAAGACATTCTGATATGCCGAGCTGAAGACGCTCGAATCGAATGCGTTCGCACACCGGGCGTCTGGACGGCGGCCGTGCACGACGTTCGACACCTAACAGAAGAAAGCAGCCTGAGGCTTGATGAAGGCGATATCCTACTGCTTTATACCGATGGCATTACGGAAGCGAAGAGCCCCGAGCGCGAAATGTTTGGAATGACGAGGCTTGCTGGCTCCTTGGCACGTCATCACGCTAAGCCGGTTGAGGCACTGCGAGATGCCATCCTGTCAGACGTCAGGGCTTGGATGCACACGCAGGACGACGATATGACCTTGTTTGTTGCAAAACAGAGCCGCCAAGCGGTTCGCATTTCGACCAGTCCGTAATGGGAGTTCCTCCCAGCCTCGGAAGCCATGTTTGCCATGCCCCCCCGGCCGCGTCGGTGACCTCCGGCCCGGTTCCGAATTCAGCCTGTTCGCTCAACCAGAACCATCTCGGGCGCCAGTCGCGCGAGCACGGCAAAGGTCCGCTCTTGCCAATCAAGGCGTGGACTCGTCAGCACGCGCATTGTTGGGTGTTTCGGAGTCGCTTTGAGGGCTGCAGTCAATGACACGAATGCCTTGATGCAACTGGAACCCAAGTAGTAAACCGACGTCACGTCGATATTCAACTGTCGCGGATTGGTCGCACGGATCTCTTCCCCCACTTCTTCGAAAAAAGCTTGCAGATCCTTTGAAGCGGTCATGTCGAATGTGCCATTCAACACAACGGATAACAACTGAGTTCGTTCATTGGCTTCAATCGAATAGCCATCTTTTTTGACCGGCATGAGGTTTCTCGCCATCAGTTGTCCCCCGTTTCCGCCTTGAAAATTCGGTGCCTAACGCAGATTGACGCGGTATTCCCTGTGATCGTATGCGACAGCACCAGATCGGCCTCGGCTCGCAGCCGGCCCAGGCCAAGTCGTGATTCGTTGGGCGAGTTGAGCGTGTCACGCACCAGCTTGTCGAAGTGCGCAACGGGGTCCTCCGCGGCTTCCGCCTCTAATAGACGCTCGTGAACGTCCTTCATGCGTTCAGTGCTAGCCTGGTTGATTGCGGTCAAGACGAGTTCGGGGCCCTCGGTTGCATTGTTCACGGAAATTTCAAGTGTTGCCCGTTCGCCGCAGCCATACTTGACCATATTCTCCGTCAATTCGAATGCCGCCATCCGGAATGCAAAGATAATATCTGCATCGTCAACAACGCTTCGACAGAAATCACTGACGAGTGCCACTAAACTGCCGAGACAACCGCAACTTGGGGCAAAGTCCACTTTCACGAATCGAAGTCGGCGGGGTGGCGACGAATTCATTGGCGATTGACCGTCCTCGGAAACTGCGTGAAGAACATTCGTTTCAACGAATTTGTTAGTTTACCATCATCGGTTAGAGCACGGGAGCCCGTCACAGGACCGCAGTATTTCTCGGCAGTTGTTGTCAACTGACGGCGGAAAGCGAGACTTATTAAGAAGCAGAGGCCGCTGCGTCAAAGAGCGCCTCATTTTGGCCCGCCGACTGAGCACCAGATCACCGTAGCCGGCAAGCCGTACATCGTGCGAAACACAGGACTCTGGACCGCCTAGAGCCGCCGCGACCTACGGCACATACTTCTCCTATGGAACGACAACGGAAGCCGGGAACGAACACCCGGGAATCATGCAACGAAGGCAAACCATAGTGCGAAACGTTGAATCGGTGTCAGAAATCCAAGCTATGAGAAGGTCGCTATGAAGTACGTGATTGCGTTGATTATTGCCCTGACCCTCAATGCGGCTGCCAATCTACTGATCAAGTTTGGCATGCGCGCTATCGATATGGAACTTTCGGGAGCCAGTGCCATGTCAGGGGGCGTTTTGGGTCTGATACGGCTGCTGCTACGGCATTGGATCTTGTTGGCGGGCTTGGGCTGCTTTGCGCTCAACGTCGTGTTCTACGCGTTTGCGCTGCAGAAACTCGCAATCAGTGTCGCGTATCCCATCATGGTAGCCTCGGGTTTCGGCATCATCGTCACCGTCGCAGGGCTCATCCTCGGTGAGCGCTTGACCTCCGCGCAATGGGCGGGCGTCGTAGCTATTTTGCTGGGCGTTGTCCTCGTAGCAAAGGATGCCGGACGACAGATGGGCACACCCGATCATCCAGCGGCGAATCAGCAGTAACAGCGGTTTGCACTTCACGTGAGACGAATGCAATTGGCGTCCTTAGTGGCGTTCGCGGACGGCCTATGCTGCTCGGCATTAGCGGCGAACATCAGCACGAGCGAAAGCCGCGTCAGCGCATCGTTTGCGACGCGCTACGGCAAGCGGGTCTCCCTTCGCACCCGTATGGCAGATTCTCAGTCTCGGAAACTTAGCCCGTTCAATCGGTCAACTAACTCATTGTACTTGTCTAGCACCTTGGCTGGATGCCCCTCGACGAATTTCGGGTTTGAGTTGCCTTCTTTGTTGAAGTCCTTATTGTCGCGCTTGCGACGCATGAGCTCCTTTGCCGCTTTCAAGTAGTCGGATTCTGCGCTCCAGAAGATGCTAAAGGCGATTACTTTGTTGGCTTCGTCCTTGTGCGCCGTCACGTATTGATCGAGATCATTGTAGTCTTTTTCGTACGCTTGCAGCTGCGCGCCAAAGGCGGTGGCATCCAGCTTGCTTAGATCAGTTATCTCAGCAAGTTTCACCAGCTTTTTGGCGTCTTGTGCCGATTGCTCGATCAAAAACTGCAATCTTCGCTGCGGATCCTTTTGCAAACGGGCCAATCGACGCGACTGCACGCCTTCGTTCAACGCGACCACCTTTTGCTCGAAGGGCTCGTTGGCCTGCTTGAACTTGGCGAAGGCGGCCATCAGCGGCGCGTGCATCTGCTTGGCCTTCGCCCACTTGTCGTCATTGTAGTTCTTCTGATCGTAATACTCGTATGCCTGCTTGACGACCGGCGCCAGCGCTTCAAGAGCGGCGCGGTACTGCACGACGGTCGCCTCGACATCCGGCAGGGGTGGCGGCAAGCCTTTGGCCTTGTCCAGTGCCTGCACGCACGAACCTATGTCCAGCGAACGGATCCAGACACCGTGTTCCTTGCCCGTAGGCCCCTTGGCCTCGTCGATGTTCATGAGATAGGCCTCTTTCGAGCTAGCGGCATCCCGGCTCGCCCTATTCAAGCAATCGATATACCCTTCAAGCTTTTGTGAAAGCTCGGCGTCCTTTTCTTCCTGCGGATCAGCGCTTTGGGCTGCCGCACTCGATGAGGCTTGGCGTGCCTTACTCATTTCGGTCAGTTTTTTGCAGCCGACAGGCAACAGCGCCAGGCACGCTGCCGCTACGATGGTAGTTCTTTGGCTCATTAATCTCCTCCGTCCAGTCTTCATCACTGGGAATCGATTCGGACTGTTAGGTGGGCCTTATACCAGGCTGCCAGCACGAACGTAAAGAGCGACGTTCGCGCGCAAATACGAAAAGCCAGCGCTCAAGGAGCGGAGGGCCTGAGCAATGTAGCGGCAACGGAATGTGAATAGTCGCCCAGGGACTAGACGCGCGACGGCTCCCCTGCGCTATCAAGGTGGCAACGGCCTTCGGAGTACTTTGGCGTTTGAGCACAGCAACCCGCCTCGTCGCTCTCGATGTTGTGGACGCTCGGCACACTCATCGGTTCACGAGAGCAAGGGCAAGTCAGTGCCAACGCAAGTATCGACGGCATGTTGGATGCAACGCTCCTGCGCATTGCCGTCAGCAATCGCAAGGCACGGCAAAATCTGTTGGGCAACGGCATCGTTCAACCGGTGTGCGTCGGCACACTTGTTCGACGACTCTTGCGTCGGAACAGTGCACACATGAGGTCCCCGCTCAGGTTTGACCATGCATTGATTCAAGTGCAATTCTCCAGGAGCGGCGGAATCTCGACAAGGTTCTGGTCTCGCGGGGGTGACGCGACGCGAGGCTACGGGCGCTTGGCCGAGCCTGTTCGTTGGCTTTGGCGTAGCCAGCATCAATACCGGCTGCAAGTTGCGCGGATGGTCAACTTTTTATTGAGGAAAGGGTTCCTGAATCCCGGCGCGGCGCTAGAATCCATCCAGAGGTTGCGATGCGAAATATCCTTTTGCCGTTCGGGCAACGCGAATGCGGCGCCCCGATTCTGACACTCGTTGTGATGCTGTTCGGCTGCGGAAACAAAGACGCTGGCGTCGAAGGCAACACCGCCGGCGGTGCAGCAGCGACTGTTCATACCGGCGGTTCTAATTCCAATCCAACAACTAACTTTGTGGTGCCCACCTCCGGCGGTTCAGTGTCCCAAGTTGACGCCGGCACGGGAGGTACGGTGCTCAAGGAGACGCCGTGGCCACCCTCAGCGGACTACATTAATGTGACGAACGTCACGTTTGGCGCGTACGCTTTGGGTCCGGATATTTCGAGCGGCATTATCCCGGCGAACGAAAGCAAGACCTGTTCGGGGTTGCTCTATGGAGTGGCGCGCGACTTCATGATGGGTAACCAAACTGGAGGTCACCCTGATTTCGAGACCGCGCCGGACTCGACTTCGCAAGGCGGCGTGAAGGGCATTGTCCAGGCAACTTTGGGTCCCGACGGCAAACCGGTATACGCTAATCCAACCGATCCACTTGCCGGCATACAGAGCGCAGATACTTTCAACCAATGGTACAACGACGTTCCGACAGACGCGAGCGGGAACCCCGTCAATATGAGTTACATTGTGGCGCTCAAGCTCGCGACCAACAACGGTATCTCGACGTTCTCAGCTTCGATCAAGAACGGTTCGGGTTTACCTGATTCCTCGTTCTTCCCGTTGGACGGCGCTGGCTTTGGCAACCAAGGGCAGAATCATAACTTCAGCTTCACGACGGAGTTCCACACGTCCTTCAAGTACCAGGGAGGCGAGACGTTTACGTTCATCGGCGATGACGATGTTTGGGTATTCATCAACAGTCAGCTCGTCATCGACTTGGGCGGACGACATGGTCAACTCACTGGCAGCGTGAGCGTGGATACCCTCGGGTTAACGGTTGGCCAGAACTACGACCTGGCTGTGTTTCAAGCGGAGCGCCACACAACGCAATCGAATTTCCGTATCGATACGTCACTCGAATTCGTCAATTGCGGCCAAATTGGCGGCGTCATCGTCGGTTGACCCAACGCACTTTGCCAAGGCACAGGTCACCGACCGGCACGTGGCTACGCGTGCCGTCATGGAAAAAAAACAGGCAGGTGCAAAAAACCTGAAACTCGAGCGGTGTTGAAGGGATATTGGGTGCGTAGGATTTGCCTTGAGCGCCAGTCTTCCCGACTGCGGCCGATTCATTCGAACAGGACGCGGAGTCAGCCCGTGGCTCCGGTGATGAGGCTGAGGACGCCATTGACGAGAGGCTGCTAAGGGCGTTTTTGTTGCACATCGAGCCCCAGGTGGCCCCGCCTGGCCTCATTCAGCGCCCGCGTTCACTGGACCCAAGCTGCAGCTCAATCTAGTACCGGACTATCTCGAGGACTCGATTGACATTTCCGCCGAGGCGCTGCTGCGGGTGATTCCCCTGGAACTCGTGGTCGTGCTGCTGGCTCAGATTGTCCGCGCGCCTGTGCGCGGCTTGCTGTGGTCGCTGTGGAGGAGATGAGGGACCGACCTGGCACCCGACGACCTGACAATTCAGCTTCTCACCGTCAGCGGGCATTCTAAAGTCTTCGTCAGTAGGATTAACAAAACTAAGACCCCATTCTCTGAATACTTGGAATGTGCACTAGTTTGGGCGAATGCCCAAGGAAATTAGGACAAAGGGAGCAACGATATGGAACACGTCAAACGATTGGCCCAACAGACCAGTCAACGCCTCCGGACGCTGGTGACGAGCAACGCGATGGTATCTAAGCCCATTTCTCAGGGTGACCGACACGTCATCCCACTGTGCGAACTGGGGGTGGCCGGGAGGGCACCCGTCCAGAACCGTCGCGCTCGACCGCGCGGTGTGATATTATCTACCTAGCAAGCCGCACAACCAGTCAGGACATACCTCTTACTCTTGCCATAAGGGGCTGGAACATGAAACGCCGAGCCGTACCGCCGCGCACCCCTGCGCAAACTATCGCGAGTGATGTCCTTGCGTTCGAAGTTGCAGCGTTGCTGTCCGCGGTGAATCTGAAATTCTACGCTCGGTTCGAGCGCTTGGAGGCCGCGCTGGGTGAATATTGCGGGATGCGAAATCTCAGAATAGCGCCCGCCCAGCTGGACAATGCACGTAGTGCAAGGATAGACGAGCCCGTACCGCCAACGCGTCGATCGGCAAATGCATGAAAGCTGCAACCAACATCCGTGTAAGGAGGCGCCTGGGGGCGGACTGCGGTGGCGGGCCCCTGCGATTTCTGAGCTTTCCACTGGCGCGCGCGGCGGACCTGTCGAAGGTTGCCCGTCGTTGCGCCAGGTTGACGAGGGTGCCGCCCCTAGACTTCCGGAGTTGTGATCCATGAGGAAATCTGCCGCCAGCCGCCGTGTGACTAGACCACTCGCTTGGAGTTCAGTTGCGCTCTCGCTGCTCCTCGTGGCGTGCGGCGGAACGGACCAGACAACCGAGCCCAGAGCGAGCGTGGGCGGACAGGACAATGGGGGCACGAGCGCGACTGGCACTGCCACGTCGCTTGGCGGTGCAACTGCGGTCGGAGGTTCGCAAGCTGCTGGGGGTGCCGCGTCGTTGACAGGAGGAAATCACGCAGGCAGCCCCAATTCGACAGGAGGCACAACGGCGATCGGCGGCCTAGTTGCGACTGGTGGGACGCCCGGCGGTGCCTCGGCCACGGGCGGGATGTTTGCGACGGGTGGCCTGGCCTTGACGGGTGGTACCAAGTCAACGGGAGGCGCGACTACCACACCCGCCGGCGGCGCCATATCGACCGGTGGCACAAAAGCAACGGGAGGTTCAGGTGGCGGTCTGCTTACCGGAGGTTCCAACGCCATCGGCGGCCTTACGGCCGCGGGCGGTGTGGTCACCGGCGGAGCCAAGGCCACGGGCGGGGCGGCACCCACAGGCGGTACTAAAGCCACCGGCGGGGCGGTAGCTACTGGCGGTGCGACGGGCGCCGCAGGCGCCACATCATTGTGCCCTGGTGCAACTCAGGTGATCACCGTAGCGTCGAACGGAGGTGATTTCACCACCGTTCAAGCCGCGATCAATTCAATTTCGAGTTCCAATTCCAAGTTGATTCAGGTCAACGTAAAGGCCGGAACCTATCAGGAACAAGTCACGATCAACAAGCCATTCGTTTGTTTGGTTGGCGACAGCGCGACCACCACCAAGATTACGCACACGGCGGGCACGGACATCGTGAACGGCGGAACTGTACTGCTTACCGGCAACGACTTTTCTGCAGCGAACATAGCTTTCGAAAACAGCGCGGCGAATGGCTCAGGTCAAGCCGTTGCTCTGATGGCCAAAGGCAGTCGGCAACAATTCACTAATTGTCGGTTCCTCAGTTATCAGGACACGCTCTACACGAACACGGGGACGCAGTACTTCAAGGACTGCTACATTCAGGGTGATACGGATTACATATTCGGCGATGCGACGGCCGTACTCGAAAATTGCACGATGAACAATATCGCAGAAGGCACGGCGGTCACCGCCCCGAGAACGCCGCAGAACACACCCTACGGCCTTGTATTCATCGGGGGTTCGCTCACGGCCAATCCGACCACGTCAACGGTTCGCAACGGCCATGTCTATCTCGGGCGCCCCTGGGGGCCCTATGGCGCGGTCGCGTATCTGAACGTGAACATGGGTGCCCACATCAATGCTGATGGCTGGACGACGATGAGCGGCAATGACCTCACCTACGTGCGGTTCTACGAGTACAAGAGCACGGGCGCCGGCGCCAACCCCACTAACGCAACGAGGGCGACACGCCAGCTCAGCGACGCGCAAGCGGCCAATTACACTGTCGCCAAAGTGCTCAGTCCCTGGGTGCCAAGCTACAGCCAATAGAGACTTCCGAGCAGCACGCAAGTTCCGATGTTTTGCTTGTGTTGGTTGTTTGGGCCCCGGCCCGAACAACTGCATCCTTGAAACTTGACTCAAGATCAACGAGTTTCGTGCCATAAGGTCACTATTGGGTTCGGTGTCGGCTAGCCCAACAGGTGAATGACTATGACGAAGACGCTCCCCGAAATACTCCCTGTTCTACAGGTTGCGATTGGTCCCGTTATCCTCATATCGGGTATTGGGTTGTTGCTGCTCAGCCTCACCAACCGGTTTGCGCGTATTCTCGATCGGGCGCGGGTACTTGCACGCGATCTCGAGTCGGGTCAGGCCGATCAGCGCGAGAGGCATTATCGTCTCGCTGTTCTGCTGCGCCACCGGGCGATCTGGAACCGTCGTTCGATCGTCCTGGCATCACTGAGCATCCTATTTGTAGCCCTTCTAATACTCCTCATTTTCGTTCAAGCGCTAGCGGGCATCCAAAGCGCCTTGCCGATCATCTGTGTCTTTTCATTGTGCCTAGTGAGCCTCGTCGGTTCGGTGGTGGCATTTTTGTGGGACAATCACCTTTCGGCGCTAACGCTCAGCGTGGAACTGGGTGATAGCGCGACGGTGCAAGAATCGAAGAGCAAGGCCATTGGGACGTCATGAATGCGGCTCAGCCCATTTGTCCAAGGGCGATGGCGCCAAGCGATTCGTCACGCAACGGGGTACTCGAGCAGCCCTGTGTGGAAGACCAGCAACCACTTGTCACCGACCTTCGAATATCCTTTGCATGCGCGACCTTTCCAATGCATCGTGGAAGAATCGGCCGTGCGTCGCCAAAGCGTGTCCACGTCCACAACGGCGAACCCCGCATCTTCTTCGACAGAACTCACGATGCGCACGATTCGACGGACATTGTGGATCAGGTCGTGAGTAAAAAAGAGTTCCTCCCAACGCGACCTCCAACGCACAGCATCGAAGCGCCCCTGCGTGAAGTCCCAGAGCACCGGGTCGTGTGATTGATTGTCAGGTGGCCACGGCCAGACCATGTCAGGGTGGAAGAGTTCGACTAGGGCCGCAGCATCCTTTCGATTCCACGCCACAGTTTCGCGGTCAACGGCAGCTCGGATCTCGCTCTCACAGTTCATGGCTCGATTCCTCGGCGAGTGTGCGCCCAGCCGCCAGCTCGAGATCTGCATGTTCATGGCGTGGCGCACGTCGTCCAGGGTTTGCGCTCCAACTTCGCGGGCGTGCTGGTTGCCTCGCTGAAGGACGCCCCGGACGTAGTCGGGCTGGGCTGCAAGCTCAGCGCGCCGAGCACGAATGGGTGCGAGGTATGCGTTGAGCGTCTCGGTGACGCGCTGCTTGAGCTTTCCGCCGCCGCCGTCGCCAATTTCCGTCGGCCAGGGCCTCCGCAGAAGTGCCGGTAGTTAGGGACAGAATTCGCAGCAGGTTCGCCACCTCAGGTCGCCGTTCGGGCTCGTAGGTGATTAGGCGCTCGGCGTCAGTCTTCGCTTTCTTGATAAGGGCCGCCGTTTCGTCCTCGGTGGCGCTGAGCATGATGGCGTTGTTGCGACTTTTGCTCCTTCTGCCGCCATCCAACCCCAGAATCACGGGAGTGGCGCTGAGCAGCGCTGCGGCTCGGGAAACAACAGGCGCTCCGGCGAGTAGCGATGGTTGAACCGACGTGCAATCGTTCGCGTGAGCTCGAGGTGGGGCAATTGATCCTTGCCCTACTACGCGACATCGGCCTTGCAAAAAAGGATATCCGCAGCCTGGTGCACCGGGTATGTATACATGTACGCATTAATGCGTGTCAGGCCCGCGGCTTGAATCTCTTCCTTTACCGTGGGGTTTCAATCGAGCTCCGCCATTGTTACAAGGGTGAGAAACGGCAGGGTAGTTGATTGAGCTCGGGTACGTGGCTGTGGGCAAAGATTGTCGTTTTGCCCTTCTCGGGATCGAGTCCGCATGCCAGGTAGTCCAGCGTCAGTTCACGAACGTTCTCCGAGATGGCGTCCGCAGAATCGCGATCGGTTAGCACCTGATAGTCCGCAATCACTACGAATACGTCGATCCCGAGGTTCTGTAGGCGCACGCGGTTCTGCACCGAACCAAAGAGATGTCCGACGTGAAGACGTCCGGTTGGGCGATCGCCCGTAAGCATCCGGTGCCGGCCGGGATTGACTTGTAAATCGCCTCGAGGCGTCGGCTTCGTTCGATCGACGCCTCAAAGGTGCCGTATTCTATCGCTTGCGGTTCTTGCACGTGCATGGTTCGGTCTTTCTTGGGCGCTCGGCCGCCACGTCGGAGCCTAAGTAGCATGCCGCAGCGTTTCATGCGCTGTTCGACCAAGTCGGTCGCCTAGCGGGACATTCCGGACCGAACGCACACGACGCCGGCATTGACGCGCGGGATGTTCAGGAACAGGAGCCTGACGAGCTCAGGTAGCTGCCGCAATTCGCGTTGTCATTACAGGCAGTTTCGCAGGCGTTGTCGCAACTCGAGCAGTCAACGCTGGGCTGTCCGCAGGTCGTCTGAACTGTTGCCGAACAGAAGTTGCACTCACAACTGCAGTTGCAACTGGTCCCGAGGGTAGTCTTGTAGACGCAGCTTCCATCCGAATCGCACTCCCCGTTGCTGTCGCACATGACATTGCAGTCCTCCCAGCAATATGACTGGCCCGATGAAGTCTTCCAGCAGCGGGAACCCGTTGGGCACTGGGCAATCGAACCGTCCGACGAACAAGGTGAGCTTGCCGGCGTTATGCAAATGCCTTTGGGTGCACCGCTGCAGAGGCCACCCGGGCCACAATTAGCGTCCGCTTGGCAATTTGAGCCCGCGTAACCAATTTCCTTCCAATCATCGGGTCCGCAACCTATTGAAAGGGAAGCTAATGCCGTCACCAGCAGGGCCGTCCAAGAAGACGTACAACAACGCATAACGGGCCCCAGGATAGCGCAAGCCTCATAGCACAAGTGCCCGCGAAGAAAAAACACTATGTCGGATTTGATGATTGCGCTATCCTGGGGCCCGTTATGCGTTGTTGTACGTCTTCTTGGACGGCCCTGCTGGTGACGGCATTAGCTTCCCTTTCAATAGGTTGCGGACCCGATGATTGGAAGGAAATTGGTTACGCGGGCTCAAATTGCCAAGCGGACGCTAATTGTGGCCCGGGTGGCCTCTGCAGCGGTGCACCCAAAGGCATTTGCATAACGCCGGCAAGCTCACCTTGTTCGTCGGACGGTTCGATTGCCCAGTGCCCAACGGGTTCCCGCTGCTGGAAGACTTCATCGGGCCAGTCATATTGCTGGGAGGACTGCAATGTCATGTGCGACAGCAACGGGGAGTGCGATTCGGATGGAAGCTGCGTCTACAAGACTACCCTCGGGACCAGTTGCAACTGCAGTTGTGAGTGCAACTTCTGTTCGGCAACAGTTCAGACGACCTGCGGACAGCCCAGCGTTGACTGCTCGAGTTGCGACAACGCCTGCGAAACTGCCTGTAATGACAACGCGAATTGCGGCAGCTACCTCAGCTCGTCAGGCTCCTGTTCCTGAACATCCCGCGCGTCAATGCCGGCGTCGTGTGCGTTCGGGTCCGCGAATGCCCCGCTAGGCGACCGACTTGGGTCGAACAGCGCATGAAACGCTGCGGCATGCTACTTAGGCTCCGACGTGGCGGCCGAGCGCCCAAGAAAGACCGAACCATGCACGTGCAAGAACCGCAAGCGATAGAATACGGCACCTTTGAGGCGTCGATCGAACGAAGCCGACGCCTCGAGGCGGATCTACAAGTCAATCCCGGCCGGCACCGGATGCTTACGGGCGATCGCCCAACCGGACGTCTTCACGTCGGACATCTCTTTGGTTCGGTGCAGAACCGCGTGCGCCTACAGAACCTCGGGATCGACGTATTCGTAGTGATTGCGGACTATCAGGTGCTAACCGATCGCGATTCTGCGGACGCCATCTCGGAGAACGTTCGTGAACTGACGCTGGACTACCTGGCATGCGGACTCGATCCCGAGAAGGGCAAAACGACAATCTTTGCCCACAGCCACGTACCCGAGCTCAATCAACTACTCCTGCCGTTTCTCACCCTTGTAACAATGGCGGAGCTCGATCGAAACCCCACGGTAAAGGAAGAGATTCAAGCCGCGGGCCTGACACGCATTAATGCGTGCATGTATACATACCCGGTGCACCAGGCTGCGGATATCCTTTTTTGCAAGGCCGATGTCGTGCCGGTGGGCAAGGATCAATTGCCCCACCTCGAGCTCACGCGAATGATTGCACGTCGGTTCAACCATCGCTACTCGCCGGAGCGCCTGGTTTTTCCCGAGCCCGCAGCGCTGCTCAGCGCCACTCCCGTGATTCTGGGGTTGGATGGCGCGCAGAAGATGAGCAAAAGTCGCAACAACGCCATCATGCTCAGCGCCACCGAGGACGAAACGGCGGCCCTGATCAAGAAAGCGAAGACTGACGCCGAGCGCAGAATCACCTACGAGCCCGAACGGCGACCTGAGGTGGCGAACCTGCTGCGAATTCTGTCCCTAACTACCGGCACTTCTGCGGAGGCCCTGGCCGACGAGATTGGCGACGGCGGCGGCGGAAAGCTCAAGCAGCGCGTCACCGAGACGCTCAACGCATACCTCGCACCCATTCGTGCTCGGCGCGCTGAGCTTGCAGCCCAGCCCGACTACGTCCGGGGCGTCCTTCAGCGAGGCAACCAGCACGCCCGCGAAGTTGGAGCGCAAACCCTGGACGACGTGCGCCACGCCATGAACATGCAGATCTGAGCTGGCGGCTGGGCGCACACTCGCCGAGGAATCGAGCCATGAACTGTGAGAGCGAGATCCGAGCTGCCGTTGACCGCGAAACTGTGGCGTGGAATCGAAAGGATGCTGCGGCCCTAGTCGAACTCTTCCACCCTGACATGGTCTGGCCGTGGCCACCTGACAATCAATCACACGACCCGGTGCTCTGGGACTTCACGCAGGGGCGCTTCGATGCTGTGCGTTGGAGGTCGCGTTGGGAGGAACTCTTTTTTACTCACGACCTGATCCACAATGTCCGTCGAATCGTGCGCATCGTGAGTTCTGTCGAAGAAGATGCGGGGTTCGCCGTTGTGGACGTGGACACGCTTTGGCGACGCACGGCCGATTCTTCCACGATGCATTGGAAAGGTCGCGCATGCAAAGGATATTCGAAGGTCGGTGACAAGTGGTTGCTGGTCTTCCACACAGGGCTGCTCGAGTACCCCGTTGCGTGACGAATCGCTTGGCGCCATCGCCCTTGGACAAATGGGCTGAGCCGCATTCATGACGTCCCAATGGCCTTGCTCTTCGATTCTTGCACCGTCGCGCTATCACCCAGTTCCACGCTGAGCGTTAGCGCCGAAAGGTGATTGTCCCACAAAAATGCCACCACCGAACCGACGAGGCTCACTAGGCACAATGAAAAGACACAGATGATCGGCAAGGCGCTTTGGATGCCCGCTAGCGCTTGAACGAAAATGAGGAGTATTAGAAGGGCTACAAATAGGATGCTCAGTGATGCCAGGACGATCGAACGACGGTTCCAGATCGCCCGGTGGCGCAGCAGAACAGCGAGACGATAATGCCTCTCGCGCTGATCGGCCTGACCCGACTCGAGATCGCGTGCAAGTACCCGCGCCCGATCGAGAATACGCGCAAACCGGTTGGTGAGGCTGAGCAGCAACAACCCAATACCCGATATGAGGATAACGGGACCAATCGCAACCTGTAGAACAGGGAGTATTTCGGGGAGCGTCTTCGTCATAGTCATTCACCTGTTGGGCTAGCCGACACCGAACCCAATAGTGACCTTATGGCACGAAACTCGTTGATCTTGAGTCAAGTTTCAAGGATGCAGTTGTTCGGGCCGGGGCCCAAACAACCAACACAAGCAAAACATCGGAACTTGCGTGCTGCTCGGAAGTCTCTATTGGCTGTAGCTTGGCACCCAGGGACTGAGCACTTTGGCGACAGTGTAATTGGCCGCTTGCGCGTCGCTGAGCTGGCGTGTCGCCCTCGTTGCGTTAGTGGGGTTGGCGCCGGCGCCCGTGCTCTTGTACTCGTAGAACCGCACGTAGGTGAGGTCATTGCCGCTCATCGTCGTCCAGCCATCAGCATTGATGTGGGCACCCATGTTCACGTTCAGATACGCGACCGCGCCATAGGGCCCCCAGGGGCGCCCGAGATAGACATGGCCGTTGCGAACCGTTGACGTGGTCGGATTGGCCGTGAGCGAACCCCCGATGAATACAAGGCCGTAGGGTGTGTTCTGCGGCGTTCTCGGGGCGGTGACCGCCGTGCCTTCTGCGATATTGTTCATCGTGCAATTTTCGAGTACGGCCGTCGCATCGCCGAAATGTAATGCGTATCACCCTGAATGTAGCAGTCCTTGAAGTACTGCGTCCCCGTGTTCGTGTAGAGCGTGTCCTGATAACTGAGGAACCGACAATTAGTGAATTGTTGCCGACTGCCTTTGGCCATCAGAGCAACGGCTTGACCTGAGCCATCGCCGCGCTGTTTTCGAAAGCTATGTTCGCTGCAGAAAAGTCGTTGCCGGTAAGCAGTACAGTTCCGCCGTTCACGATGTCCGTGCCCGCCGTGTGCGTAATCTTGGTGGTGGTCGCGCTGTCGCCAACCAAACAAACGAATGGCTTGTTGATCGTGACTTGTTCCTGATAGGTTCCGGCCTTTACGTTGACCTGAATCAACTTGGAATTGGAACTCGAAATTGAATTGATCGCGGCTTGAACGGTGGTGAAATCACCTCCGTTCGACGCTACGGTGATCACCTGAGTTGCACCAGGGCACAATGATGTGGCGCCTGCGGCGCCCGTCGCACCGCCAGTAGCTACCGCCCCGCCGGTGGCTTTAGTACCGCCTGTGGGTGCCGCCCCGCCCGTGGCCTTGGCTCCGCCGGTGACCACACCGCCCGCGGCCGTAAGGCCGCCGATGGCGTTGGAACCTCCGGTAAGAAGACCGCCACCTGAACCTCCCGTTGCTTTTGTGCCACCGGTCGATATGGCGCCGCCGGCGGGTGTGGTAGTCGCGCCTCCCGTTGACTTGGTACCACCCGTCAAGGCCAGGCCACCCGTCGCAAACATCCCGCCCGTGGCCGAGGCACCGCCGGGCGTCCCACCAGTCGCAACTAGGCCGCCGATCGCCGTCGTGCCTCCTGTCGAATTGGGGCTGCCTGCGTGATTTCCCTCCTGTTGACGACGCGGCACCCCCAGCAGCTTGCGAACCTCCGACCGCAGTTGCACCGCCAAGCGACGTGGCAGTGCCAGTCGCGCTCGTGCCCCCATTGTCCTGTCCGCCCACGCTCGCTCTGGGCTCGGTTGTCTGGTCCGTTCCGCCGCACGCCACGAGGAGCAGCGAGAGCGCAACTGAACTCCAAGCGAGTGGTCTAGTCACACGGCGGCTGGCGGCAGATTTCCTCATGGATCACAACTCCGGAAGTCTAGGGGCGGCACCCTCGTCAACCTGGCGCAACGACGGGCAACCTTCGACAGGTCCGCCGCGCGCGCCAGTGGAAAGCTCAGAAATCGCAGGGGCCCGCCACCGCAGTCCGCCCCCAGGCGCCTCCTTACACGGATGTTGGTTGCAGCTTTCATGCATTTGCCGATTGACGCGTTGGCGGTACGGGCTCGTCTATCCTTGCACTACGTGCATTGTCCAGCTGGGCGGGCGCTATTCTGAGATTCGCATCCCGCAATATTCACCCAGCGCGGCCTCCAAGCGCTCGAACCGAGCGTAGAATTTCAGATTCACCGCGGACAGCAACGCTGCAACTTCGAACGCAAGGACATCACTCGCGATAGTTTGCGCAGGGGTGCGCGGCGGTACGCTCGGCGTTTCATGTTCCAGCCCCTTATGGCAAGAGTAAGAGGTATGTCCTGACTGGTTGTGCGGCTTGCTAGGTACATAATATCACACCGCGCGGTCGAGCACAACGGTTCTGGACGGGTGCCTCCCGGCCACCCCCAGTTCGCACCGTGGGATAACGTGTCGGTCACCCTGAGAAATGGGCTTAAGAAACCATCGCGTTGCTCGTCACCAGCGTCCGGAGGCGTTGACTGGTCTGTTGGGCCAATCGTTTGACGTGTTCGATATCGTTGCTCCCTTTGTCCTAATTTCCTTGGGCATTCGCCCAAACTAGTGCACATTCCAAGTATTCAGAAATGGGGTCTTGTTGTTAAGTGC
>CAWEUH010000035.1:0-129814 GCA_963811985.1 uncultured delta proteobacterium
CCACACACACAACAAGCAGGTTCTGCACGTTCCCTCAACTGAAACCGGACGAAGCGACGGGCGTCACGTGCCTTTACAACAATGTCAATTACCCAACGGGTGCTAGCTTCAAATCGACGGACGGCTGCAACACATGTAGCTGCACATCGAGTGGACAAATCGCTTGCACTGATATGTACTGCGTCGCCTCCGGCGGCAGCCCCGGCGTCGGCGGCTCGACGGGCACGGACTGCACGTGCACAGGGCCCGCACCCGGTGCACCCACCGTGCAATGCTGGGACGGTTCCATAGGGGGTCCCGTGTGCGAAAAGAGTTCAGCAGGAACCTGCGGGTGGACAGTTCGAAGTTGCCCGCCGAATCCTGGTACTGGCGGCGCTAGCGGCGCGGGCGGCTCTACGGGCACGTCAAGTTGCTCGACCGCAGCGGACTGTAAAGGTGCACTGCCGGCACTGTGCCAGCAGTGTGCCGATAATAGCAGCGGGTGTGCGCATTTCGTATGCAACTCTGGCAGCTGTGAAATCGCGTATTGCGACACGACAAGCTGTCTTTACAACGGCGTCTACTATGCCACCAATGCCAGTTTCAAAGCAACGGACGGGTGCAACACATGCACCTGCAATTCGACCGGAAAAGTGACCTGCACCACTCTGCCTTGTGCTTTGCCGGGCACCGGCGGAGCTAGCTCCATCGGCGGCGCGGGTGCCGGCGGGAGCACTTCTTGCCCAGCGATTCCGCTTGTCATGCCGAAGTGCACCAATGGCACTGCGATTTTGCACTACGATTCGGCGACGGGCTGTGCAACGGGCTATGTGTGTCCCACTTGCCCAACCGTCAACCTTCCGAACATCTCATGTTCAAACTATCAATTAGTCACCGACCCGACGACGGGCTGCCCCGTAGGCTTCACGTGCCCAACGGTTGACGCCAGCACTTGTCCTCCAATAGCGCTCGTCATCCCGGTATGCGCAAATGGCAGCGCGGTACTGAAGTACGATCCGTCAACCGGCTGTGCTACGGGATACGCTTGTCCGTGACACGTGTTCTCGACGGCCCACGCGTCCCTACCAGGGTTGTCAGTCGAAGTGCCCGTTCTTGCGTTTCCTTCTTGCTTTGTTGCGTCACTTGCCAGCGCGGGCGTGTGAATCTCAGTAGCTTACCTTGATCGCTTGATCGTCGCTGGCGCGCAGGGACCCGACCCTGCGCGCGGCAATCTGCAGACACTCTCCAAGACTTGCGAAGGCCTGGCTGCCCGCATGATGCGGGAGGCCAGGCCGAACTCTTTTCGGCGGCGGCGTGACGGCAGCATGCGCCGTCGAGAACGGCTGCCACATTGTCACAGTGGGGCCGTGGCAATGTCAGCGGGTCCCAGCCTGCTGACGGCAACCCGCCGAGTAGTCCCGAAACACGAGGGGATTTCGACAGCTTTGAACCCCAATCCTCGCTGGCACGCTTCGAGCAAGTGCGAGCGCCATGCTTTGCAAAACCCCATTGAGCGGCGCGCGATGGTATCAGGCGCGTATTGTTGCAATTCTGGCGGTGAGTTTCAGTCTGCAAGCTTGCCGAGGCAATCGCGGTTCAGTGCCTCGAGTGCCCAACGCGTCACACGCAGCCGAACTGCCCGAACAAAACGATGCCGCCGTACAAGAGAACCTACAACCAAGCCCAGTTGCAAAGACGCCAACCCTCGCGCCAGTTCGCGCCGCCCCGCATGACTCGGTGCAGCCCAGGTTGCCAAGACCTCCCTCTTGCACCGACGTCGTGGCTAGAATCGTCAGTCAAAATGACAACCCGGATTATTCGCTAGTCACCCTAGCTCGCAAGGGTGAATTCCCGAAACTCTTGCGTGCGGGTGGCACGTTCGGTAGCCGCCGTGTGGTGGGCATTGTGTACGACCGCGGCCGCATGAGCCCGAGCGTCTACCTGTCGAACGGACGCTCCGTGTGTCAGGCAATGCTCTTCGAAGCGGCGCAGCCGAGCCAGCGTTCAGCTTCATCCAAGGCGGCTAGGGCTTCGAAGCCGGCCCATTCGCAGTTGACTGAGATTCAGATTGATCGCAGCGCCGTAGACAGCATCTTCGAGCGCCTCTTCGAATTGACTCGTACAGTTCGCATCGTTCCCGATGTGCGAGACGGCAAACCCTTCGGGGTGAGGCTATTCGGCATCGGCTCAGAATCACTACTGGCGGCGCTTGGTGTCGAGAATGGCGATCGAATCGAACGCATCAACGGCGTACCTGTCACGAACATCGAAGCCGCCATGAGTCTGTACGCGAACCTGCGCTACTCAAGTCACTTCGAAGTATCGATTGACCGAAGAGGCCAGCCGCACACGATAGAGATATCGGTCATTTGACTACCGATTGACGATTTGACCTGCGTTTGACGGGCCCAAGCGCGAAAGCCGACATTGCCGCCGTGCTCGGCAATTAATGCGACAACCCGGATGACGCTCTTGTTCAACGAAGACCGCGCCCGATTGCTCGTTCTATGTCATGAAGTCACATGGCCACGCGTGCCGTCATGACATAAGAAACAAGACCCGCGTAATACCCGCAGGTTCGAGGCGAACGCGTGCCAGTTGGCCTCGAACCTTGGGGCAAATAATCATCAGGGCGAGTCACGGATGAACCGCCCGGGGTTTGGCCGGGTGGCGCGGCTATCGTTTCCAGCCGCGAGATCGGCATTTATGCCGGGTTTCGGCCCTTGGCTAATTCGGTTTGTAGTCGCTCGGGCTCATCGCTATAGTGCCCCCAGCTAAGCGCCCGGAGCGCTCTCTCGAATTCTGAATGGAGCATCTATGAGCACTCGTTGGATTTCCGTTTCACTGGCCACGCTGGCCCTCGTCGCCTGCGGCGGCGCTACTCACCACTACAAGATGAAGAAGTCCACCGTCGGGACGGTCGTGATACCGGCGCCTGAAGCGAGCACCAACACGGCGCCGCCCGACCCGTCGAACCCGTTCGTGGGCACCAAGTTTTACATCAACCCCGAATACGTGAAGGAAGTTGAGGACGCAGCAGCGGCAGCTCCGGACATGGCTGACACGATCAAGAAGGTCGAACAGTACCCGACGGCGACTTGGCTCGTCATGAATTCGTTCGTCGCAAAGATTCCCAAGGTCCTAGGAGAGGCAGAGAAGCAAGCCGCGTCGAGCGGCGGCAAGCCCATGCTGAGCGCGTTTGTCGTGTACAACCTACCGAACCGCGATTGCGCGGCCAAGGCATCGTCCGGCGAGCTTACGATCGAAAACGGCGGGGAGCAGAAGTACAAGACGGAATTCATCGACAAGATTGCCGCAGAATTCGCCAAGTATCCCAAGCAGCACATTATCGTGTTCCTCGAGCCGGATTCATTGCCGAACCTTGTCACGAACTTGACGAAGAAAGAATGCGCGGTGGCCGCCGACGTGTACAAGAAGTCGACCGCGTACGCGATTCAGAAGTTGAGCATGCCGAACGTCTCGATCTACATGGACATCGGGCATGCCGGTTGGCTCGGGTGGCCAGGCAACCTCGACAAGGCTGCCAAGCTGTTCAAGGAAGTCTTGGACCAGGCCGGTGGCGCCGATAAGGTCCGCGGCTTTGTCACCGATATTTCGAACTACAACACGGTCAACAGCCTCGACGGCAAAAAGCTTGGACCGACCAACCCTTGCCCGGACGAGTTGACCTACGCAAAGAAGCTCGACGAGGCGTTCACCGCAATCGGCGTCAGCGGCAAGAAATTCGTCATCGATACGTCTCGCAACGGCAGGCCCGTGCGTTCGACGTGGAGCAGCTGGTGCAACGTCAAGGCCGCCGGCCTTGGGCCGCGACCGCAGGCGTCACCGCATCCACTCATCGACGCCTACTTCTGGGTCAAGCCGCCGGGTGAATCCGATGGTACGTCGGACCCGAAGTCGCCTCGCATGGACCCCTCGTGCAAATCGGGCGACAGCATGGAAAATGCACCCGAAGCCGGAGAATGGTTCCAAGCGTACTTCATCCAGCTAGTGAAGAACGCAGAGCCGTCGCTCTGACGCCGTCGCAAAGGCTCGGTCGATCGCGTTACGCGATCGACCGAGCAATGTGAACCAAAACAATGCGGGTCCCGAGGCTGTTGCAGCGGGGCCCGCTGTGCGTTTGTCGCGACAAGCACTTCGGCGGAGTTGCCATAGGCACCCTTACTCGTTTTGCCGGTGAAGTTGCGGGCTGCGTGCCGCCGCTGGTTTCACTCATCAAACACGGGTGCGAATTCCGCCGTTGGTCGCCCGAAAAGATACCCCTGCATCAGTTCGGCCCCCAACGATTCGAGCGTGTCGCGCTCGGCTTCGGTTTCAACACCCTCGCAGACAACGTACATGCCAAGCTCTCGGGTACACAAGCCTATGAATGACCGCACGAGACTCTGCTGGCGTTTGGACGCATCGATATTGCGGACAAGTGAAATATCGAGCTTTACGTAGTCTGGTTCAAGACGGGTAAAACTCGAAAGGCCTGCATAGCCGGCACCCAGATCGTCAACCGCAACCCGATAGCCAAGCGTCCGCAGTTGGGCCACCCGTTTGCCGACGTCTTGGATGTTGTCGAGGGAGCTTCGTTCAGTTACCTCGAGAACTACCCGCCGCGCGTGTTGGGACAGTGCCGCCTCAGGGCTACAGAGAGCTTCATCCTCGAGATCCGAAGGGTGTACGTTGACAAATATCAAAGCGCTTCTGGGAGCCTTTGGAACGTTTTCAGCGATGCATCGCCGGATTTCCCGGCTAAGTTCACGAACGCGTCCGAGTCGTTCTGCTGCATCGAAAAGTAGTTCTGGCTTGCCCAGAGTGGATTCCGCTGACCGTACAAGCGCCTCGTAGCCCAATAACTCGCGATTTTGCCACCCGATAATTGGTTGAAACGCGATCCACAGCCTCCTAAGAGCCAGCTCAAAGTGTGCTTCAAGACCTGCCCGGTCGCCCAATTGCTTACGGAGATAAGATAGTAACGTGATGGATTCGCGTTTGAGCCGCGCCAACCGATGCAGACGAATCGCATCGCGCACTTCTTTGATAAGATTGTTGGTCGGTACTGGCTTCACCAAGTAGCGAAATGCGCCAAACTGCACGGCTGCCATCGAAGTGATGAGACTGGGATTGCCGGTAACGAGAATTACTGGCACATCGAGATTGTATTTTCGGATCTCACGTAAAAGGGCGGTACCATCCATCCCCGGCATGACTATATCCGACACAATGGCATCGAACAGGTCTCCGTTACGCAAGAGCTCCAAGGCAATTGCCGCATCGGGCACTGCCATCGTCCCAATACCCGCTCCCGTGAGCACGCGACGGTAGCCTAATCTGATTTGTTCGTCGTCGTCAACAACGAGCACAGAGGCAGGCGTACGCTCCGGATAGTATTGATCATCATCATCGGCCGGCGGCGGCGTCGTAACTCCTAAATTCAATGATGGAAACGAGTTTTGCGACATCCTGCCACCCGGCTTCCTTTTATCATGGTTGGATCGCGCCAGCTGCCCGTAGGCTCGTCTGAGGTGCCCGGTCAAACGACTGAAATCACAATTCGTCCAATACTTCCCGAACCTTCCGTGTCAGGTCCGCCTGGGTAAATGGCTTGCCAAGAAATTGGGTGCCTGCTGCGAGCGCACCCTCTTGGACAATGGCAGCCTTGTCCATGTAACCCGACACGTAGAGGATCTTCAACGTCGGGTGCAGCTTCGAGAGCTCCTCGGCCAGTGCAGTGCCGCTCATGTGCGGCATGACCACATCCGTCAGGAGCAAATCGACATCTCCCTTGTGTTGCGCGACCGTCAGAAGTGCATCGTTCCCGTCCACGGCGGTCAACACTTTGTAGCCGGCTGCGTCAAGGGTTCTTCTTGCGGCCGCGCGGAGCGCTTCTTCGTCCTCAACCAACAGGATGGTTTCACCTCCGGCGGCCCGCCTTTGCGCCAGCGAAGGCCTGGTGCTTGCTGCCTCCGTGCGTGAAAGCTTGCGCGGCAAATAGATCTTGAATGTCGCGCCCCGGCCTAGCACGCTCTCGACCTGAATATCGCCGCCACTTTGCTTGATAATACCGTATACGGTCGACAGGCCGAGGCCCGTACCTGTGACCGTTGGCTTGGTCGTGAAGAAGGGTTCGAAAACTCGGTCGCGAGTATCTTCGTCCATTCCCCTGCCCGTGTCGGTGACACGCAGTTCGACATACGACCCGGGACGTATTGCCGTGTAGGAAGCTGCATTGCCTTCAGTAATATCCAGGTTGCCCCCTTGCAGCATGCTGTCGCGGGCATTGACCACCAGGTTCATGAGTACCTGCTCGATTTGACCGGGGTCTGCCATTGTGAGGCCAAGATCGGGCGCAAGCTTCTGAAGGAAGTCGATATCCTCACCGAGGATCCGCCGGAGCATCTTCTCGATGTCCGCAGCGATTTGGTTCAGGTTCAGCGGCACGGGCTGCAGCACTTGCTTGCGGCTGAAGGCCAGCAGTTGCCGAGTCAGCGCCGCTGCGCGATTGGCGGCCTTCTTCACCTCTAGCAGATTGTCCATCAGAAGGTCGCCCTCCTGCGCCCCTTCTAGCGCGAACGCCGTGTAGCTCAGAATCACGCATAGCAAGTTATTGAAGTCGTGCGCCACACCTCCCGCGAGGCTGCCGATGGCTTCCATCTTCTGCGACACCCGGAGTTGCTCTTCGAGCTTCTCGCGCTCCTTCTCCGCCCGCGTACGGTCTGTGATGTCGAGAATCGCCCCGACCAGACCGGCAATCCGCCCGTTCGAATCCACGAAAGTGGCCTTGTGGTAGACCACGTCGTGCAATCGGTCGTCGATGTCCTTCATCTTCGTTTCGTACACCTGTACTCCGGGTGCACGAAACAGCTCGTTATCCTTGGCGTGGCAGATCTCGGCTAACTCCTGCGGCGCGACATTGAACACGCTCCTGCCAACAAGCTCTTCGCGGGTCTTGCCGTAGAACCTCTCGAACGCACGGTTGAACCCGAGGTAGCGTCCGTCGGTGTCCTCGTAGAACACCGGCAGAGGCATGGCGTTCAACAGCGTGTCCAGGAACAGCCTTTCTTCCTCCAACGCGGCTTGTGCACGCTTTCGCTCGGTCAGCTCGTCCTGCAGTTGCAGGTTGACGCGGTTGAGTCGGTCATAAGCGATGGCACGATCAACGGTGTAGGGGAGTTGGTCGAGATAGCCATCGCGCTTTGCAATGTAGTCTGAGGCTCCCAACGTCAAGCTGGCTATGGCGGCTCCCTCGTCGCCCTTGCCCGAGATCATGATGAACGGTGGCAGTTCCAGACAAAGGCGCTTGGCCTCACGCACGAAGTCCAAGCCACTCTGGTCGGGCATCCGCAAATCGATCAAGACCGCATCGTACTCGGGGGGTTGACCCAGGCGTGCCAGTGCCTCGGCGCAGGTGCGCATGACGTCCATTTCGACCTGTGGCGCAGCCTCGGCGAAGTGCCGCAGGGTCAAGTCGATATCCATCGCTTGATGCTCGACATAGAGAACTCGCCGTGGTCTGGCGGCGAGCAGCCCCTGGCTGAGTTTGTGCCGATGCTCCTCCATCACCGAACGCAATAGGTCTGGGAGGCTTTCCAGGTAGTTGCCGACCTTGGGTACGTAGTTGGCCGCGCCCAGGTGCAGGGCCTTCACGACCAGATCCTCGTCGCCTGATCCGGTCACTAACACCACCGGGACCGGTACGCCGGTGCGGACCAGCGTCCTCATGACGTCAAGCCCCTCCATGTCAGGCAGGCGATGATCGAGCAACAGCAGCTCGTAGCGAGTCAGGGAGAGTCGGTCGAGGCAGGCCTGCCCGGTTTCGACAATCTCGAGTTCGAACTCGGGAGCGTGCTCCGAGAAGTAGGCTCGTGTCAGATCTGCGTCCTGGGCATTGTCTTCAGCATACAGGACCCGGGAGACCGAATTCATGGCACCCCTCTTGTGGCGTCGGGGAAGGGCGGCTCATTGGTGAGCAGCCAGTAGAATTTGATCTGCTTTACCACCTCGGCGAAAGCGGCGAAGTCCACCGGCTTGACGATGTAGGAATTGACGCCAAGCTCGTAGGCTCTCGAGATGTCGGTGTTCTCCCTGGAAGTGGTGACGACGACGAAGGGGATTCGCTTCCAGACCGGGTGCTGCCGGGCCTGGCGCAGAACGTTGACGCCGTCCACCTTGGGCAATCGCAGGTCTAGCAGCACTAGGAGCGGCAGATTTGCGTCATCCGGCGTCGGGTGCATCTCGATGAATTGCAGTGCCTCCTCACCGTCGCGGCAGACGCAAACGGGATTGAGCACGCCATGTTCCTCGAAGGCCTGGAGCAGGAAGTCCAAGTCCATGGGGTTGTCCTCCACCACCAGGATGGGCCGCGCTCCCGGTGTCGCAGGCCGGGTGGGGGTTCCCATTCCTTGCTCCCTCTCGGTTTCCATCACGTGATCCTCCTACGCCCGTTCGCTTGGTTTCTGTAGCTCCACGAAAAACGTTGCGCCCTGGCCCGGTGCGGATTCGGCCCAGATGCGTCCACCCTGCTTTTCGAGCACCCTGCGTGCGATGGCCAGACCGGCGCCGGTTCCCTCGAAGTCTTCCATGCGCACAAGGCGATTGAACAGCTTGAAGAGGCGGTCGTGGTACTTCATGTCAAAGCCGATGCCATTGTCGCTGACCGCCACCCGCCAAGTCCCGTCGAGGCTCGTGGCGGCGATGCGTAGGCGCGGCGGCTTAGCCTTGCGACTGTACTTGATGGCGTTGTCGATGAGATTGCTCAAGACCTGCACCAAGCCTCTCTCCCAGGTCTGCAGCGCGTCGAAGGGGATGTCGACCGTTACTTCGATGTGCTGCTCTGTGATGGCCAGCTCGCGATCACGCAGAATCATCTCCACCAAGCCCACCAGGTTGACCGTGGTGGCTGACGGCGTTTCATTGTCCAAACGCGAGTATCGCAGCAGATCTTCGATCAGCTGGTCGAGGTGCGTCGTGGCCCTGAGGATCTGCGTCAGGCAGAAGTGGGCGCGTTCGCTCAGCCCCGCACGATGCTTGCGATCGAGTTCGTTCGCGTAGCCAGCGATACCACGCAGCGGTGCCTTCAGGTCGTGCGAGACCGTGTAGGCGAAATCCTTCAGTTCCTGGTTTCTCGCGGCCAGTTGTGCCGTGCGGACAAGGACGCGCTGTTCCAAGTCCTCGGTGTGACGTTGCAGCTCCAGGTTGAGGTTTCTGACTTGCTCCTCCGCCTGCTTGCGTTCGGTAATGTCGGAACCGATGCTCAGGATCTCCTTTATCTGGCCCTGCTCATCGAGTACGACCTTGTTGGTCCAGTCGATCCAGACCCGTTCGCCATTGCGGCGGATATTCTCATTGCTGCTGCGTTCGAACTTCTTCGGGTCGGCGCAGATCTCCGCCATCAACGGACGAAGGTCTCGCCCCGTGCGCTCGGTCTCCGGGACGATCGTTCCAAGCACGTGTTGACCGACAATCTCCTCCATCGTGTAGCCGAAGAACCGTTGACCGAACTCGTTGAGAAACGTAATCCGACCGTCGCGAGACCAGCGCAAGATGATGCTGTTCGCGAGCATCACGAGTTCGCGGTAGTCTCGTTCACTCGCGCGCAGAGCCTCCTCTATGCGCTTGCGTTCGGTGATATCCCGAATAACGGCCTGGTAGAAGCTCTTCCCCCCGCTGTCAATTGCACGCAAACTGATCTCAACTGGAAATGTCTTTCCGTCTTTGCTCTGATGTACGGTCTCATAGAGTTCTTTGCCCGAGTCCCGAGCGCGCGCTATCTGCCCGTTGAACTCTTCTCTTGCGTCGGGCGCGCGAAGCTGCGACGCATGCATCCCAATCAGCTCTTCGCGGGTGTATCCGTAGCCATCTACCATGCGCTCGTTTACCTCGAGAAAACGCATGTGTTCGTCGAGCAGGATGATGAAATCGTTGGCGTACTGGGACAAAAACCGTGTGTGTGTCGCCGACAGCTTCGCTTCTTCTTCCGCGAGCGTGCGGTCGGTTATGTCTCGAATGACTTCAATGGCCCCGCAGCGCCGGCCCTCGCGGTCGAACAGGGGTGCCGCCTCTCCCCACAGGTGCGCCCCCTGGCCGCCTCTTAGGCGCGGGATGAAAGATTCGGCGCAGATTGTGTCGCCCTTCCGTTGAACGCATTTGTAGAACGCTTCCGTCTCTGGCGACGGCACGTCGAGCAGATCGATGAGGATCGGACGCCGCTCTCCGTGGAACGGCTCCGCATACGCGTAGTCCCCCTTGCCGAGCAACGTTTCCTTCTGTACCCCGGTCATGATCTCGCACGCCCGGTTCCAGGCAATGACGCGCTTGTCCCGGTCGATCACGAACGTGGCGTCAGGCAAAAACTCGATGATGCTCGCAAAAAGCTGATCCGCTTGCTGCACTAGAAGGCGTTCGTTCGACGCAAGACCCGCGTTCCCTGAAGAAGTCTGCCCGTCCCCCGCTGGCTTCTTCACTCTTCACTCCTCACCGGGGTGGCCCCCCTCACTCGGGTCTTAGTCGTTCACTGAAGCTTGATTGCACGCTGGTGACTGGGCAATGTCAAGTGATAGATTTCGCAGACTTGGAAGTCCCCCGAAGCTGCATGAGATCACCGTCGCCAGGGCAGGAGTCAGGCCCGCCGCGTGTGAATCTGCACCGGGTCCTGCCCCGAACAACAGCTCTTCGAGAACTTGACGCCGGACCCACAGGCTACTCGTGTAGGTATGGCTAAGTGCCCTGAACAACTCCGGATACTCCGGCTGGAATTTGCCCAGCTTATCGAGGCCGACGGCGACGCCGTAGCGTGATGCATGGGCGAGCCATCCGGGAAGGCAATCCACCGCCACTCTGTGCTAATCGTTGACGACGACGAGCTAGTCGTCAAGAGCCTACACGACGTCCTGTGTCGCGACGGCTATGAGATCATCACCGCGACCGGCGCTGAAGCCGCTTTGGAGAGTCTCCGGGAGACCCTGCCGTGCATGGCGCTGCTGGACGTGCTGATGCCCGGGATGAATGGGCTGGAACTGTGCCGACAAATAAAACAGGACCCGCGCACGGCAGAGATCCCGGTAGCGCTCGTCACTGGACAGGTGGAAACAGTCGATGTGGAGGCGGGTCTTGCCGCAGGGGCCATCGACTATATCAAGAAGCCCTTCGATCCAGACGAGCTCCGAGTGCGCGTCCGTACACAGCTTGCTCTACATGAGACCCAGCGGTTGCAGCGTCGCACTGAAATGCAGCTGTCCGTCATTGCTTCAGCCGCCAAGGACGCCATCATAGTGATCGACGATTCTGGAGCCATCACTCAATGGAACGAGGTATCCTCGGCCATGTTTGGTTATGCCCACGGTGAAGCCATTGGGCAAAACCTCCACGATCTAATCACACCGCTGCGATTTCACGAGGCGCACCATAAGGGGTTTGTGCGTTTCCGTGAGACCGGGCAGGGAGACGCCGTGGGCCGCACGCTGGAACTCGTCGCAATGCGGAAGTCTGGCGAAGAGTTTCCTGTCGAGCTGTCACTGGCGGCCGCCAACATTGACAACAGATGGTGCGCGGTGGGCATCGTTCGCGACATCAGTGAGCGTAAACTGAAGGAGAATGCTCTCCGACAGAGCGAGGAAGAATATCGGCTGCTGTACAGTGCTTCGCGGGACGCCTTGATGACCCTGGGTCCGCCTTCTTGGAAGTTCGTTTCCTGCAACCAAGCCACCGTGAAACTGTTCGCCGCAGCCTCGGAAGCTGAATTCACGCAGCTGGGGCCCTGGGACGTGTCGCCGGAACGTCAGCCCGACGGACGCCCGTCTTCGGAGGGCGCCCAAGCAATGATCGAGACGGCAATGAACACGGGTACTTCCAGCTTTCCCTGGTTGCATCAGCGCCTCAATGGTGAACAGTTTCCTTGCGAAGTTCTATTGACGCGCATTGATCACCGCGGGCAACCGTTCTTGCAAGCAACCGTACGTGACATCACCGAGCGTGTGCGCGCAGCTGTGGCACTTCAAGCCAGCGAGTCCCGATACCGTGCGACTTTCAAGGACGCCTCCGTTGGCCTCGCGCTAGCGGACGCCACCGGGAATTTCGTTGAGGTGAATTCGGCCTTCGTCATAATGTTGGGCTACAGCAACGACGAGCTAGTCGGAAAGAACTTTTCCGAACTAACGCACCCCGACGACGTGGCAAAAAGTATCAGAGCGCATCAAGCCCTTCTTGATGGGCGGGACGTGACCCGGATGGAGAAACGTTACCTGCGAAAAGACCATGGGGTTGTTTGGGTTGACGTGAACGTTGCCGCACTGCGAGACTCGGCCGGCAAAGTAATTCAGTTTGTCACCCACGTCGTGGACATTTCAAAGCGAAAGCGCATGGAAGAGAAGCTCCGTAGCGAGGAAGCGTCTCTGCGCGGAGCAGAACAGGCTGCCAAAGCCAGCAGCGAGTTTCTGAACACGATTCTAAATGCCATCCCCGTGCCCATTTTCTATAAGGACACCGAGGGTCACTTTACGGGCATTAACCAGGCATACGAAAAATTCTTCGGCAAGACGTGTGAGGATCTGCTCGGAAAGACGGTGTTCGACATTTTTCCGCAAGTAGAGGCCAAAACCTACTATGAACAGGATCTCGAACTTCTTCAGCAGCAAGGCACGAAGTTGTACAGCGTGCAGCTAACCGATGGCCGTGGTGTTTCTCACGATGTGCTAGCGCACAAAGCCACGTTTGCAGACCACAACGGTCACGTTCGTGGTCTGCTCGGTGCCCTAATTGACATTACCGACCGCAAACGAGTCGAGGACGAGCTCGGCCATGCCCGCAAACTCGAAGCCGTGGGGCAACTTGCCGCGGGTATCGCTCATGAGATCAATACTCCTGCCCAGTACGTTGGCGACGGCATCTATTTCTTGAAAGAAGTCTACGATAGTTGCCTGCAGCTCTTGATAAAGTATCAAGGCGCCCTTGAAGCTCTGGAGAGAATCGGGACGCACGCTGCGCTTGTCAATGAGATTCGGGAATTTGAGAATGAGATTGATCTTCAATACATTCAGGCTAACGTACCTGGCAGCTTCGACCGTTGCGCTGACGGCATCTCACGCATATCGACCATTGTGCGAGCGATGAAGGAGTTCTCGCATCCTGACCAGCGCGAAAAATCCCCGGGCGACATCAATCAGGCTTTGCAAAGTACGCTCATCATCGCAAAAAATGAGTACAAATACGTGGCAAACGTGGAAACAGCGCTGGGTGAGTTGCCGCCAGTCCTGTGCCATCTCGGGGATTTGAACCAAGTCTTCTTGAACCTCATCGTCAATGCAGCCCACGCTATTGGCGATGTCATCAGCAAGGAAGGGGAAAAGGGACAGATTCGGATCACGACAATGCAAGTGGATCACTCGGTGCAGATTGACATCACCGATTCGGGCTCTGGCATACCTGAGTCGATCCGCGACCGCATCTTCGAACCATTCTTCACGACCAAAGAAGTCGGCAAGGGCAGCGGACAGGGGCTGGCGATTGCTCGGTCCATCATTGTGGACAAACACGGCGGCTCGCTGACGTTCAAGAGCGAAGTGGGCCGGGGAACGACGTTCACAATTCGACTGCCGTTGGACGGCAAGGGGACAGCAAGCAGGGAGGAATCACCATGATGCGCCGGATCTTGTTCGTAGACGATGAGCCACAGATACTCGAGGGGCTAAAGCATCGGCTGCATCGCCAGCGAAAACAATGGGAAATGCGCTTCGCGGAAAGTGGCGTGAAGGCACTCGAAATCCTAGCTCAGGAACCAATCGACGTCATCGTTACCGACATGCGCATGCCACAGATGGACGGGGCGACGTTACTGAAGAAAGTGCAGGAATTGTATCCGCATGTCGTTCGCATCGTGCTCTCTGGCCACGCTGAACTTGAAACGGCCCTGCGCGCGGTGCCCGTCGCCCATCAATTCCTCAACAAGCCAAGCGAACCCGGGGTGATTGAAAGCGTGGTCGAGCGCGCGTGCAACCTTCAGTTGCTCATTAATGACGACATCGTCAAGCAGACGGTCGGAAAAATAGAAAAGCTGCCATCTCTACCGCGCGTGTACTCCCAGCTCATGGTTGCGCTCTCGAACGAGAACACATCGACCGATGATGTCGCCCGCATATTGAAACAAGACATGGCTATTTGCGCCAAAACACTCCAGGTTGTAAACTCCGCTTTCTTCAGGCTTCCGCGCGCGATTGGCAAGATCGAAGAAGCCGTCCGGTACCTGGGGCTAACTACTGTTAAGCACATCGCGCTTGCGGTAGAGGTGTTTCAACGGGGCAAAGGTCATAGTCAGCCGCCACTGGGTTTCTCGATGGAGGCTCTCCAACAGCATTCGCTGCTCGTGGGCGAGGTGGCCTCCGGGTTCTTCTCCGACAAGCAGACCAAAGAGGACGCATTCGTCGTCGGGCTGCTGCACGATATCGGAAAATTGTTGATTGCGGTCGAGCTGCCGGACCACATGACCAAGATCCTGCTTGAAATGAAGGCTTCCGGTAGTCCAATGAATATTGCTGAGGAGAAAGTCTGGGGCGTGAGTCACGCCGAGGTGGGTGGCTACCTGCTTGGGCTTTGGGGGTTGCCCTATCCGGTGATCGAGGCCGTTGCCAATCACCATGCGCCCAGCCGAGTGGACACCAGGGAATTCGGAATACTCGCAGCCGTACACGTTGCAGACGCCTTGGTCCACGAAGTAGTTGACCACCCGGGTGCAGCCGAGCAGTCCGGGGGCCTCGATTTGGCCTGCCTCGAAAACCTCGGCATAACGGACAAAGTCGATGCTTGGCGGCAAAACGTACAACGCCAGGTGCACAAACACGGGGACTCGAGCGTATGAGCTGGACGCGCTTGATGGTTTTGGGAGCCCACCAGCCATGACTCTGGTCAAAGTAATGTGTGTGGATGACGAGCCTCAGGTCATTGAAGGGCTATCCCTGCACCTGCGTCGCGAGTACGCGGTCACTGCCGCGCATAGCGGTCCGGAGGGTTTGGTCGCACTGAAAGAAAAAGGGGCCTTCGCGGTGGTGCTTTCGGACATGCGCATGCCTGGCATGGATGGGGCAAGCTTTCTCGCGCAGGTGCGTGAACTGGTTCCCGACACGGTTCGCATGCTGCTCACGGGCAACACCGATCAGCAAACAGCCATTGCGGCTGTCAATGACGGACAGATCTTCCGCTTCTTGACCAAGCCTTGCCCGCCCGAACAACTCCGTGCGGCCTTCAGAGCAGCCACCGAGCAGCACCGGCTCATCACTGCAGAGCGGGTTCTTTTGGAGCAAACGCTCCACGGTAGTATCAAGACGCTCGTTGACGTGCTTTCACTGACGAACCCGCTTTCTTTCGGCCGCGCCATGCGCGTCAAGCAGCATGTAAGCGAGCTAGCTGACAAACTTGGGCTGACCGAACGCTGGCAGGTCGAGGTTGCCGCCATGCTCTCGCAATTGGCTTGCATAACCCTTCCTACCGAAACCGTCGAAAAGCTCTACTACGGCCAACCACTCTCAGAGGCTGAAAAAGAAAGCGTGAGCCGGCTGCCCACCGTAACCGAGCAATTGCTGGGGAATATCCCGCGGCTCGAGGCCGTTCGGGCGATCCTCGCGAAAGCCGCCAAGCAGTACCATCATAACGAAACGCTTCTGAGTGAACCGGAGAAACAACTAATCATACGCGGGGCCAATATGCTCAAGGTCATTTTGGACTTTGATGCACTGCAAAGTCAAGGCAACCCTGTCGATCTTGCCATCGACACGTTGCGCGGGCGTTCGCAATCCTATGACGCCGATACGCTAGAGGCATTTGCGGCCCTTCGATGCAGCGGCGCGCAGAAGGAAGAAGTGCGCGAGTTGCCGGTTGCGGCGATTCGCGAAGGAATGGTGCTTGCCGAAGATCTCAAAATGTCCAACGGCACACTGCTCGCCGCGCGCGGCTACGAAGTCACCACCAGTTTCGTCGAGCGCGCCCGGCACTTTCGCCCAGGCACGGTGAAAGGGCTAGTTCGGGTCATTGTAAAAGCTGGTGCCCAATGAATGTCCGGCAGTAACCGCCATTCCATCCAGCTGGACAGCAGCCCGCATCCGTGTCATACATTCCGTATGACGGATCCACGAGACCAGCGCATCAACGCTCGCATCGATGAAGAGCTCCAACGCAAGCTAAGCTATCTTCGCAGGCGAACGAACCAGAGCACGACTGGCGTTTTGCGCGAAGCCATCGAACGCTATCACGCTCAGATGGGCAAGGCGGACGCCACTTGCGCGGAAA
The DNA here is from genome assembly GCA_963811985.1 of uncultured delta proteobacterium. Lineage (GTDB taxonomy): Bacteria > Myxococcota_A > Polyangia > Polyangiales > Polyangiaceae > FEN-1139. The sequence goes on from CAWEUH010000035.1 coordinate 16,261, forward strand.
TCTTGGAGCAAACTGGGTTCATCGGCTGCGCCGCTGGTGCCCGCGGGCTGTCAGCCCGATACAAAGAGGAACTTGTCTCATCGCTGGCAAAGAAGACATGATTTTGGTTGACACTGGCTTCTGGCTGGCTTTGGCCAACCGTGCTGACAGTGCCCACGGTAAGGCCCGTCTCGCATTGACTCAGCATCGTGGCCCGTTCATTACGACTTGGCCCATCATGACGGAGACGTGTCATCTTCTGGCGGCGCGACTGGGTTACGATGCCGAGCTAGCATTCGTACGCAGCGCTGTCGCGGGTGCCTTCGAGATTTTCCGCCTCGAACCTAATCACCTTCCAAGGATCGAAGCATTGATGGTGAAGTACCGGGACCTGCCGATGGACCTTGCCGACGCTTCGCTGGTCATTGCCGCTGAAGACCTAGGTTCGGGACGGATTCTGTCCACCGATCGGCGTGACTTTGGCGCCTATCGCTGGAAATCCCGAAAGCCATTCAAGAACCTGCTTGGGTGAGGCTGGCAAGCCCGCGATCAACCCGAGCAACAGCGGAACCCGAAGTTGCTGCCGACGCTGGGGATGTAGTTGAAGTTATCGCATCCACAGGTCAGATAGTCGCCATAGCTGTAAAACGCACCCCCGCGAACCCGGCAATTTGCGTTGGGGCCGGTGCCGTTGCAGCTGTCTTCCCACTCCCAGACGTTGCCGCTGAGGTCATAGACACCCGCATAGCCCGGCGTTGCTGTCACGCAGCCTGGTAAGGAACCGACCGAGACTGTCTGAAGGTTCGTGCCGTTCCAGTAGTCGTACGAGTCACAGGTACTCGGTTCGTAGCTATTTCCGTACGGATAGGCATTGACTCCCCCCGAACTGCACGCGCGATACCACTCACTTTGGTTCGCATTGGCGTAGCCATCAAAAGCGCTCGTCCCGCCGCCAATGGCCCCGCACAGCCGTTTGCCGACGGCTGCACAATACGCTCGCGCATCGCACCAATCTACGTAAACGACCGGGTGATGGTCGGCGTTCGGCCCGCTGTATACGTCGCTGATGCCCTGCTCAGCGTAATTGGTAACGTACCCGCAATTGACATCGGAATACGCTGGCAACGTCGGATGGGTTGCCAACCAGTCATCGTATTGACCTTGGGTGACTTCGGTGACGTCAATCTGGTAGGCAACAAGCCCGCTCTGGCCCAAAATGGTCGCCATTTCGGCGACACACAGGCCCCCTTGAATATGCTCATAGCTGCCGGTGCAACCGGCGCCCGCGCCGCCGCCTGACGATACCGCGCCACCTTGTGATGTGCTTCCTCCAGAGGCATTTATGCCTGTGCCCGCAAACGGCTGATTGCCGCCGACCCCTCGAACCCCGTCGAGCTCAAGCGCTGACTTGGCACCGCAACCGAGTGAGACCTGGGTCAATAGTGCACAGCCCGCGATCGCGGAAACGGCTGAGGATCTTCGGAAGTCCATTGGGCTGAATGCGGTGGCGCCAGGAACTACTGCAGCATGCACAATGATGTCACACCTTGAGCTGGGGCGTTGCGGTCGAGGGATCCGTTGGGGCGGGTTCAACGTCAGACGCGCGTTGCAGCGGCTGTTTGCGCTTCCGGTTCGTTGCACGCACAGAGAGTCTGGCCGAGAAGGTCCAGGCTTTGTTGAGAAGATAGCCAACCAACAAGACAACGATCGTGCACGCGATTTGTGCGACAAGCCAATGCAAGTGATAGTGGCGAGTTGCAAGCCACATCCCCGCGGCGTTGACGGCCGCTAGGAACGCCGCCACCGCTGCAAAACGCGGCAGCGTGTGCCGATGTAGCGCAGTGCTCGCAAAGGTCACATGGTAGTTCAAAAGGTAATTCACGGCCGCACCGCACAAGGCCCCAAACAGCGCGCCTAGCGGAGGGCTGATGTACAAGAGCTCTACGCAAACCGCGAGCACGCAATAGTGGACGAGCGTGCCGACCGCTCCCGCCCCGACGTAGCGCAAGATGGGCGCACTCAACAAAGCGATGACGCGCCGCTTGTCATTCGGTAGCCGGTAATGTCGGTAGATCGTGGCCATTTCAGCGGCAGCCCTCAGAAAATCGGTTGACTTTAGCTTGGAGTCGCCAACGTCGGCCCAACGTTGAAGCGCAAGTTCATAGATGCCCTCTCGCGAGCCGCCACCAGCCAGGTAGCGGGCGAGCAGTTCGACGTCGAAGATCCATCTTGAGCCAAAGGGTGAATTGAACAACCCGCGAATCTGCGGTGTGACTCGGAACAGCTTGGCCCCACATTGCGTGTCATAGACCGGCAGATCCAATACGACGCTGGCTGCCGTTGCAAAGACGCGGCCTGCATAGTGCCGAACCGGGCTTCGTTCTATGTGATGCCCTAGCAGTGCAATGCGGGCGCCGAGGACAATGTCGATCTCCTTGTGTTCTTCAAGAACACGGGTCAATTCGGGGATTGCCTCGAGCGGTGTTGCCAGGTCGGCATCGAAGTAGCCAACATAAAAAGCCCCCGTGCTGAACCCATGAATCATTCCAACGCGGACCGCTTCGGCTTTGCCTCGGTTCGGTTGTTGATCAACCACGCTGAGCCGGTTCGGCCACCTCTCAGCGAGCTTGTGCAGCACGGACAGCGTCCCATCACTGCTGCCGTCATTGACGAGAGTGAAATGGATGTCAGAAGTGGACTCAAGGTAGGCTTCGAACGCGGCCACATTGAAGCGATTCTCTTCGTTATAGCAGGGTACAACGATGCACGTCCTCGGGGCCCCCGACTTTGGTCCGAAACCCCCTGCACTGGCCGAGTGTGGCTGGTTGATTTGGGTGTTGGGGACCATCACAAACCGGATGCACCAGTGTAACCGACGGCATATCGACGGCCAGACGGTACCTTTCGCACGAAATCCGGTGGTATTGGCCTTGCCTGGAAATTGCGGCAGATTTTAGCGGATTAGCCAGACCCAAGCTCAGCTCGCGCGATACCGGCCCTTTGGCGGCTGCCCGGTTCCCCGTAGGCGTTGAATGAAAACCAGCGTAAGGACCTTCGCTTGAGTCAGGTTTTGCATACGCCGTCGTTTGGGAAATGAACCCAAGCCTTACCAAACGTAAACTAGTTGCGCTCGGCACCGCGGCCTGGCCTGCGCCGTGCAGCGAGCCGACCAATGAGGCAAGCTAGTGGGCTTGAATTCCCGTGAATTGCAGCAACTCGATGGAGCTGTGTTGGCTCACAGCCGGTGGATTACCGACTTGAAGGTTGCCATCGAAGACGCAAGTAGCGCCTTCGACCCGGAGACCGTCAAGACCGATAAACACTGCGAGTTTGGCAAATGGCTGTACGACGACTTCCCAAAATCAGCCCGCGGCGTCTTTGAGGACATTCGCAACACGCATGCCGCTTTTCACAAGAGTGCCGCTCAAATCCTGCGTCTGGCCACGGAAGGACACAAAGACGACGCATTGCGGCTGATGCAGTACGAAGGTGACTTCATGACGTTGTCGGGTCACTTGATACTGCTGCTCAAGGGGTTGCGAGCAGGCTAGTACATCGCAGTAAATGTCAATGATATCGAGAAGTTCAATTGCACCGCCCTGGCTCCACAATGTCTGACGACACAGCATGGCTACTTTGGAGTCAACCGCATCACAGTACCGTCGTCGTTACTGTCGTAGCTCACCCAATAGATGCTGGTGGCGTCCACTGCAACGAGTTCGGCGCTATACCCCGAGGCAAGGGTGGTGACCGAGCCGCCAGCGATAGGTACCTGTTTCAGGGTACCGGTGTTGTCACTTTCGTAGTTCGTCCAGTAGACATTCGTGCCGTCCACGGCAATCCAATTGGGGTTCTGACCGGTAGCGAGTGTGGTGGGGGTGCCGCCGTTGATGGGTATCTTCATGACGGCGCCGTCAGTATTGCTGTCCCAATTCGCCCAGTAGACGTTCGTGGTGTCCACCGCGATATATCCAGGGTTCAGCTGCGAAACGAGGGTAGTGGGCGTGCCGCCGCCAATGGGTACCTTCCTCACCGCACCGTTGGGATGGAGCCCTCCCATCACCGTGGCGGCCTCCGTCCAATAGACGTTCGTGGCATCGGTTGTGATCTGTATGTACTGCCCCGAGGCAAGGGTGGTAGGTGTACCGCCTCCAGTGGGCACCTTCATCAACGTGCTGTTGGTGCCAGCACTTGCCCAGTTCGCCCAGTAAATGCTGGTGGCGTCCACCATGATGCTCCTGGGCCAATTCTGCGATGAGGCAACGGTGGTGGAAGCGCCGCCGCCAATGGGTACCTTTCCCACCACGCCATTCAAATCATAGTCGGTCCAGTAAACATTTTTGGCGTCTACTGCGATGCCCATAAGTGTGCTCGACCCCGAGGCGAGTGTGGTGACGATGCCACCACCGATGGGTACCTTCCTCACCGTGCCGGTGCCGTCCCAGTTCGTCCAGTAAACGCTGGTGGCATCTACTGCGATGCCCCAGGGGCTCTGACCAGATGCAAGGCTAACCGAACAGCGACCAAGGTTGCACACAGCTGTGGATGGCGAATTCGCCGAGCACACGATCCCGCAGCCGCCGCAGTTACTGTTGTCGCTCTGCGCGTCAACGCAGGTGCCGCCGCACCATGACTGATCAGACAAGCACGTGTTCGAAAACGTCCCAGTCTCGGTGTTCGTGCTCGTGCTCGTGTCCACCAACGTGTTCGGGTTCGAAGTCGTGCCCGCGGTCCCGTGCGTGGTACCAAGCGCGTTCGCGCCTCCGTTACCACCCTTGTCCGTGGTCACCGAGTTGCCGCTGACCTTTGCTCCGCATGACACGCAGACGGCGAAACTGAACCAGGTGAGTGGCGTCGCTGCACGCGAGGCAAGGTCGATGTGGAGGCGCCGGGTAAGGCCAGTGGACACGGCTCTAGAATAGCTTCTCGCTGGCGGTTGGCCAGTTCACAATTCAATGGAGCTGGGTAGCTATGCTTCGCCGTCAGCGGTAACTGATCGAGTGTGGGCTTGTATGACCGTCCCGATGGCATCTGTGACGAAAGCCACTCTTTGATTCCGCGACGCATCTGCCAGTCTTCGTGAACTACGACCCAGAGGTACACCGGGCCAGGGCTCGAAGGCGCTTGCGACGAGTGGAGTCACAGCTCCGCTCTGCTCCGGCATCGATCAAGCGGACCGCTTCTGAGCGATGTCTACCAGCAGCCGCAGAGCTTCCTTGATGCGCTCTTCGCTTCCGAAGTGGTCGAACACTTCTGGTTCGATGAACACCGCATGTTTGAAGGCACCGCGCAGATTCGCGTAGCGATTCGGTCGAATCGCCCTTGAGAAGTCCACCTCGGGCATTTCTGCCAAAGACTCTTCACTGGGTTCATCAAATGTTTCGTCGATGGTCATAATGTTCCCTCTCGGTGCGGGTGGCCCTTCGCGCACTTATGATGCGAACGTGTTCGCCGCGTTCGCAGTGCACGACGAACAGCATTCGAGCCAGGCTACTGTACCCGAGTGCAATGAATCGCTCAGCGTCTTTCGGATCAGAGGTGAGTTCGTAGTCCAAGTCGAGGAAGACCGTCGTGGCTTCCTCAAATGTGACGCCATGCTTGGCGCGATTGGCGTCTGCCTTCTGAGAGTCCCACTCGAAATTGCCAAAGGTGACGGTCGCCATGGCTCGTTCGATTCCAGTTTGTGCTGCAGCGAATCGCTCCGCAACTGCAGCTCGACGGTAATCGGTCCAATAGTCGTTGTTGGGCGCCGGGCCCGTTCTGACCTGCGGCGGGGCTGCGGTGGCCCAGGGCGGGTTTGGCGATTCCATCAGACACGCTGACCCTTTGGGTGGTGTTCAATGCCTTGCTGTACGACATTACGGTGTCATCATCAGCACTGTGAATTGGACGTTGGATTGTGGACCGACCATTCCCGTACCAAATCCCGGACCCTATCATCAGACCGGTTCCTGGGATGTCAGTCACAGCAATACGATTTCAGGGGTCATCCGCCAATGACAACTTCGTCGGCGTGAACGGCACGACGTGCTCGCCGCAATCCTCGGCTGGGTTCACCGTCAGCTGCACGTCGTGTTCGGGCCCGCTCGGCACGACGTGTGGCTCAACTTCGACTGTCGGCGCAGCAACCGGCGGCGCAGCAACCGGCGGCACAGCAACCGGCGGCGCGACCTCGACGGGTGGAGTCAAAGCCTAGGCCGGCGTAGCCGGTACCAAACAGGACACTTGGCTATCAGATATCAGGTATCGGGTGTCAGCTTCCAGAGATTGCAGGAATCGAAAGAGCATGCGTCGGCACATTGCCCGGCTTTGGGCATAGTGACGGGATGGCCTCGTACTTGAGGTCTTACGGCAAGCGTAAGCGTCGAGCCCGGCAACGACTTCAATACACGCATCCTGGGCACGAGAATTCGTCACCACATGGGGCCCGCATCCATCAAGATGTACGACAAGTTCGGCCGCGTCTTGAGGATCGAAACCACAACCAACGATGTCTGATTTTTCAAGCACCACCGCGAGGTGGAACACCGGGACGGCAAAAGCCATGGCCCGCTGGCTCCAGCGCGTCTGCTTCGGAGACCTTGCCTGTTTCGTCAATCGTCAATCCCAACACGACATCTGCAACTAGCCCCTGCGTTCGAGCCTCCGCCGGATAGTCCGCCGACACGAATTTCGTCAGCTTCGGCATCACTCGCTCTGCGCCTGGCGCCGGTGTGCCGCCGTTGAACGCGAACTTCGTGCCCGAAGCGTGGCAAGTCATTCAAATCGAATTGCCGCGCACGCCGTCAACCGATGGCAAGCGCAGGGGGCTCCGCCTTGGTCGACGATTGCTGCCGCCATTCGACACGTCTGTTCTCGCGTTCTGCAATTGTCTGGACGTTTCGGAGTCCTCGGGCACGCGGCGCAGGACGCACTTGGCTCAAGGGTGCTAATTGGCACTCGTTGGTGCCCGGTTGCCGCGTGGGTGTTCAACAGAATCATCGATAGCTCACCGGCGGTTATGATCGCCAAGTCATGCACCGGGGCACGGTCGCGCGCTTGCGGAATTGCGCTTGATTTCTCACGGGAGCGTACTATCCGTAGGGACAATCGAACGGGCGCCATGACGCGACTTCAATTGCGTGAAGATCCGACCTTTCGCATTCATCCGTTTTTCACCGGCTGGCATCAAGTCGTCACCGAGACGTTACCGGCAGCAGTAAACAACAGGCGGGCACGCCGGGCACTTTCGCGTCAAATTGACCCTCCAAGGGCCCATGAGGAGTCACTATGCAGACCTACACAACGCAGGCATTGAACCCAAAGGATTACTATCGGTTGCCGTGGACGCTCAACGACAACGTGCTTGGGTGGCTTGAGCCAACCAAACGCTGCAACCTGTACTGCGAAGGTTGCTATTCGCGCAACGACACCAACAGCGACAAATCGCTGAGCGACATCCGCTCCGATCTCGAGGTCTTTACCAAACTTCGCCGGATGAACTCGATCTCGATCGCGGGCGGCGATCCGTTGGTTCACCCTGACATTGTCGAAATCGTGCGAATGGTTCGCCACGAGTTCGGACTCAAGCCCATTATCAACACCAACGCCCTGGCACTTGACGAAGAGCTTCTCAAGAGGCTTAAGGCGGCTGGCGTGTACGGTTTTACATTTCACATCGACTCAAACCAGGTCCGGCCCGGCTGGAAAGGCAAGAGCGAAGTGGATTTGAATGAACTTCGGCTACGGTACGCCAAGATGGTGGCCAAGGTCGGCGGTCTGAGCGTCGCCTTCAACGCCACCGTCTATCGCCATACACTGCAGCAAGTTCCCGCATTGGTAGACTGGGCGCGCGACCACATCGATGTCGTGCACAGCATGGTCTTCATCTTGTTTCGAACATCTTGCCAAGATGAATTCGATTATTACGCCAACGGCGAGCAGATTGACATCGAGCGGCTTGTCTATTTCGGGCAGGACAAGAACCCGGAACCGATTACTGCTAGTGAAGTTGTTTCGCTCGTCAAGGAGCAACAGCCGGAATTCGAGCCGTGTGCATATCTCGGCGGCACGCAGGACCCAAGCAGCTTCAAGTGGTTGATGGCGGGCCGCATTGGAACGCGCGGCAAAATCCACGGCTATGTTGGAAAGCGCTATCTTGAGGTGCTGCAGACAGGTCACCATCTCTTGTTCAACCGCTACTTCGCCTATTCTGCCCCAAGCTTGCTAAGGGCTGGCCGCAGCGCAGCGCTGTTCGGCTCAACCTTCGATCCGGGTTCACGTGCAATTGCCAAAAGCTACCTAAAGACCGCGCTGACATCGCCTGGCGAGCTTCTCAAATCGATGCATTTTCAATCCATCGTTATCATTCAACCCATCGACATGATGAGCGACGGAGCTACCAACATGTGCGACGGTTGCCCCGACATGACGGTTCATAAGGGAGAGCTCGTTTGGTCCTGTCGTCTTGACGAGCGGTTGCACTATGGGTGTCTGCTGCACGCCGTTCCCAGATCGAGCGAGGTTGCCGTGGGCAAGCGCCACTTGCAGACAATCCCGCCGGATAGTCAGCAATTCGATGAAGACGTCCGACCAGCTGCCTATGGCCGCTGATGCCGCTGCGGCACAAAATCTGCGATTTGTGACCATGCACGCAACAACTCGCAAAGCCTTCGACTAGGGCAAGAACGGTGACCTGACGCTCGTTGGTTGCGCCAAGGCATGCCTCACCGTGTGCTCCAGTTCGCTCTTGGTGTAGGGTTTTGGCAGCCAAATTAGGCCCGCGGACAATGCCCGTTCGATGCGTTCGGTCGGCGCGTGGCCGCTGGCGATGATGGCCCTTTGATCGGGAATGAGCTCTCGAATGGCGTCTAGCAATTCGAGCCCATCGCGATCCTCGTGCAAGACCATGTCGAGAATAACCAAGTCGTAGGGACAAATGGGGGCCTCACCGTCTGCAGTCAGCGATGCGTCAATCTGAGCGAGCGCTTCGGCACCACTGCCGCACGTCTCAACTGCGTAGCCCAATGATGTGAGTATTCGACGCGACGTGCGCAATTGCACCAGCTCGTCGTCAACGACCAAGATGCGCGCCTGCCTAACGGGTACAGGACTGGAGAGCACCCGCTTGGAAGCCAGTGCGCCGCTGGCCCGAGGAAAGTAGAGGATGAACGTTGTGCCGAGCCCAAATTTGCTTTGCACATCCACGTAGCCGCCGTGGTCTTTCACAACCCCGTGAACGATCGCCAGGCCGAGGCCCGTGCCGCTCTCGTCGCCCAGACGCTTGCGCGAAAAAAACGGCTCGAATACCTGACCCATTTCAGTTTCGGGAATGCCGATTCCGGTATCAGCGATGCTAACCGCCGCGTAGTTGCCAGGTTCGATGGTCTCGAACCCGGTAGCGGGAGATGCGATGTCCGTGGCATACGTCCTTACCGTAATCGACCCTCTACCGGGAATGGCTTCCATGGCGTTTCGCAATAGGTTCGTGATGGCGCGCACCAAATGCGGCTCGGAACCGTTGATCCAAAGCCGCTCGGGGCTGATCTCCGTCGCCAGGGTAACCTTCCGTTCGTCGCCCTCATCCAGTCGCGCCAAATTGCCGGGCAGCGAGTCGAGCACGGCAAGGTTCAAATCGACCAGTCCCTTCTCGGTGCGGCCCTGGCGGCCGAGCGTTAAGAGGTCTTTGATGGTGCGCGACGCGCGCAAAGAGGCATGCTTGATGGCCTCGATGTCGGCGCGCATCTCGTCGGCTGCCTGCGTGTCACCGGCAAGCGCCGCGTCGAACGTTGAGAGGATAACGTCGGGCAGCGCCACCAGCGGCCCCAATGCGTTGTTCAGATCGTGCGCCACGCCCCCTGCCAGCACACTCAATGACTGAATACGGCGTGCGGTGGCAATCCTCTCCTGCACGCTACGCTCGTGCAGCGTCGTGGTACTAAGGACTTCTTCGTGCAGCCGTTGGTTGTGCAGGACGACGGCCAGCTGATCGCACAAGATCTCGTGGCCTAGCGTGTTCGGGGAAAACTCGAGTACGGCCGCACCGAGCAGCGTCATGTCACGGACCAGCGCGAAGACGAACGACGTGTGACGGCGATTGTCGGGGTAGGTTTTGCCGGATATCAAGTGGTGAACCGGAAATCTTGCGAGAGGCGGCGCAAATGGGCGGCCTTCGAACATGAAAAACCAGGGTTCGAGCTCTTGCTCAGGTTCACCCACCAGACGCGATACAAACGCGCTCTCGACAATCGCGCCTGGCAACCCCGGCGACCCGTCTTGGGGAATGTGGCGAGCCGCCGAAGCAAATTGGCCCACCGTTTGTGCGACGCGCGTGTATAAGCCTGCGATGTCCATCCGCTGCGCGACTTGACTGCGCGCGCACGCCAGCATCACAGCGCAGCGCGCTTCATGCCACATGGCTTCGAGTTCTGGCGTGACAAAGGGCTGAAATTCGTCCCGCAACAGGGTGATGAGTTCCTGCAGCTGTTGAAATGCGCGGTTATCGCTGCTAAGGGTGCCAAGGACCGCATCCAGGGCGTCGGCGAACGCACCCGAACGACCCGCCAACTCATCACGTAGCCCCTTCATCAATTGGCGCACGCGGTCGGACACGGCCAGGTTGCACTCGCCGAGCAGGCGTTCTGCAAGCACGGTCAAGCGTTCTGTGTTCGCTTCGGCATACGTGACCGCTTGATCGGCAGAACGCATCATCGTGGAATGCCGCCCCGAGAGCGCACGCGTGCCACAACCGCACGAACGCCTGATCACGAGCTCGGTTGGTAGCTCGTATCGCATCTTGACTTGGCGACCTTCGAGCTGTTCCAGCACGATTCTTAATGCCAGGTTTGCCATATCCTTGAGTGGCTGGCGCGTTGTTGTCATCGGTGGATTGACCAACGCCACCTCATGCACGTCATCGAACCCGGTCACCATGACGTTGCGCGGGACGCGACGTCCGTGGTTTCTTAGGGCGGTCAATGCACCAAGCGCCATTGAATCATTGGCGGCAATGACGGCGTCGAACTCAATGCCTTCGGCGATGTGGGCATGGATCTCTGCTTCGGCGTTGGCGCGCCGGAAGTGGCCGACGCAAACCTGCTTCGCCGACAAGGCAATACCGTGTTCCTCGAGAACCTCGCAAAAGCCAGCCAGTCGAGCCTGGGCTTCGTCATTCGTGGGCGGGCCGCCGAGAAACAGCGGTCGCCGGCAGCCGTGTTCGAGCACCAAATGCTCAACCACTGCGCGCATTGCCAGCCGGTTGTCGATCACGATGCTCGGTGCGCCGTTGACCGCGATGCCCAGCCCACAAAGGGGTATTGTTGGGTACTTGGCGTATAGGCGAGCAACGGCGTCGCGGCCACCGTATGCACTAAGGGAGCTGGCAAGCACGATGATCCCGTCCACCGTCTCGGGACGAATCCAGTCAAAGACCTTGTTGTTGATGGATCCGTTCGGGTCCGGATCTTCCAACCCGCGTCCAACCACGATGAGCAGATTGATGTCCAGTAATCGACAGGCCGCGTCGAGCGCGTCGCGCAGATGTGTGCCGTACGTGTCGCCCAGCGAATCTGGATATTCCGTCAAAAAGGCGATCGTCCTGCGACCGGACCGCCGGGGCCCTTCACCTAGAAATGGGGCATCGGTTGCTAGCTGCAACGGATCGGACGGAGTCGAAGCGACGGATTTGTCCATCAATCGATTTAATACGGCAGCCGCGCCCGCTAGTTAATTCAGTGATTTCTTTGCAGTTTAGAGTGCTTGGGACCAAGACAACGCTGGCCACCATGGCCGGTGTCAGGCAGGCGCCATGCGCGGTAGGTCACTGTAGCCCCAGTAGTTCTCAGGCACCGACGCAGGCCGCTTATGGCCGATGAACTCTTGCGCCGAGGCCCGCTTCCAGTGCACATCCGCGTATGCTTGGACAAGCTGCGGCACCGGGTGCCCGTTCAAGATCAAGCGATGCAGCATGAACGATAGCTCGCTGTTGACGAGGGACCAAGAGCCAAAGAGAGGCCCGCCATTCTTGGGGATAACCTGCTCAGCGACGCGCACGAGCTTTGCGGCTGCTGTGACGCCGCGCGGGCTCAACTCGGGAACGCGCAAGCGGTAGAAAACCGTAATCGTCATGCGCTCCTGGCGCAACGCGTCCAGATCGGAACGCAACCAAGCCATCAATTGTCGAGCACGCGCCCGATCGCGCAAGTCTCGCGGAAACAGCGCTGCATGGTGAGTCGGAGGGAATGCTTCTTCAAGATACTCGGCAATAGCGCTCGATTCGGACACACCGAAGCCGTCGTGTACGAGGCTGGGAATGCGAGCCGTGATTGAATCCGTCTCGTATTGATTGCTCAAGTGCTCGCCGTCCGGAAGCGACAACTCGACGAGGTCGAACGCAAGCCCTTTCTCCTTGAGAGCCACGAAGGACGAAAAGCCGTACGGGCTGAGCCAGAGACGATCGGCATAGAGTGTGAGGTGCGTATTCATGGTCGCCACGCGAGTCTACGCGAGGTTTGGACGAGTGCCAGAACCCAGTCGCCCAGGGTATGGCCCATTGTGTCAGTGATTCATGCCGGATTCGGGTAAATCAGCCGGATTGCGATTCGGAAGCAGTACGAACAGCAGCACGGCCGCGAGCAGGGCGAACGACGCAGAGCCGCAGAACGCGACAATGCTACCGAAGCGATCCCAGGCCGCTCCAAACGCGGTGCTGGCCGCGAGCGCTGCCATCCCGATGAGCAAATTGTAGGCGCCAAAAGCGGTGCCGCGTTTGTGCCCCGGGGCTAGATCGGCGACAAGCCCGCGTTCGGCGCCTTCGACCAGACCGTGCGACGTCCCATACAGGGCCGTTAGAAGAAACAGCGAGCTGAGCGAATTCGCGAAACCGATTGCCGACCAGAGTGCCGCATAAACCAACCATCCCAAAATCAAAGAATTGCGTTTGCCGTAGCGATCGGCAAGCCGCCCGCCGCTGGCGCCCGTCAACGCTTTGACCGCGTGCAGGACCAACCAGAGCAAGGGTGCCAGCATGGGTGATGCGCCAAGTTTTGCCGCTTTCACGATCACGAATGCATCCGTTGCATTGGCCAACGCGAACAACGTCAACACAAGCAGCAACCGCTTCAGCGGTTGCGAAAGATCGGGTGAGACGTTTTGTTTTGTCGTTGTCCCACTCGACACAGCAGGTTCGACGGAACGCGCCAGAACGAGCATTGCAAAGACCCCAGGCACGGCCGCCCACACAAACACTTCGCGCATGGCGCTCTGAGGACCCAAATGGTCCGAGGCACCCAACAGCCACAACAAGCCTGCCGCCATCAACGTCCCAATGGCCGCGCCAGCGTGGTCCATGGCGCGATGAAAGCCGTAGGCGCGAGCGCGCATGGAACTGTCAGTGGCCGATGCGATCAGAGCGTCGCGCGGCGTCGTGCGAATGCCCTTGCCGATGCGATCCCCGGCGCGTATAAGCAGCACATGCCAGGGCGCCGACGCGATTGCCGCCATCGGGCGAATCACGGTTGAGACCCCGTAACCGATCAACACGAACGGCTTGAGCTTCGTGCTGCGATCGACGATGAACCCCATGGCGTACTTGAGCGTGTTGGCCACGACCTCAGCGACGCCCTCGACGAGCCCGATGAACGCTCCGCTGGCGCCAAGACTGACGAGGAACGCCGGCAGCAGCGGAAAGATGGCTTCGCTCGAAACGTCCGTGAAAAGACTCACGAGCCCGAGCGAAACCACGGTGGCCGGTAACCGTGACGCGCGCGAAGATGGTTTTGCGACTTGCGTTGCGTCAGACGGCATGGTTCGCAGGGTTCATTACGACCAGTGCACTTCGGGAAATGCAGGACCGGGTCGGGCGAAGAAAAAGCCCTGCAAAAGGTCGCATCCAAGCTCAATGACGGCATCGCTCTCGGCTTTCGTTTCGACGCCCTCGGCGATGACGTAAAGGCCCATGTCTTTGCACATCGAAGCCATTGATCTGACGAGCTTCTGCTTGACCGACGATGAATCCACGTCTCGAATCAACGTCATGTCGAGCTTCACGAATTCCGGTTCCAGCAAGGCGAAGCTGCTAAGGCCTGCATAGCCCGCTCCCAAGTCGTCGATAGCGATGCGAAAACCACGGTTGCGCAAACCCATGGCAATGGCGCGCGCGTTTTCGACGTCCGAGATAGGGGACCGTTCCGTGATCTCAAGCACGACGCGGCCGGCTACGGAGCTCAACAGGGCTTCGTTGTTGTGCAGATCGGGGTCGAGCAGGTCGAGCGGATGTAGGTTCACGAACAGCGCGTGCGGTGGGGGTGCCGTCGAAATCGAACGAGCGGCTTTCTCGCGAACAGCGCGGCCCAGTCGATCGAGTGCCCCAAGGCGTTCAGCCGCGTGCAATATGGGTCCAGGCGCTGCCATTGACGAGGCTTCGCTGCGAAGCAGCGCCTCGTAGCCGAAGATGGTCCGATCAGATACCCGTACAATCGGCTGAAATGCTATCCATAGACCCGCCAGGGCCCTCTCGAAATTGGTCTCAAGAGCGACGCGCTCCGCCTCGATTGCCCCATTGCCAAACAGCGAGATGGCTTGCCGTTTGGTTTGAGCGAGCCGGTACAAGCGCGCTGCCCGATCGACGGCGCTCAGGAGTTGGTCAGCGCTCACCGGTTTGACCAGATACATGAATGCGCCGAACTCGACGGCCTCGGCCGCGGATGTGAGCGCAGGCTTGCCGGTCACCAATATGACCGGCAAATCCGGATCGTGCTGCCGGACCATGCGGAGCAATTCAATCCCCGTAATCTCCGGCATTGCGATGTCACTTACCACGACCTGCACATTGCCGTCACTGATGTGGTGAATCGCTTCATGCGGTGTCAGGCACGTGATGACCTTGTACGGACTATTCTCGAGGTATGTAGCCCAAGCGCGAAGTACGATGGGCTCGTCGTCGAACGATGAGCACGGTATCTTGATTGTCAGCTGCCGAAACCGGCTGGGTTAATGCGGGCACTCTAAGAATTACGTTACACGAAAACGCCTTCGGGTGACCAGAACAATCCGGCGACCGACAAGTTTTCTCGACAATCCGTGTGGCACGCGGCTCCGGCCCCTTATTGTTCGGTGCCTCGATGAATTGTCCTTTCCACTGATCAAATGCGCGGTTGTGTGTGCTGTATACTACACCCCATGCGAATCCTCGTCGCTTGTGACAGTTTCAAGGAATCTTGCTCAGCGACGAGCGTCTGCCAGGCCATCGCGAGGGGCCTTGGGCAATGTCACCCAGACTGGGAAATGGATCTCTGCCCCTTGGCTGATGGCGGCGAAGGGCTGCTGGACGCCATTGCCTCAGTAATTCCGCTTAGGCGTGAACGCCGAAGCGTGATGGGGCCGTTGGGCGAACCGGTCAACGCCGAGATCGGCTGGAGCAAATGTGGCGTACCGTCTTGCCTCGGCGCGATCGGCGGCACGGAATATCACGACACCGTTGCCTGGATTGAGTCAGCCACTTGTATTGGCTTGGCTCTGCTCGAAAAGCCAAGGAGGAATCCGTTCTTGACAACGAGCTACGGTTTGGGGCAACTAATCGAACATGCGCAGCGGCAGCTGGCAGGCCTTGTGATTGTTGGTTTGGGCGGCACGGCCACGGTAGATGGCGGCATTGGGTTAGCTCAGGCGCTCGGCGTCGAGTTTCCGGGCGTTCGCGTGCCTGCTGGCGGTGCGGAAATGGCCTATGTTTCGTCGATTGCGCTCCCAAACCCACTTTGTGGCACCGGCCTGTTGATTGCATCCGACGTTACGAGCCCGTTGCTGGGTCCACTTGGGGCGGCGCGCGCCTTTGGTCCTCAAAAGGGCGCCACTTTGGCCATGGTGGAAGCGCTCGAGGCGGGCATGCGTCATTACGCTGCGAAGTTGTTTGACGCGTGCACACGGGCGCGCGGCTTTGCGGCTTGTGACCCCACGTGTCTCAATGAAGCCCTGACGCGGCCCGGCGCTGGCGCCGCCGGCGGCCTTGGGTTTGCCTTCGAGCAGTTATGTTCAGCCACGTTGACGAGCGGAGTCGATCTGGTCATGCGCTGCGTGGACTTCGATGAACGGCTTGCGCGCGCAGACGGCGTTGTAACGGGCGAAGGGAGGCTCGACGATAGCTCGTTTGCCGGCAAGGTCGTTTCCGGTGTGCTCACCCGGGCTAGCGCTCGTAGGGTACCTGTGTCCATCATCTGCGGCACGAATGCGCTCGACTTGGAAGTGTGTCAACGACATGGAATCCAAAATGTCCAAACACTGCTCGAGCTTGCCGATACCGAGGATGACGCGAAACGGCGGGCTCCCGAGTTGCTGGTTGAAGCCGCAAAACAGATAGCGACGCTCAACGTGCGCCGCTGGCGGCGCAGGTCAGATCAAAGTCCTACGGGTTGATCGAGCCTTCCCCGCTTGCTTTACTTCAGGACCTGTAGAATCGTTTTTGAGCTTTCGTGCTTGGCGCCCTGCTCTTTGCCTACAAACTGATAAAACTCGCACCGCATGCAATTGCCTAGTTTGGAGGCAAAACTTCCTTGCACTTGCCCGCCGCAAAGCGTGCCAGCAATGGCCCAGCAAGCTCTCCCCCATTTTTCCCATCGTTAATTCCATTGGTTCGGATTTCGCTTGCGGCGGGACACACGCCCAACTCGGCGACTTTCGATCCACCTGGTTGTCTGCCACACTTCTTGTATTCCCAACAATTGAGTTTCGCCATTTGTCCTGATGCCCTTCCGTCGCCCT
Organism: uncultured delta proteobacterium; assembly: GCA_963811985.1. Lineage (GTDB taxonomy): Bacteria > Myxococcota_A > Polyangia > Polyangiales > Polyangiaceae > FEN-1139. The sequence continues at coordinate 32,971 of CAWEUH010000035.1, forward strand.
GTTCGGTTGCGCGAAGCTCGCAACTGTACGGCTGGCGCACGAACCGCCTTAGGGGTGGCTCGCAAATTTTGTGTCGGTCTAAGGGCGGCTTGGAACGGCCCACTTAGGGCCAGCGGGTTTTGACGCCGACGCAATTCCGCTCCAAGTGGACAAGCCAATCCACATGTTGGGCGTTGCGCCGTCAATCACACCTCAGTCATCTGCCGGATGCACCTAGACGCCGCATCAATTAGTAAAACATTTGCAACAAGCGCAGGCATCGTAGTTGCAGACGGCTTCACTGCCATGGCGCGAACGTCGCGCCTTAGTCAACCTGCACGTCCTGTTCGAGCATTCGATCGCCGTCGAACAAGAAGCGCCCGCGAAAACGTTTGCCCTGGAGCAACAGCGGCAACCAAACGCGATCGTCGGCCCACATCTCGTCATACGGAATTGCCGAACGATGGACCCACATCGGGATCGCTTCATCGGTAGCTTTCGGCTCGCCCGCGCAGTTGACGGCCGTGAACACGAACACGTGAATGCTGTGTCCGTCGACGAACTGGAACCGCAGTTCGCCGCGCTCTTCGAGCCCAAGCGGTGTCACGCAGAGTTCCTCTTCGACTTCCCGTATCGCGCAGGCAACGGTGGACTCACCCGGTTCGATGCGTCCGCCGGGACCGTTGATCTTGCCCGCGCCTAGACCCCGGAGTTTTCGAATCAGCAGCAGCTCGTCCCCGCGAAGGACGAGCACAAGCGTTGCCCGGTCAACCGATGCCCATTCACCCCAGGGGGGCAGTTGCACCTGGCGCAGGTTCTGCATTCGCGTCTCTTAGCATGAACACGACTTCGGTCAGATAGTTCTAACCTCCTGCGGCCGCGGGAAGATTTTCGGTTCCTCAGGAGGTTAGGGTTTGCCCCAAGGGGAGAGTCAAGCGAAAATGCCGCCGTCAGACTTGTCTGTTCAAAGACGCGGGCACCTCGCAGGCAGCAGGCTGCCGCCCGCCCAAGGGCGCGAGCCCAGACAGCAATCTTACCGCATCAAAACGTTCACCGGAGTGGCAATTTGAACGAACGGGTTGCATTGTGTGTCCGCGATGCTACCGAGCTATAAGGTTTCATTCTGGGTAGCCAAGGACGGCTCTTATCGGTTTGGGGGCTTGCATGCTTTGTTCCCAGTTGGTTCATCAGAGGTTTCGGTTCGTGGCGTTCGTGTTCATGAAATACGTCGTTCCAATCCTACTGTTCTTGGTCACGTGGGGCATGCCAACGCCCGCGATGGCGCAAAGAGAATCCGATCGTGCAACGGCACGCAGTCTTGCGGCTGAAGGCGCCGCGGCTCTCAACGCGAAAGACTATGCCGCCGCGGTCGATCGATTCCAGCGCGCCGACGCTCTGGTGCACGCGCCGACAATAGCGGTCGATCTGTCGCGAGCTCTCATGGGTCTAGGGCGGTACGTCGAGGCTCAGGAGCGGCTAGAGCAAGTCTTGCGTGAGGGGGTAGCAGACAACGTACCGTGGGTCTGGAAGCGTGCGATACAGGACGCCAAGAAACTGGTTGAAGAAGTAAAACCGAAAGTGGCCTGGCTCACGATTAACGTCAAAGGGCCATCTCGACCCGAAGTAACCGTGGGTGGCGTGCCTGTGCCCAATGTTGCATTGGGGGTGCGACGCGCCACCGATCCCGGGCAGTTCCAGATCAGTGCGTCGGCGCCGGGCTACTTGTCCAAAGAGGAGACTTTTTCGATACCCGCCGGGGGCGAACGCACGGTCACCTTGGAACTCATCATTGATTCGGAGGCGAAAAAGCCGGCCACGGTGCGCCCGCTCGTCCAAACGCCACTGCCCAATGAACACGATCGGCAGCCGACCAAAGAGCGATCGAACACGCTCGGCTATATTGCTCTCGGGGTCGGCGGCGCCGGCCTGGTCGTGGGAACGGTGACCGGTTTCTTGTTCCTCGGCAAACATTCGGACCTGGCCTCCAAGTGCCCCGATGTGTCCAATTGCCAACAGCAAGGACTTATTAACGACTACAACCGGTACGGCACAATTTCGGGTGTCAGCCTTGCCGTCGGACTTGCCGGCAGCGTTGCGGGTCTTTGGATGATTTTTTCGCATGAGTCAACTGACGTCACTTCCGCGCACTCCGACAGGGTTGCCGTGCAACCCTACGTTTCATTCGACCGCCTTGGAATCGTTGGAGCATACTAATGAAAAAGCCAATGGATCGGTTTTGGGGGCTCAGTCTTCTAGCGGGTTTCAGCCTGTCGGTGTCAGCGTGCCAATTAGCTTTCGGCGACTACACGGTGGGACAACAAAACGCGGGCGCCAGTACTGGTGGCGCAACGGGCGGCATTGGCGCTCAGGGGGGTGCCGGCAAAGGGGGAAATAGCGGCGGCGGCATTGGCGGCAACGCGGGCAAAGCGGGCAGCAGCAGCGCCGCGGGTGGTTCGGCCGTTGCCAGTTGCAATTCGGATGGCATCTATCAATGCACAGCGACCACATTGGAGGTCTGCCAGAACCACCAATGGCAGCCACTGGCCGCCTGCACGAGTGATCTGTGTGACGCCACTCGCGGACGCTGCATGACCTGTGTACCGGGTTCGAATCGCTGCTCTGCGTGGAATCTTCAGACCTGCGCATCTACCGGTGACAGTTGGACCACGACCGCCGCCTGCGATACGGTGGCCTACTGCGATGCCAACTCCGACAGCTGCCTCCCATGCCTTGCAGGAGAGACTTTTTGCAGCGGCTCGCGATTGTACCAATGTAAGGCAGATCAGACAGGCTGGAATGTAACGGACTGTCAAGACCCCAACCTTTGCAACGCGCGTGTCGGAAGTTGCCGCCCCTGTGTTACGGGCGAATACCAATGCAACACCGCAAGTCTTCAAGTTTGCGACAGCAACCAGACGTGGAATCAGGTAGACAGCTGCGCGAGCCCCGAGCTGTGCCAGGCATCGCTGGACGCCCACGCCAATGATCCTACCAACTGGAATGCGAAGTGCACGCCGTCTGGTTGCCCCGCGGCGGGTACCTATCGATGCGATCCAGACAACCTTGCCGAATTGCAAGGGTGCCCGCCAAGTCTTCTTGATTGGACCCCGGTCGCCACGTGCCTGACCCCAGCCCTGTGTAATCCCGCGAAACAGCAATGCGACAACGGTTGCGTACCGGGTACGTACCAATGCGACGGAGCGAACCTCGAACTGTGTCGCCAAGACGGTACCGGCTTCGACGTTATCAGCACCTGCCAAGATGCAAACCACTGCAACATCCAGAAGCATGATTGCGTACCCTGCGTCACCGGAGAGCATCAATGCAGCGGCGCGACGCTGCAAACTTGCGGGGCCGACCTTACCTGGACAACCGATGACGTTTGCGCATCGAATGCGCTGTGCAACGCAGTCCACGGCAATTGCGACCCACCAGGTTGCCCGGTAGCAGGCACCTTCGAATGTACTGGGACGACATTGAGTATCTGCCCTTCCAACCTTGTCAATTGGGTCTCCCAGTCAACCTGCGCGGTCGCCGCGCTCTGCGACGCCACCAATGGCCGTTGCAATACGCCGCAGTGCACGACCCCTGGAGCATACGCGTGCCAAGGAAACACTCGGCAGCAATGCAATTCTACGACCCTGCAATGGACTACGGTAAACACGTGCGCAACGGGTCAAATTTGCGATTTAACGAACGGTTGTCTCGAGACATGTCCCGCAGTGACTACCCGGTGCAATACCACAGGTGCGCAAACGGACGTGGAACAATGCTCGGTCGTCAACAACGTTCCCACGTGGCAGTATGTGGCAAGCTGCGCGACCAGCGCGTTATGCGTGGTTTCCGCTTCCGGGGCATCCTGTCAGACGCCCAAGTGTGCCGCCAATCAGTATCAATGCGTCAGCCAAGCATTGCAGCGCTGCAATGCAGGCCGCAATGGCTGGGACGCCGTTACGACCTGTGCTGCAAGTCAGATCTGCGATGCGACGGGTGGACAATGTGACAACTGTGTCGCCAACAGCTACGCCTGCAGTGGAGTGAATCTGACCCAATGCAGCGCCGACGGGCAAACCAGCAGCGTCATTAGTAATTGCGGAACTGCAGCTCAGTGCTACTCGTCAGCCGACCATACCACAGGGTACTGTTACCTCTGTAACACCGGTGACGCACAATGCGTCGGGACGGGTCAGATCCGCTCCTGCGCCGCCGATCGACGGAGCTGGAACACCGCCACGACATGTGCCAACGGCTGCCAAGATAACGCAGGGAATGCCGATTATTGCGCTGCTTGCCCGACAGCCAACGAGGTGCAATGCGTTCAGGTTGCTTCGCCCGGCTCGACGCGGACTTGCGCAGCCGAACGGAGTGCGTGGAGTGCGACCAGCACGTGCGCCCAAGGTTTCGGGTGTGTGGATTATGGCACTGCTGACTACTGTGCCAGCGCTTGTGTGCCGAATTCCAAGACGTGCGTAAACAGTACTAACGGTACTAGCAGTACTAGCCTTTTTACCTGCGCGTCTAACGGTGCGGGGGGTACCACCGTTTCGCAGTGTGCGGATACGGGCAACCTCAGGGCATGCGTAAACGGTGCGTTCAACGGAACGCAGAAATGTCCAACCGACACGCCTTACTGCGTTACGGATCACTGCGCTGCGTGCACCGGGACAACTACACAATGTCTTGACGCGCATACCAGCCAGCAATGCGCCAACGGGAGCTGGGTGCAGACGACTTGTTCCGGAGTTTGTGACACGACGGCAGGCCAAACTACGGCAGGGACCTGTGTGCAGTGTACGCCCAACGCGCCTGCCACATGTAACACTACGACGCTGCCCTCAACGTCTTGGCGCTCGTGCACCAACGGCATTCTGAACAGTGGTACCTGCGCAGCGGGCCAGATCTGCGATCCAGCGGATGGAACGTGCAAGAACCCAACTTGTGCTACCGGCGCCCATCAATGTCTTAGCGGCACTGTGTCGCAAACCTGCAGCACTAGCCGTGCGGGTTGGGACAGCACGACCTGCGTAGCTCCTAATCCGAGCTGTTACCAGGGCACAGGTACTTGCCAGCCGTGCAACGACAGCACGGGTCCTGTCTGCCTTGCCGACAACGTCACTCGTCAATACTGCAGCGCAGGTGCGATCGCCCAGGAGAATTGCAGCCAGATTGGTAGTTCCTTTGTTTGCAAGAACGGGGCTTGCACTTGTGGTACAACGGACGCGACTCAATGCTCGTCAACTTCCGGGTGGATCAGTACTTGCTCCGCTTCCGGCACCTGGAGTGACACAGCGTGTCCTTCCGGGACACCCATCTGCACTGGCGCAAATCCAACCGCAAAGTGTGTGCAGTGTTCTCCCGACTCGGCCGCAGTGTGCAGCGCAGATCACAAGTCTTGGACTTCCTGCACCGACGGCCAGCTAGACGGCGGTACCTGCACTGACCCAACTCCTTATTGCAACGGCGGCGCTTGCGTCGTCTGTCAACCTGGTCAGCTTGGGTGTTCCGGCAACATTCGGCAAACATGCAACCCAGACGGTACGGGTTGGACTCTTGGCGCAGCCTGTTCGGGTACCACGCCGGTCTGTTCCACCGGATCCTGCGCGAAATGCACTATCGACGGGGATTGTTCGGGGGCAACGCCCCATTGCAACACTGTAGCGGGAAGTGCCACGCTGGGAAGTTGCGTAGCCTGCATTGTCAACGGGAATTGTTCTGGCGCAACACCTCATTGCGACACGACTGCGAATACCTGCGTGGGCTGCCTGACTAACGCGAACTGTTCTGGAGCGACGCCAGTGTGCTCGGGCGGTGCATGCACGGGCTGCACTGCTGACGGCCAATGTTCAGCGATTTCCTCTGCGACGCCGTATTGCTCCGCGGGCAGCTGCGTGGGTTGCGTGAGCAACGCGAACTGTTCTGGAGCGACGCCAGTGTGCTTGGGCGGTGCATGCACGGGCTGCACTGCCGATGGCCAATGTTCGGCGATTTCGTCTGCGAAACCGTATTGTTCCGGGGGCAGCTGCGTGGGTTGCGTGAGCAACGCGAACTGTTCTGGAGCGGCGCCATTGTGCTCGGGCGGTGTATGCACGGGCTGCACTGCCGACGCCCAATGTTCGGCGATTTCCTCGGCGACGCCGTATTGTTCCGGGGGCAGCTGCGTGGGCTGCGTGAGCAACGCGAACTGTTCTGGAGCGGCGCCATTGTGCTCGGGCGGTGTATGCACGGGCTGCACTGCCGACGCCCAATGTTCGGCGATTTCCTCGGCGACGCCGTATTGTTCCGGGGGCAGCTGCGTGGGCTGCGTGAGCAACGCGAACTGTTCTGGAGCGACGCCATTGTGCTTGGGCGGTGTATGCACGGGCTGCACTGCTGATGGCCAATGTTCGGCGATTTCGTCTGCGACGCCGTATTGCTCTGGGGGCAGCTGCGTGGGCTGCGCGAGCAACGCGAACTGTTCTGGAGCGACGCCATTGTGCTCGGGCGGTGTATGCACGGGCTGCACTGCTGACGGCCAATGTTCGGCGATTTCGTCTGCGAAACCGTATTGCTCCGGGGGCAGCTGCGTGGGTTGCGTGAGCAACGCGAACTGTTCTGGAGCGACGCCATTGTGCTCGGGCGGTGTATGCACGGGCTGCACTGCCGACGGCCAATGTTCGGCGATGTCGTCGGCGACGCCGTATTGCTCCGGGGGCAGCTGCGTGGGCTGCGTGAGCAACGCGAACTGTTCTGGAGCGACGCCATTGTGCTTGGGCGGTGTATGCACGGGCTGCACTGCTGATGGCCAATGTTCGGCGATTTCGTCTGCGACGCCGTATTGCTCTGGGGGCAGCTGCGTGGGCTGCGTGAGCAACGCGAACTGTTCTGGAGCGACGCCATTGTGCTCGGGCGGTGTATGCACGGGCTGCACTGCTGACGGCCAATGTTCGGCGATTTCGTCTGCGAAACCGTATTGCTCCGGGGGCAGCTGCGTGGGTTGCGTGAGCAACGCGAACTGTTCTGGAGCGACGCCATTGTGCTCGGGCGGTGTATGCACGGGCTGCACTGCCGACGGCCAATGTTCGGCGATGTCGTCGGCGACGCCGTATTGCTCCGGGGGCAGCTGCGTGGGTTGCGTGAGCAACGCGAACTGTTCTGGAGCGACGCCATTGTGCTCGGGCGGTGTATGCACGGGCTGCACTGCCGACGGCCAATGTTCGGCGATGTCGTCGGCGACGCCGTATTGCTCCGGGGGCAGCTGCGTGGGCTGCGCGAGCAACGCGAACTGTTCTGGAGCGACGCCGATCTGCTTGCCAGGCGGAACCTGCGGTTGCTCGGCAGATCCAACTAAGTGTCCCGCGGCTACACCTGTCTGCGATAGTGCGAACATGTGCGTCGCTGCTACCTGCGCAACTTCAAGTGATTGCGGCGACATCAACTTCCCATTTTGCGACCCAGGTACGGACACCTGCGTGGCCTGCGACTACGTCGGTGATACGGTGCCGTGTCCTTTGGGCCTAGCCTGCAATGCCGATGGTTCGTGCGCATGAAGTGATGACTCGTGCTACACTTGCCCTGGGCGTCATGGCTGGTTTCCGAATCCAACTCCTCGGCAATTTCCACAGTCCTCGTGCGATGTACTGGCTCGGTCTTGCAATCGGCCTAACCAGTTGTCAGCTGGTTTTCGGCGATTACCATCTGGTTGACGGCACGGGCGGCACCGCAGGCAGTTTGCAGGGAGGCTCCGGAACCACGGGGGGTGATACATTCGTTGCAGGCGGCACTGCAACCGGAGGCGCGTCGTCATTCGGTGGTTCCCAACCGACCGGCGGCAGCCCTTCCGACTGCACGGGGACGCCGCCCTTCCGTTGTCAAGGTGCAGCGCTACAAGCGTGCGTGAATGGTGCTTGGACTACAACGCAAACCTGCCCGACAGCGGCATTGTGCGAGCCCGCCGCGGGTGTTTGCGATGCGTGCGCAACCGGTGATCGACAGTGTTCGGGTTCCGTCCTGAGCGTGTGCAACGCTGACCATACCGGATTCATGCAAAAGGCCGTTTGTGAAGCTCCTCTGTATTGCGACACTACCTCGGACAACTGTGTTGCGTGCACCATCAACCAGTCGCGTTGCGACGGTGATTCCGTTGACGTCTGCAACGAAGCACGTACGGCATGGACATTGAAAGCTACAGCCTGCAGCGACTACGGTTGCTACGTCGTTGACGGCAGTACTGACCACTGCAGTGTCTGCGACGCCAGTTCCCCGGCGGCTTGTAGCGGTGACGTGCTTAGGACGTGCAGTGCTGGTCTTTGGACGGCGACGACCTGCACCAATGGGTGCGTTGACGCAACTGCAACCACCCCGGCCGCCTGCTATTGATCGAATCGTGGCGCTTGGCTCGGATGCCAAATCTTCGGCGGCCAGGCTCCAATCTTCTGCCTGGACTCCCTTCTTTGCTGTCTTGGCTACTGCGACCAGGTGCCGTACCCGACGTCAAGTTTCCACGGCGAAAGGTAGGCCGGCATGGAAATAGCAGCCCCGTTGAACACTAGTGGCTGTAAGACGTATGTGGCAAGGTCGTTATATTTGCCTGGGTTCGATGTGTCCTGGTTACCATACCAATGGTCTCCCCAGTATAAGTAGACTGTCCCCTTGCACCCGTCGATGGGCTGGACCCAAGTGCTCTGTGACAACCATGTCCTTTGGTCGGAAATGTCATTGGTTGGGTCGGTGACTGGCGCGATGAAACCCTGGTACGTCCACGGCCCCGTGATGGCCGGCGCCGTCGAATAGAAATTATTGTTTGCACGCCACCCGGTCTTGTATGAGCCAATCCAATAGTAGGTGCTGCCAGCCTTGAACACAGTCGGCGATTCCGAACCGCCGGAGTCGCCGTTGACAGCTGAATAGGACTTGTCAGAAAGCCAACTGTGGCAGTCCGCGGATAATGTATAAAGGTGGCCGCTTTCCGTCACAACGTAAGCATTACTACCGTCTGTCAGCGCGCTCATGTCGCTGTGCGCGGCAATCGCACCGCTCGAATTGGTCAGGGGCCCCTTGTACGAATACTTGCCGTTGACGGTGGGTGACGTAGCGTAAACGACTTCTTTGTCCGTTTGGTAATCCGACGATGCGGCATGGGCGTAAAGCACGAATTCGCCCGTGCTAGGACACTTGACGATGTGCGGCCGTTCGCCCTTGCGATCGGGGCCCAGTTCACCGCTGGCCTGTTGAGGTAAAACAATCCCCTCGTTTTTCCAGGTCATGAGATTTTTCGATGAATACATCGAAAAACCATTGAAGTTGTTGTCGGTTGTCGTGCTCAAGAAATACTCGCCGTGCATGTAATAGCTATCACCCACTTTGATGATGCCGCCGCCATGCGCGTTGACTCGATTGCCATCGGTGTCAAGCAGGGTGATTCCATCTGCCAGCGCGCCTGAAAATGTGGCAATTGGGCCGCTGATACAAGCATTGGATCCTCCCGATCCAGACGCACCGCCCGTGCCAGACGTCCCTCCTACAGGCTTGGACCCACCCGTCGCAGAGACGCCACCGCTTGCCGTAAGGCTCCCCGTGCTGAAAGTGCCCCCGTTGTTCTTTGAGCCACCTGTACTCGTGGTAGCCCCCAAACCAGTCATGCCGCCCGTTGGCATGGTGCCGCCCGTGGCGCTCAGCTGGGTCGATCCACCCGTGCTGATCACGGTGCCGATTGCCGATGTGCCGCCGACGGCCCTAGTGCCGCCGGTGACCAATGCGCCGCCGCTGGCTCCTGCAATGGCATACGTGCCTGCAGTGGTCGCATGACCCGCTACGTTGCTCAAGCCACCCGTCGCAGCTAGGCCGCCCGCCGTTGACAGGGTGGTGTTCGTGGCGCCTCCTGACGCGTTGGTACCGCCGGCGGGTGACGTCCCGCCCAACGAGTTCACGGTCACACCGCCAGTGGCCGACGTGCCACCAAGTGATGTCGATCCGCCGGACGCACCGGGTTCATCAGTGCCGCCACTTGAACCTGAACAGGCAGCGGCTGCAAACGCGGCAATGCAAGCGATGCCAATAGGGTAGGGACGCCGACCAGCCACGCTAAATAGTGTAGTCCAAAATCGTCGATGCAACGGGTCTCGGACCCGCTCAGAACAAGCTTTGTGCGGTAGCTACCTACGCGATTCAGGAATTGTGCAGTGTTGTGACACTCAGGCGTCGGTCGAAAGCGGCCACGGGGCCACCCGCTCATGCAGCATCCTGCAGCAGAGTCAACGTTCACTTGCTTGGAGGGCTCTTGCCCTTTCGTTTGCCAGCGGGTTCCTTCGAATCCAAACTCTGTCCCTCCTGGCCCTTTGCTGCATCCAACACGGGCTCTTTCGAATCGATGGCGGCCTTGCTTGGCATGTCTAAGTCGGCAATCGTGGCGGACTTGCTCTTCTTGCTTGGGCTTGTGATCTCGCCTGTGGCCCCAGGCTCCACGGTCCCATTGGTCGGATCAGCGCTTTGCTTGACTGGTGCCTTTTTGCGCGCGTTCGTTCTAACAACATTCGGCACCGACGAGGTGCCGACCGGGGTCTGCGATGCAGCCGGAGTGACATCGGATGCCGATGGTGTGATGGGCGCTAATTGAATTGTTTGTAGCTGCGTCACGGAAACGGCGGCAGCGCTTGCGTGCGGCAGTGGCGGGACTTTTGGTTGGCGTGAGAACGCAGTGGCACCGACGACCCCAGCGACCACTGCCGTTGTGGCAGACGCAAGAGCCCAGCCGCGCCGCGCCGTTCGTTTGCCCAGCGCTGCGTGCAATTGCCGTGAGGCCTCCATAGCGGACGCAATGCGAGCCGAGGGACTGGGTTGCAGAAGGCGCAACACAAACTCGTCTGCGCGCTTCGATAGCTCAGGTCGGACTTGATGAAGCGGCGCAAAGGCGCCTTCCGGCCGTTCCCCAGCCAGGGCTTCGTAGAGCATGACCCCGACCGAATAGAGGTCGCTGCGCGCGTCGATTGGGCGCCCCGCGCGTTGCTCGGGCGACATGTAAGGGAACGTGCCGAGCACGCTGTACGCGCTCGTCAATTGCGTCTTGCCGGAGCAAAGGTCCCTGTCAAGGTGCGCAATGCCGAAGTCGGCGAGTTTGGCGCCGTCTTTGGCGAGCAGCACATTCGCAGGCTTTAGGTCCCGATGCACGATACCGTGCTTGTGCGCGTGAGCTAGCGCACCGAGCAAGCGCGAGAAGACTTGCCGTGCCTCCTCCACCGTTAGCGCGGATTGGGAAAGCCGCTGGGCAAGGTTAGGACCCTCGACTAGTTCCATGCAGAACCACGGAATACCTTGCGCCTCGCCCTGCGCATGCACCCTGACAATACCGGGATGATCAAGCTGGGTGAGCAGCTTGACCTCGCGCCAAAAGCGCGCGACAAAATCAGGCTCCGCAGCAAGGGCGGGGGCCAAGAACTTCACGGCGAATGGTTCTTCATTGGCGCCGCGAGCGCGGTAGACCGTGCCCATGGCGCCGGCTCCGATCCGTTCCCCGATTTTTAGGTTGTCCACTTCGCGGCCAGTCCAGAGCTGTTCTGCGACGAAGCGCGGTTTACCGACGACTGTCGCGAGCCTTGCCACATCGACTTCTACGGCGCACCGTGGGCACACAAGCGAGAACGCGCCGCCTTCGGGCGTCGGCAAATCGGCTTGGCATGCCGGACACAGGAGCTGGGAGCCAGACAAGCAAACCCCATTTTGCGCCTTCTATTCCCAGATGTCGATACCAAGTTCGCTAATCTTCTTGTCGAGCGTTGGCCGGCTTATCCCCAGCAAGCGCGCTGCGTGACTTTTGACGCCGCGCGCGCGTCGCAAAGCCGCTTCGATGTGTTCGCGTTCGACGCGCGCTACGGCCTCGGCCAGTGTCGTTTCGCCCGAGTGGCCCGCGCAGGGCGCAGCGGACTTTGTCGCTGTGCCCAACGCGGCCCTGACGTCGTCGGCGTCCACGGGCGTGGGATCGCCGAACTCGCGCAGTACCAGGGTCCGCTCGAGCACGTTGCCAAGTTCGCGCACGTTCCCCGGAAAATCCCAAGTCTCGAGAGCTGCCAGCGCCTGCGAAGATAGGCCGGGGTTGCGCACGCCCAAGCGCGATGCCGCTCGACTGAGCAACGCGCGCGCCAATAAGGCAATGTCTCCCGGTCGCTGGCGCAGCGGTGGCATCGTGATTTGCACTACGTCAAGGCGATACAGCAGGTCTTGGCGAAATCGCCCCGCCTTCGCCTCTTCGCGAAGGTCACGGTGGGTTGCCGCAATCATGCGAACATCGACGCGCCTTGCAGCGGTGGAGCCCAACCTCACGATGGCGCGTTCCTGCAGCACGCGTAGCAGTTTCACTTGTTGCGAAAGCGGCAGCTCCCCGATTTCATCGAAAAAGAGCGTACCACCATCGGCATTTTCGAATGCGCCAAGTCGGGTTCCGGTGGCTCCGGTAAAGGCCCCCTTTTCGTGACCGAACAGTTCGCTCTCTGCGAGCGTCTCGGCAATTGCGCCACAGTTGATCGCAACGAACGGCCCTTGGTGCCGGTGACTCTTGGCGTGAATCAGACGCGCGATTTCCTCTTTGCCGGTGCCGGTCTCGCCCTGGATAAGCACCGTAGAGTCCACGCGAGCTGCCGACTCTGCCAAACGCAGCGTAGCCAAGAACGCGGGACTGTCTCCAATTGGGCCCTCTGCCGGCGTCGCCGCTGCTGCTGGCTCGGCGGGCCGCAGCCGTAGTGCAGCTAGGTGCCCGACACTTTCCAACCAGTCGAGTTGCGCAGGCGAAAACGGGCGTTCTGAGCTTCGATCGACGTAAAGGTACCCCAGCGGCTCTGTTGGGCGCGGACCAAACGGGACGACCATGACTGAACCGGGTGCCTGCAAATGCAGGCTTTTTATGCCATGCGCCTCACGGTAAACCAGAACGTCTTCAATCATGACGCCTTGCCCGCGGCTGCGCGCAAGCTCAAGCAACGTGCGGGATACGGAAGGGACGGCCTCTTGCCCGCGTGTGGCCAGCGGCACGATGCGCTGCACGCTCAGCGTGTCAAGCGGGCGCTTTACGCACCATAGCAACGTGGCGCAACGAGGATGCAGGCTCGATTCGATGGCGTCGAGAACGACGCAGGCTACTTCTTGCTCGTCACGCGCTTCGGACAACCCTCGGGCCAGCGTCCTGATGTCGTTGAGAGACGCATCGCGCAGTGGCTCGCGAGTGACCGCGGGCGACTCATGGCCATGTGACACGTCGGTCAACAGGAGCGTCCCTGTACCGTAGCGCGCATTCTCGATTTCGACCTCGTCCCCCACGACGAGCAGGAGCGTGTCGCCGACCGCGATTTCATCGCCTTCGCGAAGCGTCACCGTGCCCGAGATCTGCTCGCCATTGACGAATGTGCCATTTTGGCTGGCAAGGTCCTCGATGCCAAGAACGCTGTTGCTTGAGCGGATGCGGCAATGCTCGCGTGACACTTTGGCGTCGACCAATTGAAGCTCGGCCGTGTTGCCGCGCCCCACGACCAAGGCGTCGCTCAGTGGGACACGGATCCCTTGTTTTGGGCCAAACAGAGCAACCAGTGCCGGCATGACCCGAACAGTAGCGCACTTTTCGACAACTCCAGCACTACTGCCCCAGATCGTACCCACGCAACGCCCCGCGATCTCGCCCCGGCGGCTTGTCGCCGCTGCGCTTCGATGCTCACATGCTTCAGTATGCTCCGCCTCGATGCTCGCCTCGACCGCTCCGGCGGGTCGAGCCTGCGAGGCGGGCAATGTGAAAGGTGGGACAGTAGTTGTGATTGGACGCACAATGAAGACACCCGAAGTGTCATTCGCGACCGGTTGCACCATTATTCACACTTGCGCCAGGCCTATATCAGTCAAGCGATCGGCGCGCACGAAGTGCGGCAACAACGTGCACTTCAGCGCGAGTGGAGCACCTGCTGCAGCGGACAACCCAGTGAGTGCCCGGCCAAATTGTGTGCAGGCGCCCACGTTGCGGGCTGACAATAGTGGTTTCGGTAGATGGGCCGGAGGTTGCCACCGCGACAATAACCGCATAGGATTATCCACCGCTGGAGTTACCCCCGGGGAGACTTCCAATGCCTTCGCGCAATTCGCTTGCACGACATTCAACCCTATTAGTTCTGACCGCGTTAGGTGCCAACAGCGCGTGTCAAGTTGCGTTTGGTGACTATGACATTGTTGACAATCCGGCTGGAGGTGCCGGCGACGCCGGGCGAGGTGGCGCTGCTCTCGGCGGCTCAACGGGCGCTATGACGGGCGGCAGAGGCAACATCGGGGGCAATACCGCGCAGGGGACGACTGCGGTTGCGGGCCGAAGTAACGCGGGGGGGCTCGTAGGTTTCGGCGGCTCAACGGCATTGGGCGGACAAGGACCAACGGGCGGCGTATCCAACAACGCTGGCGCGTTTTCGACGGGTGGGGTGAAGAGCACCGGCGGCGCGTCGCCGAACGGCGGTGGCGTTTCGACGGGTGGTAACACCGCGCAGAACGGAGGCACTAGATCTACGGGCGGTGCCGTGCCAACGGGTGGTGGCAAACCCACGGGTGGTGGTAAAGCTACGGGTGGTTTTACAGCGACAGGGGGCCTTGCGCCGACGGGCGGCAAAGCAGGGACTACGGGCGGTAACAGAGCCACGGGTGGCAGCAAAGCCACTGGCGGCTCCAACGCGACGGGTGGCAAAGCAGGGACTACGGGCGGTAACAGAGCCACGGGTGGCAGCAGAGCCACCGGCGGCACTAATGCGACCGGTGGCGTTGCCCCGAGCGGCGGCGTTGCCCCGAACGGTGGCGCTGCCCCGACCGGCGGCGCTGTCTCGACCGGCGGCGCTGTCCCGACTGGCGGTGCTGTCCCGACTGGCGGCGCTGCCCCGACCGGTGGCGCTGCCCCGACCGGTGGCGCTGCCCCGACCGGCGGCTCTGCTGACGCGACCGGCGGCTCTGCTGACGCGACCGGCGGCGCTTTCATCAACAGCTGCGGCATGGCAGCGGGAGGTGGCACTTCAATCTCCTGCGCCGGTGCCGCCTATGCTGGTGTCTGCTGGTATTTGGGGGCATCGGGTGATAGCTGCTCGACCACTTGTGCCGCGTACGGCGGCCCATCTCCGAATGCGGACTCAATTGTCGGCACGGCTGACCAATGCGGCAGCCAGGCAGCGTGTGCGCAGGTACTTCAGCTGCTCACCGTTCCGGGCACCGTTCAGAGCATCACCAGTCAATTTGGGTTAGGATGCGTGTACTACACGCAGACGTCGAGTGTCGATACTCCCACCGGTTCCTATTGGATTTCCAATACCGCCTATGACGCGACCGCCGTCCAGCCTTCGGGGCAGCGAGCCTGTGGCTGCGTTCATTGAGCCCCAAGCTCGTCGTCGTCACACCGGCCGCGTGTGGACGCTCGCCGTGAAGGCGTCGATGGCTTCCAGAATGTTCATCGGCAAGGCAATTACGACCGTATTGGACGCCGTTGGCCCAAGCCCGTCCAGCGTCTGCAGCGTGCGCAATTGCATGGCGCCCGGACTCTCGCGCATCGTCTGCGCAGCTAGCGCAAGGTTCGTCGCCGCTTCCCGGTCACCTTCCGCCTTGGTAATCGTGGCGCGTTTTTCGCGTTCGGCAGAGGCCTGACGGCTCATCATCTTCTTGAGATCTTCCGGCATTTCGATATCTTGAATACGAATGCCGGTCACCTCCAGGCCCCAGCCCGAGGTGTCGCGTTCGACCGCGGTTTCGATGGCTTTGCTGATCTCTTCACGCTCGCCGAGCAGTTGGTCCAGCGTCATTTGCCCAACGACGTCGCGCAGCGACGTTTGCGCGTATTGAGATATCGCGTAACGGTAGTCCTGAATCTTGATGATGGCGTCCTGGACGTGTTCCACCCTGAAGAAGATAACGCCGTTGATCTTCACGGGAACATTGTCGCGCGTGATGACCTGTTGCGCGGGGATGTCCATGGCGCGAATCCGCGTGTCGACCAACTTCACCTGATCCACCAGGGGAATGATGAAGAACAGCCCAGGCCCCTTGACGCTACTGAAACGCCCCAATCGAAAGACGACGCCCTTCTCCCATTGCGCCGCCAAGTGAATGGCCGATGAGATGACGAGGTCTCCAATCAGCCAGCCACCGCCGAGCGCAGCCGCTAGCGCCGGTGTTTCCATCCCAATCGGAATGAGCACTAGCGCGCCGAGAACCATGAGAATGACGAACACTAGCCCTGAGATGTAGTTGATCATTGTCAGGACCCATCAATGCTTCGGCAACTTTGATTTCGTCGTTTTGATCGACGCTTTCATCAACGCCAGGTCCTTGGCAAGCTTGGCCTTGACGGTCTTGAACGTTTCGAGCTCGGCCTTGTCGAACGCCGCAATGTCCGTCGCGATTTCCTTCTGGTAACCGATGACATCTTTGATGGCCTTGTCATACCCCGCCTTTTCCTTGGCCGGAATCTTGGCGGCCTGCGTGGTGACTTCACTCACCTCATGGTTCAGATCGGCCAGACGCGTGCGCGCGTCGGCCTTGAACGCCTCACGGGCTTTTGCGAGCGCGGCCTGCGCGGCCTTGGCGGCTTCATCGGCGCTCATCTGCGCCTTGCTGATGGCCTCGTCGGCCGCAGTCCGGGCTTGAGCGGACGCATCCGCGGCCTCCTCTTTGATGGCCTCGACCTGCTTCTGTAGCGCCGCGATCTTGTCGCGAGCGTCTTGCTCAGCCTTGGCGACGCGCGCATCCGCGGCCGCTTGCATCTCGGCGATCTTCTTCTCCTGTTCGGCCTTGCCGCAAGCCGTGAGCGCCACGGCCATCAATAGCGATGGCCAAACCCTGCCGCGGGACGCTCGAATTTTGGCAATGCCCATGCCGCACACCCGTTGAAGATTTGACATGGGCCGAGCATACGCGATTGGTGCCCGCCCGTACAGCGGGAGTGACAGGCCTGTGCCGACTTTGCAACAGGGCCGCGCCGACTTCACGTGGAACCTGAAGGTCCCTTTGGGCGTCACTCGATTGGCGTGCGGTGTTTTCCCAAGTCTTTCACGCGCGCCACCAGAAAGTCATGGGCAGGTACGACCATTGCAGGTGAACACTCGCAGGCATTTGCCTTATGAAAATTGCGGTTATATCGGATTTGCACCTGGGTCCAGGGGACGCCAGCGACAGCTTTGGCCACGGCGACGCGGACTTTCTGCGGTTCCTCGCGCGATTGGAACGTGATTTCGAGCGTATCGTCTTGCTGGGCGACGTGTGGGAGACGCTGACATCACGGCGCGTTTTCGACGCCCGTGAAGGGCTGCGGCAGGCGCGCGAGTCCCATGCGGCTCTCGCTAGCCGCTTCGAACGCCCGCAGTACCTGTACGTGCACGGCAACCACGACATTGTCGCAGCCCATACCGAAGACATTCCCGCCGAGCTGTTGCTGGACGTGGACGGTGTTCGGTTGCTCTTCACGCACGGCCACCATCATGACTGGTTGATACGGCGCGCGCGCTGGCTGTCCGAAGCCTGCGTGTGGCTGGGTGCTTGGGTACGGCGCGCCGGGCTGTCTGCTATCTATAACCTGGGTTATCTGTTGGACAACGCGCTTAGCAAACCGAAGGTTCATTGCCTGAAGGACACGTTTCAAGTGTGGGCCTATTCATTGGCAAAGTTGCGGCGGGCCGACATTGTTGTCACTGGGCACACGCACCACGCAATGCGTAGCGAGCGAGACTCTCGATTGTTCTTGAATAGCGGCAGCTGTTCCGAAGGTAAGTTCTCGTATCTGGTCATTGACACACGATTGGACCGCTACGACGTTTGCTCTGTCCCGTGATCGAAGCCGTTCCCGCGCGCCGCCCATTTCTGGCACGGCGTCACGTGGACAAGGGTTGTCCCGTAGTATCGCTGCGCGATTCGTCTCAGGACGTGGGCGGGCCGCCTTCGATGCGTTGCGTTTGGCCTGCGCGCAATTCGATTGATATTGGCTTGGCATTGGCGACTGTCACGATGAGTGTCTGATCAATGGCTGAGGTGATGCTCGCTGCGGTGAGCGCATGGTGGCTCCACTCGAGATCGACGCTGAGCGCGCCGCGGGCCCTGATGCCGCAGAGCTTACCTTCATGCCACGCCTGCGGCAGAGCCGGTAGCAGGTGAAGACGTCCTGGCTCGCTTTGAAGGAGCATTTCGAGAATGCCGACCGCGCCGCCGAAGTTCCCGTCGATTTGAAACGGCGGGTGCGCGTCGAACAGGTTGGTGTAGGTGCGGTCCGGACTGAGCAACATCGCCAGCAATTGCAGCGCGCGCTCGCCGTCGAGCAGCCGTGCCCAAAAGTTGACCTTCCAGGCCAGGCTCCAACCCGTGGCCGCGTCGCCGCGCAGTTCAAGGCTCTTGCGTGCCGCCGCGGCAAGATCAGGCGTAGTGCGGGGCGATATCTGGCGCGACGGATGCAGCCCGAACAGGTGCGAGACGTGCCGGTGATGCGGTTCTGGCGCCTCGAGATCCCAATCCTCTTGCCATTCCTGCAATTGGCCGCCACGCCCGATGCGGTACGCGGGCAAACGTCGGCTCAAGTCACCAAGGGTAGTTTGCAACGGCGCGTCAAGCTGCAGGAGGCGGGCAGCCTCGGCAGTTGCGGCGAACAGATCGCGCAGGATGGCGCTGTCAACGGCAGGACCCGCGCAGACGGTCGTGCCGAACCGATGGCGATTTTCAGGCGACACGCTGGGGCACGTGACAAGGCAATTGGAACGCGGATCCTCGACCAGACTGTCGCAGAAGAACTCGGCCGCCCCTTTGAGGATTGGATAGGCGCGCCGCAAGTACTCAATGTCCAGCGTGAATTGATAGTGGTCCCAGAGCTGCAGACACAGCCAGGCGCCCCCAAGTGGCCATTGGCCCCACTCAGCGCCATCCACCGGCGCCGAAGCGCGCCACAGATCGACGTTGTGATGCGCAACCCAGCCGCGAGCGCCGTAATGGGTCTGTGCCGTTTGTTGCCCGCTGACGGACAGATCCTCGAGCAATCGAAGCACGGGTTCATCGCATTCAGGCAAGGCCGCCGTGAGCGCCAGCCAGTAGTTCATTTCCGTGTTGATGTTGATGGTGCATTTGCAACCCCACGGCGGATCGACGTCGTCGTTCCACAGGCCTTGTAGATTCGCGGGTTGGCTGACTTCGCGCGAACAGGCAAGCAGCAGGTAGCGCGCGTATTGCACGTAGAGCGCAGCCAGCGCAGGGTCCGCGCCGCCGGCAAACCCGGCGGTGCGCACATCAGTGGGAGATTCATCGCACCCCGCGCCAAGATCTAAGGTCATGCGCCGAAAACGCGGCTGATAGTCGTCGAGGTGACGCTCGAGAAGATCCTCGAACGACATTTGCTGAACCGCCTGCAAGCGCGTGGCTACGACCTCGTCCGGATCGATGCCAAGGTCGTTGTAACGGCGGTAGTTGGTCGCGGCCGCACACACGATAACCAACTCATCGGCATCGCGGACGCTGACTTGACCCTCGCCGGGCATGACGCGGCCGGCCTGAGCTCGAATTGCGGCGCCGAAGGCGAACCGCAGCGCGCCTGCGACCCCGCAATCTGCGTGGTTTCTGCCGCGCAGCCCAAAGCCGCGGCTCGCATACCACGCCTTTTGACGGTGCAGTGGCTCGTACAGGCCTCGTTGCTCGGACGTGACGCGGATGACGCAGTCAACGAGCGCCGGGCGCGAGGCCGTGAAGCGCGCCACGAGCACCTGATCGGCGGCGCTCACGAACATCTCACGGCAGTAGTCAACGCCATTGACGGCATACCGAACCGTGTGCACGGCGCGGTCGAGATCGAGCTCTCGGCGATAGTTCAGCGGACTAATAGGGTTCGCGAACTCAATCCACAGATCCCCGAGCGGTTGATACGATGCCTGACGTTTCGGTCGCCCAACAAGCTTGTCCTCGGCCAGGGCGGTGGCGGCCTGGTACTGCCCGTCGAAAATGAGCCGGCGCACCTCGGGCAAAGCGGTGAGCGCTTCGGGATTGATCGGTTGATAGGGGCCACCCGAGAACAGCGTGCCTTCATTGAGAACCCACCGATCACGATCGACCCCGCCCAGCACGAGCGCACCGAGTTGGCCGTTGCCGAGCGGCAAACCTTCAGTCATCGCTTCGCGTGCGGGCCGGTCGTACCACAAGGCGGCCCTGAAGATTCCGTGGGTCAACGACATAGAAGAACGACTATAGCAGCTTAACCAGGAAATCTTGCGAGATGTCAGCACCACGGGCGTGATGGCGCTTTGCCTGCTCGACGATCAATGCGTGCGCCTCTTGCCAGCGCCGTACGGTTGCCGCGACCGACCGCTCGGCAAGCTCAGCCTCGAACAGCGCACGGATTCGTTCATAACCAAAGTCCGCTTCGATCAGCGAAAGCCGGGCAAATACGCGACGCGTGTAAGCGTCCACGACGAACGTGGGAAGCCCATAAGCGTAAAGCAGAATCGAATCCGCTGTTTCAGGCCCGACGCCTCGCACGCGCAGCAGCTCGGGCCGGACGGTTTCGAGCAGCGCACGGCTGCGCACCATTTGACACAACTTCCGGTCATTGCTGATGAACCAATCTGCCATGGCACGCAGGTAGCCTGATTTTTGGTTGAAGTACCCAGCGGGACGAATCGCGGCTTTCAGTCTGCCCTGCTGGGTCAAGAGGATTCGCTCGGGCGTCACCAGGGCCCGCGCCTGCAGTGCCTCGAGCGCCCGACGCACGTTGATCCATGCCGTGTTCTGTGTGAGAACGGCGCCGCAGCAGATCTCCCAGCGCCCCTTGCGCGTCCGTGGAAAGTCGAATTGTCCCGGATGGTAGCCCTCTTGTTCAAGCTGACCCTTGGGATTCGCGAACTGTTTACGCTCGCAACGCACGGGCCACCAGCCTTGCGGGCCATATTGCTTTGCCATGACGGCAACGGCTGGGGCAATTCGAGTTTTGGCGAATGAAACTTTGACAGGCGACACTTGACGTCAGCGCGGAACTGATTGGAGCCGATCCGTATAGCATGCGGTGTGGTGTCAGCACGGCAGGGGGTAGTTGGACCGCTGTGAATCGGCGTCGTTGGAGTTTCCGATCTGATGTACCCGCTGGGCCAATGGGTCGAGGGCTATCCAACGCGGCGCTGCCGTGTTACGAACTTCGCATGGCTGGCGGCTATTTTTCCCAAAAGACGCTGAAATTTCTGACTCTGCTCACGATGAACAACAGCCGTGACTGGTTTGAGTCGCACAAATCGGACTACGAGAACCTGGTGCGCGAGCCCGCGCTGGAGCTGATCCGGGATTTTGCACCATCGCTCAAGAGGATCTCTTCGCACATGGTGGCCGTTGACAAGAAAGTCGGCGGCTCGTTGATGCGGGTGCAGCGCGACACGCGATTCTCTCCGGACAAGACGCCGTACAAGACGAATATTGGCATCCAATTCCGGCACGAGGTTGGCAAAGACGTCCACGCGCCGGGTCTGTACTTACACATTGCGCCTGACGAGTGCTTCCTGGGCAGCGGCGTGTGGCACCCCGACGCGGACGCTCTGGCTCGCATTCGCAAGCGCATCATCGACAAACCCAAGTTATGGAAGACAGCGTCAACCGATCCCAAGTTTCAATCGTTCTTCGTTCTGGATGGCGACTCATTGTCGCGGCCGCCGCGCGGAATCGATCCCGAACATCCCGCGATTGACGATCTCAAGCGCAAAGACCACATTGCCACCGCCGTAATGTCGCTGCGTGACGTCTATTCGGCAAAGCTCCCAGCGATCTTGCACGAACGTTTCAGTGCCAGCAGAGCTTACATGAAGGTTCTTTGCGATGCGCTCGGGTTACCATTCTAGCAGTCCGATCGAAACATTCCGTGGTGTGGGCTTCCGGACCAACGAACGGACCGCAAACCCACGGATTTTGCCTGGCAGACACCTGTACTGATTGGCAGTGATGCCGGCCAGTTCCCATAATTCGTCGCGGGCATTCGGATTTTCACAATCGTCTCAAATCTGTCACAATCCCAGGCCATGACCCTTGGGCCTTCCACTCACGATTTGCGCCGCAACTCAAGATCCATGTCCGAACCCCCCGCCAGTCCCAACCCAGAGCTTGACGAAAAGAGTCTGTTCGTAAACCGTGAGGTGTCCTGGCTGGCCTTCAATGATCGAGTGCTGGATCAGGCGAGGGACCCGAGTTGGCCGCTGCTCGAGCGAGTCAAGTTTCTCTCGATTCACGGCTCGAATCTCGACGAGTTCTTCATGATTCGCGTCTCGGGGTTGCATGAGCAGCTGGACGCCGAGATCACGGAGCCGGTTCCAGACGGCCTTGGCACAGCGGAGCAGCTGGCGAAAATTCGTGAGATTGCACAACGGCAGCTCAACGTGGCGGCCAGGCTTTATTTGGATGAATTGATGCCCGCGCTGGCCGACGCGGGGATTCGCATTCGAAGTTGGACCAGCTTGAGTCCCGAGCTTCAGACGACAGCGCGTTCGTACTTCAGGAAATCCGTGTTCCCCGTGTTGACTCCGCTAGCGCTCGATCCGGGGCATCCGTTTCCGTTTCTCTCGAATCTATCGCTGTCGCTGGCCGTGCAAGCCACCGACCCCAAGACATCCGAAAGCCGCTTGGCTTTTGTCAAGATCCCGGAAACCTTGCCGCGCTTCGTCCAGATTGGCTCGTCACCCGCATCGTATGACGGAGCGGATGGGTCGATCGATCTACTGGCGCTCGAAGAGCTGATGCAGAACAACTTGGACGATCTGTTCCCTGGGATGTCCATCGAAGCCTCGCATCCATTTCGCGTGACGCGCGACATGGACCTGGATATCTTGGAAGATGAAGCTTCCGACCTGTTGTCCGCAGTCGACCGAGAGGTGCGCCGCCGCCGGTTTGGCGCGGCCGTGCGCTTAGAAGTCGCACCGCGAATTCCCGAGGATATCCGCGCGATGTTGCTCGAGAAGCTCGAGATTGAATCGGACGATGTTTACGAGGCAGAAGGCCCGCTCGGTCTCTCCGGGTTGCTTCAAATAGCTTCGCTTTCCAGGTCGCAACTGCGTGACCCGGCTTTTTCGGCAAGGGTCCCGGTTCAATGGCAGGAAGCGCCTGATCCATTCTCTGCGATCCGACAATCTGACATTCTATTGCACCACCCGTACGACTCTTTTACGCCCGTGCTCGAGTTCCTGAACTGCGCGGCGGATGACCCCAATGTGCTCGCGATCAAGATCATCATGTATCGCACGGGGGCCAAGTCGGAGGTCGTCAAGGCGCTGATCCGTGCCGCTGAGAACAGCAAGCAGGTGGCCGTTTCGATCGAGCTCAAGGCGCGCTTCGACGAGGAGAACAATATCGGCTTGGCTCGCGCTTTGGAGCGCGCGGGCGTTCACGTGTTCTACGGAACGGCCGGCATCAAGACCCACGCGAAGGCGTTGTTGGTCGTGCGGCGCGAAGGGGCGGAGCTAAGGCGCTACGTTCACTTGTCCACCGGCAACTACAATGCAACCACCGCGAAGATCTACACCGATACAGGGCTTTTTACCTGTGACCCTGATATTGGTGAAGATGTTTCGGAACTGTTCAACGCATTGTCAGGCTTCTCAAACAAGTCGGAATATCGCCGACTGTTGGTCGCTCCGGTGAAACTCCGATCCGGTCTCTTGGGGCGCATCGACCAACAGATTGCCGCGGCCCAGGCGGGTCGCGAAGCGCGTATATCCGCCAAACTGAATTCAATCGTCGACAAGAAGATCATTCAAGCGCTGTATCGGGCGTCGCAGGCGGGTGTTCAGATCGATCTCGTGGTGCGGGGTATTTGCTGCTTGCGGCCCGGTATGCCTGGGATCTCCGATAACATCCGCGTCCGGTCGTTAGTCGGCCGCTTCCTTGAACATGAGCGGGTATTTATCTTCGGGCCTCCTGGCGAAGAAGACCTGTACCTATCTTCGGCGGATTGGATGCCGCGTAACCTCGATCGCCGAGTGGAGGTCATCTTCCCAATCGCGAATGAAGTCATTCGCAGGCAAATCATCGCGGAGTGCCTCGCGCCGGTGACGCTGGACAATTGCCGCATTTACGAGATGCAACCCGATGGCAGCTATCAGCGCCGCAAGCCTCTGGCCGGCGACGGGTACATCGACGCGCAGGCGCACACAATGGATCGTGTGAGACGCAATCGGCCGCGCTCGGTCAACTATTCCCGTTCCGTGCGGCCGTTGCCGTTGAAGTAGCCGTGCAAGAGCAAACGCGGAAAGCCAGCCAATGACCCCTCGCATGATTGTAGTTTGCCTGTGTTGCCTGACGGCTTGTGCGCGCGATGTCGTCCCGCAGGGTGCTCGAAAATCAACCCCCGCGGCGGCTGCACCGAGCGTGGGCACTGCAAGCGCCGACGCGGGCCACGCAGTGGCGCCTTTGACCGTGTCGCTCGTCATCGATCAATTCGCAGCGTGGGTGGCTCGCGATCGCCTGGGGCTCTTGTCGAAAGACGGCGGGTTTGCTCGGCTCAGAAATGAAGGCACTTGGTACCAGGACATGCGTTTCGCCCATGCGGTCACGGATACGGCGCCCGGGCATGCGTCGCTGTACAGCGGGAAGGTGCCGCGCGAGCACGGGATTGTCGCCAATGAGGTGTGGCGCACGGCCAAGGTTTCCATCCTTGCCGACGAGGCGACGCGCGCCGTGACGGCCGAAGGCGTGCGTTCGGAAACCGCCTCTTCGGCGCAGGCCGTTGAAGGCGACTTGATTGCCGACCGTTTCAAAGCGCAGCACTCAAACGCCAAGGTTTATTCGTTTTCACTCAAGGACCGCGGCGCCATCTTCGGTGGCGGCCATCACCCCGACTTGAGCCTTTGGTACGACCCGAAGTTGGAGCGGTTCTTGTCTTCGACCGCGTTCGTACAAAGGCTTCCTGATTGGGTCATACCGGCACTTGGACACGAGGCGCTCAAGCAACGCCTTGACAAGATCTGGATGCCCTTGCAAGGGGTCGGCAGCGAAATGCGACCTTACACGAGCGACGGCGAGCCAGGCGAAGGCGACTTTGCCCACTACGGTGCGAAATTCCCGCATCAGCCAAGCCATAGCGAGCAGCCCTTTGCCGCGTTTCGCGCCAACCCTGAGTCGGACCGGATGCTGCTCGACCTCGCTCTCTTGGCCGTCGACAACAGTCCACGCGATTGCCCCATGTTGCTCGCCATTTCGCTCTCCGCCAACGACTACATCGGGCATCTATTTGGGCCTGACTCCTGGGAAGCCAAAGACGAGTTGTTGCGGCTCGACGCAGCGTTAGGTTGGTTCTTCAGTGAGCTCGATCGACGCCGGGGTTCCGAGCACTGGAACGCCGTACTGGCTGCCGATCACGGAATTGTGCCACTTCCCGAGCTGAGTCAAATCGAGGCCAAGCGGGTTCACGAAGGGGGCACGTTGGGCAGTCGCCCGCAAGAACTGACGCATCGAGTACTGCCGACCGATCTCAAGCGTGCCGCCGAACTTATTTCGGTCAAAGTCGTCGGCAAAGGAGCATGGGTTGCGGCACTTAGCGACCCGTACTTGTACCTGTCCGACGAAGCTCGGCACCTGGGTGCGGACAAGTTGACCAGGTTGCGCGCCGCACTCGTTGAGGGCCTGGCGAAACTACCCGAGGTAGCTCGCGTGTTCGATGTTTCAACGCTCGCGCCGGGTTGTCCAGCGTTCGACGACGAGTCGCTCGACGCGCTTGTGTGCCGGTCGGTCCGGCCCGGTCGCGGTGGGGACTATTACGTGGCGCTCAAGCCCGGCTATTTCTTCGACCCGGAGTACGTGACGGGATCGGGCACCAGCCACGGCAACGCTGAGCTTGCCGATCGATCGGTGCCGTTGCTGGTGCGCGCGCCCGGCGTAGCCGAACCCGGAAAGGTCGTTACGAACCCACAGTGGTTCACGATATTTGCTCGGCAATTGGAGCCGCTGTTGGGCCTGCGCTGACAAATCGCCTCATTCTCGGCATCGGGTGGCGGGATGTGGGCGCCGCGCGTACAGGGACTTGGGCGCTTCCGACCATTGATCTGCGCTTGGGCACTCGTTATCATGCGTCGCATGGGAGGTTATCCATCACTTGCCAACGGCACCATCGCTGTTCGGAAATATCGAGTCGTGGACTATCTCTGTCACGAGGGTCCGTTTGAAGTCTATCGCGCGCAAGACGTCGGTACGGGCCAGCGCGTGTTGCTCAAGTATCTGGCATCTTGCGAACAGGACAGCGACATAGTGGCGCGGTTCATGCCGGAGATCCGCATGTGCTGCATTATCGATAGCCCCAATGTCGCAAGGACTTTCGCCGTCGAGCATGAGGCGCAAACGCTGTGCGTCGTCATGGAGCAGCCACCGGGCGAACCCCTGTGTGACCTTCTCGAACGCGAGTCCACTCTGGCCGTCAAGGATGCGGCCGAAATCGCCAGGCAGTGTTTGTGCGCTCTGCAGGCAGCGCACAAGCTGCTGATCCATCACCGCGACCTCAAACCCGCAAACGTGTTCGTCGCACGCACGGGACAAAGCATCGACGTCAAGGTCACTGACTTTGGGTTAGCGGGTTTTCGCGGCGGCGAAACCCAGGCTAGTGGCCCGGGCGTGTTCAGGGGTACGCCCGGATACGCGGCGCCTGAACAAGTATTTTTGTGGCCTGACATGGACGCTTCGTCGGACTTGTTTTCCGTTGGCGCAATGCTCTTCGAAATGCTGACGGGTCTTGTGCCGTATGGCGATAACTGGCGCGAAGCCTCCATCAATGCTCTTGAGGGCAAGCTTGCACCACACCCGACTCAACCCGCGGGCTTGTGGAAGATCGTGATGCGGGCGATTCAACTGGTGCCAAGTCGGCGGTACCAGTCGAGCCGAGAAATGCGCATGGCGATTGAAGAAACCTTGAATCGCCGCCCTTCGTTCATACCAAAAAAGCGCGCCCGCATGATACCGGTTGGCACAGCCATCGGCGTGTTGGTTGGGGCTGTTTTGGCCTGGACAACCGTGAAAACGGCGCGTCACCTTCGCCGAGAAGAAACGGGCCGTTTCAGTGCCGCAATGGCAAAAACCCAAGACCGTAACGCGCCGGCGCCCTCGATCGAACGGGTGACGCCCGCACCAACGCAAGCGGAGACTTTTGGTGCAAGACCCGAGCCTGTGACGCTAGCAAAGGTTGCGTTGCCGGCTTCGACGAAGACGGTCGTCCGCGGCACGTCGCATCACGGTTTCCCGCAAGCCGCGGCGACGCTAGCGCCTGCCGTCGCGCACGTCGAACCGCCCAAACCTGCCGTGGCGCACGTCGCATCGCCGACGATTACCGTTGGAGTCCCGGCACAAGTCGCGGAGCTCGACGACCTGAAGATCCTGCTGGACGGAATTGCACAGCATAGAGCAACCTGGGGCGTTGCGCTTCCGACGCAATTGGGCATTCACCAACTGCAGGCGTCGGCGCCGGGGCGCAAAGCTTGGGCGACGACCGTCCGTGTCAATGCGGCGCGGCCTCATACAACCGTCAGTATTCCGGTTCTTCAGGCCCTCGTGCAGAGAGCGCCCCCCACGCAAGACGACGAGCCATCGCCCAACGACGTGCTCTAGGGGGTGTCCCGGGTTTCTGCTGAGTCGTCCGCTTGTTTGGATCGCACAGGGAGGACGGAAGGCACTTCCTGTGAAATCATCCGAGTTCATCGGACAAGCCCGTATTGATTACTAGAGCGGTGTGCCTGCCGAAAGGCGCGCGCGAAAGCGCGAAATCGTTCCACGATTCGGCACGCCGCTCTAGGGACAGCCCCTGGTGAGGTTGAACTACCAGTTCACGGTAACGCGGTGCGCTGCCGGCCCAGTAATGGTCAGGCCAAGCGTGCCGGTTGTCGTGTTGTGGTCGAATTGGCTCGAGTTGCCGTCCACGCGAACGGACGCTGGCCGAGTCTTAGCAAAGGCGAGAAACTGCCCTGAGTCCTTGAGCGACAGTTCGCAGACTCTGGGCGATCGCCATTTTGTGCTCGACACAGCGCCGGCGCTGTTGAACTTGTCCGTCAACCCAATCGGCGCAAAACCATTCTCAAGCGGGACTATCGTGACAAGTTCGAATTCCTTGGGGCCCAATGCTAGCGACCGCTCCTGCGTTGCACCCAGTACAGTCAGGTGTCGAGTTGCGTGTTCGTAACAAGCGAATGTGCCTTCGGACAGTTTCGGAACGTCGGACGGTTTGAACGTTGCCGCGATTCTCCTGGCAGGTTTGCCCGCGCCGCCGCTCTTGGCATGAAAGACCCCGATAATGCCCGCGTTGCCATTCGTGTTCCAAACCTTGAGCAGCGCATCGTCGACCGTGGGATCGATACAGAGTGAATCGAGCGTGGGCAGCGCCGGCCCGTCACAGCGCAGCACGCTGCCGTCGCTGCACACTAGCTTGCGAAGTAAGTCGAAATCGTGTTGGCCGGGGACGTCCGAAACATAGACGGGGCCACCCGAGATTGCCCTGGCAGCGGCATGGTAGGCGCCCCAAACATGGCCACTCTGAAACATGTCCCAATCCGGCAGCATGAATTCGCCGAACCACAAGCCCACCTGGGCGTTGATGTACAGGTGCATGCCGTGGCTTTCTTCAAGGCGGGGAAAGAAATCGATCGAACTTCGGATTAGCGTGGACGAGGGCGAGCCGTACCAAGTCTCTTGCCCGTTGGACATACAGTTGATCAATCGGCCCTCGAAATGCCGTTGCGCGCTGGCTTCGAGCGCTTCTCGGTAGGCGCGCGTCACCCGCAGCCGTCCGCCTTGACCTTGTGATATGCCCTCGAGCACGGCTTGGCTGTCCACCTTGACCCCGTCAACACCCTGGCTAGCCAGGTAACGATGAAAATCCTCGTAGAATTCGGATATCTTGTCCGGGCTGACAAAGCCCACGAGGCTGCCCCACCAGTCTTCGTTGAACCGAGGCTTGTGCGCCATGATGCCCTCGCCGAAATGGCGAGCTTGATCAATGACCGAATAGCCCGGAAGCTTCTCGGCGTCCACGCCACCCCAGTAGCCGACGATAGTATGCCAGACCAAAAAGAACTTCATGCCGAATTCGCTCTTCGCCAGCGCTACTGTGGACTTCAGTTCGCCGTCGAACTTCGGATTCGGCCGAAAGTCGGTTAGCCGTTCCTCCCCCGTAGGCTCCAATTCCATGCTTTGCCAGCCATCATCGAGAATCATGAAGCGTGGCCGTACGCCGCCTTTGGCAAATTGCACAAGGCCTGCCTGCACATTTTTTGCACTTACGTCACGGTAAAACGCGTCCCAAGTGCACCAACCAAAGTAGTCGGCGAAGTCAGGCACCGGCTTGTGACGCCGCAGTTTGGCTGTCGTAATCTTCCTGCAAACCGCTTCGGCGCCTTGGCGCAGCAGTTCGAAGGGATCGACGCCGCATGCGACGTACAGCGCCACCCCGCCGTTGCTCACGGTGAACGGGTCGCCTGTTTCAGCGAGGACTTCGAGGAACTGGTCACGTTAACCGCGCAATGAAAACCGGAACGGGTCGTCGAGGAGTGGCACACAGAGTAGCCAACTGCCATTGTTCAATTCGCCCAGCAGAAACTGCGTTTCGTCCGGTACGTCCTCAATTCGAGTGCCAGATTTTGCCTTCATCCAAAAGGGTTCGTAGCGGTAGCAGAGTGTAAAGCGGCGAAGCGCCGGCACCTGACCCAGCTCGAAAACCAATCTTGACCCGGTTGAGCGCTTGTGCGCTGCAATAAATGCGTCATTCGGACCTGATGCCTCTTCAAGTGTGATCTCGGGATTTAGGCCCACGATAACAATGCAATCACCGTGGCAGAGCTTCTGTTCGGAGGCGACAAAGTTCATGGCAGGCCATACCATTTCATCACTTGGCGTTCTATGGTCCGCTG
The DNA here is from genome assembly GCA_963811985.1 of uncultured delta proteobacterium. Lineage (GTDB taxonomy): Bacteria > Myxococcota_A > Polyangia > Polyangiales > Polyangiaceae > FEN-1139. The sequence continues at coordinate 62,793 of CAWEUH010000035.1, forward strand.
CCCGAGCACGCATACCCGGCGGCCCCGATCGTTCTTGACTGGCTCATGCGTTACGCGCGCATGGCCGTACAATCGCCGGGCTCTTTCTAGCGTACGTGCTAAGTCTATTGGCCGGCGTTCTATTGTATCACGGCGTGGAAAGCCGCGTGCGATGAGCTGAGAATCACGGAACGTTGCTTTATGGCGTACGGCTTAGAAGAGGGCCGCTCGAATTCTTCAAATCGACCGGGCCCGCCTGGTTGACGCCTGCCAAACCTTCCAACCACGTGAGCCGTGGGCGAATCCTGGCCAAAATGCTGCGTCGCGGCGCGTTTTGCATCTCCGCTTCCCAACTTCTGATTCTGGGACGGCCGGCATTGGATGCCAGCAGCGTCGGCATCCCAGTTATGGGGTCGTTGTCAACAATGAAGAACGAATGGTAGTGCAGTTTTTCGTCGTCGCGCAGGCCGAGAATGGCTACCACGTCGCCCGGCTGAAATTCCGCACGAAGTTCGTAAAGCCGCTGGAAGAAGTGATGCCGTTCAAGAAACCTCACGCGCTCATCTTCAGCGAACTCGCGCACGTCGAACCATTCAGGGCGCGTCTTGGCAAATTCGATGAGCCGGTCCACGCTGCGCCGGTTCTCGATATCGAGCTTGTTGAAATCGATGCGCCCGACTTGGCGGGCGCGGCCTTCGTCGCGTCCAAGCCAGCGCGTACCGGCCAGGCGTTCCCAGCTATCGACGACGAAGTCTACGCACACTTGTGGCACGCGTGGGCGTCCCTTGGCTCCAAAGACCGGATAGTGATCGCCGTTGAACGTATAGCTCGAGTCTCCGCGCAGATAAGCTTCGCGCCATTCGTGGCGGAGCTTGCCGTCTTGTTGGCCTTCCTCGGTCTTGGGTTCATCGAAGGGCAGCGCTTCCGCCACCTCCTCATCGATGGCGGCGCGTAGGCGCGCCACGACGAACGTTTTGCGTTTTGACAGCGCGCGCGCGGCTTGTACGCGTTGCTGGGCGTCGCCGCTCACCGTTGCCTCGCAGTCGAGGTGCAGCTTGCCGTCTCGAATCGCCAAGATGGCCGGTACGCGCTGTGTGCCGTAAACGAGTTGCGCCAAGACCGCGTCCTTGGTCACCCGTTCGATTTCGATATTGCTAGCACCCGCCTCGTCTCGTACGTTGTGTAGTGCAATCAGTTTCGCCGGCCCCAGCTGCTCTCCCTCGACGCTTGCCCTGTCGAAAAACCAGAGCCTCGCTGGCATGTCGGGCTCGGGACCGTCAAGCCAGAAGTAGTCATTGCTCTTGCGCTTGGCGTGCAGCGTCTGATCGCCTCGCGTGATCGTGATGGAATCCTCCGAAAATAGCTGATTGAGGGCTATGGTGTTGGTGAGCAGTGCCGCGACTGCCGGCTGGTCGGCGTACAGGTAACCATCAGTCAGGATCAATTGGCGCAACTCGCGTGGCCTGTGGCGGTAGTGCGTGAAGATCTCGCTGTACGCTCGCCAGGGCTGGGGATCGTGAAAGAGCCGTTCGCGCAGCTTGGTCTGCTCAGGCGTCAGGCCCGTCTGCGTCGGTGCCTCGAGGAACAACACGGGTTCAGCGCGCGACCGGGCTAGGATCTCAGCGCGCGCTGATTCGAATTCTGGCGCGCCCGGCAGGGCGGCTTCTAGTGCCAAAGCGCGACGTCGGCGCGCGCAAGCATCCTCCGGTGCTGGCGCGCCGGAGCGCGTGCCGTCATGCCCCAAGGAAACTGACCTTGGTGCGGCCAGGCGCGGAGTATGCAGTCCAAGGTATACAGCAACCGAACCCAACGCTGCCAGGCAGCCAAGTAGCGTTACGTTCATTTTCGGGCGGAACATTGGGATCCTCGATTTTCGCGGGTTTGTTCCTTAAATGCAACGATTCATTGGACGCAGCCGATGCCCGGGGGATTCACCCGGACTAAACGCCGCTAATGGGAATTTTCCCCAGCCGGCGAGGCCGGGGGAAAAATGACTCAAGATGAATGAGTTTTTCGCTTCTAGGCCGTTAATCGGGTGGCGCTAACCCTTCAGGCCAGTCGTCGGCGTGGCGGTAATGGGCGTCGAGCGCGGGCAGGGCCTTCGAGCTTATGTTCCTTTCGCGCCAGTGGCGCCGGGGCGGCGACGCGTCCAACCAATGAAAACTATGCTCGCGCACGTCAAGGTGCACAAATTGCGTCCTTGGGTGCGTGTAGATGCCGACCCCGACACGTGGGATGGTGCGCAGATAAGCCGCCAGGGTGGCCGGTGCGACGTTCGCCAGCTTGAAGTCGATGGCGCGCCCTTGCGCATGCACCCCCGGTTGCTTGTGTACGGCTTTTCGGTACGCGGACACGACTTCGATTCGATTCGAGGAAAAGTGGTACGCAGCGCGGAACAACAGTTGGAGCAGGCGCCGGTCCATCGAGCGAGTCTGCACGTCGTCCGGATCGCGCGCATCACAAAGCAGCGCATCGAGGCGTTGCGCTGCCTGTTCGTCGAGGTGACCTGAGTCCGTGTAGAGTCTGGTTGAGACGGCCTTTCGCGCGTTGATATTGGTGAGGGTGATCGGCGACAGTTGCCTGAACGATGACGGCCTAGCGACGTTTCGTGTCGCCACCGGCGTTCTGTCAGCAACGGGTGCGGGCTGCGGCAGCGCAGGGCGTTTGATCTCAGTGGCGCGTGAAGTTGCTGCAGTGAGGCTTAGCAGCATAACTTGAACGACGGTCCGGGCCCGGTGCATTGATAACTTATACCCGCAAAAATGTTGCTACGAATGGCACAGTTTGGCACAAGAAAGCCAGAAAAAGCGGCAGATTGTAGACCTGCGGGTTGGCACTCAATATGCTTGTCGGTTGCGCCGGAGGTCTGTCATGCGTGTCACTTTGGTGGGTTCTGACTGCGAAGAAAACCTGGGGCTCTCGATGATTGCGGCTTCGCTGATTGGGGCTGGTCATCAGGTGACCGTCGCGCCTTTCAATGAAATTGGCGAACTGGACGACGTTGTCGAGCGATGTCTGCGCTCTCGGCCGCGGCTCGTCGGACTAGGAATGCAATTTCAACACCGGTCGAGCGACTTCTTGAGGCTTGCTCAACGGTTGCGGCAATGCGGGTACCGCGGTCACATAACGTGCGGCGGTCAGTATCCTTCGATGGCTTGGGCTGAGGTGCTCAACAACGACCCGGCGGTAGACTCGATCGTACTGCATGAAGGCGAACAGAGTATCGTCGAGCTGTGCGCGGCCTTGAACGGTCGCGACGCGCTAACGAGCGTGTCAGGCTTGGCGATTCGCTCGCCAAACGGGCAACCGCTGCGCACGGCGCCGCGCGCGCTTTGCGCGGATCTCGATCAGTTGCCGTTCGCGCACCGTTATCGCGCTCCCGCTCGCCACCTAGGCCTCGCATTTAGGCCGATTTGGGGCAGCCGGGGCTGCTGGGGTAGCTGTGCGTTTTGCGCGATTACGACGTACTACAGGGACGCTCATCGCTATGGCGGTGGCCGCAAACTGCGCCTGCGTTCGACCGACAGTCTCGCGGCCGAAATGGCGGCCCTCTGGCACGCCGAAGGTGATACGACGCTGTTCTGCTTCCACGACGAAACCCTACTCTTGCCGCGTCCGCACGATTCAATGGCTCGCTTGAATGAGCTAAAGCGCAAGCTGGACGCGCTCGGCGTAGGTAAGATAGGTATCATCGGCAAGTGTTGACCGGACTGCGTAACGCCCGAGCTTGCCAAAGAACTCAGACGGTTGGGCGTTGTCCGCATGTTCGTGGGCGTCGAAAACGGTTCCCAAACCGGGCTCGATCATTTGGGCCGTCGCACGACACTCAAGCAGATCGAACAGGCACTCAGCGCCTATCAAGATGCCGGCATCTTCGTTTGCTACAATCTACTGATCTTCGAACCCGACGTCACGCTCGACCATGTGCGCGAGAATATCGATTTCATCCGGCGTCATGCCCACATCCCAGTCAACTTCTGCCGCGCCGAACCCTACCACAGCACGCCGCTGCATGAACGCGTAAGGGAACGCGGTACGCTGCTTGGCAGTTACCTCGGTTGGGACTACCGCATCCACGATGATCGCGCCGAGCTGGCTTTTCGTATTGCGGCAGCGGCCTTCCGCGAACGCAACTTCGACGCGGAAGGCGTCGCCAATCGCGTGATGGGGCTTGGATATACGGCCCAGTTGCTGCGGTCGTTCTTCAACGTAAATACGACCCGGGGGCAGCAGCTACTCGACCGGGTCGCCAAGGTTACGTGTGACGTGGTCCTCGACACGGCGGACTTTCTCGAAAGCGTCGTGCGAATCGCCGAGACCTGCGATCTATCGGATCACGACAGCATTACGCGCGAAACGGCGCTGCTTGGGCTGCGCGTGTCTGCGCACAATCGAGTGTCGCATGCGGTGTTGGACGATCTCATCGCGGACATCTGCGCCTATGTTGAACGAGCAACCGCGTTCTGCGGGAGCGCCGTCGGTACCCGAACGCGCCAAGGCGATTGTCGAACGCATGACGCTCGCTGGCTGCTTTGCGGCAAGTCTGCAGGCCTGCGGGGGCAGCACGGATGACACAAATAAGCCCGTTTCTGGCACAGGCGGCGTCGCGGGGACGGGGATTACCGTGGGGGGCAATTCGGCTGCGGGCGGGCTCAAAGCCACAGGGGGCAGCATGGTGTACGACTGTGTCCCGCCGAGTGGTGGCCAAAGCAGCTACACCTCAACCAACACCGGTGGCATGTTCGCTGATCCAGCGCCGTATACGGGCGGTCGCAGCCCGACTGGGGGACATGTCAGCACGGGCGGTTTCATCGCTACTGATGGCGGCGCCCCACCCACCGGCGGAACGCGTGCCACCGGTGGCTCATTGGGCTCTGGCGGGTTCATCGCTGATCCAGTGCCGTCAGGTGGCAGAGTCAGCACAGGCGGTCACTCGTTGACGACCGGGGGCTTGGGCTCTGGCGGGTTCATCGTGGACGCCGCGCCAGGAACTGGTGGTCGCACGGCAGCGACCGGAGGCTTGGGCTCTGGCGGATTCATCGTCGATGTTGCGCCGGCGAGTGGTGGCGTGGGCACGGGCGGTCGCGCGCCAGCGACTGGAGGCCTAGGTGCCGGCGGTTTTATCGTGGATATGGCCCCGACAGTCGGCGGACAAAATGCAAGTGCGGCGTTATCGTCAGACGTTGACAACACCGCGCATGCGTGTATCGTCGATCCGGCTCCGCCTGACGCATCAAACTCATCTTCGCACGTCGGGGTAGTCGTCGAGAACTGGCGAAACTCCGGCCCGCGCCACCTATTGCGCTCGAGCGATCTGGCGCTTTTCGACCCGCCGACTGTGCGCATACAAGGCAAGGTCGAAGCGGGTCAAGTCAGCGTGCAGCTACACAGTGACGAAGTCAACGTAAGCCTCCGTTGGCAGAGCGAGGGCAGCGTACATGGGGAAGGCCCGTGTGTGACGTGGACCCCAGCGTCTCTCGACGACGCGCTCTGCGTCGTCGCCCGCGGCACGGGAGGTGTTGCTGTGGCCACATTGCGAGCCCGGGACGTCCCGGGGTACGGCTGAGACGTTCCGCGTCGGGTTGCAACCTGGGGGCGCCGACCAACGTCGCGGTGAGGCCCCGCGTCAGACATGGCTTGCAATGTGGGGACAGCATCGTAACTTCGGCGTGTGATATCCAAACGCGTCGCACGGCATCTTTCTTTGTCGTGGGCATCACTCGGACTTGCGTTGCTTCCTTGCGCGTGCCAACGCCATAGTGACGACTCCGGCGCGGCCATCGATGGTTCCTTGATTTACGCTTCCGCCTGCGCGCGCTGCCATGGTGCGGACGGTTGTGGCGGCATTGCGGTCGGTTCCACCGCGAAGTCTCGCAACCTGTGCGATCCAGCCTTTCAATCGAGCATCAGCGATTCGCAAATCAAGCAGACGATCGTCAAGGGGCAGGGCATGATGCCGGCGTTTGGCGACGACTACAACGACGCGCAACTCTCGGCCCTAGTGCGCCATATTCGGTCGCTGAAGTCGGCGCGGTGATTGAAATGGGGGCGATCGGGGGCCTTACTCCGTGCGCATGATGACGTGAAAACCGCGGTAAGTCTCGACGACGTAGGATATCTCGTTGACATCGAGCGAGAAGGCGACCGCGGCAAAACTTGGATCGATGTCGTCTTTGGTGACGCTGCCCAGGCCTCCGGCATTGGGTCCCGGAGAGTCGCTGTACTCCTTGACGACGTCGGCCCATGGCGTGCCGTCCTTTAGCTTGTTCAGCGCTTCGAGCGCGCGCAAACACGCTTGACCGCGCGTCCGCGTGGCGCCGTCGGGATGCGCGAGCTCAGCGTGGCGCACGATGAGGTGCGATACTGAAATACGGTTGGGCGCATCCGGTTTCGGCTCGGAGTGGGAAGCCGAAGCGGCCAGGCAATCCTTTTCCTTGCTTGACCCGCCCGAGGTGCTTTTACCCGATGTGTCCCGTGTCTGCGTGCCGCCACAACCCAAACAGACTGAAACCACGAAGAATGCGCGCGTTCGAATCCTCATGGGCGAAGTCTACGTCGATTGGGTACCGGTTGTCGTGCCGGCAGCGCCGAGGCCCCAAAGAGTCCAAGTGTATACAAGATAGTAGAGACGGCCCAATGGCCTCCGTGTGATATCCGCTATTTATGCCATTCCGTATTCAACCTGTATTCTGATAGTTCGGCGAGTCTCTTGCCAGCAGCCTCGGCGTGTTGCACAGTCCATTGTGATGATGACGCGCCGCGTGCCCAAGAGCTCCCAGCAAGTCGCGCCCAGCGTGTTCGACTTCTTGGACTATCGAGCCTACTTACGCGGCTATTACGAAGCTCACAAGCGCACGCGAGCAGGCTTTTCGTTTCGAACATTTTCGAAGCGGGCCGGCCTGCGTTCGCCTAACTTCTTCAAACTCGTGATGGATGGCGACCGCAACCTTGGCGCCGAGACCGTGCCCAAGTTCGCCGACGCGCTCGGGCTGACGGGTTCCGAGCGCGAGTTCTTCGCCGACCTGGTCGCGTTCGCACAAGCGGCGGACAGCGTGGAAAAGAACCGCGCCTTCGAGCGCATTGCGGCATCGCGCCGCTTCAGGACGGCGCGTCGCATCGACGGCATGCTGCTGACGTATCTTTCCCATTGGTACCATCCGGCAATTCGCGAATTGGCCGCCCGTGCAGATTTTCAGGAGGATCCCAAGTGGATCGCCAAGTGCCTGCGACCAACGATATCGCCGTCACAGGCAGCGCACTCACTCGAGTTGTTGCAGAGCCTGGGCCTTTTGCAGCGCGACGCCGCAAGCGGTCGCTGGGTTCGCGGCGAGCCCACGCTGACCACTGAACACGAAGTGAGCGCGATTGGAGCCGCCAATTTTCACAAGCAAATGCTACAGCGCGCCGCGGAATCAATCGACGACATTCCGGCGAAATTGCGGGACCTGGCGGCCTTGACTGTGTGTGTGAGCGCCCAAACGGCCGCGCAAGTCAAGGAACGTATTCATCAGTTTCGCGAGGCGCTCACGGAACTCTGTGACGCCGAGCCCGAAGGCACTACCGTGTATCAGCTCAATGTCCAATGGTTTCCGCTGTCGAGCGACGGGGAGATGACGCAGAAATGAAGCGCTTGGCTCGACTATCCTACCTTGCGATGTTTGCGTTTGGCGTGTCCGCCTGTGAGTCAACGGGCGTTGGAAACCCGGGCGACAGCATGACGGTGAGCGTGCAAAATGATCTCACTGCAGAACCCGGGGCGACGGACACGACCGATCAACTAGATGATTCGCAGGTTCGCCACGCCGTGCTCGCGTTCGGCGAGTTGCATTTCATCCCCTGCGACCCGTCCGACGGCGACGTGACCGCTCCCGGTCCGATCGTGGTTGACCTCGTAACACTCAAGACCGCATCGCTGGCGTTGCCGACCGTAGCCATACCGCCCGGAGGCTTTTGTGGCCTTGACGCACCGCTGACGACGAGCGCGCCCAATGCGGCGCTACAAGGGAAATCCATGCTGTTTTCCGGGCTGCGCAACGACGGCACGCTCTTCATCCTGTATGCCGCAATGCAAGGGACGCTACACATGCGTCCTGAGCCCGGCGTCAAGTGGGACGCATCCAATGCGTCGTCGGTCATTTGGGCGTTGCGGCCGCGCCGTTGGCTCGCAAAGGCTGAGCTCGATGCCGAAAACAGCGAGCCACTGGGGACGGTCTTGCGGATTATCGTGATTGACATCGATCGTCACCCGGTGCTGTACGACCTAATTCGTAGCCGCATCGGCGGGCGTAGCACGCTGTACACGGATCTAAACGACAATGGCCTACTCGACGACAATGAACGTTCTTCTGCCCTGATTGGACAGGGCTTGCCAAGCCTCGATTAGACCTCGTTGCGCTGAATTTGAAAGACGCTTAACGCTTCGCCTGCATTAACAACCCAACCCACAGTCCGACTTCGGCTAGGGCCCCGTTTGTTCAAAAAGACAACATCCGTCCGCAAGAAACAGGAGTTATTATCATGGCTATGAATCTGCGTCGTAAGTCCACGGTCCTTCCAGCCCTTGCCGCCACGCTGCTTTTCGGTGGTTGTAGTTCAGAATCGAACACAACCCCCAGCGACGACTACGCGGACGGAGCGCCCGAACTGGCCGCTGTTCAAATGCGAATCACCGGCGATTCGAGCAGCGAAGGCCTCGCGACGCCCGACGATGAAATCGATCCGCAAGCAATTGCCGCCGACGAATTGGCTACGGTAACGGGTGATGCTGGCAGCACGGGCACTGCCGATCTCAACGGCGCGCGCGAGGCCGTGCGCGATTTGAACCAGGCGCTGCGCGCCTCACTTCTGTCCATTGCCGCGATGGTCAAAAATACTCAGCCCACGTACAAGGTTGGGGACGTGCGCATGTGGGGGCCAGTCGTTCGCGGTGACACAGAGTTCCGTTTCTTCATACGCCGCCCGGAGCCACGCGACTTCCAATGGCGCCTCGACGCCCGCGTAGCCGGGACGGCAACGGCCTACTCACGCATTGCAGCCGGCGAAATTGCGGTGGGCGCGCGCGCGCGCCGGGGCGTCGGTGTCGCAGGGTTCGATCTAGACATGCTTAGCGCAGTGGACCCGACCGTCACTGCCCAGGGCAAGATTCTTGTCGGCTTCGCCCACGGTCCGCTCGCCACGACGCTGGCCTTCGCCGTGAAGAACTTTACGCCTGACCCTACAGTCAACCCGGGCATTGACGCATTACTGCAAGAGGTTCACTTCGCCAATGAAGTCAACCGCGTCCGGCTTGCGTATCACGGCAATGTCGAGGGAACGGCCACCGACGCGCCGGAACTTGTGCTTGCGCGCATACGGCACAGCAAGGGTATCGGCGGCCGTGCCGACATGATCGTCACCAGTGGCGACGTACCGCAAGGGCATGCTTGGGTCGTCAATCAATGCTGGAGCGCCGCGCTCGACCAGACCTACCGCGTAGTTTATGATTGCCCGCTCGACGGGATCGGCGGCGACAGCTGCACCCAAGTGAGTGTCGTCGGCGACGTCAGTGCCTGTGACGTGAATCTGCGCCAGCCAGAGCTGCCCCCCGCGGATCCCAATCAGACGATGACGGACGCGCAAGATCCGAACAACGGCACGACACCCCCGCCGCCTACGGACATCCCCGACGTGAGTGGCGACATTCCCGACGCCGGATGAATCGGCGAACAGGCGATAGTCGCACGCTTTTTTTGCCACGGCGTCACGGAAACGCCGCCCTGCGGTTGCTTGAGTTCGCTTGGCCTATCCGTGACGGAATGCCCCAAAAAAGCCCCAACGGACGCGATGGTAGGAGTCTGCCTGCCTGCCGGGTGATTCGGTGCTACTACGGCCCGACCGAAGATAGGAGAATCTGATATGGGTACTCGAGGGCGTGAAATCGTTGGCATGGACGTCAACCACTTGTTATTGATGCTCAACCAAGCGTATGCAAGCGAATGGCTTGCCTACTACCAGTATTGGCTTGGCGCAAAACTCATCAAGGGCCCCATGAAAGACGCGGTGGCTGCTGAACTTACGCTGCACGCGACCGAGGAACTCAATCACGCCACGCTCGTTGCGAACCGCATCATTCAACTGGGCGGTGCTCCGGTGACCGACCCCAAGGAATGGTTTTCCCTGAGCCCCTGCAAATACGACGCCCCCAACGATCCCTACGTGGCGGTTCTGCTGGACCAGAACATCTCCGGGGAGCAATGCGCCATCTCGACGTACAAGGGCTTGATGGACGCGACCAAGGACAAGGACATGGTGACGCACAACATGGCCCTTGGGATCTTGGAGCAGGAAGTGGAACACGAGGAGGATTTACAGAGCCTCAAAGAGGACCTGGAGCTGATGGTTGCGCGGGGCAGCCGGTAGCCCGCAAGCGCCGACCGTCGGGTCTTGCGCGCCCATGGATGTTCGGAAACCTCCAGGACGGTAGAAATCCGGGCGGAGTGCAAATTGCTCCCCGTCATGTGCGTCAGTAACAAATTGTCGGCGATCCGCTAATCTGTTTTCGGGAATCTAAGGCACTAGTACCCTGAAAACCCCAAGGTAATGAGGATAGTGCCGCGATGGCCGCGTAGCGGCCGGTCCAAAGGACCCCTCAGTTCTGATGAATCGCGGCACTAGAGCCCAGATTGGAGCGAGGTGATCTATGTCCTCATTGAGCCAAGAGGATTTGGACGCGGGTTGGGATGAGACCGACGTGGCGCAGCCAGCACAAGTCATGCCAGAAGCTGCGGGCACCGTCCCTCATGCGAGTACCCCACCGAATTCGATGATAATCGAAACAACACCGGTGCCGCTCGAGTCACTAATCGTGCGCTCGCCGCCGCCGGCCGATTCCGAGCCACCGAGAATTGACGAGGCTGCAGACTCGCTGACAGGGCAACAAGACGCGGCCGTAGCAGAGTCAGCCATTGCGGATCCGGTTGCCCAGTCTAGCGAGAGCACGGCGTCCGACAGCCAGAGCGTCGCGCCATCGTCTGAGCAAGAAGCTCCGTCGAGCGAACGCCGAGTCCGCTCGGCAGACATAGTCGCCGGGCCGGCGCCAATCGACGTAGAAGTGTCTTTGCCCCCGACGGGCGGCGGTCAGGCTGAACCGGAACCAGCTCACTCTGAGTCAGTGCCCGCCGCGTCGGGTGAGTCTGCGACCTCCGGCCTAACCGCGCAGACTGATTCGAACCAGGAACCGTTCGCCGCCGTCGCAGAGAAACCCCAGTTACTTGCACAAAGGGGTGTTGCTTTGCCGCTCGAGCCTGCGACCGCGTCCGAGAGTGCGATCGAGACCGCTCAATCGAAGGAGACGGCCCCATCGAACGAGCATGGCCCGACCACCGCGGAGCAGGCGCAAGCACCCCAAGTGTTGCAGCAGCACTCTGGTGTTCGAGACGCCCGGATTGAATCGCAGCCGCCCAGCGACTCGGCAATAGAAGAGCAGCTGATCGTCGAGTTGGAACCTATACAGCCCACCCAGAGTTTCTTCATTGCGCGCTGGCGAATGATTGCGGTTGCGAGTACGGCTTTGCTGGCGCTCATCGTAGGACTCTTGTTGATTCGCTCAAAGCACCAAACGAGACTTGAGGAAGAGCGCTCGCGTGCCGCGAATGTCGTCCCCGTTCAACAGGGATTACCCGCTGTGGCCCACGGTGCAGAGGCCACACCCAAAGTAGCCGCCGCGACCGCTGCCTCGGGGGCGGTGCCCGAAGCCACGCCCGCTTCGGACAATAACACCCAAAGAGAGTCGTTCTCCGAGGCGTTTGTCAAGCACGCAGCGTCCGTCAACTCGAATTGGGCTGAAGTGAAGAAGCGCTCGAAAGTCTCTGAGCCAAATCAGTCGGTCAGGTCTGCCGCTTCGGGCAATCCAAGTAATACAACGCCCGCCGCCAACCCGCTGGATGTGTTGGACAAACTCGAGAAGGCCCGCAAGGCCAAGAAGACTGGCGGCAGCTGAACAGATCGCTAGCTTAACCGGGCCGCTCCAGCTTGATACCGCAATGCACCGCCATTGCCGCACCGCTCGGTTTCAATGGTCACTGCGTCGCCGCCCCAACCCCATTCACCATGGGGTTTCCCACAATTGAGAATTGTCCCATTCGTCAGTGACAAGTGCTCTCGACCCATGTCATAATGACGCTACGTAAGTGAGGGTCCTACTGGCGCGAGCGGCGCGTTTCTTTCCGGCTTCTTAGAACTGCCGATTTCTTGGGAATATCGAAAGCACTCCGAGGCTTGCAGTGACGAGGGCGGACGGCCAAGTGCTCCGCGACTCGGAAAGGAGTCATCTCAATGAACGCCTTTGGAACGATCGCCAATACGGGAACAATCCGCTTCGAGCGATTGTTCCCCGGGCCAACGGAACGAGTCTGGGATTACCTCACACGGCCCGAGTTGTTGGCGACTTGGCTCGCAAAAGGCGAGATCCAATTGCACGTCGGCGGCTACGTCGAGCTTCGATTCGACACGCGTGAGCGCGCGGGCCAACCAAGCGCCGTGATCAGCGGGGTCGTCACGCATTGTCAGCCGCCCGACTCGCTCGCTTACTACTGGACCGACGCTGCCACGATTTCGAATGTCATTTTCGAACTCGAAAGACGGGGTCGCGACGTGTTGCTGCTCTTGACCCACGCAGGGCTCCCCAAGTCCTACGTTTCGACATCTAGCGCCGGCTGGCACGCTCGTCTCGATATGTTGGAGGAGCAAATCAACAATCGCCCCTCAAGCTCATTTCCAGCGCTCTACGAAAGCCTGGCGCCGCACTACGAGCAGTAGGCCTAGTCGAGTAGCGCGGCCAGGGCAGCCGGGTCCTGCAGCGTCTCGAACGCGTGCGCAGCGCCTCGTGAGAGCAGTTCCTGCGGTGTTCTGCCGGACGTTCCCACGCCGATGGCACGCGCCCCAATGGCCAGCGCAGCATCGACGTCGTGAAACGTGTCGCCGATGACGACCACCTGACAGTCCGCCAACGCGCAGCCAAGCCGAAGGCTGCCGCGCACAGCGCCAATACGAATGATTTCGCTGCGCATGCGATGATCCGAGCCAAACCCGCCGAATGCGAAATAGCCGCCGAGTTCCACGCGGTTCACTTTCATGTGAGCGGCCTGTTCAATGTTCCCCGTGCCAAGACCTATGGCCAGTTGTCTGCCTTGCGCAAGCAGCGCGTCCAGCAGTGACTTGACGCCGGGCAACGCACGTGCCGTATGAGACTTGGCGAGTTCCCGCTCGAGGTGTCGCAAGTAGGCAGCATAGATATCGTCGATATTGAAAGATCTGCCTGAACTCGACTGAGCAGCGAGTGCCTGTTCGATGAGCAAGGTGTCAGTCATGCCGCGAAAATCGATGCCGTCCACGGCGTCGCCGCGGCCGCAGACGTCTTCGAATGCCAACGACAATGCGCGCCTCCCCGCTCCATTGGCAGACAGCAACGTGCCGTCGATGTCGAACAACAGAATCCTCGGCGCGCTTCGGGTACGGCTGGGGACGCGTTCAATGCCCATGGCTGACTGCCTCAAAGTTGGGCGCGGAGCTAAGCATGGAAGAGCGCGTGCCGTCACGGCATATGGAAAACACCAACCCAACGAGGTGAATCGCGAGGGGGCATGTCCACCCACGTTTCACGCTAAACACTTACCTCACGGGCGGTCAACAACAAGCGCTTCGCTGCGCGCATGAACCCTCGAAAAGCCCAACGCTACACTTGCGGCATCGTTTTCTTCGGAACGCCTTTGGTCCAAAGGCAACCGAAGCACACAGCCGAGTTGGCATTTTGCCGCGAGGGTTGATCGCGTTCGATGGACTAAAGGTCCGTACGTCACGATCAGCGGGTGTCCAAAGCCCCGTTCAGAACGAACGCGAGCGGCGTGACTTGACTGAGTGATTTGATTTCTCATGGCAACGATCCCAACGCAACGAATCGGTTGATTAGGCTCCATAGATGTGGGAATTAGATGGAGCCGTAGCCTAGCTGGTAAGGTTGATCGGGTGCGGCGCCGACGCTTTAGCCTACTTGTAGAATTCTTCGTTGGCGCGTGTTCAAGGCTGAAGCCTTGACTTAGTTTCGGTTCAACGTGTGTCCCCGAATTCGGGAGGGTCGTCATGCCTATGAACTTCGTCGCTCAGAAGAAATCACTTCTTGTCTCGTTGGTCCTCGTTGGCCTGTCGTGGGCCTGTTCTTCGTCACCGCAAGGAGGGTTCCCCGGCGTGGGCGGGAGTGGAACAACCAGCGGCGTCGGTGGTACCGGGATGGGTGGGAGTCCGTTCGGGTTCGGGACGGGTGGCGCAAAGGCAGGGGGCGGAGCGAGTGGGGCGTGCAAAGCCGACGCTGGCCCGTGTTACCAAGTGGTAGACGCTGGACCGTATTGCGGCGACGGCATCATCCAGGCGTCAAATAACGAGAACTGTGATGACGGAAACCGAATCGGCGGCGACGGGTGCTCGGGCGTTTGCAAAATCGAGCCTAACTGGGTGTGTCCCACAGCCGGGCAGCCTTGCAAATCCACCATCATTTGCGGTGACGGAATTCGGCAAACCGGTGAAGGCTGCGATGACGGCAACACCAAATCCGGTGACGGCTGTGACTCGAAGTGCAACGTCGAATCAGGCTGGTACTGCCCGGGCAGCAACCCCAACGACCCGACGAGCACATCGGATTGTCAACGTTTGGCCGGTTGTGGCGACGGGCGCGTTGAACCCGGCGAAGGCTGCGATCTGGGCCCCGCCAATGGCACGGGCGTAGGTTGCGAATCCGACTGCAGCGTTACAAGCGGGTACGTGTGCCGTGCGCTTCCCGTTGGATGCAAACCGATGCAGGTTTGCGGCAACGGCAAGGTCGAAGGCAGCGAAGAGTGCGACGACGGCAACACCAAAGCCGGCGATTGTTGTTCGAGCGCCTGCAAAATCGAAGCTTCGTACTGCAGCTGTCCGACGGCCGGCAAACCGTGCACTGACACATCTAGATGCGGCGATGGCATCCTCGAGAATACGGAGACGTGCGACGACGGCAACACCAAAGCGGGCGATGGCTGTTCAGCGACTTGTCAGGTTGAAGCGGGTTGGCAATGCCGCATGCCGGGCAAAGCTTGCATCGCACTGTGTGGTGACGGCGTAATAACTCCCCCTGAGACTTGCGATGACGGCAAGCCCCCTGCCAACGGCGATGGCTGTTCTGCGACTTGCCAGAAAGAGCCTGGTTGGGGCTGCACTGGCACGCCTTCGACCTGTACCAAAGCGCAGTGCGGCAACGGTGTCGTCGAAACCGGCGAATCTTGCGACTGCGGGACTGACGCGACCAAGTTGCCAACGGGGTGCACTGGCCCAAACGGCCTCTTTTACGGCGATGGCAAGGGTTGTTCCAAGACGTGCACCAATGAGCCCAAGTGTCGCAATGCCTCGGGTGTAACAGGTCCCTGTACGCAGACTTGTGGCGACGGCAATGTGGACACGGGTGAAGCTTGTGACGACGGAAACCAATTGAGTGGCGATGGGTGTTCGGCGACTTGTCAGGTAGAGGCAGGTTTCACATGCACCCCCACGACGCAGAGCGACGCTCAGCCATGTCCGAGCAATTCGGGTCTTCAATGTCTGGTATTGCCGGTTATTTATCGTGATTTTGACGGACATAATCTTTCGACGGGCCACCCAGACTTCTTCTTCTACGGCGCACCCGCAACCGGCGGGCGCACGACTGGCGTGGCCCCGGGTGCCACGGTGACCACTTGTGTTCCGAATGCGGGCGGAACCCGGATTGCCTACACCGCTGGGCAAGCTTGTCCGAATTCAGACGAAACGGGGCCCTGCCTGGGGCTGGTGCAAAATACGCTCGACGCCAATGGGAAGCCAGTTTACGCCAAAGGCACTTGCCCTTGCGTGTTCACCGACTGGGACAACACGGGGGTACTCGGTACCTGTCCCACAGATCCCACCAGCACCGCCGTTTGTACACCGTTAGCTGGAGTGTCGAGCATTGGGGATTGTTGGGTCACAAGCGTGGGGAACCACCATTTGCGTATTGATACTACGGTGACGGTCATTCAGAGCGCTGACAGTTTCAAGCAATGGTACGCGGACTCAACGTTCAGCACCAAGGTATTGGGCACACTAGAGCTGGCAGCAACCGGAACCGGGACCTATCAGTTTAGCAGCAGCGTGCCGGGGGCACCCGCGGGTGCGGCAGGTCGCACTGTTTATGACGACATTCATGCGATTTTCATGGGAACGCAAACCACGATTACCGCCGGATTCTTCCCGCTTGAGAGTCAGCCACGGCCCAAGGTTTGCAATATCTGGCCCTATTGGCTGCCCGCTCTCGCCACCAACTGCGAGGCTGCGGCCGGCACCGCAGTGCCGAGCCAGTGGGACCCGCTAGGTTCCTACACGGCCAAGACCGCCGGTACGGGTGGGCCGGTTGCGCCCGTAATTGGCACGATGCGAAACTTCTATACAACGACGGAAGCGCGCTACCTCTTCCATTATAACGGGACGCCAGGAACCCTCGCGTTCTTCGGTGATGACGACGTGTGGGTGTTCATCAATGGTCAGCTCGCGCTGGACCTCGGCGCACCCCACGAGCGCCTGTCGGGTACGGCGAGTTTCGGCACCGGTCTAACGGCGGGAAACACGTATGAAATCGCCGTATTCCACGCCGATGTGCATCCGCGTGAGTCAAATTACCAGCTCACATTGTCGGGCTTTACTACCACTCGGTCTGTTTGCACCCCGCAATGTGGCGATGG
Source organism: uncultured delta proteobacterium (assembly GCA_963811985.1). Lineage (GTDB taxonomy): Bacteria > Myxococcota_A > Polyangia > Polyangiales > Polyangiaceae > FEN-1139. The sequence continues at coordinate 79,523 of CAWEUH010000035.1, forward strand.
CATTGTAACCGCTGGCGAAGAGTGCGACTGTGGCGACGGGACAGTCGCTTTACCCAAGGACTGCCCTGGCTCAAACAACGACACGCTCTACGGTGGTTGCACTACGCAATGCAAATGGGGCCCATTCTGTGGCGATGCCGTCAAGAACGGGCCTGAACAGTGCGATGACGGCAAGAACACAACCGTTACGGCTAGCAGCACCACGCCGGGCGCTTGCGCTCCGGGTTGCAAGCTGCCCCCTCGTTGCGGCGATGGCGTGATTCAGCCGGGCGAAGAATGTGATGACGGCACTAGCAACGTTGACCAACAGTGCGGCGGCTGCAGCACCAGTTGCACGCTCAATGCATATTGCGGTGATGCCATTGTCGATGACGGCGATACCAGCCAAACAGGCCATGGTCCGGATTGTGGCGAGCAGTGCGACGACGGCGTGAACACTGGCGGCTACAGCTTCTGCGACGTGGGCTGCGTTTTGGGTCCGCGCTGTGGTGACGGCGTTGTCCAGATGGAATACGGCGAGAGCTGTGACGACGGCGATCAGAATGGCATCGACGGGATCTGCACGGCAACGTGCGGTATCCCAGCGGTTTGCGGCGACGGCATTGTTCAGCCGCCGGAAACTTGTGACGACGGCGTCAATGACGGCTCCTACGGCGGTTGCACCAGTGACTGCCAAGACGCGCCCTATTGTGGCGACGGGGTCACACAGAATCCGCCGGAGCAATGCGACTATGGCGACGCAACTCATGGTGGCGGTAATGCACCACTGAATGCTGCGCCGTATGGCAGCTGCCTCATAAACTGTACATTGGGCCCGCGCTGCGGCGATGGTGTCACGCAGAAACCGCAAGAACAGTGCGACGACGGGAAGAACAACGGACCAAACGCCCCGTGCAGCGCCAACTGCATCATTCAAACCATTCAGACGTAGTGCGCTCTTGCCCAAAGATCACGGCCCCGCGTTCGAAGTTCAGGTGTGAAACTGAGCAAGGCGCGGGGCTCGGGCAGCTCTCCAAGCTCGAGCGGTCCACCCCTGCGCAATTGCTGAGACTTCGATTGAGCGATCAACCACTACAATAAACAGCAGAGGCAAATATGGCCCGCGAGATCATCAACCCCGTAGCCGCAAACAAGCCCCTCAAGCAGCTCACATTGGTAACCAGCTTGTGCGCGCTCACGCTCGCCTGCTCAGGCACCGACAATTCCGGAAGCTCGGGCCCTGGTGTCGGGGGCGGTAATGCAGGAGGTGCGCATGCAACCGGCGGCACCGGTGCATCGACGGGCGGAAGTTCTGCCGTTTCGGCGACGGGCGGTGCCCCGACGACGGGTGGGCAAGCAGCGACCGGCGGCACATTGCCAATTGGCGCAACTGGCGGTAACCCCGCCGCAACCGGCGGTTCGTCCGCAGTCGTGACCAGCGCCGCCACAGGCGGTGCAGGCATGGGTGGTGCCGCAACCGGTGGTAATTCCCCAACTACTGGCGGCGTGACAACAGTTGGGTCTGCGACAGGTGGCAAATCATCTGCGACGGGTGGCGCCGCAGCGGGTGGTCCCGCAACGGGAGGCACAGCCGCCGGTGGTGCTGCGACTGGTGGGGCAACCGCGGGCGGTTCTTCGTCGTGTGCGCCGGTGACACTCACGTCAGTCTCTGCCTCGGACTACCAGCTGAAGGTCTGCAACGTCACACTCGATGTAAACCCGCAGATTGGAGCGCGTGTTACGTCGCTGAAGTTGGGCAGCACTGACATCATTGTGCCGTATGCTTGCACGGGCGCCTACGATCCCAACGCCACCTGCAATAGTTCGGGATCCACGTTTTGGACTAGCCCCCAGTCGGGTTGGGACGGGACGCCGGGCGGCAGTAACATTTGGCCGCCGTTGACCGCCATTGACGGCGCCGCCTACGCGGCCACGGTTGACGGCACAGTTTTGAACTTGGTTGGCACGGCCGACGCCACGCTAGGCGCGAGCGTTACCAAAGCCATCACGGCCGACGCTGCTACGGGTTGGATAAGTCTCACGTACACGATCAAAGCTCAAAGCAAGCAAATCCAGGCCGCCCCATGGCAGATCACACGCGCGCCCCGCGGCGGTATCGTGTTTTTCCCATTGACATCGCTTGTCAGCAACACGACGAGCCCTCAATGGGTCTTGTCGCCGTCAGGTGGCTATGAGTGGATCAACGACACCAATCAAACATCCATTGTGAGCACAAGCGGCGCTAAAATCCTCGCGGATGGCGGCGTCTCCGGGCAGAGCTATACTTGGCTCGCCTATGCGCTCGGAGGCAACCTGTTGCTAATCAAGTACCCGGATATCGCACAGAGTGCCGCTGCGTCCAATGAGAGTGACACTCAAGTTTACCCTGGGTCCGGTTACATGGAACTCGAAGCTCAGGGCGCCTACGCGACAATCGCAGCCAATGGTTCGAGCACTCCCTGGACCGTTCAGTGGCGCGTGGTTGCAATTCCTGGCAGCGTCACGGTCACGGCCGGCAGCGCCACGCTGTTGACATTCGCCCAGCAACAGGCCGCGCTGTAGCAAGTCTAGTTCTCGGCGGACAATGCGTCTCCACTAGGATTTCGAGTAGAAACGCGCGAACTTGCCTTGGCGCGCAGGGACCCGACCCTGCCGCGCGGCAATTTGCGAGGGCACTCCAAGACTTGCGAATTACTCGACGGGAACAATTCTAAGCGCCCTATACCCCTCCCCGGGAAGCTGGCGTCCCAAAGGCGCGCCAGCTTCTGGGCAGGGCCGCTGTGCAAGGCGCTAACTCGGCGGGAGGTCTCGGTAGATCAGACACTGCGTGGTGCAGCGGCTCGTCACGCTTCCGTTGTTGGCACCGTCGTCGCATTCCTCGGGGCCGTTCACGGTGCCGTCACCACAATGAGGCCCAAGTTGGCACGTTGACGTGCAGCCACCGTAGTATCCGTCATTGTAGTTACCAGGGCCCTTGGAGGCATCGTTGCCAAGGTCGCACTTCTCGGGCCCGTTGGTCACGCCGTCGCCACAGTAGTCTGCCGGCGTGCAGTTGGCGTTGCAGCCGCCGTAGCTTCCGTCGTTCTTGTCCGCTCCGTAGTCGCAGACTTCGCCCGCTGCTGTATCGACTACCCCATCGCCGCAAGAGCCGGGCAACTTGCAGTCAGCAGTACAACTCGGGTCGTCTGTCATCGTGGGCTCGCACTGCTCGCCCCAGTCTGCCTGCACAACGCCGTCGCCGCAGCGCGGGGGCGGAGTGCACCCGGGGCTGCAGGTGTTGTAGGTTCCGTCGTTCACGCCGTCATCGCAGGCTTCTGGATGGGTGGCGTCTCCGTTGACGACGCCGTCGCCGCAAGAGGGCCCGAACTTGCATTTCGTCGTGCAGCCGCCGTACGCCGTGTCGCTGTTGCTCGCGCCGTTGTCACACTCTTCGCCGTAAGTGACTTGCACCTTTCCATCGCCGCAATTGGGGGGCAACGTGCAGCTTGGCGTGCAGGCGTTGGAGCCAGCAGCAGCGTAGCCGTCGGTGTTCGTGCCATTGTCGCATTGCTCACCATCGGCAGTTTGCACAATTGCGTCTCCGCAACGCGGCCCCAACGTGCACGAAGTGGTGCACTTGTTGTAACAGTCGCTGGTCGTGGGATCGCAGTTGCCCGCATCGCCATTGTCGCATTGCTCACCGGGAGAAACCCCCGGGTTGGCACCGCCACAGACCGGCTTGCACACGCTCTTGGCCGCATTGAAACCGCCAAGGCTTAGCTGGTAACTCGAGGCCTTCGTCTGACGTTCCGCCTGGAATACGACGATCTCGTAGACTTGGCCGTCTTGCAGCCCGAGGTTAACCGTAGTGGCCGGGATGGTGACGATGCTGTCGGTTGGCCAGGTGCTGGTGACGACAACTGAGCCGTTGCCATTGGTGAGCGTCAAGGTGCCTTGTACCGCGGTGTGAATGCCACCCAGATCCACGGCGAGTTTCTTGTTCATGAAGACCCAGACGTCGTCATCGCCGACGAACATGAGCTTGAACGTCTTTGATTTGTCGTACTTGAACCAGAACCGTACCTCAGTGGTGAAACTGAAGTTATGGGTTCTGCCCACAACTGGATCCATTGGCCAGCTGCTGTCGTAGTTGCCGGATATTTGCCCTTGTGCATCGGGGCTCCAAGGCTTTGGAAACGCGTCTGCTGGGAAGAAGAGCGGGTTGCCGTCGAATTGGGTCACAATGTAAACGCCGTAGTACTGCTTGCCATCCGAGTAGCACTGCAGATAGTTGGGATTCGTGGTGCAGTCCGTTGACTGGACGTTGCTTACGCATGCCGTGGCGCAAGTGTTATTGGGCCCGTAATTGGGGCACTTGTCGCATTGAGGCGTGCCACACACCGGGTCGTCAAACGGGCAGAACGTGCAAGGAATTGGGGCGCCAGTGACAGGATCATGATCTTCTTGGCCCACGGTGCCGCAGAAGTGATCGGTCAAGCCCGACGTTCGCTGGTACTGCGCGCTGGTGAGACCATCGCCATTGTTACCATAGCGATTCACATACGTTGGCGGATCGGAATTGGTGATCAGATACAAGTTGAGCGAAGGCGCAAGCGTTCCCTTGTACGTGTTCGGACCGGTCGCTGTGTCGCTGTACCATTGTGCGTAGCTGGCTGCGCTGGCAATGCCCGAATCTTGGCCCGTCTTGCCATTCAACGTCCCGGTAGTTGAATTCAGTTGGGGCTTGAGGCCATTGGCGTCTAGTGACGTCTTGAGTAGCCCTTGGTTTGCCCAGTAAAGGCCAGTTGCGAACGTCGAACCCTTTTCGAAGTCGGCACCGGCATTGAAGTCGCGTACGACCATGGGTACGACCATGGTGTCGCCGAGAGCCGGCTGCGTACACGTGAAGCCAGCTTCTACTTGGCACGTTGACGAGCAGCCGTCGCCGTTGACTGCATTGCCATCGTCGCACGCTTCGGTGCCAAGGATCAGACCGTCGCCGCACTTGGTCGTGCAGGCACCGCCTGCGGCCGGACAGGTTGGCTCGGCCTGGCAGTTTGCCGTGCAGCCGTCGCCGAGGTCATTGTTCTTTGGCGTCGGGTCGCAACCCTCGGTGCCCTCGACCTTGCCGTCGCCGCACACCGTCTGATGGCAACTGGTCGCATCACATGCCCAACCGGGCTTAACGGAGCAATCGGCGGAGCAAGCCGTTGCCACGTTGGCTATCTTGGCGCCTGGATCGCATTGTTCTGCGGGTTGCACCAAAATGCCGTCGCCGCACACAGGCACGCAGGGCGCACCGGCAAAGGGGCATTTGTAGCCTGGCTCGAGCTGACAAGTGTCTGAGCAGCCCGGATAGGTACTCTTCTTGTCGTCGCATTGCTCGCCCACCTGAACGATGCCGTCGCCGCAAACGGGCGTCTGGCACACGCAAGCCTTGCCAGGGACGCATGTGCACGTGGCGTCCATCGACAAGCAATCCTTGGAGCATCCAGGGTGTTGTGCGTCCTGATACTGGCCTTGATCGCATTTCTCGCCCTGATCAGCCTGTACTATGCCGTCTCCACAATAGGGAAGCTTGGTGCACGAGCCTGGCTTGCAGCTCCAACCCGCTTCTTTTTGACATGTGGCGCTGCAACCATTACCGGGATTGGGGGGATCACAGGTTTCGCCGGTTTCGATGCGGCTATTGCCGCATTGGAAAAGCGCTACGCACTGTTGGGCGGGCAAGCACTTGTAACCGGGGTCTTGTGTCGTACAGTCTGCCGAGCAACCCGGACTGCCTTGATACTTGCCTTGGTCACATTGTTCACCAGGGTTTACGACGCCGTCGCCGCATATGAAGCTAACGACGCATGGCAGGTTATGTGTGGGATCGTTGGGATCGATGGGGCACTTGTGGTTGGGCTCGACCTTGCACAGGCCGTTGCAGCCGTCGCCAGCGATCGTGTTGCCGTCATCGCATTCTTCGCTCGCCTGATTGATGATCCCATCACCGCACCCTGGCGGTGCCGTCCCTGCGTGCGAGCTGGTCCCAGCCGTGCTGCTTGAGCCGCCCGTGAACGCATTGAAACCCGATCCGCCCGTAGTGACCGGTGCGCCCGTCCCCGTACTGACGCTGCTCCCTCCACCGACGTTGTTGTCCGAGCCGGGCGGCCCAGAACCCATTGTACTTGGGCTCCCACATCCGACTAGATCTACCGATGTGAAGGCCAAACCCAGAATAACGATGAAGGATTCGATTCGTCGCATAGCCAACTACCCTTCGGGCATATCGCCGCCATTCGTAACGTATGCCGGCATATTCAATTAAGCTCACCCAAACCATTCTTGTGCGTCAAAGAAGTGGTAGCTTCGACTACCTTTGCAGGCACGTAAGACTACTACGGTCTCATTATACCAGCGTAGTAGGCTTGCGCCGCCACTTTTAGGCCGTGAGCTCTTGTTCTGGCCGCCATCGGAAGGCGACTGCACTAGCGGGAGCACCGCTAGGAGCCCGCCACGGACATCGTTTCCAGATCGATTCTGGCACAAACCTTATGTTATTTTTACCGAGCTCCCAACTGTGAGGTGCTGGAACCTTGGAGGTACCCGCGTTTGTGGATTTCTTGACTGACCTCGGCCAGGTGGATAAACGTAGGTGCGACAGCCCCACCCCAACTGCAGCGTCCGTTCACGCTGTGGCATGAAGATACTCCCACCCTCCATCTGGATATGTATAGAAGAATCCGCCGGGCGTCAGCGATTGGGTGATGGCGGCATGGCACCGCGCGCGTGAGCCCCGAATCGTTCCATTCGGAACACGGTTCTAGGATCGTGCGTGGCGCGGTCCGTGTAGTCGAGACTAAGGATCTACCTAGTGCACTTGCCCCGATCGGATTGCGGATTTTCGAGCAAAGCGCGCACATGTTGACAGTGTAACCACCCTGCACTAGATGCTTCGGCCATGCGGCAATGGCGGTCAATCTGTGTAGTTCTAGGCACAACTCTAGCAGTTTCGTTGTTCTGCGAGATTTCGCGAGCACAGGAGGACAACCTTGCTAAGGGGCTGTCGTCTTCGAAGCCCGCAACCACCGGCAGCACGGACGTAGCAACATCCAATTTCGAGGCCGGGGAAAAGCTGGCCGAGGAAGCCAAGGACACTACGGAAGCCAAGATCTCGGCAGGCGGCTTGTTTACGGCGGGCAACGCCCAATCCACGTCAATGACTAGCGGGGCCAACTTCCGCTTGCGGCGCAGTGAAAACCAACTTACCGCGGCTGCAGCAGCAAACTATGCCACTGCGCGCCCGCAAGGTGAGGTGGCGACGCGCAAGACCGTAGAGAACTTTCAAGGCAAGACCCGCTACGACCGGTTCTTGACGCCCGTTGTGGCCGTGTTTGGCGCTGCCTCGTTACGTAGCGACCGCTTCGAAGGTTTGGACTTGCGCCTGAACCTCGACCCAGGCGTCGCGCTTTACGTCGTCGATACCAAGACGGAACAGCTCTGGTCTGAATTGGGCTATGACTATCAGCACGACATTCGCAATCAATCGGCACTCGACGCTGCCAGGCTGAAGGATCCCACGCTGTCGAAGACCGAAGATCGGCACAGCGGTCGGTTGTTCATTGGCTACAACGACAGCTTCAACAAGAATGTCTCCATTTCGACGGGCATCGAGTTTTTGCAGGCGCTAGCCCACACCGAAAATCGTCGAATCAACTGGGACGTTTCGCTGTCATCAGCTATTGCCGGCAAGCTGAGCGTCGCCAATACATTTTCCTTACGTTACGATCATAACCCCTTGCCGGGCATCAAGACCACGGACGCCATTGAATCCGTGAGCTTGGTGTACACGTTGATGTAGCCGGGCGGTTCGCACCGCGCGCCCGGCGTTACGTTTGCGTGTAGATGATCTTCTTGCACGCAATCGTGCAATTGGGATCCTTCCCGTTCATGTCGCCGTCATCGCATTCTTCCGGCCCGTTTTGGATGCCGTCACCGCAATGCGGGCCCAGTTTGCATTGAGCCGTGCAGCCCCCGTACGAGCCGTCGAGAATGCCGTCATCGCAATCTTCTGGCCCGTTCTTGATGCCGTCGCCACAATGCGGCGCGTAGATGCAGCTTGGAGCGCAACCGCCGTAATCCCCATTATTATTGGCGGCGCCATCGTCGCACTGCTCCGGGGGTTCAATCTTGCCATCGCCGCAACCACCGGGCAGTCGACAAGCCTGCGTGCAATTGGGGTCATCGGACGATATCGGCTCGCACTCCTCGCCGTAGTCTTCCTGAACAGTACCGTCGCCGCACTTGGGGGCCGGCGTGCAGTCGGGGTTGCAGGTGTCGTACGTGCCGTCATTGGCTCCGTCATCGCAGGTTTCTGGCCCGTTGACGACGCCATCGCCGCAGTAGCCGCCGAGCGTGCAATCCGACATGCACTTGCCGCCGTAGGCGGCGGTCGGATCAGTGGTTGGCAGATTGTCGGAGCCATTGTCGCATTCTTCACTGTACGTCTGCTGCACGATGTTGTCGCCGCAACGAGCGGGCAGCTGGCAATTGGGTCCGCAGCCGGTTAGCGTGCCGTACGTGTCATTGTTGACACCGTTGTCGCAAACCTCATTGGGCGAGTCCACGTTCTTGTCGCCACAATACGGCCCCAACTTGCAATCGGAGGTGCATTGATTGTACCCGCCCAAGTTCTTGGCCGTGCCGTTGTCACATTGCTCACCGGGCGAAACGACGCCATCGCCGCAGATGGCTTTGCATGAACTTGGCTGGTCGTTGAAGCCGCTCAACGTGAGCTTGTAGGTTGAAGCTTTGGTTTGGCGCTCAGCTTGGAACAGGGCAATTTCATAGACACCGCCGCTCTGCATTCCCAAGTCCACTGCGGATTTCGCCGCCGTGCAGGTCGTAACGTTGTTGGTCGTCGTGCAAGTGCTGCCTTCGGTGGCCGTAACCGTCACCGTGCCTTGGCCGGTGCCATTGGCATCGAGCACGATGGTGCCATTCACCGGCGTGTGAATGCCGCCGAGATCGACGGCCAACTTGCGATTGATAAACACCCAGACGTCGTCATCACCTGTGAAATCCAGCGTATACGTCTTGCCCTTCACGTAGCCGAACCAATAGCGAACTTCGGTCGTGAAACTGAAATTATGATTGGGCGAGCCCGGTTCAGCGTCCCAGTTGCCGCCATAGGAGGGTGGGATAAGCGCATTAGTGTACGGCGAGGGGTTGGGTGCATCGTCGAGGGGGAAGAATATAGGGTTGCCGTCGTAGGGGAGCAGGTCGGCGATACAAGTATTGCTGTTGCCGGTACCCCACGGCGTGCAGGGGTGCATGCATTGACACGTGACGCCATCGCGGCACCCTGTAACGGTCGCTGGCGCAATACTCGCGTCGTATGGATTGCAACTGGAGCAGGTGGTGTCCGTGTCAGGGCACCAACGGATGTTTGCGTAACCCATCCACTGTTTGTCGTTGAGTAGCCAGTTTACGTAGCCGCCGTTGCCGTTGCTGTGCAACGTCATCGTCATGTTCTTTGTGTAGACACCGCCCGTGTACCAAGTCGCGAAACTTGCGGTGCTCGTTATATAGCCGTCACCACCGAGCACTCCGGACGACACCGGCTTGCCATTGCTGTCCAGCGTCTTTTGGACCAGGCCCGGCACGGCCAGAAACTTGCCAGTAGCATTCGGCTCGAAGTCGCCGCCCGCGTTGAAATCTCGTGCCACCATCGGTACCGTCATGGTCGCAGCGGTTTGTGGCGGTTGCTCGCATTGGTACCCGGGCTCCACCGTGCAATCCGATGAGCAGCCATCCCCGCTCACCGTGTTGCCGTCATCGCAGGCGCCACCCGGCATGACCGGACCGTCCGGTTGCGTGGGCATCACAATGCCATCGCCGCATTTCGACGTGCATGTTCCTGTAGTGGCGCTGCAACTCGGCTCGACACTGCAGGTCGGCGAACAGCCGTCACCCGGCGTTGTGTTGCCGTCATCGCAGCCTTCGCTGCCTTCAACGACCTTGTCCCCACACTTCGTCTGATGACAGCTTGTCGTATTGCACGCCCAACCTGCGTTCCACTTGCAGGTCGAGGAACACGCTTGCGCGATGTTGGTGATCTTCACGCCCGGATCGCATTGCTCCATCGGTGGCATGATGATGCCGTCACCGCACTTGGCCACGCACGGCGCGTTGGTGAACGGGCAGTCGTAGCCGGTTTCGACGGTACACGTTGACGAACAGCCGTCGCCGCTCTTCGTGTTGCCGTCGTCGCACTGCTCGTTGCCCTCGATGGTGCCGTTACCACAGGCAACCTTCGGGCAAACGCACAGGGAACCGGGAATGCATTTGCAGCCGTTGGCGACAATCTTACAATTTCCCGAACAGCCGTCGCCGTCGGCGGTATTGCCGTCGTCGCACACTTCGCCAAGGGCCTGGCTTACCACGCCATCGCCGCAGCGCGCGGCGGGCTTGCAGGCGGTACCTGGTTTGGCGCACACCCAACCTGCCTCGAGTTGGCAAGTATCGCTGCAGCCGTCGCCAGCTACCGAATTGCCGTCGTCGCAGTTTTCGCCGGACTCAATGCGCTTGTTGCCGCAGACCGAAACGCGCACGCAGGGCTGACCCTCGGTGCATTTGTACGCCGGGTCCTGTACGGTGCAAGTCGAGTTACACCCGTCATTGTCAATCGTGTTACCGTCGTCACACACTTCGCCGGCACCGATCTGGCCATCGCCGCAAATGATCTTGCGCGTGCACGGACCGGCAGGCGGGCAATTCCAATTCGGTTCCACCTTGCACGCGCCGTTGCACCCGTCGCCCGGCACCGTGTTGCCGTCGTCGCATTGCTCGATGCCGCCCTGATTGTTGATGCCGTCGCCGCAGCCTTCCGGCACCTGCACCTTGCAGGCAACGGTGCTGGTGCCCGTACACCCGGTGGCGGACGTGCTTCCGCCCGTCCCTTGGGGCACGACATAGCCGTTGCCTCCGTTGTTGGCGGACGTAGAAGTGTCCGTCGTATTGCCACCCCCGCCGTTCGTGTTGTTGTTGACGGTGGTAGTATTCGGCGGCCCAGAGCTTGAGCTGCTGGGATTGCCGCAGGCACTCACCGCGGCTCCCACGACGACCAATATAAGAACCCTAAAAAGAGAATCAAGTCGAGCCATAGCCGAACACTCCGCACAATACGACATTCTCCAAAATACCATACTAATGGGACTCTGTCCCAGCCTCTGAAGCCATGTTCGCCGTTCCAACCGGCAACGTCGGTGACCCTGCCCTGAAAACGGCGTCCTGAAAAACTTGACTCAAGATTGATGACTTTTTCGCCGTAAGGTCGCTAATGGGAGTTCTTCCCAGCCGGTGAGGCCTTCTTCACCATGCCAAACCGAATCGTCGGTAACCCGAACCTTAGCGCTATTCGCGCCAACCGCTCGTTCACTACGCCCTTCGGGCGTGGCGACGTTTTGATCGTGTGGGTCGTTTGGGCCGTGTGATTTCATCCCACAAGGAAACGCTGCCACGGCGGTAATGGTAGGCAAAGCGCCGGATATGTGCGCACCACTTGGCCTCGCGATTGCCGTAGCTGAGTCAGCGACCACAAGGCAAAGGACCTCTTGACAGTTCACTGTCCAGGCGGCGCTTCATTCGATGACGGCGGCGATTCGACCGATTTCTCGTCACAGATCATCATTGCATCGGACTCTCGCAGCCCTAGTTTTGCCCGGAGTCCCTTGAAATACGTTCCATCGAAGTTGTTGGAGCCTAGGCACCTGTTCGCCTTGTCACACGAGAAAACCACGTGCGTCATCTTGTTGACGCATACGGGGCTGTCATGCAGCCGGTTTGCGTCCGTGACGGGTTGCGTGCCCGAAGCTTGCCGCGCATTTGCAGAATTTTCCGGTTGTGTGACAACTGGAAGTTTGTTTGCGTCCGCTGAGCCCGCCGCGACCGCTGGCGGGTCAAGTCGTTCGGGCATCTTCTCAAGTGCCGCGAGGCGCTGTTCAATGGCACGTGCGTCGGACCTTATTGCAACGATGTCCGTCCTGATGCCCCAGTAGGCGCCCAACACAACCGAAACGAACGTGCATTGAGCCAATATCAGTGTCCACCAGATCTTACCACTCTTGAGCATATGTCGTTCTGCCTTCGACAGCCGAGCACGTGGAGAACCAACGGCAGACAGTCGGCTCACTGCCGCCGTTCTTGCAGCATGCTGCCACAGAGCGCCGATTCATCGCAAAGGCAGAGCGCCGGAGGTTGGCGTATCGACAGCGTGGCCCGCGGGTCGATACACAAATGCTGGCCTCCGGACCGCCCGAGTTGAACAGAGTGGGATTGCCGTGCCAGCTTTCAGCTTTGGTGAAAAATGCACCCTGTTCACCGAACGTCGCAATGCCGACGAATGGCGCGCCCCCGAGCTCCGCTGCAACTTCCGAAGAAATCTTGTCTGCCTGATCAAGCATGCCCCCCAGGCTTCCGCTGTATACCAGAGTGCTCCGCGCAGTCTCCTTTAGCCCCAACCTGGGTTTGAGGCAGCCATTTGAACGACGAGCTTGGCAATGTCAGTCTTCGTTGGCGGTCTACCTGGACCGCGTGCTGAGGAGCCGTCGTACTTCTTGGCGACGAGATTGCGATACCAACGCAGCAAAGTATCCGGCGTTACGATGCAGGCGATTCCGTGCAAGGCTGAACGGCCTAAGGCTTTGGCACGGACTGCCAGTCTTCGTCGGTGTTCATTAGTCAGGCGCAAACGTTTCTTGGCAAAAATCAAGGGCGATCTAGCGAGGTTTAGTTTTGGTACCAGACGGGGGACGGCTTGGTGAAGTGCTGAACTTCGACTACTGCGTGGCGGCTTGATTGTTACGGGTAGCTTAGTCCGTAGCCAAACGCGAACTGCGGTGTCTGACCGTCGCTGACATTGAGGGGCAGCTGCGAAACGCTTGAGGGCCATTCGAAGCCCAACTTGCCCGTGGGGTTGTAGTCGCCGAACAGGACATCCGCGATGCCGTCGCCTTCGGTACCGGGCAGCCACGCGGCGATGAACGCGTTGGATTGATCAAGGGCCGAAGTCCCGCTGTTGGTGAGGATGAGTGGCCGCCCCGAAAAGAGCACGACAACGAACGGCACATCGGCGGACTTGACCGCGGAAATTGCCGCGAAATCGGCCGAAGTGAGTGTCGGATTGGTGGTGTCACCCTGGGTTTCGGCGTAGGGCGCCTCACCCACGACCACGATGGCGAAAGTGGCACCCGAAGCGCCGCTACCGTCCGTGGAAGTCGTGACAGTGCCGCTGACCTTCTTCGTAACCGCTGCCAGTACCGTGGTGCCGGTCGTGGGGGTCGCGCCGGAATCATTGAGGCCCTGCCAGCCGATGGTCCATCCGCCGCACTGCTTGGCAAGCGAATCGGCACCACTGCCAGTGACGTGGATGTGGGCCGCCGACTTCGACAACGGCAAAAGGCCGTCGTTCTTGAGCAACACCAGCGACTGCCGAACAGCGTCGCGCGCCACCTGCCGGTGTGCGTCCGAGCCAATTTGCGACTGCAGCGACGTATCTACCGAAGCGTCGCCGTCAAGCAGGCCCATCTCGCACTTGATGGTCAGGATGCGGGTCGTCGCATCGAGGACGCGGCTAGCCGGGACCGTGCCCGCATCCACCAAGCTGGTCAATGTGCTGGCAAGTTGGGCTGCCGTGTGCTGGGCCGGGTCCATCGAGGAGGTCCCGCCGGATAGCATGATCATGTCGATGCCCGCGTTGACAGCTGCAGTGACCTGATTGCTCCACCCTGATTGATCCTTCAGGCGCCCCACTGCGTCCCAGTCAGAAGCCAAAATGCCCTGGAAACCAAGTTCACCCTTGAGCACGTCCGTGATCCAATGCTTGAAGTCTGTCATGGGGGTGCCTTGGTAGCTGCTGTAGCTAGCCATGATGGATCCTACGCCCTCGTTGATCGAGGCGCGGTACGGCTCGACGGCAAGCCTCCTGAAATCCGCGTCGCTGAGCGTGCAATTGCCTGTGTTCGTGCCGCCATCGGTGGCGCCATCACCGGCAAAATGTTTGGCGCAAGCGAGCACGCTCTGCGAAGAGCCAAGCCTACCATTTTGCAGCCCTTGGACGACCGCGGCGCCCATTTGACTGGCGAGATCCGGCTCGGAACTGAATGTCTCATACGTGCGCCCCCAGCGGATGTCGCGCGTCGCGGCCAACGTAGGAGTGTACGTCCAATTAGCACCAACGCCGAGCATCTCTTGTGCGGTAATGCGCCCCACTTGCTGGGCCAACGCAGTGTTTCGCGTAGCACCAAGCCCGATAGCATGAGGGAAGACAACCGCATTTACGACCTTGGCGTTGCCGTGCACGGCATCAAGGCCGTAAAGCATGCCCACATGAGGCGAAAAGCTCTTACCCACATTGAGGTACGACGAGATCAAATTGGCAAAACCCGAGATGCTGTTGTCTGGGTTGCTCGGACCGCCGGGATGCGTGCCGCCACCGCTGAGCACAGCACCGAGAAATGCTTGGCTGGCAAGACTGGTCGTGAGGCTGCCGCTGTCGACCATCGTCATCTGCCCAATGCGTTGCGCCAAGGTCAGCTGGTTGGCGAGCGTGGTGGCCTTCTGTACGCAGTCTGCCGTAGGTTGCCAAGCTGTGTCGCCGCCGGCTGACTGTCCCCCCGCCGCGGCTTGACCGCCGGTAGCGTCTGCGCCCGCACCGCCAGTATTGAAGGCGGTAGTCCCTCCGTTCGGCGCGCCGCCGACTGAAGAATTTCCGCCGTTGCTTGCATTGCCTCCCGCTGACAATCCACCGCCGTTAGAGCCCGAGCAGGCCGCCATTAAACTGGCCAATGCCATGAGTGAGACAGACCTGATTCGGGGATTCTTCATGAGTATTCGTTCCAGCTTGGGGCGAAAATGCGACTCTTTTGGTCGGGCAATCTTGGGCCAGTCGGGCGAGATATTCAAGGCAAAGGCGCTGGCGAGCGCCCCCGCCCGTTGTGCCGCCCAGCGAGTGCCGCATGTGCTGCACGGGTGCCGTCACCCGCGCCACCTTCGGCGAAGGGATGCGGCGCATCGTTCGAGAACGATCACATCGCAGCTGGCCAAGCGGCGGCGCACAATCCGGTCACTTCGACCGGTGTGAAACTGCTCGCGTTGGTGCCGTCGCCGAGCTGGCCGTATCCATTGTCGCCCACGACAGTCGCATAAGTGCCGCCGCTGCCTGCACTTTGGGTGAGAGCATCGAGCTCATTGCGGCCGCCGCAACCGACTTGCCAAGCTACAACCCCCCCCAAGCCAAAGGATACGGCACTTCATGTCCCAACGGTCCCGCCGGTACCAGCAGCCGCGGATGGTGCGGTTGCCCAACCCATTGCGAGCGGCATCACTTTCGTGGCACGCTTTTCGAGTTGCCCGTGAATTGGCGTTGCTGTGTCTTGTTGCTCGTCTTGAGCATTTTAGCCTGCAAGCGGGAGCGCAAACACGAAGGCACCAGGGGCCCGTCGATTGCAAGTGGGCTTACTCGAGTAGGGGAGGATGCCGCGTCGCCGAGTGCCTTGGACGTGCCGAACAAGACCCAATCAGAGCCCACGGTACCGCGGCGATTCACCCTGCGCGTGCTATCCGAATTCTATACCCTGAAGGTCCATCGGCTCGGGGACGGTACCCTGCTGATTAGCTACGGTTTGACACTTGGGCGCCTCGGGGGTGATTCGCTCCAATGGGAGCCGAGCTTGAGTCGAGGTTTGCCGCAACGTTGGGATCCGAACGTGTTTCCTGAGATCGATGAGATTTACGGCGAGAATCTCGAGTCGGCTTGGCTCAGCCTGGGGCCAGGGTGCGGAACGCCACCAATGGCTTCGGGCTACCCCGTTGAATACG
Source organism: uncultured delta proteobacterium (assembly GCA_963811985.1). Taxonomy (GTDB): domain Bacteria; phylum Myxococcota_A; class Polyangia; order Polyangiales; family Polyangiaceae; genus FEN-1139. Next base: position 95,345 of record CAWEUH010000035.1, read on the forward strand.
AGTTCGTTCGCGCAGGGGATCGATGGAAGCTAGTGCCGATGGATCAACGCCACTTCTGGCGTGGTAAATACCACTATTCGGTCGCGTCCGTGTTCTCGTTCAAAGGCGCGCAGTATCGCCTAATGACCGCTGACAATAGTTCTGGCTGGGTCGAGGGCAAAGTCGAGGACGAGGATATCGAGGATGTGTCGCATTGCCTCGGAACCGCCTACGTCGTAGACGGAGACTGGCGCGTCGTTCACGAACCACCGCTCCCGAAAGATCTCTGCGTGCTGAAGGTCGTTGCGGACGGCGAGCGGTTGGCCCTCTCAGGGTTAGATCGGAACAAGCGGTTGGTGCTCGAGCTGCGCGCCGGCGCGAAAATGTCGCGCTACAGCCCGAAGTGGCCTGAGGGTTGTCACATTGCCACGAGTGCAGGGATATTCAGCGTGGACTGGTCGAGCACGCGCGAAGCCGATGTATCGGGGTCGAGGCGCTGCCCTGATCGCCCAGAGCCTATCGATACCGTGGCACTGCACTTCGACGGCGAGCACTTCGTTACGCGAAAGCGACAGGTGGACACGGCTGGTCCGCCGTTGCCCAAACTGCCATCCGACGCCAAGTTACGGATCGTGGCACCCGAGGCATACCTGCCCTTCGAGAGTGAGGGGGTCGCCTGGGTGCTCGCTTACACCAATGATTCTCCTTGCTTGTCACACTCGATCGGCTCGCCGCGCTTTCTTTACTCCAGCTCTGCGGGCAAGAGGAATGACGGCCCTAAATCGATCTCAGCCGAGCTGCGGTTCATCGAGACGTGTCTCCCTCATGCACCAAGCGTTGCGATACTGGCGGATACGAAACGAAAGCAGCCATTCACGGACGATGAGATCGAGCGTGTCGCCCGAAGCAACCGCGTACCCGACGATTGCCCCATTATCGAAATCGTAACTGAGAGCCAACACGCTCTTGGAATTCCCGTCAGCGGTGAACAGGACGGAGACTGTGGTCGTTACGTTCGGGCCTTTCGAGGCCGCCGTTTCTGCATTTCACTCGACTCGCTTGCGGACGCCACCAAAGAACCCGATTCCGCTCAAACAGAGCGGTTCACTTGGCGCCGCGAGCCGCATTGAAGGGCCTGTGTGCCATCATTGGAAATCCATTGTGTCGGGGTACTCGTGCGTTGCTCAGACTCAGGTTTCGCCGTTTTCGATAGGTGCCCTGATCCAGCGCTATTTGATGCATGGTGACACTTTACCTGTGCAGCATGACTTCATTGGCCTTGGGCTTTCTTGTCGCAGGTGCCGGTACATCTCGCGTGGACAAAGAGATTCTGACCGGTCCGCGTGTTGACAAGCTCACTGCCTGTTGGGCTTGCTCGCGCGTCGATATTGAACCGGCTTCTTGTCGGAGCATGTGCCGCGGCGTTTTGCCCGCCGGCGCACCGCATCGCGGCCGAATGAGCGGACGACAGGAAAAAAACGGGACCCTTTAGGGTGTCGCGTGAAGGACGATATGAGCTCCAATGGCCCAAATGTCGTCTGTGCTAGTTCCCCAGATGCCAATCAAGTCATGGCTGTTTCCACTCTCTACTGAATGCCACGTGAGCCCTGTGAAGTGGAGAATTGTTCCTGAGTCGCCCACGGCCCAAATGTCGTTCGGTGAACTGCCCCAGATTGCGGAAAGGTTGTTTCGTACGGGTGAGTCAACTCGCTTCCATTCGTCACCATTGAAGTGCAGAAGTGTCCCCGCGTTGCCCACGACCCAAACATCCTTGTGGCTGCTGCCCCAGATGCCGTGGAGATGGTTTGGGGTACCACTAGGCACAAGAGTCCACTTCGAGTCGCCTCGGTGCATGAGCACCCCGTTGCTGCCGGTGGCCCAAACGTCACCGTCTGGAACGTGCCAGACGGCGCGCAAGTCTTCTCGAGTGAGATTCGGCGCCTTCGGTAGACTCGGCCTTTCCGATGCAATATTTTCTAGCGTAAGCCCTTCGGTCTCGGGCACCCCCGCCAGCTCGACGTTCCATTGTTGCCCGTCGAAGCGAAGCACGAGACCCCCTCGGCCGACGGCATAGGCCTCGCCAGTTGAACGAACCGTGAGCGCATAGATTGACCCAGGCCAAAGTCTGACTGGATTGCTCCAACCTTGCGGCCCGCGATGTTGGGCGACGCTCCACACCTGAAGAATTGCGTCGCCACCTCTGTGACGGTAGTTGCCGACGAGCCACAGGTCGTCTGAGTGGGTGCCCCGAATTGCCGTGAGCGCAACTTCGCGATGGCGGCCAGCGTCACCGGGCGATGGGAGCCGTTCAAGTTCAAGGACTGACGTCTGGGGTTACTGCCATCAGCATCGGTTCTGAGCACAGCTGCGCTGTGGTAAACGGCGCGGCATTCTGCTGGGGCTACGGCGAGAGCGGTGAAATAGGCAATAACGCTCAGAATATCTGGAATCTAGTGCCCGTTCAAGTCCAGGGTCTTACGTCCGGTGTCACGGCCATCGCCGCTGGCGTTTGCAGCGATCACACCTGTGCGTTGGTCAACGGGGGTGTCCAATGCTGGGGTCTGCATGACGGCGGCCCCGGCGGGAGTTATCGTCTTGTTCCGCAGGCGGTTCAGTTTCAGTGATTGGGGGTCCCTAATTGTATACGCCATCAGACCCGGTAATGCCGGGGGACCAGGTGCTGCAGGTTGTGCTAAGGAGTTCGTCGCGAGCTGCAGGCTCGACACAGTAGCCATTGATCATATCACCTTTGCACCCTTGCATGCAAACAGCCGTTGCGCTGGCAATCGCGCAGTCTGTATCTTTGTTGCAGCGATGAGCGCAGACCATGCCAGTGCCATCGCCGATGCAGAGCCCGCCCTGCGCACAGGGGCTGCTCGTGCCAACCGCATAACAGAGTGTCGCGCCGGCGTGACAGGAAAGGCTCGTGTCTCGCATGTAGCAGGCCACACCCTCGGCTAGCCCGGCAGTGCCGCCGTCACTGCTGGAGCATGCTCCTAGACCTGCGATGAGCGCCCCAACCATCGCTACGCTGACTCGCCGAGCATGCACTGTGAAGAGTGTTTGGTATTTCATCAGGTACTCTCTTTTCCGATCCACGCAGCCGCACGGGTGAAAATCCTCCGCACCATACCACGAAGCACTAGCGTTTGGCGACGGCCGTCACGTAAGGGTTCACGGGTGGCGCTGGGCAACTTAGACCGAGGCGCGCATGGCGCATAGTCCAAACCAAGAGGGAGGGGCGGCAAGGATCTGTGGTGGACGTGTCGTGCAGCGCAAAAGAACCCGAGCATCGTCATCGCCCCACCCAACCCGCAACAAAGCGTGGGTCCGGTCGGCGCCCGACGTGAAGTCAGTTGAGCTGACCGAGTTTGCGCCGCAACACCTGGGACTTGAAGTACGGCGGGTCCCTGGCGGGTGACCGTTTCGGCGGCTCGAGAGGTTCACCTAGGTGCCGCAACAACCGTTCGATATTGTGAGCCTCGATGACCAACGCCGGTAGTTTGAGACGACCGCCGCAACTGCGGCAAATCTCAACGTCAATTTGAAACGTTCTTTTATGAGGCGGAGGCGACGCGCGCCCCGATTGCGGCGCTTTCCAAGTTTTATTGTCGTGCGGGCAGGCGGTTGCGGCTGTACCAAAAGGGGACACTGTGGATTTTTGCGACGGTCTTTCGAAGTTTCGGACTCGTTGAAACTCATGTGTCGGGAATGTGACGAGACGTTAGAACGCCTCGGACACGTTGCTGGCTATGTCCGCTGTTTGGATGAAGCCGACTTGGTATGGGGCGTGCTTGTGGCTGCAGTCCAAGCATTCGAAGCATAGGAGGCCGCATGCGTCAAATGTTCGAAAACCTGCCGGCTAACATACCCGAACGACCATCGCTCGACGAATCACCCTTTAGAATGGAACGAATTGTTCTGGTTGACGATGATTCGAGTATTAGAAGAACGACTCAGCAAATCTTGGAAGCGCTGGGATATCAAGTCGATGCTTACTCGAACGGACCAGAAGCGCTTAGGGCGGTACTTCGAGATCCAAGGCCGATTTCGTTGTTGTTGACAGATTACGACATGCCAGGATTGACGGGCTATGAGCTAGCACAACTGGTTCGGGCCGAAAATCCGACGATACCCATTTTGATTTCTTCGGGCTGGACAGAAGAAAGTATTATGTCCAACGTCGATCCAAATAACAGGCCTCCATTTTTGCAAAAACCTTATACTTTGAAGGGTTTGGCCCGCAAGATTCGTGAGATTTTGGATGTGTCAACGCCCGAGTCACGTTCAAGAGCCATTGCTTCGCAGTCAGACTATTCAGCGTATTCCATATAGCGGAAACAATGTTTCCACTGGGATCCGCTTCAAAGCTTGCCGCGTCATGTCACCGCTCGGTCGATCGTGGCAAACCTGGCACCTTGTGTACCGTGAGTGGCGATCCGGCCACCGCGCGCTGTGCCTTCGAATGCTGAACGGCCGATCACTGCACCGACGCCGTTGAAGGCCACGTCGGCACGGATGACCTGTGCCAGCGCCATGAGCCCGCTGGACCAAGAAGCTGCTGCGACTGACCGCTCGCTGACGTCAGGAGAAAAAATGGCTGCTTTGAGGCAGCTCGGGCATCGGGCGTTTTGAGTACAAGAAGGGGGCGTATTGTGTTAGGAAATTGTGCAGTCGGGCGCGTCCGCTTGGACGTGACGATTGGGCAGAAACCGCTCGCGCGGCTCCAAAGCCGAGGAGAAAATTCCCATGGAGGTCACAAGTCCCGGCAGACGTAACTCGGGTATAGCTTTAGTCGGTAAGTTGCCTTGGGGTAGCCACTTCTGTCAATTCTACACGACCCAGCAGGACATGACTGACATCGTCGTGCCCTACTTTCGTGCCGGACTCGAGAGCAACGAGCTCTGCATTTGGGTCACGTCGGACTTCCTCACCACCGAAGATGCTCTCAAGGCCTTGAACCGCGGCGTGCCCGGTTTTTCGGACTACCTCGGGAGCAAGCAAATCGAGGTCTTTCCGCACACCGACTGGTACCTCAAAGGCGGGAGCTTCGACCTCAAGCGTACCCTCGCTATGTGGATGGAGAAACATGACGAGGCGCTCGCGCGAGGTTTTTCCGGGCTGCGGGTGAGCGGCACGCCATATTGGATTGACAACAAGAAGGACTGGGACACCTTCACCGACTACGAGGCGGAAATCAATAAGGTGATTGGTGGCACCAAGCTTCTAGTGCTTTGTACCTACTCGCTCGAAAAGTGCGGCGTTGTCGAGATTCTCGACGTCGTCAAGAACCATGAGTTTGCGCTCGCCATGAATCAGGGCAAGTGGCAGGTTGTCAACATGCCCTCGCCCTACTGTGCCACATAGTTGTCCCCGGGCGAAGGCAAGCTATCGCGATTGAAAGCAGCAGTCGGCGAAACATCCAGGAATGACGAACCTCACGCCATTCGACAAGCGCCCCTCGGGCATAGAGTCCGTCGGAGATCTGCCCTGGGGCAGCCATTTCTGCTTGTTCTATGCGTCGCAGCGGGAATTGTTCGACTTGCTGGTTCCCTTTATCAAAGCAGGTCTGGAGCGCAATGAGCGTTGCACGTGGGAAATCGGCGCGCCGCTCACCCTAGCAGAAGCCAAAATGGCCTTGTCTCAGGCTATTTCCGACTTCGAAAAATACGAGTCTCTCGGGCAAATCGAGTATGTGTTGCCACCCGGGGTGCTTGAGACGGAGGCGCGAGCAGACGAGTCGATCGAGAGCCGACTCGACCAGGCGATCCTCGCCGGTTTCGATGGCCTTAGGCTTTCATGCGACGCTGGGAGGGGCAAGCCAGGGGTGGCATCCTCGGCCTTGGCCAAGACCATCCGCAGACTCAACGTCATCGCCGCCGTTTCGTACCGCCGTGAGGAGCTCGGTACCGCGGAGCTGTTGCAGGTCGTTCAAGACTACAGCTTCGCGCTGATCTGCAACTCCGGCCAGTGGGAGATCGTTCAAGGCTCCGAGGTGCGCACCGCACGCGACGCGCTCGATCGCAGCGAAGAGAAGTTGAAATCACTCTTCAAGAGCATGTCCGAAGGGTTCGCGTACCACCGGATCGTGCTGGACGACCAACGAAGGCCGTGCGACTACATTTTCTTGGAGGTGAGTCCAGCCTTCGAGCGCCTCACTGGCCTGGTTGCAGAGCAGATCCTGGGCAAGAGAGTCACTCACGTCCTTCCGGGCATCGAGCATGATCCGACGGATTGGATCGGCAAGTACGGGCAAGTTGCGCTCACGGGAGAGCCGGTACGCTTCGAGAGCCACGCGGCGGTGCTTGACAAGTGGTACGCGATTTCCGCGTTCAGTCAGCAGAAGGGCTACTTCGCTGTTACCTTCGCGGACATTACCGAACGCAAGCGGGCGGAGGCGCGCCAGCGCGCAGCCGAGGAGCGCCTCCGGGTCACCCTGAAAAGCATCGGAGATGCCGTCATCGCGACGGATATCGAGGGCCGAGTCACGCTCATGAATCGCGTCGCCGAGACCCTCACGGGATGGAGCGAGACCGAGGCGCGTGGCATGCCGCTGGGCGAGGTCTTCAGTATCATCGACGAAGTTACCGGGGCCGTTGCCGACGATCCCGTCCGCAAGGTGATCGAACAAGGGGGCATTGTCGGTCTTGCCAACCACACGGTGCTGATCGCAAAAGACGGCCGGCGAATTGCTATCGCTGACAGCGCAGCGCCCGTGCTCGGCGATGAACTGCTTGGTGTCGTGCTCGTCTTTCGCGACGTCAGCGTGGCCCGGGAGGCGGAGCAGGAACGAGACCTGACGATTGAATTCTTGCGCTTGGCGAACGAAAATGCCGCAACTGCTGATTTGATCCGGGCGACGGTTGCCTTTTTCCAGGAGCAATCGGGCTGCGAAGCCGTGGGTATCCGGCTCAGACAGGGCGACGACTATCCTTACTTCGAGGCCCGAGGCTTCCCCAAGGAGTTTCTTCGGCTGGAAAACGAGCTTTGCGCACGGGACGCTGCCGGGAACGTCCGCCGCGACACAACAGGCAACCCGGTTCTTGAGTGCATGTGCGGGAACGTCATCTGCGGGCGAGTCGACCCAGCGAAGCCATACTTCTCCAATGGGGGAAGCTTCTGGGAAAACGACACGACACGCTTGCTTACCGCAACGACCGATACTGATCGCCAGGCCCGCACCCGCAATCGTTGCAATGGTGAGGGTTACGAGTCTGTGGCGCTGGTTCCGCTGCGTGTCGGCAGTACACAGCTAGGACTCTTGCAGTTCAACGACCGACGCAAGGGCATGTTCACTGGTGAGCGGATCGCGCTTTGGGAGAGGCTTGCATCTCATCTGGCGGTGGCCCTGGCACGATCACTGGCCGAAGCGGCGCTGCAAGACAGCGAGCTTCGGCTGCGCACCCTGGGTGATCAGATCCCCTCGGGAGCGGTCTACCAGCACGTGCAGCACCCTGATGGGCGCGTGAACTACGCCTATATGAGTGCTGGAATCGAAAGTCTTGTCGGCGTTTCCGTCGAGGATATTCTCGCAGACCCAGCCTCGTTCCGGCAACTCATTCTCGAAGAAGACCTTGCGCGCGTCGCGAAGGCCGAAGAGCACTCAGCTCGCGACCTATCGGTATTCGACTGCGAGTTTCGCCAGCGCACGATTGCGGGCGAGATCAAGTGGGTCCAGTGTCGCTCTAAGCCGCACCGGCGGGAGGACGGTTCGATTGTTTGGGACGGAATCGTGGTGGACATCACCGATCGCAAGGTCGCTGAGGAGGCGCTCAGGCAAAGCGAAGAGAAGTATCGCGACCTGTTCCAGAACATGGCCGAGGAGGTCCACTTCTGGAAGCTCGTGTACGATGCACAAGGCAAGATCAAGACTTGGAGCCTAGTCGATGCCAATCCGCCAACGCTAAAGACTTGGGGCAAGACCCTAGAAGAGATAAGAGGCAAGACCACCGAAGAGATCTTCGGTACGGGAGCCACTGAGCACTACATGCCGGTCGTACAGAAGATCATGGCCGAGGGCACCGCGCACTCCTATGAGGATTACTTCCCAAACTTGGACAAGTACTTTCGTTTCACCAGTATTCCCTTGGACAACCACTTCATTACCACTGGGGCTGACATTACCGAAATCAGGAAAGCGATTGCGCAGATAGAAGAAGCCAACGCGCGGCTACTGGAGGCAGACCAACGAAAAAACGAATTCTTGGCCATTCTCTCGCATGAGCTGCGCAACCCTTTGACTCCGATCCGAAACAGCCTCTACATTCTCAATCGGGCCAGCCCGGGGAGCGAGCAGGCCAAGCGTGCCCAGGAAGTGATCGAGCGACAAACTGGCCAGCTTGCGCGCCTAGTCAACGATTTGCTAGATGTGACGCGAGTCTCGCGTAATAAGATTGAGCTGCAACGTCGCTCACTCGATCTAAATGACCTAGTTCGTCGCACGGTAGACGACCATCGTTCCTCGTTCGAGCGGCGAGGCATTCATCTTGAGGCGATCTACGCGGCCGAGCGGCTATCGATCGACGGCGACGAGGCTCGCCTCGCACAGGTGATCGGAAATCTTCTGCATAATGCAGCGAAATTCACCCCAACTGGTGGACGAGTCACGGTTAGCACGGCAATGGTTGCGGCCAGAGGACGAGCCAGTCTCTGGGTCGTCGACACCGGGACGGGGATGGATCCGGCCATGCTGCGCCACTTGTTCCAGCCGTTCACGCAGGCTGATGCGACCTTGGATCGGAGCCAAGGTGGGCTTGGGCTTGGGCTGGCGCTGGTCAAGGGACTGGTTGAGTTGCATGGCGGCGAGGTCTGCGGGCATAGCGACGGTCCCGGCAAAGGAGCGGAATTCGTGGTCGAGTTGCCACTCGATAAGGCCGTATCCACTCTATCGGACTCGAAGGCAACCGGGATGAAAGGGAGACGTCGTCGCGTGCTAATTATCGAAGACAACGTCAACGCGGCCAATAGTCTACGCGAAGCGCTCGAATTGGGCGAACACCTTGTTGAGGTCGCCTCCAACGGCCCCGACGGACTGGCCCTTGCCCACGAGTTCAAGCCAGAAGTCGCGTTTTGCGATATCGGCCTACCCGGCATGGACGGCTATGAAGTTGCGCGCATGTTCCGCGCCGACGACGCGCTTCGGGATATCTTGCTCGTGGCTCTGAGCGGTTACGCCCTGCCCGAGGACCTGCAGCTGGCTTGGGAGGCAGGGTTTGCAAGACATATTGCAAAACCGCCAAGCCTGGAGCAGCTGGAGGAGATGCTCACGGACACTGTGTTGCGTTAACGCTCAGGTTTGCGCGGCGGGAAGAAAGATCAAAAAGCCCTTGGCGCGTCCACGCGCAGCCCCAGAAAACGTTGGTGGTCAGTTCTCGATGTCTTGGTCGGTAAACCCGATTTCCGTGCGCGTCCGTGCCATTTTTGTTTTGGCGTGCACCCGCGATGCCGTCGAGAACTCTCGTGCGATCGGCGTCGGTTTTGCAGGCGTCCAATGCACCAGAGGCCCGCGTTCGAAAGCGCGCGGTAGTCTGCAATTCTGGCTGTGCCTCAAGAACGTCGCAGGCAGTACCAGCTGCTACACGGCGCCAGCAGCAGAAGTGGGTATGCAGGCCCCAGGCGGCACAGTGAGTGGATACGGAAGCGTGATGATCTGGGCCAGGTTGCCGCGTCAAGATGCGTTGCGGCAATCGCCGGCTCGAACCGAGCGTGGACAAAAAAAACTAACCACTAGGGCAAGGGCGACGGTGGGCTGACGGATGTTTGCTGGGACACAAGCTCCGCAATCTTCGCGGTCAAGTTGTCAATCAGCACCAAGGCCTTTTGAAGGGTCGCAGGTTCTATGGAGTCGCCCCTCGCTAGACGACCCAAACTCACTTGCAGTGCCAAGCGAAGAGTCGTGAGTGGCGTACGGAGGTCATGCGCCGCTCTCTTGAGCACCTGCTCCCTTTGTAGTGCCAACTCGGATTCGAGCGCCTGCAGGGATCCCGCAAGAAACGCGGCAGCGGTAGCGAATTCCTCTGGCCCGCAGTGTGGCACGCTAACTCGCAACGCGTCTGCGTGAATGCTCACCAGTTCATGCGGAAGCATTCCGCATGATTTCGCCAGGCTTCCGATCTCTCGTGCGCGTCGAACGGTGTCGTCGTCCACTTGGGCCATATGCTGGGCTAGTGCCTGCTTGTATTCGGAAGTGAATGGCAATTCGGTAACCTCACGCATTGAGCGGTCCGGTCGGTCGTGTGCTGTGATGATTCGTAATCTTCAGAGGAGCCGGGGTCCAGCACAATACGCGACCCGATCCTACCACCTGACGAGCTCAGCGCCGTCGAATTATGCGGCAGAGCCCAAAAACGACCCACCTGCGTCTTCGGTGCGCGAGTGGGCCTCGAGTCGCATTCGGAGTTTCCTAATGGCGCGCGCTTCTAGTTGACGAACTCGCTCTCGAGACACACCCATGCGACGCCCCATTTCCGCCAGAGAGAGTCGATCTTCTTGGTCTTTCATCAAGCGCTGCTCAATGACAAATCGCTCTCTCGTATCGAGCGTCCGAAGAGCAAGTTGAACGACCTTGTGAGTCTGGCGCTCGCTCTCGTGGTGCGCATAGGCTTGTTCCTGATTGGAATCCGCCGATACCAGACGGTCCAGGTAGGTCATGATGCCGCCCGGTAGCGGGCAATCGAGGGAAAGGTCTCTTGACTCGAGTCGGCGCACCATTTCAGTCATTTGACGCCCCGACACTTCGAACCGGCTCCCAAGCGCTTCGAGCGCGTCGTCCCCCTCGCCCAGTAGGTTGACGATGCGAGCCTTTTCACGGCGAAGCCTGAAGAACATTTTGGATCGCAGTGTTCCAGTCCCTGCACCGACCAAGCTCCACGAGCGACACACCGTGGATAGGATATGCGCTCTTATCCAATAGGCCGCATAAGTCACGAAGCGCAACCCCCGCTCGGGCTCGAATTTGTCGACCGCGTGCAAGAGGCCAAGATTGCCTTCGCCGATGAGTTCACCAATTGGCAACCCGTATCCTCGGTACTTTCGCGCAATCACGACTACATGGCGCAGGTTGGCTCTGACCAAATCGCCCTTGGCCTGCTGCTCCCGCTGTTGTTGCCAGAGGTTGCACAGTTCAGCCTCACGCTCTCGGGAGAGTTTTGGAAAGCGATTCACTTGCGTCATGTAGCGAGATATTGCTAGGTCGTTCGTGGTTTCCATGTTTGTCTTCGCTTGTTCTCGAATCCGCTGGGACGCGTCACTGACTACCGCGTCGGCCCAATCTGCACTTCACGTGCCACTTGTGTTTGCGGGTGCCTCGACTCATGTGTGCACCCTTAGACTGCCCACAATCTTATGTGCTTTCGCGAACGCCAGTAGGACCGTCGCGGCGTCCCTCCGTAGCGAAAAGCTACGTTGCCCCGAAGTGCAACGGAGAACGCGCCTACCGCATTCATTGGACTTACTTATACACTAGCGACGAAACAGCCGACCGAACAAACTTAGACGCTCTACTGGCTCAAGCGTGCGCGACCGTGCCGCAGAAACAAAACAAGCGGGCGGAAGAACTTGGCACCGGTATTCTGGTATACACACTCTAAGTGAAACGTGGCTGGCCATATCCTTGTCGTCGATGATGACGCAGACCTAGGGGGGTTGCTCATGGACGGCCTTAAACAGCGGGGGTTTGAGGTGGTCTATGTACCGGGCGCGAGTGAGGCTCGCGAGCGAACGGCACTCGAAGAATTCGATGCCATCGTCACGGATATCAACATGCCGGGAATGAGTGGCCTAGAACTGTGCCAACGGGTCGTCGAGAATCGTCCCGATATCCCCGTAATCATGATGACCGCATACGGCAGCTTTGACGCGGCGGTCGGTGCCATTCGGTCAGGTGCTTATGACTTCGTGACCAAGCCCTTCGATCTCGATGTCGTGGCAATTGCCATTGAAAGGGCAGTGAAACACCGCAGGCTTCGCGATGAGGTTCGACGGCTGCGCCTGGCCATGTCGGAGTCGCAGCACTTTGACGATATCATTGGTTCAAGTCCGGCCATGCTCGAGATCTTCGATCTACTCTCGCGGCTGTCCGAATCAGACGCAACGGTGCTTATTTCCGGTGAAAGTGGGACGGGCAAAGAAGTGGTCGCCCGCGCATTACACAGGCGTAGCCCGCGACAACACGGGCCGTTCGTTGCCGTCAATTGCGCTGCCGTGCCCGAAAACCTGCTCGAGAGCGAGTTGTTCGGTCACGTTCGGGGCGCGTTCACCGACGCGAAATCGGCGAGAGTTGGGCTTTTTGCGCAAGCGGACGGCGGCACGCTTTTTTTGGACGAAATCGGCGACATGCCACTTGGGCTGCAGCCTAAGATATTGCGAGCCATCGAAGAACGAACGATTCGACCCGTGGGCGGTAGCCAGGATGTTCACTTCGATGTGCGCATGATATCCGCCACGCATCGCGACCTGGAATCCGTCATCGAGGCAGGCCAGTTTCGCGAAGATCTCTACTATAGAATCAACGTCGTTCACGTGGCCCTCCCACCGTTACGAGCCAGGGGCGGAGACGTCCTGAAGCTCGGGCAGGTTTTTCTCGAGCGCTGCGCCACCCGGGCTGCCAAGGAAGTGGTCGGCATTGGTGAAAAGGCCGCGGAAAAACTGCTTTCCTACGATTGGCCGGGAAATGTCCGTGAGCTGCGCAACGTCATGGAGCGCGCCGTCGCGCTGACCCGCTACGATACGCTGGCTATCGAGGATTTGCCCGGCAAAATTCGCAATCATCAGGAAGGCAATGTTGTCGTTGCGTCAAATGATCCGACGGAACTAGTCACTTTGGAAGAAGTCGAACAACGTTACGTAGCCAAAGTCATGCAGGCGGCGGGCGGAAACAAGACTCTCGCCGCTCAAATACTCGGACTTGATCGAAAAACGTTGTACCGCAAATTGAATTTCCGCAGCGACAGCCCGTCCGCGCGTCCTGCAACCCGTAAGTAAGGCGCGTAGCCGCAAGACTTTCCACTGAGGCAGACCAATCAATGGCGGTCCCCGCTGTGACCGTTGCATAAGGGGGCGGCGTGGACATCCGCCACAGGCCAAGCGAGTGTGCCCATTCGGTTCGAAGTCGGCACTTGCTTCGTTCGGCATGAAGCGCGCCGAATTTGCCGAGGAAGCTGGTTGTGGAGTCCGATGGCACGCGTCGTGCTTTAGAGGCAGCGCGTCGGTTGGGGAACCTACGCAAATCGTAACGATCGCGAGGATGGGTATCGCTTCATGGACATCAGTACTTACGCGCTAGACGATTCAAGCTATGACGAGATGTTCGCTGCCGGAGGCCAGATTCGACCACTCTACGCTGCGCTGGCCAAACGTATGGCGGAACTCAATGCCAATGAGTTTGACGCTCGCCGTCGAATGGTGGACCTTCTTCTGCGAAACCAAGGTGTCACATTTACCGTCTACTCTGACTCGGCAGGCATTGAAAAGGTGTTCCCATTCGATCCGATCCCTCGGTTACTCACGCCAGCCGAGTGGTCTCATGTGGAGCGCGGCCTCATCCAGCGTACCGAAGCTCTTAACCTCTTCCTCGGGGACATATACGGGCCTCAACGGATTCTCGAAGACAAGATTATCGAGCCCGAACTAATTTACGGAGCTGGCTTCTATCGGCGAGAAATGGTGGGTTTCGTTCCGCCTGGGGGCGTTTATACGCATGTGGTTGGAACTGACCTGGTACGCGACAAAGATGGAACCTTCTTCGTCCTCGAGGACAATGCCCGAAACCCGAGCGGGGTGAGTTATGTCCTTGGTTGCCGCGAGGTCCTAAAACGCGTGTTTGGCGTTTTGTTCGAACACTACGGGGTACGCCCGGTGGAGCAATACACCGATTGGTTGCGTGAGACCTTGGAGGTCGTTGCGCCGAACTCTGAACATGAACCGAACGTCGTGGTCCTGACCCCGGGCATCTATAATAGCGCGTACTTCGAGCATAGCTTTCTGGCACGGCAAATGGGCGTTCCGCTGGTCGAAGGGCGCGACCTGATAATTGATGAGGGTAACGTCTGCACGCGTACAATTGGGGGCCTAAAGAAGGTTGATGTCATCTATCGGCGAATCGACGACGACTTTCTAGACCCGGTCGTATTCAATCCAGACTCGATACTGGGATGCCCGGGGCTTTTCGCCGCTTACCGAAGCGGTAAGGTGACGCTGGCGAACGCTCCTGGAACGGGCATCTGCGACGACAAGGCCATCTACCCCTTCGTGCCAGACATGATTCGTTATTATCTGGATGAGACCCCGATATTGCCCAATGTTCCGACGCACATCGCCGCAAGGCCGAAAGATCAGAAGTATATTATCGAGCATATCGAGGATCTCGTCGTCAAACAGACGGACTCTTCGGGTGGCTACGGAATGCTCATTGGCCCACACGCAACCAAGAGCGATCACGCTAAGTTCCGCGATTTGGTCCGCTCACATCCACGGTCGTACATCGCGCAACCCACGATTAGCCTGGGCCGCCACCCAACCGTGTGTGATGGACTGCTGGAAGGTCGCTGCGTTGACTTGCGGCCGTATGTTCTATATGGTGACCGAATTCGAGTGATCCCGGGCGGCCTCACCCGAGTAGCACTCCGAAAGGGCTCGCTCGTGGTCAATTCGAGTCAGGGCGGCGGATACAAAGATACCTGGGTTCTTTCATCAGAAACCTCCAACGAAGAAGCGCGTAATTGACGTGTCAATGCTAAGCCGGGTTGCGGATAGTCTATTTTGGATCGGGCGCTATCTCGAAAGGGCCGAACAAATGGCGCGTCAGTTGGATGTCACGCGCGACATTTTGGTTGACCTCGCAGAACCTGATCCCTCGGGGGCAAAAGCCGAATGGCAGGCCACTTTGGCGTCGCTCTCCGTTCCGGACCTGCCGTTAGAGCGTTTGGTTTTCGATGCGACCGAATTGGGTTCGCTGATTGGTTGCGTGAGCCAGGCGCGGGAAAATGCACGGCAGGTTCGCGAAATAATCCCCAATGATATCTGGGAACGCATCAACCTAGCTCATTGGAACCTGATCGAAACTCGGGGCGAACTACCTGACGAAACGGCCCTTACCAAGACACTTTCAGACATAATGTTGACGACGGCCGCCTTAGATGGACTCGTCGATGCGTCGATGGTTCGCGGAGATGCTTGGGTCTTTCTAAAACTTGGCAAGTGGGTTGAACGGCTCGATCGTATTGGACGCTGCGTTGCAACCCGATGGCAGCAGAGTTCGAATACCGCGAGTTCGACTCGGAAGAACGTCATTTCCGTCACCCTATTGAAGAGTCTCGGCGCACTCGAAGCCTACCGAAAAGTTTCACCGACGAAGTTCGACCGACGCACGGTGCTATCCTTTCTTCTTTTCCAACCCAATCTGCCAAGAAGCTTACGTTTTTGCGCGCTCGAGTCGGAGAAGCTGGTAGGACAAGTTTTCCAACTGAAGCCAGGGTCGAGCGCGTCGGTGACGCGTGCCTTCGGTCGTCTCGCATCGCAACTTGAACACGGCGATATCGATGAAGTACTGACCAGCGGACCTGCACTGTTTTTGAATGACGCTTTGCGCAACGCGAGTCACGCCAGCGTGCTGCTGCAAAGTGCCTACTTCCCGTCGTAATTTGTGCTTGATGATAAGAGGGTCGTACTCATGTTGTTTTCTATATCCCACAGGACCAAACTCAGCTACTCGGAGCCCATTTCCGAATCCGTGATGGAAGTCCGGGTTATGCCGCGCACGGATGATCGGCAAGTCCTGCGCAGCTTCGATATTCAAGCGATGCCTGGGGCAAAAGCTTGCCAACATACCGATTGGCTAGGCAATTGTGTTCACCAGTTCTCGCTCCACAAGCCCCATCGTGAAGTCACTATTGCCTCGTGGTGCCAAGTTGAAACGCGATCTACGAGCACCCCGATCGAGGAGTCGTTCGTGCCGCTCGACGACCTCATTCGTGATCACCGATCTTGGGACTTTTTGCAGCTTCACGGAAGAGTGGATCGCGATCCGTCGCTTCCAGCACTGGCCGCTCGAATTGGCCTTAACTCGGCACGAAGCGTCAAGCAAGCGATCGATGTCGTCACAACCCGGACCCGGGACCTTATCGCTTATCGTCCGGGTGTAACGCAAAGCACTTCGTCCGTGAGCGAAGTTCTCCGTTTAGGTGCTGGCGTGTGCCAGGACTTTGCACACTTGAGTTTGGCGTTGCTTCGTCAGGTAGGGCTACCGTGTCGTTACGTATCGGGATACCTTTGCAAGCCGGGCGCAACCGAGCTTCAAACGCACGCTTGGGCTGAAGCATTCGCACCTGACGTGGGTTGGTTGGCATTCGATCCGGCTCACCGCCAACCTGCCAACGAGCATTACGTGACGGTCGCCGTAGGACGAAGTTATGCAGACGTACCACCCAATCGCGGAATATATCGTGGAGAGGCCGAAGAGCGAATCGATGTAAACGTCGTGATTAGACCAGTCAATATGCGTGCTCGTCTCACACCATATTCGGCGGCTACGGAAGTAATGCCGAATATGCCCCAGAGACCGCGCCCAACGGCACTCGATGGTCGCTACGCGTTGGGGCAGGAGCCCGTACTCGCTAGAAACACTGCCCGTTCGGCGATGGCTCAGCAATAACGGAGGCTGAAACATGGCAATCCGCGTCGCTGTTCGACACACGACTCGCTATACCTACGATCGAGTCGTCACCATGGCACCTCACATCGTTCGATTGAGGCCGGCACCGCACTGTCGCACGCCGATTCAGGCTTATTCCCTCAATATCAATCCGAGCGACGCGTTCCTCAATTGGCAACAAGATCCGTTCGGTAACTATCTGGCTCGCCTGGTGTTTCAGCGGCCCGCTCGAGAATTGTGCGTCGATGTCGAGTTGATTGCTCATCTAACCACGGTAAATCCGTTTGATTTCTTTCTCGGGGAGTCGGCGGAAACTTATCCGTTTGTGTACGACGTCGACTTGCAGAGGGATCTGGCTCCGTATCTGCAAGCTTCTCCTGCTGGGCCGAGGTTCGCGCAACTGCTCGACAATATCAGGAGAACCTTCTTGACCTCGCCTCGACGCTCAGTCAACGTTCTGGTGGATATCAACCAGTTGCTGCAACAGGGCCTGCGCTACGATATCCGGATGGAACCGGGGGTGTTTTCTCCGGAAGAGACGTTGGAGCGGGGCCACGGTTCGTGTCGGGACTTTGCGTGGCTGTTGACAAATGTGCTGCGCCGCCTCGGTCTAGGGGCGCGCTTCGTTTCGGG
This sequence comes from uncultured delta proteobacterium, assembly GCA_963811985.1. GTDB lineage: Bacteria > Myxococcota_A > Polyangia > Polyangiales > Polyangiaceae > FEN-1139. The sequence goes on from CAWEUH010000035.1 coordinate 112,605, forward strand.
ATACTCGATCCAATTGCGCGCCGATCAGAGGCCTCTCGAGGGCCCAGCGGGTGTGGAGCAGGACTGCACCGATCTTCACGCCTGGTCGGAGGCCTATTTGCCGGGCGCCGGCTGGGTAGGCCTGGATCCAACCAGTGGACTGTTCTGCGGTGAGGGACACATTCCATTGGCCTGCACACCCGAGCCGCCCCAGGCTGCTCCCATATCCGGGGCTTACTCGTTTTCAAGTCGGGGCGACGAAGACAAAATTCAGGAAGAATTCCAATTCTCGATGCAGGTGGAGCGCATCGAAGACAGACCAAGGCCCACGAAGTCGTACACCGAGGAGCAATGGTCAAAGATATTGGCGTGCGGCGAAGCGGTGGACCAATTGCTTGAGCATGCTGACGTTCGATTGACCATGGGAGGGGAGCCGACCTTCGTTTCCATTGACGATATGGCAGCGCCGGAGTGGAATACGCTCGCGCTTGGACCGGATAAAGAGAGACTCGGCGATGCATTGGTGCGTCGGCTCAAAAAGCAATTTGCGTCAGGCGGGTTTCTGCATCACGGGCAAGGCAAATGGTACCCAGGTGAGCAACTGCCGCGCTGGGCGTACAGTTGTTACTTTCGAACGGACGGAGAGCCCATTTGGCAAGACGCCAGTAGAATCGCTGAAGGGACGAGCGGCAATTCTAGCCCGGAGACGGCCCGCCTGTTCATTGAATCGTTGTGCTCGCGGCTCGGGGTTGGTCGTGCCCACGTTACACCCGCATATGAGGATCTGCTGTATTACGTGTGGCGGGAGCGCCGGTTGCCAATCAACGTGGATCCCTTTGACTCGCACCTTGAAGACGAACTCGAGCGAGTTCGTTTGAGGCGCCTTTTCACGCAGGGACTCAAACAGGTGATTGGCTATGCGCTGCCATTGCACGAGGTCGAATCGGGCGTTGGTGGCTGGACGTGGGAGAGTGGGCCGTGGCTACTCCGTGACGGGCGGCTGTACTTGGTGCCTGGGGACTCTCCCATGGGCTATCGCCTACCACTCGACTCGTTGCTTTGGGCGAGTTCAGACCAACTCGAACCGAGCAGACTCCTGGATCCATTTGCACGACGGCCTGCGCTACCGGCGCATCGAATCCTGAGGCAGTCCAAGGCCGCGCCCGCTATGCCAACGCTTGAGCCTACCGCAGAGGGAGCGGACGACAAGGCCACACTCGATCGAGCGACGGCGGGCATAGTTCGTTCAGCCCTGTGTGTGGAACCCCGCAACGGCGTGCTGTACGTATTCATGCCGCCGATCCAATGGCTGGAACCTTACTTGCGTCTTGTCGCTCAAATTGAGAAAACAGCCGCCGAGCTCGGAGTTACTGTGCGGGTCGAGGGCTATCAGCCACCGAGCGATCCGAGAATCCAACGCATCCAGGTGACTCCTGATCCGGGCGTACTCGAAGTCAATATCCACCCTGCGAGATCGTGGAACGAGTTGGTGTCCAATACCGTGAACTTGTATGAGCAAGCCAGATTCTGCAGGCTTGGCACTGACAAGTTCTTGATCGACGGCAGGCACACCGGCACGGGCGGCGGTAATCACTTGGTGCTTGGGGGCGCAACCGCCGGCGATAGTCCATTTTTGCGCAGGCCGGACCTACTTCGCAGCATGGTTTCGTTCTTCAACAACCACCCCGCACTCTCCTACTTATTCTCGGGGCTCTTCGTGGGGCCAACGAGCCAAGCTCCGCGAATCGACGAGGCCCGTCAGGACAGCCTCTACGAGCTTGAAGTTGCTTTTGAAGAGCTGGAAACGAACGGCGCGGTCACGCCGCCTTGGCTGGTTGACAGATTGTTCAGAAATCTCTTGGTGGACGCAACCGGTAACACGCATCGAACCGAATTCTGCGTGGACAAATTATACAGCCCGGACAGCATCCATGGACGCCAGGGGCTGCTCGAATTGCGTGCATTCGAAATGCCACCGGATGCGCGCATGAGTTTGGCGCAGCAGTTGTTGGTGCGCGCACTCGTAGCGCGTTTTTGGAAAAACCCCTACCGGCAGCCATTGCAAAGATGGGGGACGAGCCTACATGACCGATTCAGCCTTCCCCATTTCCTATGGCAAGACATCAACGACGTCATCGCTGAGTTGAATGAGGGCGGTATTGAGCTTGACGTTGAGTGGTTCCGTCCTCACCTGGAATTCAGATTCCCCTTATGCGGAACTTTTGCTACACTCGGTGTAGCGCTTGAATTGCGACAAGCACTCGAGCCCTGGCATGTCCTTGCGGAGGAACCTGGAGCCAGCGGCACTACGCGCTTTGTAGATTCTTCCGTGGAGCGCGTTCAGGTGCTCGTCAACGGCCTCGCGGATTCGCGACATGTGCTGGCCGTCAATGGCCACCCGATCCCGCTTCACCCAACGGGGCGAACGGGTGAATTCGTAGCAGGCGTTCGCTACAAGGCGTGGAAACCGCCAGCGTCACTGCATCCTACTCTGGACGTGAACAACCCGCTCATATTCGACATTATTGATACCTGGGCCAATCGGCCCATAGGCGGCTGCAGGTATTACGTTTCACACCCAGGAGGGCTGGCTCACGCGACCTACCCGACCAATGGCCTCGCTGCGGAAAGCCGCCGCATTGCACGATTCCAACCTTTTGGGCACAGCCCGGGAAAGCGCGTACAGGAGCGCCCTCAGCGGAGTCTCGAACTACCCTTCGTTTTGGATCTGCGCCTGCGCAAACCGTTGGACAGGGCCGCATCGACAGTCGGCATCCCGCCGCGACAGAACTTACGCCGCGATCCCGGCCATGCCCTGCATATGTCCGATTAAAGCGCGCGAGTCGTGCGGGGAAGACTTACTAGCAGCTCCTCAATTTTTTCGAGGCTTGGGGGCTTCGCTAGGTGCGAGTCGAATCCAGCATTATCGGTGCGCTGCAAGTCTTCAGGCTGCGCATACCCACTGAGCGCGACGATATAAAGGTCCTTGAATCGGGCATCGGCTCGCAACGCTCGAGCAACTTCGTAGCCATTCTTCCCTGGCAAACCGATATCGCAGAGCACCACATCAGGCTTGAAACTGAGAGTCTTCTCGATCCCGGTGAGCCCATTGTACGCAACGTCAACTTCGTGGCCACAGAACTCGAGCGCTTCGCGTAGGGTATCCGCTGCATCTGTGTTGTCCTCGATGACGAGCACGCGTCGGCGGATTGTCGTGGAGTTGTCAACGGGTTGCAAAACGGCAGCTTCATCGGTTGCAATTGGTAGCCGCACCTCGAATTCCGTACCCTTTCCGAGCCCCGCGCTGCGCGCTACAACATAGCCGCCGTGAAGCTCGACCAGTCCCTTCACAAGCGCCAATCCCAGGCCTAGGCCTCCTTGACTACGGTCGAGCGTCTGATCCGCTTGCACGAAGGGCTGAAACAACCGAACTAGATCCTCGGCTGCAACGCCAACGCCGGTGTCCCTAACGTGAATAACGGCCTGTTTCTCCTCGGGATCAGTATACACCGTGACATAGGTCGCTCCGCCGCGGCTCGTGAATTTGGCGGCGTTTTGCAAAAGGTTGCCAACCACTTGCGTCAGCCGATTCCAATCCGCGTCTAAGAAGATGGCCCGAGGGCTGGAGCTGAGCTCGATTCTTACTTCGGCGTGCGCGAAGAGCGAGCGCTGGTCCTCGATTGCGAGCCGTACGAGCTCGTTGAGTTCCAGTTTGCGGCGTTGAAGCTGAATCTTATTTCGCGTGATTCGAGTCACGTCAAGAAGATCGTCCACGAGGCGCGCCAGTTGCCCAGCCTGGCGATCGATTACGGCCAAAGCATGTTTCGCCTGGTCGCTGCCGGGAACCGCATGCTCGAGGATGAAGAGGCTGTTCTTGATGGGAGCGAGCGGGTTTCGGAGCTCGTGTGAGAGTGCCGCCAAAAACTCATTTTTTAGCCTATCAGCCTCACGCAGCGCCAATTCCGTTTCGGTGCGCTTGCGCTCATGTTCGATAGAAATAATCGCATAAGACAGATTCGCGCAAAGTGCTTCGAGAAGTTCTAGCTGCGCCGAGTCGAAGGCTCCCGGGCGCCTCGCGTAGAGTGTAAACGCACCGATAACCTTGCCCTCCTTGTGGAGTGGGAAGGCCGCCGAAGCTCGGATCCCGTGGCGAATAGCGGATTGTCGCCACACAGCAGTGCTTGGATTGGAATCGAAGTCGTCATTGACGACCGGTCGATTTTCTCGAATGCACGTGCCCGTCGGGCCTTGGCCGTACGTTCCTTCCACTTCGACTTTAATCTCTGTGAGATAGGCTGCCTCCGGACCGGACACGGCAACGGGAGTCACCTCGAGATCTTTGACGAGGCCGAGCCAGGCGACGGGAAATTCACCTTGCTCGACGACAATTCTGCAAACGTCTTGGAAGAGTGCCTGTTCGTCATGAGTTCTAACGATGGTTTCGTTGGTCTGGCTCAGCACGGCGTAGAGCCGTTCCACTCGCCGGCGCTCGGTGATATCAACGAAGAGCGCAGCGAACTGTCCTGGCCTTGGCCTGAAGGCAATCACTTCGTACTCACGCCCAAGCTCTCGAGCGTAGTTCTCGAAGTGGATCGGTTCGCCCGTTCTAACGACAGCGCCGTACACTTCAATCCAGTATTGTTCGGTCTTCGGCATAACATCGAGCACTCGACGGCCGACGACATCCTTCCTCGAGAGCCCCGTCATACGCTCGAATGCCGGATTCACCTCGAGGAAACGGTAGTCAACGGGGCAGCCAGCCTCGTCGAAGATCATCTCGTGGAGCGCAAACCCCTCCGAGAGGTTCTCGAATAGAAAACGGAACCGGGACTCAGATTCCTGCAGATCCTTCCGGGCGCGGCTCAGCTCCGTAACATCCACGAGATTGATCACACAGCCACGCAGCTGGTCGTCCGCGCCACGTAGAGTATTGGCGCTGACAAGTAAATCGACGTTCGAGCCGTCCGCGCACCTCAAGGTGGCCGGTGCGACACAGGCCACGGCACCGCGTAGTACGGCCTCGGCGAAGCTGGCCTCAGAGAAGTGTCCCAGGTTGGTGTGCCGTTCTAGGTGCGGCGCAATCGTTATCGAAAAAGTGTCGTCGAACTGGCGCATGAGCGGGTTGCTTCCGCAAAGGCGTTCGGCTGCGGCGCTCACGCGAATGATCCGCCCGTTCTCGTCGCACACGATAACGGCTTCCGCCGACTGTTCGATGACGGACCGCGCCAGCCTCTCAGCGGCAGCAATTTCCTCCGTTCGCTTCTGCTCACGCAGGTCCGTGGCAACGAGGCAAAATCGCTGGATACCGTCTTCATTGATGACGCTCAACGAAAGATAGGCCGGCACGCTGCTACCGCGCTGACCAGTCAGCTCCAACTCAGCGCGGATTTCACTAGCCTTGGCCTCGCGCAAGAGCGCCTCAAACGTTGCTTGAGAGCGATGTGACAGGTGCTGCCGAATCTTGCTGCCCATGATGCGTTCGATGGGAGCCTCGAGCATCTCGGAAAAGCGGGTATTGCAGTAAAGAATGGTGCCGTCTTCGCCAAGGGTCGCCGCTCCCTCGTTCATAGCTTCAACGAGCCTACGGTACGATTGGTCAGCGCCCTCGAGCGAAAAGATCCGGGGGCCATTCGGGCCATCAACGATGAGAGATTCCACCTGGCCCGTGCGAATTGCTTCTATCGCCTGCTCGGCTTCCTCCAATCGTCTGCGGAGTTCCTGGAGATCGGAGCGCAATCGGTCGTTCTCCGAGCGCAGATCATTGAAGCGCATCCCCGACATTAGCCCTTCTCGCACAGGTCCAAACCGAACAAGACCTTTTCAGCCTTGGACAGATTCGCCCCGACCGTATCGATAAAGACGCCCGGCTCGCCATACTTGGACGCTCCTCGCACGAGAAGCTCCGTGGCAAACAGCGTCTTTCCACAGCCGGCGCCGCCACAGACAAGCGTCGGCCTACCGCGTGGCAGCCCCCCGCCGGTTATTTCGTCGAGACCCAGGATCCCCGAGGGAGCTTTCGGCAATTCTTGCTTGGCTCGCACAGCATCCTTGTGGCTGCGCCCGTGACCGCGAACTGCCCGTACCTTGGCTGGCATGACCACCCATCCCTTTGCCGGCCCCAACAATCGCTGGACCCGAGGCGGACACGCGTTTCAAAGCCCGCAGAATTTGCGCTTTTCTGTCTGCCCGGGAGCTTGCTTTGGGGTGCGAAACCTGTGTCTTTTACGCCCCAGGCGAGCCCGTGTCCACGGCTGCGATGGGTAAACTGTGTGCCAGTTTCATGTCGTCAAGAATGACGAAACACCGTTGAAATGTATGCTCGACTGGTGAAGGTGGCGTCGAGACTAAATAGAGCCGCGAGCGAGCGCAATAGTTAGACTTCTTCCTACACAGGATAGCGGGAAAGATCCTCTCGCGCGCCAACAAAGCCTGAAACTGGCGCAGGAGTCGTCAACTCCAACACCTCACGGATCTTACGGGCCAGGCTCCTTAGGCTATAGGGCTTAGGTAGGAAGGGGAACCTCACACGCAGCTCACCGTCGGGCATGACGTTGTCCTCCGGCAAGCCCGAAGCAATTATGACTGGCATTTCGGGCCGTTCGGCTCGAACCCGTAACGCCAGTTCGTAACCCGTGAACTCTGGCATCTCGAAGTCCGTAACCAGGAGCGAAATTGGCCGAGAATCTCGAGCAATCGCGGCCAGCGCTTCCGGCCCGCTTGCGTAAGCTTCGACTTCGTATCCCGCCTCTTCGAGGATTTGCTGAGCCAATCTTCGGATATTTGCATTGTCGTCAACCACCACGATTCGTTCTGCTGCGCCAGGCACCGCGTCAAACGATTCATCGAGGACACCAGACGGGGTTGGCACGCTTGTTGACCACGTTTCGAAATTCCTGTCTTTCAGAGCGCTATTTGAGTCGCCCATATCGCCTCCATTTCTTCGCAAAGTGTCACGCCGACGGCAACCCCGTGGCTATTGGAGGATCGGCTGCCCCGGAAAAATAGCGTGACCGTCGTCACGGTCGCTTGCTGAAGCGTAATTGGAGTGCACTTGATTGACCAAGGGCGCAACTACGGGTGCAACCGACTGCAGCGCTGCATAACAGCGTTCCAACCAAATACGCACTCGTTGCCGATCGAGCGGGCGCAGTGCCGCTTGGCCATCAACGCGGTGGATTGCGGCCCAGAAGCTCGCGGCGCCATGATCGATTGCGAGCATGGTCGCCGCGTGCAATTCGGGCAACTCGACAATGCGCCCTCCGAGCCTCCCCAGATGCGCTCTTGCGTCCGACTGATCAAACGCAATAAAATCGCTACCGCGACCGAAGTTCTTGACGACAATATGCTCAAGCCTGTCGCCGAAGTAGTCCAGCGCGTGAGCCAGTTCGGAGACCGCTGCAAAACCGCCGTCGATGACATGCCAGTACACAAACGCGATCCCCATCTCAGAGCCGAATCGAAGTATGTCCGCGTCATTCAGCCACGCCCTAAGTGACTGGGCGCTTTGACCCGGGAGATCGACCAGTACTTCGCGGTTGGCACCAAGTGCGCGGTCCATGATTTGATCGGCGCTTTCTGGAGCGGCCAAGTTCACAAGTTGTGTGTACTCGGCGTAGGAACGGATAAGCACGCCGTGACTTTGGTCTGCGTCAATGCCTGCAAAAGGCACATGGTAGTCGATGAACCGCTGTGCGAGCACCCGCGCAAGGACGCTTTTGCCGACTCCACCCTTTTCTCCACCCACGAAATGTATGTTACTCATGGCGCTCCTTTGTTGTGTTTTCTCGCACGCTCGGTCGAGCCGCGAACGCCTGCTACTTGCGTTTGTTACGTGACTATTTCGAATCTAGTGAGCCGAGACTTCTGTGTCGAACTGGGGGGCTCGGGACGCTAGTAACCCCCACAGCGGCAAGAGCATTGCCGACGAGCCTAAGCAGCAGACGTGCCAAAACCTGTAAAGCCGAGTGCCCAGCAAGCTGAACTATAACGGGGCCTGAACCGAGCGTTGGATCAGCCGCTAGCGGGTTGGCCCAAAGATCTGTTGTGTGGCGGAATGCCACGGCGTGGAAATGTGGGCCATGGCTTCAGCCCTTATCGCCTTGGTCATGGTAACCCGACTAGCGTCACCGGCAGTCGGGGTTACCTGGATGTCACCTGTTGTTTATGCCGTGACGGCGCGGAAAGCCGGCAAACGCGCCGATGCTTCATAAGAACGACAGAACCGACTTGACGGTGCTGCCAAGCGTGCCGAGTGCCTTGCAGGCGCACTCCCCGGCATCACTGCGTTGCGGCTTCCAGCATCGGAGCCACGATTTGGTTCCACAAACTCGACTGGATACTGCGCGAATGCGGGATAGCAAGCAGATTACGGATGGCACAGGTGGAGAAGCTTCGCAGAAGTCTCAAAAATGTGCTCATCAAAGCCGATTGGTCCGGCCATTGGCCGAATCCGACGCCCTATTCGATCTGAAATCCTTCTTCCTGCCTTCGATCGATCTGCAGGTCAGTCCGAGTGCGTATCCAAACATTTCTGGGGTTCAGCCTGAAGCGTAACAAGTGCAAAGAAGAACATAAGGGCTTGCGCAAGCATTTTTTTGATCACTGACACGTTCGGCGAAAATCGGGTCGCGCGTGAGCCGATCGTTCGCGCAATGGTACTTACCTAAATGGTACCTACGAGTTTTGCATCACAATGCCCCGTTTACCGTGGTTGACGCATGGTCCAGATGATCCAGAGGCCGTTCCGGTTCTTCCAGCGAGTGTTGGGGCTAGCCATTCCCGCTACAAACCTCCTAGGTCCCCTGTTCGCAATCCTTTTGGTCGGGTGCCGGGGAGAAGTCTCCCCAGCCGACGTCAATCGAACAGCTCCCGATGCTTCCGTACCGGACGTGATTGACTCGTCACAAGGCAATGCGATTGGAACGGTTACTGCGCCCGATTGCCAAGGCTGCTCGTTTCCGGACCAAGCCACGACCGAGTGTCAATCTGCGCCTCCGGTCAAAATCATGTACCCGCCCGACGGGGCCCTTCTGCCTCCCAACCTCGGTACGCTTTCGGTGCAATGGGTGCCGCACGGCGCCTCCTTTTCGCAGTTCGAGGTTGATTTCTCGCAGTCCGAACAGCCCCCTTTCACCGATTGGCGCATCGTAACCGCCTGCAGTGCGGAGACGACGGATCAACAGGGATTCACCTCGGGAGGGTGCGAGATCACTGTGGATGAGAACTCGTGGAATACTCTCGCTCAGGCCAACCGAGGTGGAAATCCGCTGACGATCACTGTCCGGGGGACCACCGACGGCGTTTGCGCGTCTACGTCCGAAAACTCGATTCGGATCTCACTGGCTGAAGAGGACGTCGATGGGACGATGTTTTATTGGAAATCAGTTCCCGAGCCGCTCGGGCTCTCCGGCCAAATCTATGCCAAAGAGTTCGGCGCCCTGACCCAGACCGAACAGGATATCTCGTCCCCGACCTTCGGGAGCCCATTGTGCACTGGTTGCCACACGCTGGCACACGACGGGTCACGCATGCTCGCGTTCCCCGCCAACGACACCGATCCCGACTATCAGGGTCTCGGCGGTGCATTGGCAGACATAACGAATTGGCCATCCAATCCCGCCGTCGTCTTGGCGCAAGGGCAGCCTCCCGGGTGGACTGCAATTGCGACAACTTCGAGTCCGTATCTAACCTCCAATGGACTGCCGTGCGTGCCGCAAGGGGACGAAACTTGCCCGCAGTCGGAGGGCGCCACGTACCCATCCGCGGTTCCGGCGAACGGCTTTTCGGTTTGGGATAGCACTGCTGGCACATTCGTTGGGTCGGCCGCTGCGGCCACAAGCGGCGCGCGGGTCACCATGCCCGCGCTTTCGGCGGACGGAACGTCGATCGTCTACGTCCAACCGGCGGCGGTTGGAAGCTGGGACAACGCCAGCCGCAACGACGACGACCACATTTTCGGAGGCAGCTTGTTGACCGCATCCCTGTCAAGCTCCGTGCTTGGTCCTGCCATCGAACTTGTGGCTTCACAAGGCGAGAACAACTACTACCCGACGTATTCGCCGGATCTTCCACCATCGTTCGTGCTCTTCGATCGGGCCCCTCTCGACTCGAGTGTCAGTTCAGTGACGGGCTGCATCGGCACGATACCCCAAGCGACCTGCCCGAATGACAGCTACGCGAATCCGGCAGCGCGGGTCATGCTCGTTGCGAACGCCAGCGGCGCCTCACCTATAGACCTCGAACAGGCGAACGGGTCGCCCGCAAGCGTCAACGCGAGGGTGTCGAACTCGTTTCCACGTTTCTTGCCAACGATGCAGCACTACAAGGGAAAGAGGCTCTTTTGGATCACGTTCTCGTCAACGCGCGACTACGGCGTTCGACTTCTCAATCACAAGGACGGCATGTACCAATGCTACCCCGCCGATTCGCTCGAGTGGCCGGGAAGCGTGCATCGCAACCTCGTTCGACACATCTTGCCAACATCCGCAACTTTGGATGGCGCCCGTTCTCGAAGGTGACGAGGCGAGCGGCGGCGATCCATCAGGCGTCGCTTTTTGGATCCCGTATCAAGACATAGGTAGCCACAACCACATGGCCCAGTGGACATCTCGTTGACCAGGAGCGCGCCATGATTGTATCCAAGACTACGATTACTTGCCAGGAGGGCACTTGCTGTTGGCGTGCAGTAGCGTCTGCTCGGCCGTTAGTCAGTGCCTTCATGCTGGCGGTCAGTCTCTCAGGGTGCGGCGGCTCGACCGAATCCACCCCGACTGCCAAGCAGGGGACGGTTCCGCCGCAACTCTCGACGCTGGACCTTCTCGCTGGCAGGCCAGGTGGGCGCGGGTGGGTTGACGGAGCTCTCTCGGCAGCCCATTTCCAAGAGCCATGGGAGATTGTTAGTGACGATGCCTCCACCCTGTATGTTGCTGACGCCAACATCATACGGGCGATCAATCGAAACACCGGGACCGTATCGACGGTAGCAGGAACATACCCGCTTCCGGGATCCGCGGACGGGGTCGTCACGCAGGCCAGCTTCAATCTCCCAAGCGGGCTCGCGTTTTCGGATGGGCAACTGTACGTGACCGATACCGAGAACAACACGATTCGCAAAATCGACTTGGCAAGCGGTGCTGTAACAACCATCGCAGGGGCGGCCGGGGAGGGTGGTCTGATTGATGGCAACGCCAGCGAGGCACGCTTTGCGGAGCCGGAAGGTATTGCTCTCAGCAACGATGGCAAGCTCTACATTGCCGATACAGACAACAACGCCATTCGCGTACTGACGCTCAGTACGGGCGTGGTCGCCACGGTTGCGGGCAGTTCGGATCAGACCGAACTCCTTGACGGAATTGGGCAGGCCGCCTCCTTCTTCAAACCCAAAGCCATGCGAATCGATTCGTCGGGCAATCTGTTCGTGGCCGACGCGCTCAACATGGCGTTGCGCAAAGTCGTGCCCGAGACAGGGCAAGTGACCACCCTAGCTACGTTTCAGAACGTGCCCCAGGGCATCGCCCTCGACGGAAGCGACGTGCTGGTGTCCTTATGTGCCCAGAGCTCGAGTGGCGAGAACCGCATCGTACGGGTGTCCTCCGTTGGTGATGTGTCCCCGGTGGTGGGAAGTGCTGCTCTGGCGGGGTACCAGGATGGGGCTGGGTCTTCCGCGCTTTTCAAATCGCCCGCGGGGCTATGGAACGACGGCTCGACAATCCTGATTGTTGACTCTGAGAACTTCGTCATTCGCGCGTTCTCGCTCGGGGACGGTACAGTATCGACCTATGCAGGGGCGCAGTCAGTCGGCAGCGAAGACGGCGACGGCCCTGACGCCCGATTCGATGCACCCCAGGGCCTGGAGGTGGATGACACGAACGTTTATGTGGCTGACACTTTGAACCACGCGATTCGAAAAATCCAACTCAACACCGGAGCGGTAACGACGCTCGCGGGGGCTCCGGGGCAAAGCGGAGATGCCGACGGGCCCGCGGGATCCGCGCGTTTCCACGGACCCCAGGGGCTCGCCCTCGATCGCGACCAACAGGTTTTGTATGTCGCCGACACGATCAATCGTCAGGTTCGGCAGATCGACCTGCGCGCGGGCGTCGTGAGCACGCCATCTTGGGTTCCGGAGCCGTCGGTTCGCAGTCTCGACGCGCCATCCGGGCTCGCCCTCGACGGTAACAAACTGTACGTGGCCGATCTTTCCGACGATGTCGTCGTCTCGATCGATTTGCAAACCAAGCAAATCTCGAACTTCGTCGGACAGTGGGGCGTGATGGGCACGGCGGACGGTGTTGGAAGCGACGCGAGTTTCTACGCACCGACGGGGATTGCTGCCGATGGTCGAGGCAACCTCTTCGTGGTCGACAATCTCGGGTGCACCGTGCGAAAAATCGAGATTGCGACTTCGACCGTTTCGACTCTAGCCGGAATACCCGGCACCTGCGGTTCCACAGATGGTGTCGGCTCTCACGCGACCTTCTCGTTGCCGTTCGGGATTACGGCCAATGGTCTAGGTGACCTGTTCGTTTCCGACACGCACAACAACAGCATTCGACACGTGGACGCATCGACCAGAGCCGTTACAACCCCGATTGGTACGACCACTGCGTTCGGGGTGAAATTGGGGGCACTGCCAGCGCAGCTGTCGGAACCTTCCTCTGTCTGCCTCACGACGAACGGAGGATTACTCATCGTATCCGAGAACGCCGTGCTGCTCGCGCACTGAAATGGCACTTGCGACCGCAACCCGGTGCGCGGTTGCCGTCAATTCAACTCGCCGAGTTGGCGCCGAAACACCTTCAACTTGAAGAGCGTAGGAATTCTAAAGCTCTGCTCGAGAGGTTCACCTAGGTGCCGCAACAACCGTTCGATATTGTGAGCCTCGATGACCAACGCCGGTAGTTTGAGACGACCGCCGCAACTGCGGCAAATCTCAACGTCAATTTGGAACGTTCTTTTCATAAGCTCGGCGTACCACCTGGTACAACTTACCTGCCTCCGGCCGTCTACGCTCATAGACGATGCCCCTCGAGGTTGTCGATGTGGCCGCGGTGTCCAACGTGCCGTGCAAGCGAGCGACGAGACGAGCACGCCCCGTTCCCGGCATACGCCCTGCTCAATTTCCGCGGCTGTGCGCGAGCCCGCGGGTGGCGGCCGCCACCGTTACCTGGCGACTTGGCTCGAGGCGTCTCACTCATCGTGAACTGCAGCCACGTGCCGTGATGCCCCCAAGCAATGAACAGCGCCGCTGTGCGGCGCTCGCGCGCCGTTGTCAGGTTTCAACGCGCGACTGCTGTGACCGCGGGGGCACATCCCGCTCTCGAATGACGATCGCCATCAGCGCGGGCAGTAGAACCAGCGACAGTGGGATCGACACGATGAGCCCGAATACATTCACCCAGCCGAACGCGGACCAAAGCGGTCCGCCCTTGAGTGTCAGTGGCAGAAGGCCGAGCACCGCTGTTAGCGCCGTGAGTACGACCGGTCGAATCCGATCGAGGCCTGCTTGACGAATTGCGTCGGGGACCCGATAGCCGCGCCGCCGCAATTCCAGTGCACGATCGATGAAGTATATCTTGTGGTTTACGAACACGCCGAGCAGCGCCACGGTGCCAAGAAATGCCATGAATCCGAAGGCGTTGCCTGTGAAGGCAAGCCCGGGCAAGACGCCAATCAAAACGTACGGCACCGCGCATACGATGATCAGCGTAAGACGGAAACTGTTGAACAAGAGCAATAGCAATACGGCAATTACGATCAGGGCGCCGACGGCAGCCATCGCCAGCTGCAAGAAGCTGTCTTCGGTTTCCTGCTGGTGCCCAGCGAACGAGTAGGAATAGCCAGGCTCCCAGGCCACCTTGGCAAGTTCTGGTCGCATCGACTGCACGACTTTCGATGCCAAGGTGCCGCCGCTAAGATCACAGGTGATTTCGACGTCGCGGCGGCTGTTGCGCCGATGCAGTTCGGCAAAGTCGCGTTTTTCCACGACCTTTGCCACCGAAAAGAGCGGCACTACCACACCGGTGGCGCCGCGGATGCGCGTCTGCTCAAGATCGACAAGCGATTGATCCGCAACAGGCGCCGGGTTCAAAAGCACCGTCGTCGTGTCGCGTTCTTGGCGATACTCCCAGATCTTGTCCTCGCCGTATAGGGACCGCAATGTGAGGCCGACCTGGGCGGGAGTGATGCCGTAGCGCATGGCCCGCTCCGCATCAATCTCGATACGCGTGATCGGGATGGTTTCCGACAGATTGTCGCGGATGTCAACCGTGCCAGGCTGGCGGTGCAGCAGGGATTTTACTTGTTCAGCGTAGGCCCGGAGTTGCTCATAGTCGTCGCCGACTACGCGAATCATGATGGGGTGAGGCACGGGCGGACCTTCGTACAATTCCTCCACATGAATGCGCGCGCCCGCGATGTCGGCGAACGCCCGCTCGAGTTTGCGCGCCGCCTCGCGCGACGAGGTTCCCGTGCGCAGCCGCACCAAGATGTCACCCACGTCAGTGCTTGCCCAAGGACTTGAGCGACCGAGGAAGATCGGCGGGTAGCCGCCTCCGACGACTGCCGAGGTTTCTTCGACAAACTCGAATTGGCGCGTCAGTTTGACGACGCGGCTCACCGTGCGTGCCGTGACCGCCTCGTGCGTGCCGCGTGGCAACTCGACGCGTGCGAACAACAGGGGTTTGTCGGCTTTGGGGAAGAATTGCAGCCCAATCCTAGGAAACAAGCAGAGCGACGCGCCGAGCAACGCCGTGGACAGCCCCACGATGACGAACGGACGGCGTACCATGAAGGGGACCAGCCTTACGTAGAGCCACTTGAGGACAAACAACGCAGGGTTGCGCTCTTCGTGTTCATTGTCGCCGACGTCGAGCTGTATCGGAAGGCATCGGAATCCGCAATGCTGCGCGCGTTGGACTTCTTGCGCAGTAGCTTCGAAGAGACCCAGGGGGTCACCGTTTGAGCGACAATCAGCGAGGTCGCCAGCGCAAGCACGACCGCTGTCGGCAGGCCACGAATAAAGCGTCCGATGTCGGCGCCCATGAAGAAGAAAGGCATGAATGCAGCGCAGGCGACGGCGGTCGTCACATTGTTGGCCCAGAACACGCGCGCGGTGCCGAGCACGGAGGCCCGCAACGGGGAAAGCCCTCGATCGCGCATCAACTGCACGGACTCCGTGACGACCACGGCGTCGTCAACGAGTAGCCCGAGGGCTACGATCAGACCTGCAATCGAGACCTGCTCGAGAGCGAACCCGAAGGCGAAGAGGCCGAGCAGCGCGCCTCCGATCGAGAGCGGCACCGCGAATGCGACGGCGGTGGCGGGCCGCAAGCCGAGTCCAAGTGTGACAACGACCATCACAAGCAAAATACCCTCGAGCAGGCTCTCGGTAAAATTGCCGAGCGCGCGATCGACCCATTCGGGCTGATCGTAAGCGAGCCGCGCCGTGACGCCCGTGGGCAGGCGTGCCTTGTAGTCGGCGACAATCCGACGAATGTCGCGCCCGAGCAACGTCGCGTTGGCGTTGTTGCGAAAGCGGACTTCGATTCCGACGGCGGGTGCCCCGTCTTGCAAGAAGCGCTGGCGCATCGGCATGAACTGGTCTTTGACGTCGGCGACTTCCCCGAGCGTCAATGTGCGCGCCGTGCCCTGCCCGTCGCGGCTTATGCCAAGTGGGATTTTCGCGATGGCTGCGGCGCCCTTGGCTTCGTGCTCGACCTCCAACAGTGTGACGAGGCTGCCGACGTCAATCGTGCCCGCCGGGATCCGCACACTGTTCTGCTGCAGGCGTATGACGACGGTTTCTGTCGTTAGCCCGTGGTGCGCCATGCGCACGGGGTCGAACGCGATGCGCACAGCCGGGCGGCGCTCACCACGCAGTTGAACCGTCGAGACGCCCGGCAACGCCAGAAGATCGTCTCTTAGGTGGTCGGCGGCTTCGGTCAAGACACTCTCGCTGCGATAGCCCGTGATGGCGATGACCATCTGCGCGACAAACGCCGTCGAGAACTTGGCAACCGTCGGGTCCTTCACTTCTCGGGCAGATCGCTGCGCTTGCTCAGAATGCGGCCGCGGATTTGCTCTGCGGTCGAATCCATGTTGGTGCCGTCCTGGAATTTCAGAACCATTGTGGCCACGCTGGGCCGTGCCGTGGATTCGAACAGGTTTAGGCCATTTAGATCGTTGAGAACGGGTTCAAGCTCCCGAATTACCTGTGCCTCGACGTCTTCCGGCGATGCGCCCGGGTAGAGGATGGTGACCATCGCTCCGGGCGACTCGATGGCGCGTCCTCAAGGCGCGGAATGTTCTTCCACGCTAGGACGGCAACCCCGATCAACCCGATGCATGCCGCCAGTACGACGCGCCAATTGCGCGCCGCCGCAAGCGATACCCACTCTTTGAAGCCAAGCGAGTCGCCGGGTAAGTGCGGCCGATCATCCATGGGGGGTCGTTGCTGGGGCTAGAGGGCGCACGCGTTCGCCGTCTTCGAGAAAGTACGACCCCTCGGCAATGACGACTTCACCCGTCACAAGGCCGCCAACGACCGACACGTCCTTGCCGAGCACGCGTTCAATCTTGAGTTCCCGAAACACGGCCTTCGCCTGACCGGCAGCCGCATCGACGACAAACACGCCTTTCTTCTGATTGCGCTCGACCAGAGCGTCGAGCGGGATCAAAAACACGCTTGCTGTCCCGGCGCTCTTGAACGCGACGGACACGAGCGCGCCAGGCACCAAACTCGCGACACTTGATGCGTCGGGAGTTACCTCGATGGAAAATAGGCCGTCGCTTGCTTCCGGCACCGGAGCCACTTGCGAAACCTTGCCCGGCACGGCGCCCTCTTTGCCGTAACCGACAACTCGAACCCGTACCGCGCGCAATGCTTGCCCGATCCTCTTCATTGACGCCCACGCGTACGACGACCGCCCCACTTCTTCGACGAGCAGCACGGGAACGCCTGGACCCACCGCTTCACCGGGTTCAGCCAGCCGCTGCTGCACGGTGCCGGCGATCGGCGATTGCAGGCGCGTGAAGCCGAATGCGGCTTTGGCCGCCTGCGCCTGCGCAGCGCTGACCGCCCACTGATCGCGGGCATCCTTGTCC
The DNA here is from genome assembly GCA_963811985.1 of uncultured delta proteobacterium. GTDB lineage: Bacteria > Myxococcota_A > Polyangia > Polyangiales > Polyangiaceae > FEN-1139. Next base: position 129,687 of record CAWEUH010000035.1, read on the forward strand.
AGATTGGGCGCGAGCGCGCCATTTTGCACCAACTGCTGCGCCGTCAGAGATCGCGCTCAGCCTTCGATTGTGCGGCATCGGCGGCTTTCACGCGCGCATCGACGTCCGCCGACCGCAGCGTGGCAAGC
>CAWEUH010000036.1:0-44794 GCA_963811985.1 uncultured delta proteobacterium
CTGCCGCCACGTGACTTCGTCCAATGAGGGCGCGCCAGCACCCACCAGCGCAGGCGGGCAGCCCGCGATGCACTCGTAGAGCAACGTCCCGAGCGCATAGATGTCGCTACGCGCGGTGACGCCAAAACCCTGAATGTGTTCCGGGCTCATGTAGAGCAATGTCCCGCGCACGCAATCCCATTCGGTTGTCATGCCGGAAGGGATAATGAAGCTCGTGATACCCGTGTTGATGACTTTCACACCGTGCTGGTCGGTGACGATGACGTTTTCAGGCTTGAGATCGCGATGAATCACCTCTTGCATGTGAGCCCACGCCATGGCCGCCGCAACCTGGACGCCAATCGAAAGGCCATCGGCAAGGGTCAGCGTCTTTCGCTCGATGAGGATCGAGCGCAGCGAACGACCGAACAGACGCTCGATGACTATGTAAACGAGCTCATCGCCGATCGTGCCGACATCGTAGATGGAAACAAGATTGGGGTGATTGAGGTCACGCAAGATCGGCGCTTGCTCGAGCGAGCGCTGGACCAGATCGCGCCTTGAGTTCGGAGGATCCAAAATCACCTTGATGGCGACGATTCGGCCGAGCATCGTGTCGAGCGCCTCATACACGTAGGCGTGGTCGCCGTGGCCGAGCAGCGACCGAATTTCGTACTTGAGGAATTCATCACCGACATTCAGTGGCGCAAAGTCGCTGTTCGGATCGATCTTCATGAGAATCGCAGCCCGGCCGGGGCACAGGATGCAACACTTTTCTCAGGCGCGCCAAACAAAGGGCTCGATGGCCATCAGCCCTCGCTCGCTGACAGCATGGTTTCGGGCGAGTTCACTTTCGAAGAGATAGACGGCATAACCCCCGAAGCCGCCGCCGCAGTACTTGCGCGCCATGGCGCCGGCGATGTCGTCGGGGAGCGGTCGCATTGCTTCGGCCAGTTGCACCCGGTACGATTGCCGAACCGCGTCTGCCAACCGCGCGTAGTCTGCCTTCCAAACGGCGTCGCGCGCCGTAGCGCCCGCTGCATGGATGGCCTCGTAGTTGCGCCCCAGATCGACGACGCCAGGCGTCGAGTGCGAACCGCCCGTCCACAGCAGCGCCAACTTGCCGCAGAGCAGTGCCCCATCCGTCTTGATCTCCAAACTGGGACGGGGACCGCTGCGCCAAACGCATAGGCCACCCTCGCTGATCACCGCCGGATCCTGCCACCCCACGCCGAGATCGAGTTCGGAAGCGACGCCATCTTTGCCGCTGAGCATGGCCCAGGCCCCACTGCCGCCCAGCCCGGCGTTCTTCTCGTAGGGCCAGTGGCGCAGGGACACTGTCGGCGAAATCGCGCAGTTGACGATAAAACCGCCGGGCACTGCATGCCGCGGCACGTCCAGCCACCCCCCCGCAAAGTCCACGCGCAACGGCGCCTCTTGCGGCGCGCGAATGAAGCGCACGATCTCTGTCGTCGAGATGGGCGGGAATTGCGGTGGCGTCTTCGGCAAGACAACATACTCTGCGCCGACTTCTTTACAAAGTTCGCGCTTGAGATCGCCGTACTGATCGTCCTCGGTGACTGCTAGCACGTGCGGCCGAAGACGCAGGAAGTCCTCCTTGAAGTCGAGCCCCTCTTCGAGGCCTCTTCCGACGACGACGTCATCGACGGGCCCAAGGCTCATCAGCAGCGCGTGTTTGTGCTCGTCAGGCAACGAACCGTTGCGCCGTTTGTGCAGCCAGAGCACGTCCTGCGACGCGAAGCTTACGGTGAGATGATCACCGAGTGCGCGTGCCTCGCGAAAGAATTGGACATGTCCCGCGTGGACAATGTCATAACAACCCGAAACGAAAACGCGGATCATTGCCGGCCTTCAATGATTGCCGCCTCGCAGCGCGATGTCAATGAAATAGCCGATGAAAGACCGGCAAATGGGCTGCACTTGGCGACCGTGGACACCCGCATTCGTTTGGGCTACCGTGCCGCGGCACTCACACCACGCAGAGGTCGCTCGCAACAAGACTAGCTAGGCAGCCGTGAAATTCACCAAAGCAATTATTCCAATGGGCAGTGCTCGGCATCGCGACTTGCCCCTTCAACACATGATGACCGGCGACGGCCGCACGAAGCGGACCGTTGCGCTTCACATTGAAGAACTGTTGGCAGCGGGTATCGAGCAAGTGGCTCTCATCACAAGCCCGGGCTCGGCTCCGCTGTTCCACGAGATCGAATCCCAATTCGGTCATTCGATCACGCTCATCGAGCAGGCAGAGCCTCGCGGATTCGGGCACGCCATTCTGTGTGCCGAGAGCTGGGCTAACGAGCAACCGTTTCTGCTTCAAGTCTGTGATCATATGTTCATCACCTATGCAAGCAGCTCGTGTACACAGCAATTGATCGAAATTGCCAGCCGTGAGAACTGCGCCGTGTCGGCCGTGCAGGCCACACACGAGAGCCAATTGCCTTACTTCGGGGTCATCGGCGGCCACCGCCTCAAGGGCGAAGACCCACTCTACGCGGTCGAGGCCGTCTTCGAAAAGCCGGCACCCACCGTTGCGGAAGAGTTCTGCATGGTCGCTGGCATGCGTCAGGGCAACTACCTGGCGTTCTTCGGGACTCACGCACTAACGCCGAGCATCTTCCGGTACTTGCACAAGAGCGAGGCAAACGTTACGCCTCCCGCGAGCTTTGGGCTTACGGACGCGCTCGGGCTCCTTTTGGCCAGTGAAAAGTATCTGGCACTGGAAGTCCGGGGCCATCGCATCGATCTCGAGAGTCCGTTCGGTCTGTTGCGCGCCCAGGTTGCACTGGCGTTGCATGGTTCACGTCGCGAGGAAGTCCTGCGGCTTATGCTCGAAGAAGTCGCCCAAGCCCAAACCCTGCGTGCTTCGGCAATGTCCGAAACAACCAGGTAGTTCAGGTCAACGACGATGCACCCATTGATTGAAGCCATAATGGCTCGTTCCCAAGAAGCCAAGATGGGTGTGCTCGAACGGTTCTGTTGCACGTCCAACTTCAGCGATTTGCTAGGGGCTGCCCGCGCGCTACACGACTTCAGTCACGACCCCAAGACCAACGTCTACCATCGGGTTCGCGCGCTGCTCCAGACGTCAGCCATCTACAGGCTCTACCTGCCGCAGCGCCGCGAACTCGCGCTGACGGGCACGATTCCCTATCAGGGTCACGAGCTAGTCCTGAGCTGTCGATTCAATGAAGCCATCGACACGTTCCTGGCGGCCGCTTCGGCGGGCACAATGAATGATCCGCTGGCGAGCGCGCTCGCGGTCGCGTACCACGGCCTTGGCTTTCAGATCCTCGCTTCGCAGGTTCAGCGGTCCGTGCGTTCAACGCGCGGCAACCGCTGGATGTTCCGCACGGGCCACGCGCTTGACTTTCCGCTGCGGTTGCGGCCGGAGCTACTCGCCCGCGATGAAAGCGGCCGGTTTCCGTTGTTGGTTGAGCAAACGCCGGTGCGGCTCGATCTGACGCACACGGGTTGGAGCGACATTTTCTTCCTTGCAATGGACTTTCCCGAAGGTGCGCGCGTCCTGAACATCTCGGTCGATCTGTCTGTTTGTGGTCGCAATGAAGAGCCAGTGCCTCCCATTACATGCTTTCTTCGCGTCATCGACGAACCCGTGTTGCGCCTTACCAGTATCGATCTGGGCGTCACGGCTGACATAGTGGACATTGGCGAGGCTTTTGACTATGCGCGCGACTACTTGGGGTTGCTCAAAGCGGCCGTGATTGCTGCAGGGATCGTTCCTCCGGGGTTCGAAGGTTCCGGCCAATCCATGACTCAACTGCTTGAGCAGCTGGTTGGGCCCGGGCTTGGTCTCGAGGTAGCTAGTCAGGTTCACAACATTCCAAAGGGCAGTCGCCTGGCCGTATCGACCAACTTACTCAGTGGGTTGATCGCCATTTGCATGCGTGCGACAAGGCAAGTGGGCGCTCTTGTCGGCGGCCTCAATGAGGCTGAACGTCGGCTTGTCGCGGGGCGCGCTATTCTTGGTGAGTGGCTGGGAGGTTCGGGCGGCGGCTGGCAAGATAGTGGCGGCGTTTGGCCGGGCATCAAGATCATCGAAGGGGTGGTGGCCAGCGCCGAGGAGATCGAATACGGCTCGAGTCGCGGGCGGCTCCTGCCACGCCACACCCTGCTTGGCTTCGATGATGTTCCGCAGTCGGCGCGCCGCAAGCTGCAAGAATCTCTCGTGGTGGTGCACGGGGGCATGGCTGCCAACGTGGGGCCAATTCTCGAAATGGTCACTGAAAAGTTTCTGCTCGGGGCGAGCCGAGAATGGGCGGCCAGGCAGGAACTTATGCAGCTGTTCGACAAGATTCTGTCGACGGTCCGCTCGGGCGACATCCGCGAATTCGGCCGTCTCGCAACCGCGGCTTTTCGCGGACCGCTGCAGACAATCATCCCGTGGGTTTCAAACTACTTTACGGAGCGCCTGATTGCAGAAGCCGAGGCGCAATTCGGCGACAATTTCTGGGGCTTCTGGATGATGGGCGGCATGTCCGGGGGTGGCATGGGTTTCATATTCGACCCCTCCGTCAAGGCGGACGCCGAATCAAAGTTGCATGCCATCATGTTGTGCGAAAAGCGAATTCTGGCGGCGAGTCTGCCCTATGCGATGGACCCGGTCGTCTATCGTTTCGCCATCAATGATTCAGGGACTGCGTCGAATCTGCATACGGGGCAGTCCGCAGTGTTGTCCCCTGAATACTACCTGTTGATGTTGCCGCGGTGGCTTCGTGAGGGTTCGCAATCATTTTCTGTGTCGCAGCGTCGTGAAGTGGAGGCGTTCTCTGCCAACTGCCTGCGTGGTCCGAGCGCGGAGCAAGTGGGCCAATCCCTTGTTGGCAGGCTGTTCCCTTCGGTGCAGGGTGATCGACAGGCCACAGAAACTCTGGATGAGTTGCTGTCGAAACAGGGGTTCGATAGGGAACGCCATGAACAGATTCGCGAGGACTTGAATGCCGGTCGCATTGGGATCGCCAAGAACCGCTTGCCGGCCGATACGCGCATTGAAGATGTCCACGCCGGTGACGTCGTGTGCGAAGACAATGTGAGCCATGCCGCGGCCAGTCTGGGTGAGGACGCACTCAGGCGCGGCGAAGTGGCGGTAGTATCGCTCGCGGCCGGCGCGGGGAGTCGCTGGTCGCAGGGGGCGGGCACGGTCAAAGCGTTGCACCCATTTGCCAAATTCAGCGGACGCTTTCGCACGTTCGTTGAAGTGCACCTGGCGAAAAGCCGAAAGGCGGGCAGCGCCTGGGGCACGTGTCCTGCGCACGTCTTCACAACCAGCTATGTAACGCACGAGGCGCTGGAGGCGGTGCTTCAACGCCACAGTAACCATGGATATCCGGGCATGACGGTTCTTTCTCCCGGGCGTTCCATAGGGCTGAGGCTCGTACCGACGGTTCGCGATTTGAGGTTTGCTTGGGAGCAAATGCCTCAGCAGCAGCTCGAAGAGCGGAAGCAGAAAGTACGCGACAGCGTTCGCAAGGCCCTGATGGACTGGGCCGTCAATACGGGCGAGGCCAGTGATTATCGCGATAACCTGCCCACACAGTGTATCCACCCGGTTGGGCATTGGTACGAAGTTGCGAACTTGCTGCTCAACGGCACGCTGCGCTGTTTGATGGAGACACGGCCTGGGCTGCGCTACCTGATGTTGCACAACATCGACACACTGGGGGCGGACCTGAACCCAACATGGCTCGGCCGCCACATCGAGAGCAGCGCCGTGCTCAGTTTTGAGGTGATTCCCCGTCGCTTCGAGGATCGTGGCGGGGGGCTCGCTCGCGTCAACGGAAGGCTGCGGCTCATCGAGGGCCTCGCATTCCCGCGGGAAGAGGATGAGGCGAAGCTCAGCTACTACAATTCCATGACAACTTGGATCTCGATTGACCCGCTCTTGAAGCTATTTGGTCTGACGCGTAGCCAGCTGACCGACGAAGCGCGCATTCGCGGCTGTGTCCGCGAATTGGAGGCGCGCCTCCCTACGTACGTCACGTTGAAAGACGTCAAGCGCCGTTGGGGCAATGCCCAGGAAGACATCTTTCCGGTGACTCAGTTCGAAAAACTATGGGGCGACATGAGTGCGCTTGCGGACGTGGCCGTCGCCTATTTTCTGGTGAGTCGATTCCGCGGCCAGCAGCTCAAAGATGTGGCGCAATTGGATACGTGGGTGCGCGACGGCTCGCGCGAATATGTGGAATCGCTGTGCGAGTTTCAGGACGCTGAGCCGCCGATGCCGTAGCGGTTGGTGTCAAGGCGTCCCGGCGGTTCCTCGACCCGCCGAGCGTGGAGACGCCCGCCCGGGTGCACCGCTCCCTGGATCACTGGCCAAGTCACCAGGCGACGGTTGACGCAAGTTCGACGAGTTTTTCGCCTTAAGGTCAACTAAGGGCGGACAAGAGGCAAGCTCGACGCTAACTTGCGGTCCGCGTCATGACCAAGGCACTTATCACGGGGATCACGGGGCAAGACGGGTCGTATCTCGCAGAACTCTTGTTGAAGAAGGGTTACGAGGTGTTCGGGCTAGTCCGGCGCTCGTCGAGTTTCAATACCGGCCGCATCGACCACATCTATAGGGACTCTCACGATCCGGAGACTCGCTTGCGGTTGGTCTACGGCGATCTCAACGATGCAAGCTCGCTGAACCACTTGCTTCGCACGATCCGCCCCGATGAAATCTATAACTTGGGCGCCCAAAGTCACGTGCGCGTGAGTTTCGATGTGCCCGAATACACCGCTGAGGTTACGGGCCTTGGATGTCTGCGCATCTTGGAGGCGATTCGAGAATCAGGGCTCAACTGCAAATTCTACCAGGCATCGTCTTCGGAGCTTTACGGTAAGGTCGTCGAGACGCCTCAGAAGGAGACGACCCCCTTTTACCCGCGCAGCCCGTACGCCTGCGCCAAGGCCTTTGCCTACTACGCAACCGTCAACTATCGCGAAAGCTACGGAACATTTGCCACCAATGGCATTCTGTTCAATCATGAATCGCCGCGACGCGGTGAGACCTTCGTTACGCGCAAGATCACTCGCGGCCTGGCTCACATCAAGTTCGGGCTTGAGGACAAGCTGTACCTCGGCAATCTGGACGCCAAACGCGATTGGGGGTTCGCGGGAGACTACGTCGAAGGCATGTGGATGATGATGCAGCAAGACAAGGCCGACGACTACGTTCTGGCCACGGGCCAGACGCACTCGGTCCATGAGTTTCTCGACCTTGCCTTCGATCACGCAAAGATCGACTGGAAGAAGCACGTGGAAATCGACTCGCGCTACTTTCGACCGGCCGAAGTGGATCTGCTGCTGGGTGATTCGACGAAGGCCAGAACCCGCCTCGGTTGGAAGCCCAAGGTATCGTTCCCAGAATTGGTGCGCATGATGGTCGATGCCGATTTGGAGCTGGTGCGGGCGCGAGTTCACGGTACAGGGGTCAACACGAGGCCGCCCCAGGCCGATTGAACTCCCGGTCGCGGCTTGTTTTCTGCAGGTGCGGAGCCGCCGGCTGGCATAAGAAGGAAAAGCGATGAGTCTGGAGATAGCGAAATCGAAGATTTTGGTTACCGGTGGCTCGGGATTTCTTGGAAGGCATATCGTCGCGGGCCTAAAGCAACGCGGGGCCAAGGCCATCGTCATTCCCGAGTTTCCGGCTGTCGATCTGCGCGAGCAGGCGGCCGTGCGCCGTCTTTTCGAACAGGAAAATCCCGATTTGGTGATTCATCTGGCAGCCAGCGTGGGTGGCATAGGAGCCAATCAAGCCTCGCCAGGCACATTCTTTCGCGACAACATGGCGATGGGACTACACATTTTGGAAGAGGCGCGGCGCAGCAAAACGCGCAAGGTCGTGGTGGCGGGTACCATTTGCGCGTATCCGAAATTCGCGCCGTTGCCATTTCGCGAGACGGATTTGTGGAACGGCTATCCCGAAGAAACCAATGCTCCCTACGGGATTGCAAAGAAAGCCTTGCTGGTAATGGCCCAGGCCTATCGTCAAGAGTTTGGCTGTAATTTCGTGATGCTGTTCCCGGTCAACCTCTACGGTCCCGGCGACAACTTCGATTTGCAAACGTCGCACGTAATCCCAGCGATGATCAGGAAATTCCACGAAGCTTCCGAGCGACTCGAGAAGCAGGTCGTCCTCTGGGGCGACGGAACGCCCACCCGCGAGTTCCTGTTCGTTGAAGACGCGGCGCGCGGCTTTGTCTTGGCCGCAGAACGCTATGACGAACCGGACCCGGTGAATCTTGGCGCTGGCTTCGAGATCTCTATGCGCGACTTGGCTCTCAAGATCGCCGGGCTCATGGAGTATCGCGGGGAGATCACGTGGGACACCAGCAAACCCAACGGGCAGCCGCGGCGCATGCTCGACACATCGCGCGCCAAAGAGCGCTTCGGGTTTCAGGCGCAAGTTGGGTTCGACGAAGGCTTGCGGCGGACGATCGACTGGTTCAGAAGCAATGCGAAGTGACGGGGTTTTGCATCGCGTCGCACTGAGTTGTTGGCCCAAGTCATGCGTTGCCAATCAATTCAGCCAATCCTTTGCGCAATTCAACTTTCGTTCTGAAACCCAAGAGCCGTTCGGCGTGACACGGATCGCACACCGAGCGCAGGATATCGCCGGTGCGTGCCTCACCCCTGGTGGGCGAAAGCGGCAGGTTCGTCAGCTGGCAGATCTGCTCGGCGAGCACTTGGATCGGCGTAGCAACGCCCGTTCCCACGTTGGCAACGGCGACTTCGAGATCCGGTACAACCCCGGCGATTAGATTGGCCTGTACCACGTCGCTCACGTGCACGAAGTCGCGCGTCTGCATTCCATCGCCGAACACCGTGGGGGTTTCGCCTTTGAGGCATGCCGTTATGAAGAGCGGGATGACTGACGCGTACTGGCTCTTGAGGTTCTGACGCGTGCCGTAAACATTGAAATACCTCAGGCCAACCGTAGCAAGCTTGTGACAGGTGAAGGCATATTCCGCCAGCAATTCCATGCTGCGCTTGCTCACGGCATAGGGCGACAGAAGCCGACCAACGTGCGGTTCGCTCAGTGGCATCGTCGTGCTTTCGCCGTAGACCGAGCTAGAGGACGCGTAGACGACGCGTTTGATGGAATGCCTTTGCGCCGCTTCGAAGACGTGCGATGTGCCGAAGAGATTGATGGCAAATGTGCGATCGGGCTTCTTCAGGCTGTCCGGCACCGAAACGAATGCTGCTTGATGGAATATGAGGTCCATGTCTTCCGCGGCGCGAAGACACAGGTCAGCATCGCGAATGTCGCCGATGATCAAGTCAACCCGGTCCATGAGGCGTATCAAGTTACTGCGGGTGCCCGTTGACAAGTCATCGAGTATGCGGACCTTGGCGCCGACGCGTAGCAACGCTTCGACAAGATGCGAGCCAATGAAGCCAGCTCCACCCGTAACTAGGACTGACTTTCCTAAATAGGCCTGCTCGATGTCACTCATCTCTGGCATGAGCGAGCCATCGCGCAATCCGACGAGTTCGTCAAGGCAAACAACAAAATCGAGTAAAATCCAGCGCATCACGCGCCGAGGTTTGCTGCGTATCGTGGCGGTGCATCGCGTGTGCGCCCCCGTTCAATTTCAAGGTAGCAGGTGAGTAGACTGGGCCGTCACTTCAAGAAACTTTGACAAGACACGCTTCGCATCAACGACGGCTTGGACTAGGATCGGTTGCCATCAGTGGACGAACGCCGTCGCCATTGTCATGGCAAGTATGGCATCCACCACGCGCATAGAGCGTGGTGCAGCGAATGGAGCGGACCCTGTTGCCTCGTGGTTCACTCGTATCCAAGGTGCCGCGTGCGGGCAGTCTCGGCAGAGAATCGGTCGGGTGAAACAGCGCAGTTACCGGCGCCGCTAGGCGGCTCAAGATCTCCGGTTCTTCATTGCGTGACCCCTGCGGGAATCATTACCGCAGGAAACGTTACCGGCCGAGTCGAGGAGAAGAAGCCTGCTCGGGGGTTACACTCATAGTGCACCGTTTCAACCACCCTAGGTCTGGGAACGGCAATTTGATCCCGAATTGCTACGAATTTGACTGGTACCGCAGGACAAAGCCCAGATCACACACTAAGCTTGCGTTGGTGTTGAATACCTGAACGTGGGGTTCAGTATGCAGTTGGGCGAAGAATCATTCTGCACAGATATCTCGGTGTCGGGCGACGGCGACGCCGAAGACTCGCGCATGTGGTACGTGCGCTTGAGGATTCGCGACGATCGGTTGGCGAAATTATGGGTATGGAACCTGGCCGACCATGACGTCATCGTTTGGTCCGAACCGGAAGAGCGGTGGAAGAGGCTATTGGCCGTGCCGGCGTTGCGCGCGGCTGTGCGCACTGCCACGACGTCCGCTTATGCTCGAGCAAATCCGGTTTCGGTTGTGCCACCCTCGCTTTCCGGGGTGCCGCCGGTGCCGTCCGCACCACCTCCCCCGTTGCTTCGGCGGCAACCGGATATGGCGGACGTGGATCTCAACGAGCCGCCCACGCGGCTGCATCACGCGTTGCACGATGAAGCCAATGGTGACGACGGGGACCCGCCCACACGAGTGCTTCGTCTGGCGTCAGACCGGCCGCACTCGGAGCCGCCGCAGTCCGTGGACCCGCTGCTTCGCGCGTTGACCACAAGCATACCGCCCGCCGTGCACAGCGCGCCTGCGCCGGAGATTCCTCGGGCACCGCGTACGCCGACTTTCATTGAGTTGTTTCCTCATCAGCGACCCATTGAACCCCGACTGGCGCAAGTTCCGCCATCGGCCTCGTCGAGGCCGCCACCTCCGTCACAGTCTGCGCCGCCAGCGCCGGCGCCGCGATGGGTCGAGTCGATGCCGCAAGCCATCTCGCAGTCTTCGGCGGCGGCTCCGCGCTTGATCGAGTCGATGCCGCGGGCGATCTCGCAGTTTTCAATCAAGAATATCAGTTGGGCTATGGTCCCCGTGGCTTGCGCAGGAGTTCTCGCAATCTTTCTGGACAGAAACGCGAGCGTCATCGAACGCGCGGCCCTTATGGCGCAGCGCTCGGCGGCACCGCTGGGCGCTGCCGTGGCGCGGGACGCGGACCCAAGCGGTGAGAAACTGGCAACACTCATGGTCGGTGCCGGGCCCATTTGCGAGGGGAAACCACCGGCGCAACCCGCAGTGCTTTCACCCGAACAGCTGGCAGCGGTTCCCAACACCGCGTCTGCGTCTTTTCGCAACAATTGGCGAACTGCGAAGGCCACGGCGGCCGGCGTAGCGACGCCGCGTAAGATCAGCAATAAGGGCCTGACCAGTGCGGCAGGTGCTGCCGGCTCGGGTTCTGTAGATGGGAATGAATTCGATCGAGAAGGTGCCAAGACAGCTCTAAGGTTCGCAATTGCGCGCGTCAGGAATTGTTCGAACAGTGGCCTGTCTGGTTCGGCGCTCATCACGTTCGCGCCGAGCGGTACTGTGCAGAGTGTACAGATAAGCCAGCTGGTTGGCGACGACGTTGAACCCAGTTGCATCTCGCGCGCCCTATCCGCGTGCCGAGTGCCACCATTTGCGGGCAGTGCCGTAACGGTACGAAAGAGTTTCTAGAGCAGCAGGTTACCGTGAGAGGGCGTCGTGCAGCATTTGGTCTCTGCGCGCCTGCTCGACTCGATGTTCGAGTTCGCTGTCTGGCGTAGCGCCGTAACGCCGTGCTGCGATTAGCGCCGACTGGGCGCGGCTTACGTGACTGCAACTGAGGGCGGCCTGCGCCACGCGTTGCCAGGCCTCAGCGGATGGAGCCTCGTTCGCGGCGCGTTCGAAGCGCGCTAAGGCGTGTTCGTAATTGCCCTTTGCCATGAACAAGTCCCCAATCCATGTTGACGCATTGGCGCACGTTTCCGCTGTGGAGCAGGCTAGCGCCAGGTAGCTTGCTGACGCTTCTTCCAAGAGCGCGGGGCTGTTCAGGCGTGATGCGGCGTAGACAAAATGTGTTGCGCAAGTGGCATCCGAAGAGAAATCTTGGCATCGCTTGGACAGCCACTCAGCAGCCTGCTCCAACTTGCCGTCGTGCGAAAGCAGGTGCGCATGCATCAGCACGGCCTGGAGATTCTTTGGCCCAAGAGCCTCGATGACAGCGGCATGCGCGTGTAAGCGCGTTTCGCAGCCGGCGTGGGCCGCTGCTGCGCAGGGACTTGTCGGATCGTCGAGGTCACGCATGAGATCATCGACGACTATCGCGTGGGTCGATATCGAGTTCGGTTGCCGCTGAAACGCGCGCTGCAAGAGGGCTTCGTGCAGTTGCCGCTGCTCGGGCTTAGCGAAGTTCAATGCCATCGCGTTCAGTAGCGCAACTCCCTTGACGCCGTCCGGTACGGCCCGTTCAAGGTCATCCAGCGATTGACTGAACTGCGTCGCGCGTTCTGCGACGACCCCTCCAAGTTCCGGCTCATGCGTGGTGCACCGCTTGAGTGCGCCCAATGCCTGCAAAACGTGCCCGTGTTGCGCCAAGACATCTGCAAGCAGCAGCTCAGCGCGGGCGTTGATCGGATCGCGACGCAGCGCCTGGTTGACCCATTTCAAGGCATTGGCGCCAGTATTGCGCGCCATAAGAGCGCCCAACAAAGGAAAATAGGGGTCAGCCGGGTGGCGCTCGATTGCGCCATCAAGCTGTCGCGCAAAGCGCAGTACTTCGGACTTGTCAGTCCATTTGACAACTGCAAATGCATCGTGAAGTTCCCGCCGTCGATCGAACGAATCCGGCAGACTTGTCAGGCCGACGAGGCTGACCAACCCAATTGTTGACGCGATCCAGCCACCGGCTCTGACGGCCGCTTTTCGGGCGTTAGTCTTGTTGCGCGCGCTGCCTGCGTCGAGACGCCCCGCGCGGTAAATGCCCGGATCTCTTGGGCGATCGTGATTGGGACTCGACGCGGAATCGGCGCTTGGCTCACGCTCATTGTTTGTCGCGCGCCTTTCAGCACGCACTCGACGTCGCTCGCGGTCACGTGCCGCCCCGCCCCATAGGGAACCAAGAACCGTACAGGCGGCTATGCCAACCGCCGCAACTTCCAACCCTAGGTCGACGAGATTCTGCAGCAGGAGCGCGAGAATTCCGATGAATGCCGTGGTGGGGAGCGGGTGGCGCAAGAAGCCTAGGCGCCTGGGACGCAGGTGCCAGGCCAACGCACACAAGCCAGCTACGGCTACGGGTATGCCCCATTCAGCAAGCCAGTCAGCAAGGAAGTTCTCCGCGTGCTGGAAGATCACCAAGCCTGGCGTTGCGCGGTAAGCACTCGAGGCTGTTTCGTATGCGCCGCGCCCTAGGCCGAACCAGCGGTGGTCCATAATCATGGGCGCGGTCCACTCAACGATTCGGATTTTGCTCGTTGTTTCGTCTAGCAGTTGTTCCCATATGGTGTTGGTCGAGCCCAGCAGAAACAGCGCGATCCCAACGGCGGCCACCCCGCTGATCGGGAGCCAGCCCGGAAGCACCGGCGCGCCCTGCCGTCGCGCGCGAGTGGCTTGTTCACGAAGGGCGATCGTTACAAGAAGTGTGCACAAGAGCAGTGCCAACACGCCACCGCGTGAGCCCGTGAGAATCGATAGCGCAAACAGAATTGCGGCGACCAGACCGAGTGCCCACCGAGGCATCGGCGGACGGCCCGTCATAGCCAAACCGAGGGCGCAGAACGTTGCCAGGTTCAGGTAGCCAGCGAAATTGTTTGCATTGAGTAATGGCGACAGAGCCCAGGGGGGTCCAGAAAAGGTCGGTTTGTAGAGTCCCAACCACTTATCGATGCCGAATAGCCCGTGGATGATGGTGAGAACGCCGCCGGCGAAGGCTGCGATCACCACCAAGCTTAGGCCGCGTTTGGCGCCCTTGCGTTTAGTCAAAGTGGCCGCGCACACGAACACGGCGGCATAGCTCAGCCACTTGAGGGCTTCGACGCGCGACGCGCCGGGGTCCACACTAATCGACGCGGCGCGATGCACGTTGCTGCCAATCAGCTGACGCGCCTCTGCCCAAGTCTGTGCTGATATGGGCGAAAGCCGGCGCAGCCACGACCACGGCACAGGCACGGATTGCAGCAACGAGTACAAAGAAAGCCCGCTGAGAACCCACGCAGGTGCGGGCATGCTGTCCGCCAAGCTGTCCTCGCAGAGGGACACAATGCCGGCACCGAGCAATGCGATTGGGGTGATGAATAGTAGAACACCGACGTGCACGGTCCCGACCGCAAGCAGGGAACCGATTACAACTAGGGCAAGCAAACCCGTCAGGACAAGTTCCAGTCGTGTGCTGAGTGACTTGCGCAACCGTTGGATCTGCGAGCGCTGACGCCGCCGGCGCCGGCTTGTGGAAATCGAATCTTGTACGGCTGGCGCCGTTGGGGTCACACCATCCTTCTGCGACGCGTCAGTTCCGTGCATCGGCAACCGAGCCCGCATCCTAGTTCAGCGAAGGCCTGGCGTAAACGACGCGTTGCCTTACGGAGGCCAACTAGCCTCTCAAGTAGGCGGACTTCGCTCACCATGACTGCAAATGTTGCGTCTCTTGTTGCCTGGGTGCTCGGGGACCCGACCCTGCGCGCGGTTCAGAAAACTACCTTTTTACCACGACGTAGTTTGTCGAACCCTTGCGCATGACGAGAAGCAGGATGTTGCCCTTGCTGCCTTGCCAGATCCGTTGCACGTCATTTGGGGTCGCCACGCGCTGACGGTTGACCTCGACCACCACGTCGCCCGGCCGCAGCCCGGCACGAGCGGCACTGCTCGATGGATCGATATCTGTGATTGCGACACCCTGGCTGACGTCGTTGGGAACGTCCAGTCTATTTCTGAGATCGGGCGTTAGAGGTTGCAACTGCATGCCAAGCTCAGGCGCCGCCTTGCCATCCGGGCTCAACTTCTCGGAGCCCTGCTCAAATTTGTTTGGCATCTCGGCGAGCGCTACATTGAGTTGCATCTGTTTTGCGTCCCGAAGAATCTCGAGACGCACCGTGTGATTGACGCCCGCAGCGGCAATCGCGTTACGGAGTTCGCCTGTCGTTCGCACTTTCCGACCATCGACGGACATTATGACGTCGCCGCGGCGAACCCCCGCCTTTGCCGCCGGGGTATCCTTGCTGACGTCAGATACGAGCACTCCGCTGTTCTCGGGTAAGTTGAGGGCTTTGGCCATGTCCGCGTCGAGTGGTTGGATGGCTACGCCAAGCCATCCACGTACCACTTTTCCGTGGTTCAACAGACTCTCGACAATGGGCCGTACCATGTTCGACGGGATCGCAAAACCAATGCCGACATTGCCGCCCGATCGGGACAATATCGCCGTGTTAACGCCGACGAGATTGCCTTCCATGTCCACAAGCGCACCCCCCGAATTGCCGGGATTGATCGCAGCGTCCGTCTGGATGAAATCCTCGTAGTCTTCGATGCCGAGATCGGAACGGTTCTTGGCGGAGACGATGCCCATCGTCACCGTTTGACCCACGCCAAACGGGTTGCCAATAGCCAACACAACGTCACCTAGGCGCAGTCGGCTAGAATCCCCAAGCGCAATCGGTTTGAGCCCTTTCGTATCACCTTTGATGCGAAGCAAGGCCAAGTCCGTCTTCGGATCGGAGCCAACAATTTGCGCGTCGTATTGACGATTGTCGAGTGTGGCGACTTTGACTTCGTCCGCTTGGTCCACGACGTGACTATTCGTTACCACCAGGCCGTCGCCGACGATGACCCCGGAGCCAAGGCCTTGCTCGCGCTGTTCGCGCGAGTTTCCGCCTTGACCTGGTCCGAAGAAGAATCGAAAGAAGGGGTCGTCGAACGGCATCTGCCGCATCCGGGTGACCCGCGTGGAGGAGATGCTGACAACGCTTGGAACGACTTTCTCCACGACGTCGGCGATGCTTGCGCTCTTGCCGTCGGCGTTGACTCTGGCCAGAGCGGGCGAGGGCAACGGCAGCAGCTGCGGCGTCGAACTGGAAAGCGTCGCTTCATTGCTGGTGCTTTTCGGTTGTGGTGGAGCTGCGTTGGCTCGCTGGCAGGCTGCGGCTAATCCAACTAGTACCAAGAGGCTCGATGTGGCCGCGGCTTTGGGCATGACTCGCATGGGGATACTCGTGGTGGAAGAAATCCGAGCAGATCGGAGCGTCCAACCGCTAGTTCGACCAAAGAATTCCCGGACAGTGGTTTTTAGCGCATAGAGACGGTTCCGTCGAAGCGGTGGGTCCATCGGACCGGCCACGTACTAGCGTTTGCGCGCCAATGCAAATGGCTGGGTCGACTCCGGCGGGTCGTTCGTGTCCGGCGGGGGGGGCATGGGCGTCGGTCGGAAGCGCTGGGCAAGCCCCGCAGCGATCTCCTGAGCTCTGGCCGAAACAGGGACGTATTCGTCGGGCGCCACGACAAGCGCATCGATTCTCGAAGCGAGCGCCTGCCCATCAACGGACTCAAGATCTCGCAAGAAAGCCGCCATGGTCTGATACCGATTTTGAGGGTGCTTTCTCGTCGCCCGTACGATGATCGACTCTAGTTGCAGATCGACTGCGTCATTGAGCCAGGTGGGTGGCGGCAATGGTGACAGCAACTGGTGTCCCAACATGTCAAGGCCGGTTCTTCCCTCGAACGGCAGGTGGCCCGTGAGCAGGCGAAACATTACGATCCCGAGCGAATACACGTCCGCTCGGGCATCGACGGGGTCAGCCAATACCTGCTCGGGCGGCATGTATTGCATCGTGCCCACGACGAATCGACCATCGCCGACTGAGTGCCGGCTGTCGGCCAACTTGGCCATTCCAAAGTCGATGATCTTCAACCCCGTCGGACAACCTAAGGGCCCCACCAAGAACAGGTTGTCTGGCTTGATATCTCGATGCACGGTTCCGGTCTTGTGAACAGCAACAAGACCCGAAGCCGCCTGTCGCGCGAGAAACAGAGCAAGAGTCGAAGTCAGATTGCCATTTCGGGAAAGCAATTGGCTCAATGTCTCGCCTGGAAGCGCTTGCATGACTAGGTAGGGTTGCTCATAAGCGGGTGCACCGTAGTCGAGGATGCGAATGACGTTCGGGTGAGAAATGCTCGATATTGCGTGTACTTCGTGGATGAAACGCGTCCTTAGCGCCGTGTCGCGCGCAGCGTTTGCGGTCAGTTGTTTTACGACGACCTCTTGGCCCGTCTCAGTGTCTTCTGCGCGGTACACGACCGCAGTCATGCCTGTGCCTGCACGCTTGAGCACACGATAGCGCCCGCCCACGACTCGCACGTGCGACGGATCCGTTGTCCGTTCGGATTGAGCAACCCTTCCGCGCCGCGAAGATGCGCTACGATTTCTCGAGCTTGGGCTGCCTGGGCTCATTGACCTTCTGGTCAACTAGCTCCACCCACCATCCTTGACAATGGTGGGAAACCCCCTATGCACGCGACGATTTTGACAATTTCGCGCCACCAATGTGGTCCTGCCGCAGTCGCGACCTTACCAAACCAGTGGGCAAGGTGCCTGCCCACTGGTTGCGTTTCCGCTCAATGTAGACCTGCGAAGTCTACCAGTTTCCGCCGCGACCGCCGTCTCTTCCGCCGTCTCTTCCGCCGTCTCTTCCGCCGCCGCGACCGCCACGACCGCCACGACCGCCGCGACCGCCGCGACTGCCACCACCGCCGCCGCCTTCGCCGCCACCGAAGCCGCCACCACCACCACCACCTCGGAAGCCGCCACCGCCACCGCCGCGATTGAAGCCGCCACCACCACGGAAGCCACCGCCGCCGCCACCTCCGCCGAACCCGCGCTCTTCGCGCGGCCTAGCGACATTCACATTGACTGGACGCCCATCAAGCTCGGCCCCGTTCATTTCCGAGACTGCGCGCTCGGCTTCGGCTTCGCTCGACAACTCGACGAACCCGAATCCACGCGAACGACCGCTCATTTTGTCAACAACGACGGAAGCGGAGACTACATTACCAAACCGAGCGAACGCTTCTTGTAGAAGCGTGTCGGTAACTGAATAGGACAGATTGCCCACGAAGAGTCGCGTGCCCATTTGGCTGATTTCTTTTCGAACCTTGCGCCGACAATCCTAAATTCCCTCGGACGAACGCTCGACGCATGCGAAGCTTCCGACAGGCTCCCCGCGAGTCGGGGAGTACCAGCATACAGAAACGAACTCGAGCGGACCGACGAGGCCGTACGAACTGTCTGACGGCGGGCGAACGCGAACTTAGCATTGCTGTCCTGGCGCGGGGAGGGGTATTCGGCTCCCGTGCCCATTTGAAGCAGATTCTGATATGTACTTTTTGGAGTGGCAGCACTTGGCCACATAGGCTACCGGGCCGAATCGGCACGGCGGGGAGCGAACCAGACGTGCGTTGGGGGCTTGGTGCTCGTCCTGTGTGGTTGCGCGGCGCCCGTGGAACGCGGCGCACGATCTGTTTCGGAACCGGTGGGTGCGGAGCCAACCCAGGCAACTCGCGCCCAACCGACGGCACCGAATGAATTGGACCAACTCGCCGAGCGCTATGCGGCCGCACGCGCGACTGGGATCATGCGCGGAAAGGCCACATACTACGCTGATTCGTTGGCGGGCCATCGCACGGCGAGTGGCGAACGGTACGACCCGAATCGAGCCCAAGCAGCGCATCGCACGCTGCCGTTCGGTACAATTGTGCGCGTGACAAGCCTCAATTCAAACCGCACCATCGTTGTCCGAATCGTCAACCGCGGTCCGTTCGGCGGCAGGGGTCGCATCATCGATTTGTCTCATGCGGCCGCAGAGCGGTTAGGAATTGTCCGCGCGGGCGTCGCAGACGTTCGGATTGACGTACTTGAAGTCCCGGCCAAGAGTCGGTGAGAGCCGAGTCCCGGAACTACGCCGCTCCAAGTTTGATGTAAGTAGACTCAAGCCACGGCCGCGCGCTTGTCCACTTCGGTCGCCAGCTCTTCGGGCGGTAGCGTGCTGGCTTGCAACGCATTCGGCGCGCGCGATTCGCTGCGCATGGTCGCTTGCTCGTTGACCTTCACACTGACAATCCTCGAAACGCCCGGCTCGCCCATCGTCACGCCGTACAGAACGTCAACGCATTGCATCGTCTTTCGCACATGCGTGATCAGAATGAATTGTGAGCGGTCGGTCATCTCCCGAATTGCGTCGTTGTAGCGGGCGACATTGGCTTCGTCCAAGGGTGCATCGACTTCGTCGAGGACGCAGAATGGAGACGGCTTGTATTGGAAAATAGAGAATATGAGAGAGGTCGCCGTCAGCGCCTTCTCGCCGCCGCTCATCAACTCGATATTGCCGAGCTTCTTGCCCGGTGGCTGCGCGACAATGTCAACGCCGGTGCCCAGTAGATCTTCGGGATCCGTCAATGAAAGTTCGGCACGGCCGCCGCGGAACATCCGCGTGAACGTCTTCTTGAAGAGTTCGTTGATCGCGTCGAATGATTCCTTGAACCGCTTGCGCGATTCTTTGTTCATCAGTTTGATGGCCTTCTCGAGGTCGGCGAGTGCTTTCTGCAGATCGGCTCGTTGCTGATTGAGTTCAGTGTATCGAGTTTCGGCATCCCTGTATTCGACCTTTGCATCGAGGTTGACGGGCCCCATGCGGTCAATCAGGTTGGTCAACTCGTCGATGCGCCGCCGATGATCGGCATCCGGTATGGTCCGCCGATGGTAATCACCGACAACCGTGGCCAGGTTCAAACCGCGGAACTTGTCACGAATGTTCTGTAACAAATGCTCGTGTTCGATCTGAACGCGAGTCAAGGCCATTTCCGCCTTTCGCGCGAGCGAATCGTGTTCTTCCAACTCGTCGCGAATGCCTCGCAAGCTATGGTCGCGCTCTGCAAGAGTCTGTCGTAGCGTGTCGAGTTCGGTGCGGGCCACCTCGAGGCTCTCGTGGGTTTCGCGAGCGCGAATCTGCGCTGCGTCACGACTCTCGTGAGCAAGCACCAGTCGCGCGGCCGTCTCGCCGTACGCGGCCGCCGCTTCGTCACCCTCTGCGAGCAACCTCTGTGATCGCAGGTCGAGATCGGCTAGGGATTGGCTGATTCGATCGAGCGACGAGCGCGCCGCTTCGACTTGCTCGCGCACTTGGGCGAGCCGCACTTTACGCTCGGTTACCATAGCGGATTGAGCCGTGACGCGCTCGCGCCATTCGGCCGCCAATTGATCGGCTTGGTCCAATTCAGTCAACAAGAGCGCCCCGTTGGAGAGAAGCTCATCCAATTGAAGCGTACACGTCTCGATGGCCAAATTGTTTTCGGCCAGCCGTCGATCGATCTCCTGAAGGTCGATGTCGATGACATCACCACGATGCTCCAGCCGCTCGATCTGATCGGCCGTGCGGGTCAGGTCTTTTTCTGCAGCCACGTGCGCCAATTCGCCTTCGTGGGCTTCCTGCCGCGCTCGATCCAGCGCAGCCGTGCTCTCCGCGAGCCGTGCGCGCAACGCGGCGTGCTGTTCGGCAACTCCCGCGTAATTTGCCTCAAGACGTGCCACTTGCTCGCCGAGAACCCTGAGTTCGCGCTTTTGCTCGACCATGTGGGAGGCCACGTCATCTCCAGTGCCGCCGCTGATCACGCCTTCAGGCCTGATCACGGTCGCGTCGCGCGTGACAATCAGCAACTCCGGGCATTGGCGCGCAAGCTCAAAGGCAACTGTCGCATCTTGTACAACCACGGCGTTGCCGATCAACGCGTGCGCCAGGGCTTCGTCTTCCGGAGCGAACCGCAAATGATCGACTAGAAAACCAATGACGCCGGCATGCTCGGGCAGCGTGGGACGCCGACCGGCGACGTAGGGGGGGGTTGCGGAAATGATGTGCGCGCGACCGCGCTTCTCCGTTCGCAGACGAGCCAAGAGCTCAAATCCGCGGGCCACGTCACGC
Organism: uncultured delta proteobacterium; assembly: GCA_963811985.1. Classification (GTDB taxonomy): domain Bacteria; phylum Myxococcota_A; class Polyangia; order Polyangiales; family Polyangiaceae; genus FEN-1139. The sequence goes on from CAWEUH010000036.1 coordinate 20,838, forward strand.
ACAACCACATATTGAAGCCGCTCACCGAGAAGCCCGGCGAGGGCCGCTTGCATCTCTGCGGGCGCTTCAAGCCGATCCGCGACAAGTCCAAGCACGGTCGAGTCGCCGATCGATAGCAGCGCGCGCGTTCCGGCGCCGACACCCTCATGCTTTCGATGCAGTTCTTCGAGCGCACGCAAACGATTTCGCTTGATGCCGAACTCGTTTTTGGCGAAATCGACGGCCTTTTCGCTGTCCAACAAGCGACTTCCCAGCTCGTGGACTTCCTTTTCAATTTGTTCCTTTTCGGAAGCGGACAACCGCTTGCCTTCTGCCAGGGCGGCAACGCTGCTTTCAAGCGCGCCTCGGCGCGCGATGAGTTCGCCGAGTTCAGCAACGACACCGTCCTGTTCAGCGGCAAGCCGTTCTCGGCTTTGATGCGCATCATGGCTGCGGGCCAGCATTCCATCGCGCCTGGCTTCCGCTGCGGCGGCCTGGTTACCGGCTTCATGCACACGTTGACGCAGCCCATTGACAATGTCTGTTGCGCGAGATTCCTCAACCCGTAACGCTTCCAGGCTTTCGATTTCCGAAACGGCGTCGGCTTCGCGCACTTGCTGATCGCGATCGAGCTCGGAGAGCCGTTGCGTGACCGATTCCTGTTCAAGCTGCGAGCGACCGACACGCCCGTCGATCTCCACCCGCTCGGCGTCGGTTGCGGCCAACTTGTCGTTGAGGTGCGCCAACCGATCGCGGCTGCGGTCCATATCGGCTTGTCGCGCGCTGACTTCGTTGTCCGCTTCGAAAGCGGCGCGGGCCAGCTCGTCGGCGTTGGTTTCTAACTCTGCCGCGCGGTCGCGGTCCTCTTCGAGACCAGCCTCGAGCGTGCCAAGTTGAGTCTTCAGCTCAGTTGTCGTGCCTTGTTCCGAGGCGTAGCTGTCCGCATAAACGCGCGAAAGGACGATAAATTCCAGGTACTGGTGCGACGCCTCGTGCAGCACCAAGTCCTCCAACTCTGCCCGATATTCGAGGAAGCGCTCGGCCTTGGCGACCTGGCGCTTCAGCGAATTTCGGTTGCGTTCCAGCTCGCTCACTATGTCCGTAACGCGGAGCAGATTCTGTTGCGTCAGTTCGATCTTGCGCTCCGCTTGCTTGCGGCGCTGCTTGTACTTCGTAATACCGGCGGCTTCTTCGATGAACACGCGCCGATCTTCGGGGCGAGCGCTGACGATTTGCCCAATGCGACCCTGTTCCACGATTGAGTAGGCCTTGGTGCCAACGCCCGTGCCCAGGAACAGGTCCGTTACGTCGCGCAGCCGAACCAGCGCTTTGTTCAGTAGGTACTCGCTCGTGCCGTCCCGAAATAGGCGTCGAGTTACGGAGATCTCGGGCACGTGTCGGAACTCGTCTGGTAATTCGGCGGCTTCAGTGACGTCCGTGTTATCAAAAACGATGGTAACTTCCGCAAAACCGTGTGGGCCGCGCGTATCGGAACCATTGAAGATGACGTCTTCCATGGCGCGGCCGCGCAGGTTCTTCGCGCTTTGCTCACCCATGCACCAGCGAAGCGCATCGACGATATTCGACTTGCCGCAGCCGTTCGGCCCCACGATGCCCACCACGTCGTGGTCAAAGTGAATGATGGTGCGGTCCACGAACGACTTGAACCCGCAGATATCGAGCGCCTTGATGTGCATCGAATTGTCCTTATTGACCCACTAAGAAGTCCGGTTGGCCAGCTCAAACGAGCGTTGAACCCTACGAACTCGGGGATACTCACCATGGTCACGACAAGTCATGTATGGTCATGCCCCGTAGTGCAACAAACACCCTGATACGCCGTTCAGCCCGGTCGGACAAGGCAAAAACAGTTGGCCCAATAGCCTAAGTTAGAGTATTTCATTAAGTGCTTACCGAACCATAGCCGCCAGCAGACCGAATAGCAAATGCGTCGGCAAAGGGTGGTAGCGTTCGGAGGCAATCAGGGCCAGGCACGGAGATTCACGCGCCCTGACTTGCGAGTGACGCAACAAACAAAGAAAAATCACACGGTGCAACGTGCTGCAGCCCCGGAAATGTCGGCTAGCTCTGAGCGAACAATGCGCTTTGACCGTGATTTTCGGCCATTACCACGTGGTTTTTATGGTCGTTGCGTCACTAGCCAGCCCGAGCGTGCGCAGCTAGCCTGCCGAGGCGTGGTCAGAGGCGCTCGTCGAGCCGTGCACGAACTTGACAGCGCTGCTTTCAGGATACATCTCGATAGTCAGGAGAACTTCAGAGGCGAACCATGACCTACGATTATATCTGCACGGCTTGCGCGCATGCTTGGGAGGCGGAGCAGCGGATTTCCGAGGCTGCCCTGACGGACTGTCCCGCGTGCCATCAAGCCACTGCCAAGCGCCAGATCTCGGGTGGTCAGGGGTTCATTCTGAAGGGTGGCGGTTGGTACTCGGATCTGTATTCGTCAGCTAAACCGCCCGCGTCTGCTGACTCGGCCAAAGAATCAAAGCCGGAGCCAAAGGCCGAGTCAACGAGCAAGAATTCCGCGAGCCCTTGCGCCAGCGGCGCCTGCGGCACAAGTGCGTGTCCAGCGGCGAGCGCGGCGAGCTAGGGCAAACCAGGTGAGTCTGGTTATCCCGACGATTGAACAGCTGGCTCCGTACGAGGCGGGTAAGCCACTCGAAACGCTCGAGCGCGAGCTGGGCGTGAAGAACGCCATCAAGTTGGCATCGAACGAAAATCCGTTGGGCCCGAGCCCGCGCGCGCTGCAGGCGATAACCAATGCGATGCAAGGTATCCATCGCTATCCTGATTCAGCCGCTTGGGCGTTGCGCGAGAGACTGGCGGCGCACTTGAATGTGCCAATGAATGAGATCATTCACGGCAATGGTTCGAGCGAGGTATTGGAACTCTCGCTCAGAACGTTCGTTGGGCCGGGTCATCACGTTGTTTTCGCCGATCCTTCGTTCGTGATGTATCGGGCGATGTGCCTTGCGGCGGGCGTTGCATTTACCGCCGTGCCGCTGCGCGATCTCACGCACGATCTCGGGGCGATGACGGCCGCCGTAACGGAGAAGACGCGCTTGATCTTCATTGCGAACCCGAACAACCCGACGGGAACGCATGTAGCGCGCGACGCCATGGATCAGCTACTGCGCCGCGTACCCGAGCAGGTCATCATCGTCGTCGATGAAGCGTATTTCGAATACGCGGATGCGCCCGATTTTCCTGACACGCTCACCATGCGGCGCCTACGCGAGCGTCTCATCGTGGCCCGTACATTTTCCAAGATCTACGGGTTGGCAGCGCAACGCATCGGCTACGGTTGTGGCCCCGCTCATTTGATCGACTACATGAACCGCGTTCGGCCCCCGTTCAATGTCGCTACCTTGGGTCAAGTGGCCGCGTTGGCGGCGCTCGACGACGACGAACATGTTCGAACGAGCCAAGATCTTAATCGAAACGAAAGACACCGTTTGAGCCAAGCATTACCGGAACTTGGCTTGAAGGTTGCGCCAAGCCAGGCGAATTTCGTTTATGTCGAGTGCCCGTGGCCAGCGCGGCCAATCTATGAAGCCCTGCTGCGGCGCGGCGTCATCGTGCGACCCGTTTCCTCGCCCAACGCCCTGCGTATCACCGTGGGGCTGCCCACGGAAAACGATCGACTCCTTGGTGCGCTTCAAGAGGTACTGGCCGGATGAGAACGTGGGCATTCGTTCTACTTGTAGCCTCTTGCCTCAGCTGCGCGAAGCAGGAAACCGTTGTAACGCAGGCCGCTGCACAGCATCCAATGACGGCTGCTGAAATCGACGCGGACCCGCTGTCAATCTTGCCGAGCGGCTTCATTGGGTTGTTGCGGGCAGAAGTGCCGGCCGTTGCCAAGTCGTCGCTCGGCCCGACATTACTTGCACTGTCGAACAAGCTCGCGCCGCTACCTTCAGGCGCAGGGTTCGTCCCCGAGCGCGACCTCGACCGGGTCATTGTCGGCCTTTACTCGATGCAAGGCGCTGACGCGGCGGGAATCGCGACAGGCCGCTTCAACCCGGACGCCATCAAGAACGCAGCCAGTTCATCGCCGACGACGCCAAGCGGCACCTTGGTGCAAAGCCCCTACGCCGGATACTTCCTGTACACGGTTCACAATGTCGGGTTCTGCGTTCTGTCGGCGCGCACGGTCCTTTTCGGCAACGAGACGGGTATGCGACGCGCTCTCGATCGAATTCACGACGGAAGAGCGTTGCATCAATTGCCGGACTGGACCAACGCGATACTGGACCCTGCGCGCGCGCCCCTCGCGTTGGGCGCCAATTTCCAGGCGAACCCGCTGCCGGCGGGCTTGACGCAACAAGTGCCATTTCTGGCTGGCTTGAACGCGACGCGAGTGCTCGGGAATTTCGAGTCGCCGGGCGTCAATCTGGCGGGTTCGCTCGGCTACGAAACGCCCGAGCGCGCGCAGCAAGCAGCGGGCGAAATGCTAGCCAGCCGCGACTTATTGAAGTCGTACGGATGGATCATGGCAATCTTGGGCGTGAGCCAACCGATCCAACGGTTGGAGGCGCAGGCAGCCGACCGCGAAGTCTCATTCGTTGCCGGTCTTGACGGCGCGGCATTGGCAAGGATGCTGAACATGGCGATTCCCATGCTGGTGACAGCCACCTCGAGCGGAAGCCGTTGAACTCAGGCGACCCATGACTAGTCTCCTTGTGCACCCAGCAGACAAGCCATTGATGGGTTGACTCGACGTGCCGAGCGACAAGAGCATTAGTCATCGTGCTCTCATCTTGGCATCGCTTGCGTACGGGCGTTCTCGCCTCCAGCGGTTCGCGTATGGCGAGGACAATATAAAGACGCTCGCCGCCATGCGCGCGCTCGGCGTGACGATTGAGGACGACGGCAGCGGGACTGTGCTCGTCCAAGGGGTGGAGCTTGACGGGTATCGCGAACCGACCGTCGATATCGACTGCGGCAACAGCGGCACGACGATGCGCCTACTGTGCGGTGTGCTTGGTGCGCAGGCGTTTCATTCCCGGATGTTTGGCGATGCGTCGCTAAGCGCTCGCCCCATGAAGCGGGTTGCCGAGCCGTTGATGCGGCGGGGAGCGGTGATTCGCGGTCGAAGTCATCCGACGAAACCAGGCGACATAACGGCCCCACTTGACATCGGGCCCTTGCCGCCGGGCAAGCGCCTCACCGAGCTAGAGTACCGCCTGCCCATTGCGAGCGCGCAGGTGAAAAGCGCGCTGTTGCTCTCCGGGCTCTTCGCTTCTGGGCCGACGGTGCTCTCTGAGCCGTTGTTGTCCCGGGATCATACCGAGCGAATGCTGCAAGCGCTCGGCGCGCCGTTGGTCACTCTGGGCACTTCGGTGCGCCTCGATCCACCGAATGACGCAAAATCGCTGCGCGCATTCGACATCGAACTGCCCGGTGATCTCTCGGCGGCGGCTTTTCCACTTGTCGCGGCGGCCTTGGTCGAAGGCAGTTGTGTCACGACGGTGCACACGGGCACCAATCCTTCGCGCACGGGTCTGATTGATGCTCTAAATTCGCTGGGGGCCTATTGCGTGCTCGCTCCACGCGGTAGCGCACTCAACGAGCCGCTCGGCGAACTAATGGTCAGGCACACGCCGCTGCGAGGCGCGCTGATTGCCGGCGAGATGGCCACGCGCGCCATCGACGAGATTCCGATTATTTGTGCCTTGGCGGCACGGGCAAGTGGCATGACGGAAATCGCGGACGTTGCTGAACTCCGCGTCAAAGAGAGCGACCGGCTCGCTACGATGGCCCGCGTCCTAACGGCGTTCGGCGTCAACTGCGAAGAGCGGCCCGATGGGCTGCTCATCGAAGGGCGCCCCGAACTCCCGCTGCGCCCGGCACAGGTTGACAGCCACGGCGACCATCGCATTGCGATGACCGCCGCCGTCTTGGCGCTCGTCGCCGATGGGCCAACGACGATCCAAGATACGGACTGCATCGCCACAAGTTTTCCGAGTTTCGTGGAAACCATGCGGCAACTCGGCGCCGTCATCGAGGCGCGCGCGTGACCCGGCATGGGCCTGTGGTCGCCATTGACGGGCCAGCGGGTGCGGGCAAGAGCACCATCACCCGGCGCGTCGCGCAGCGATTGGGCTATCGAGTCCTTGACACGGGTGCGTTGTATCGATCTGTCGCCCTGGCAGCCAAGCGCGCTCACACGTCATTGGACGACGACCGCGGCGTTTCGGCGATTGCCCGGGAGTTGGCGGCGCACAACGCGGTTGACTTCGTCGCCGATGAGTCCAGGGGGCAGAAGGTGCTGCTTAGGGGCGAAGACGTCACGTTGGCCATACGGACACAAGAAATGAGCGACGGGGCCAGTCGAGTGTCCGCACTGCCAGGCGTTCGTGCGGCGTTGCTCGAGCTGCAACGCGCCATCGGTCGTAGCGGGGGGGTCGTCGTCGAGGGACGCGACATTGGGAGCGTCGTCTTCCCCGATGCCGAAGCCAAGTTCTTTCTCACCGCTACGGCTGAAGAGCGCGCGCGACGCAGGCACGCGGAACTCGCCGCGCGCGGCGAGGCTGCAAAATACGAACAGATCCTGGCCGAGGTGCTTGAGCGCGATCAGCGCGACGCGAGTCGAAGTGTCGCCCCGCTGGTCCAGGTTCCTGATGCGCGAGCCATCGATAGCTCAAGGCTTTCCATCGATGAAGTCGTTGAACAGATCGTGAGTCAAGTCACTGCGATTGCGGACAGGCTCAAAGCCCAGGCTCGATGACATCCAAGCTTCGCCTTTCGCTCGTCGTCGGCGTGCTGCTGCTCGGGTGTATCTCGTGTGGGCAGGAAGCTAGCAAACCGCCCGCGGCGCCGCCCGCGAGCGTTGCCCACCCGGTCATCTACGTTCCCGCTGATTTGGACCTAGTATTGCGTCTCGATGTGCACCGCTACAAGGACACAATGGGACCTGAGCCGGAATTGTCACTCGAAAGGATCTGGGAAAGTTTTGGTCCAAGTTCGAGCGAGTCTAGCGAGCGCCGTCAATCACGGGTTAGCTTGTTGAAAGACGCTGACACGCTGTGGCTCGGCTGCCGCTTGAGCGCTCGAGGCTGTCGCGACTTCGTCATCGTGATTCGCGGTCAATTTGCTAGCCTGCAAGAGCGGTACGGCCTGGGTCGAGTCCAAAACAAACGCGACTTGGGCGCAGGCTGGCTCAGTTATGACGTTCAATCCACCGAGCGAAGCGCCGTCGGGCGTGTTTATTGGCGACCGCCGGAACTTGCCGTCCTGGTGTCTCTTGCGGAAATCGATAGCGCGGAGCGCAGCATCGAGCAGTCTCAAGACGCAACACGGCTTGAACCGAGCGATAACGGCTTGATGTCGTTGGTCGCTCGGTCCAAGGGTTTGGCGCTGCTATTGCGCGAGCGTTCACCCAAGGCCGCTGCCTGGCTGGAACAGTCCGAACGCGCAGAGATTCACTTTGATCCCGCAGCAACCGGGACGGTTGCAAGGTTTACGGTGTCCTTTCGAGACGCCGAGCTTGCCCAACAATCGGCACAGGCGATTCGCATTCTGGTGGCGGCCCTGGCAGGTTTCGATCCGCGCTTCAAAGCCGGGGATATCGAGGTCCAACAACTAAGTTCGGACGTTGTCGTGCGCGTTACGATCACGTCCGCGGAAGCGGCCCACGAGGCTAGGTAGCACGAGTTGCGTCGAATTCGACGACGGCGGTCGCGCTGTCCAACCAGCCAGGCCAGGCTGTGTGGGCCTTCCGGATCAATTGGTCTAGGTTAGCAGCTCGTGCGCTTGTTGCGGTTCTGCTGAGGCGGCTTGCGAATTGAATTTGCCAACCTGTGTTGGATTCAATGACGGAAATCGCTCGCGCTGGCACTGCATTTTGATATGAGCCGATTAGTCATCACGGATCTTGTCAGGGGCATTTTCGGTAAATCACACTGTTGGGCGCTCGCGCTTGCTTCATGCAGCGTAAGCGTCATGTTCGGGTGTGGCGGTAGCGATAACACTGCGGCGTCAGGATCAAGTGGCGGCGGCAACAACGTGGGCGGTGCTAGCTCGGTTGGGGGAGCAGCGACCGGCGGAAGCACAATGGCAAGTCCTGTCGGAGGCGCACCCGCAAGCGGCGGCGCGCCAGCAACCGGTGGCACCGGAGCGACGTCACCCCAGCCCAGTGGCGGTAGCCCGGCAACGGGTGGTGCCGCGACGGGTGGTGCCGCAACGGGTGGCAACGACGCCGCCACGGGCGGCAAAGCGACGGGTGGAACCGGCACCGGCGGTCAACTGAGCTCGGGGGGCGCTGGCGTTGGCGGCGCGTCGAACGGGACTGGAGGCTCGGCGCGCGCAGGCACGGGCGGCACGACCAACTCGGGTACGGGTGGCACGACCAAGTCGGCAACGGGCGGTACGACCGGCTCGGGTACGGGCACGACGAAGTCGGGTACTGGCGGCACGACCAGCTCTAGTTCGGGGGGTACGACCAGCTCCGGAGGCTCCGGGGGAGACACCAGTGTGGCGCAAAGCGCAGGGTGTGGAAAAACACGGACGCTTCAGAACGGGACGCTCAACATCACCTATAGCGGCGCCTCGCGAAAGTACATTCTGCTCGTGCCCAGCAGCTACGACAACAGCTACGCGTATCGGCTGGTTTTCGCCTTCGCCGAGTCCGGATCATCGGCCCAGTCTGTTGCGACCAGGAATTACTTCACGATGTCAACCTATGACACCAAGAACACAATTTTCGTCGCACCCGACGCTTCGGACGGGGCCGGGACCTGGAGCAACGCGGATGTGGGGTTCACCGATACGATCCTCGCCCAAATCGAAGGCGATCTCTGCATCGACAAGACCCGAATCTTCGCGACAGGGTTTAGCTTTGGAGCGGGCATGGCCATGGCCCTGGCGTGCACGCGGGCTGACGTGTTCCGCGCCGTCGCGTTTTTCTCGGGAGCGGATCTCACCAGTTCCTGCCCTACGACTCTAACCAAGCCGATTGCGTACTATGCGTCGCAGGCAAGCGAGGACAGCGCTGGTATGACATCCTCGCCCATGATGGGGGAGGTAAAGCAAGCCCAGTTCGCCGCCGTCAACGGCTGCACGGCAGAGCCCTCGTCCACAACGTTCCCAGCCGCAGGCCAGCCGCACACTTGCACGATTTACAAAAACTGCTCCGCGGGCCACCCAACGGAGTACTGCGTTTTCAACGGGTCTCACGGATGGCAGCCGGTGGACCCCGGTCAAACGACGAGCTGGGATTCACCTGAAGCCTGGAAGTTCATCACCCAGTTCTAAGCGGCGATGCGTCGAGCCCAGCGGACGCGAGCAGAGTTCGGATTCTGATCCGGATTCAGTGTCTGTTTCTGAATCCGAACCTGAATCCGAGTCCGAATCAGAATCAGAATCAGAATTCGAGTTGACCTGGGCAACACTCAAGCCAACTCGCCTCTGCAAGCCAGGTTGACTCGCGAGCTTTGCGGAGTGTGCCTGCCCGGCGGCTCAACTTTCCTGCCAACGCCTGTCAATTCCGTCGAGTTACGACTGGGCGTTGTCATGAAAGGTTGCGCCATGGGGGGCATGCACACTCCGCAAAGCTCCTCAATTCTCGAACACGTTCTGAACGCCGCAGCGCTGTCGCGGGCACTCGTCGAAAGCGTTCAGCGCAAGGACCGCGATCTTGCTTCTCAGATACGGCGCGCCATTAGTTCAATCGCGCTCAACGCGGCGGAGGCCCAAGGCAACGCCGGGGGCAACTCTCGGCTGCGGTTTGAGTCCGCGCTCGGGTCGCTCTACGAAGCGCAAGCTGGCATTCGGCTCGCCATCGCCTGGGGGTACTTTTCGCAGGCTGCTGCCAATGAAGCGCTCGCCTCCATGAATTGCCTCGGCGGGCGGATTTATGGGTTGGTGAGGAAGTAACCTTTGTGTCTCCGTGTCGGGCCCAAATCTGCCGTGCAAGCGGCACTCCCGTCGTCATTAGCGTAGAAATCGGACCATGATTGCAGCAGAATACTGATTTGTGCGGACCAGAGCCGGCGAGGGAGCCAGTGGCTCTCGCCAAGGGGAGAACCCGGCTTCGAGCTCTGATCGGCTCGTTGTCTGCGCAGCGCCCCCCTTGATCCTTGACATCCGCCCCGTCTTCGTCTGCGATCCACTTATGGACTGTCCACCTTGAGTGAGGGCATCATTGGCACGCCGTACAGATTTTGATATGCTGTTGGGGGCCGTACCCGAAGACGGCTCCTCGATCGGTAATACCACGCTACGCGAAATCCTCGGGTGGACCCCGGGAAAATACTTCCGCGTTCGCGACCTAGTTGTTGACAACGGGAAGCTTGAGATCGGTCGCGGACGTGGTGGGAGCGTGTATCGAACACAGCGCGCACTGCCGAGCACTCGAAATCAGCTCCCTAGCAATCCGAAGTCCGTTCTCCCGATCCTCCCGCTCGCCGAGATCACATTGTCCGACATCGCAGCGGCCATCAAAGATGCTCCGACGTATGGTGCATTTGATTTTCGCGATCTCGTTTCTAACACGATCGGAGCGATTCACCAGATTCCCCTGCTCTTTCATCGAACGACGGGGGTCGAGTACCAGCTCAAGCAAGTCGAGGCATACTTTGGTCGGTCCTCTGGGAGTCAGATGATGGGATTTAACTTGAGTCAGCGGCTACGCGCAGCGACGGCGCGTGGCCATGACTGGGGCATGATCTTCGCTCAGACCTCAGTTAAGGCGTCGCTGAAGTATGAGCGCCATGGGATCCGCCTACTCGACGTGCTGCGCGAGATGGATGGGCTGTGCATCTCAAACAACAGCTTCCACGCGGTCGGTCGCACGGGGTTGACCGAGCCCGGTTTCCTCTACATGACTTTCCGCATTCTCGATGACGAGCCCGATCCCGCGCGAGAACTTACAAAGGATGAAATCAAGAAGCTCGTTCGCGACTACAGGGCAGAGATTCTTCGGGAGCCGTCCAAAGCTTCCGATGATGCCCTGGCAGGTTTCGAGGCCGGCCTTACGACGGCGAATGATGTGAACGCGCGCGGCACATACAGGCCGAAGCTCATCAACTACAGAAGATAGGAACAGCCCGCACGGGACGCAGGCCGCCCAACTCGCTTGCACCTGACGGCCTAGTTTTCTAGAGCGTTCTGGTCAGCGGCAGCCGTGGCTTTTACTGCCGCCTGCTGGGAATGGCAAGGGAACAAGACGAATCGGGACTTGGGCTACGACGTACGTTGAGCAGGAGTTCCGCAAGTATTTGCGTTACGGAATTCCTTGCGACGGCATCGCACGCCTGGAGTATGAGACCTGTCAGGAGCAACACCTCGTGGCGTTTTTCCGGCGGATGCATCATTTCTTGGTGAGTTTCTCCAGTTCATAGAGGTAGGCAAAATCGCGCAAATTATTCGGTAGCTTCTCAATCTTTGGGGTTTCTTTGATTGCCAATTTCATTAATGCATTCAGTCCCAAACCTGCGAGAGCGCCCAACTCAACTGGTGCGTTCAACAAACCGGCGCCGGCGGTGCCCAATGCAGGCAAGAGTATGTTCAATGCACTGCTGTCCCTTATATCCAAGAATACCCTCAGAGACGACACAATCTTTTGAATCCGTGACTCGTCCAGCGTCCTATGTAGATCCAACAGACTAAGTTCAATTTCCTCCCTTGCCTTACTCAGTGCCAATTCCTTGTTCGCTGCGTTTGCGATTCCATCACATAACTTATCCATTGCGCTTCGAAACCGAAGCAATTCTGCCCGCCTCTTCGATTTGAATTTCAATAGCTCTTCTAGCCTAGTATTGACGCCGCAAACGGGAAGACTGTCGCAAAGGGATATCTCTATCGATTTTTCAGGATTATTGATTTGCCGAGGAAGCAGGATATTGTCCCCGGTCTGAGCAATTGACCATATGCCGTTGCCACCGGCATTGTGGCGATTAACAAGCTCGACTTGGCCCTGGCGCTCAGATTCTATGAGTTGCCTGGGTGACATTCCTCCAATCTTGATCCCCGATCGATCGCACGGATCCTCGGGCGGCTGAACCGTAACCTGGGAAACAATCAAAGTCGATTCTTCAAACAACAACTTAAGCTCCGGAAGGCCATCAATGTTCGCCCCATTGCCATTTATCATTGGATAGTCGATCTTGTCCCAGTATAGCACATAGCGCCTCAAATCCTGCGCGTCCAGTTGACCTTCCATGTGAAAGCTCGCCTGGGTTAGGCTTCTTCGACCAGTGACAACTATTCCTCGCATAGGCACCAAGAACTTTCTCAGAGCTTTCTTCTTGACCGATTTCTCTCACGCGATTCAATGTCCGAACACAGTAGAGTCTTCCCAAGATATCTCCATATTGGCGCCGGGGCCACTTGTTAGATGTGATGAGGTGGCTCGCTCTTTGCGAATTAGTCGGCGTTCGAGGGGCGCTCCTTTCTGCTGCTGGGATCGAACGCCTCCGGCCAACTCGGCAACGGCACGACGACGGACAGTTCGACTCCAGTTAGAGCGCTTTTCATTGAAACGGATCAGCGAACTGCATAGCCGGCGTGCCTGAACCAACTGAGGGCATCCTTGGTTGTGATGGCCAACAATGCTTTACCAAGGGCGGTCAGTAGTTTGGCCCAGCATCGTGGCCCCAGCTCTCGGAGAATACTTTTGGCCTTGGACCAGGCTTGTTCGATCGGATTCAGATCGGGCGAGTACGCCGGCAGAAACACAAGGGAAGCGCCCCGCTGTTCGATTGCGTTCCTGAGCCGGATGTCGGTATGAACGCTCAGATTGTCCCAAATCACTATGTCACCGGGGTTCAGTGCCGGGGCGAGACTTTGCTCAACCCACATGAGCATAGCTTGGCCATCTATGGCGCCGGGAACAACCATAGGGGCCACGATTCCGTCAATTCCAAGGGCAGCAATAACGCTGTAGTTTGACCAGCGATCGCCGGGAACGTTGTCGACGGCTCGTTCGCCAACGGGAGCCCACGCCATGCTTCGGGTCATGGACAGATTCACACCACTCTCGTCTACAAAGACCAACCTGGCTGGATCCCATGCTTTTTGTGCTTTGCGGAAGGCTATTCGTGCTTCGATAATATCGGGTCGGTCGCGTTCTGACGCGTAGAGGGTCTTTTTTTTAGCGACATGCCCATCCGGTACAGGGTGCGCCAAATCGTCGTGTCGCTCACCTTGCGACCACCGCGGCGTGGAAACAGTCGAACCAACTTGTCCAAGGTCGCATCAGGCCTTTCCTTCACAAGGGTTCGCAGAATGTCCTCTCCCTCGGAGTTGACAATTCTCGGCTTGCCAGGTGGTGATTTGGCAACCGGATCTCCGGTCTGTTTCACTCTGACTCGCAGTTTTCGCACGAAACTTCCGCTAATTCCGAACCGTTCAGCAACAACTTCCGACGAAGATTCCGTCTCAAGTGCTGCCAAGACTTTTTGCCGTAGATCGAGGGAATAGGCCATTGCCCTCCTCTAACATGCGGTACGTTCCATGGAAAGAGGCTATAAGGTGGAGTTTCCTGCAGCTCCCGATGTGGACTGACGTCACCTCCGGACCAAACCAGCAATTCGCCCGCCGAGACGGCTCATTGCGCCGAGCGCATCAACGGTGGCAGCATTGGAAACATACCCCCAAGCGAGGGCCACTTGAATGCCTGCTTGAGCCTCGTTCAAAGATCCGAGCGCCGTCTCGAACCGAAGCCGACTGTTGCCTTTGGCCGCGCCGAAACCCTCTGCCAGGTTCAACGTGATGCTGCTAATTGCTCGCCGCAACTGCGAAGCGAGATCGCGGTCCCTGCGCTGAACGGCCTCCACAATCGGCCGGCACAGCGCAACCACCTCGAGCGAAAATCCTAGAATCGAAGAGCTTGGTGAATTGTACATGCCCCGACCCGCGCAGGATTCGTGACAACGCCAAGCCGTCACGCCCGCGCACCGACGGGCGTTGGCGCGAAGCGTGCGCGACCAGGCATGTACAATTCACCAAGCGGCGATTGACGATGTTGTTGATCGTGGATTGCAGCATTGGCGGATGGCTATGGCTGGTGGCTGATGGCATTCGTTAGTGGCCTTCTTTGGCTACGGCTGGTGGCTGGCGGTATTGGCCATGGCTCGTGGCCTGTGCTGGTGGCTCGTGGCATTGGCTCTTGTCCATGGCTCGTGGCTTGTGGCATTGGCTCTTGGCTATTTCTCGGTTTACGACCAGCCATCAACCAATAGCCGCCACCATTAGCCAGCAGCCACTAGCCAATGCAATCAGCCATTGGCCAATAGCCAACGCCACGAGCCATTAGCCGTCAGCCAAAACAACCAGTCAAGAGCCGTCAGCCAAATCAAGCTCCACATCTTTTGCTTTCGATTACCGTGCGCCAGCCTTGCGCTCCTCCAGTTCTTCGAGTGTGCGAGGCCAATCATCGCGCAGCAGGCGTGAGAGCGAGCGGTCGGCGAGCAATTTTCCAGCCGTCTGACAGGTGGGGCAGTAATTGGTTTCGTTGCTGGCGTAGACGATGCGCTGGTGCCGTTTGCTGCGATCCCGTCGCTATGATTCGCACGCGCCCCGGTTTGGCGAGTGCCGCAATAGACAAAGAAATCAGGACGCGGAACAACGCCAATTCGGGCTATCCCCGGGTCAACGATTTTTGTTTCGCAAGACAGCGGACGCGTCTACCGAATCATCGGCCAAGTGTTCGGGTCTGGCGAATGGGTCGGTGATGAGCGCCTTTAAATGATTGCGATTTGACGCGCTCTGGGCTCTGGGGTAGCTCCGGCCACCTATCGGTAGGTATCGCGGCTCAGCGCTCGGCTGAAAATCGAGCGTGAGAGGCCCTGATCTTTGCCGAATGTCTGCAGGAAGGACGGATAGAAAAACGATCCATGGCTGAAACCCAACACAATGCGCCCGCACGCGGCAGCAACTCATTTGCCGCGATGTTTGAATCGTCCGACGTGACGGCAAGCAATGTCGATCTCGGGGGCGAAGGGCAAATCGTCGCCGGCACTGTCGTTCAAGTCAATCGAGACACGGTCGTCGTCGATATTGGAGGCAAGAGCGAAGGTGTCATCAATCTAGACGAATTCCGCGCTGCCGATGGCGCAACGTCTGTCAAGGCTGGCGACAAAGTCGACGTATTCATCGAAAGTCGCGAAAGCGACGACGGCCTCATCTCTTTGTCCAAAGAGAAGGCCGACAAGATGAAAGTCTGGGACGAGATTTCGAGCGCGTGCGAGCGCGACGAAATCATCGAGGGGACGATCAGTCAACGGGTCAAAGGGGGACTTTCCGTGACGATCCGCGGCGGCGTCAAGGCGTTTTTGCCGGGTTCTCAAGTCGATCTGCGTCCGATTCGGAACTTGGACAAGCTGATTGGTCAAACCTACGAGTTCAAAGTCATTAAGTTCAACAAGAAGCGCGGCAACATTGTGCTTTCGCGTCGCGTCCTTCTGGAACGCGAACGCGACGAGATGAAGGCCAAGACGCTACAGAATCTCGAAGAAGGTATGGTGTTGATCGGCACCATCAAGAACTTGACCGAATACGGCGCGTTCGTGGATTTGGGCGGCATCGATGGGCTCTTGCACATCACGGACATGTCCTGGGGCCGCGTCAACCACCCGAGCGAAGTGTTTTCGGTCGGCGACGAGGTTACGGTTAAGGTTCTCAAGTACAATCCGGAGACCGAGCGCGTCAGCCTCGGGCTCAAGCAGACTCAAGAAGACCCCTGGAGTCACGCCGAAGAAGCTTACCCAATCGGCAAGCGCGTCCACGGCAGGGTGATGAGCCTCACCGACTACGGCTCATTCGTAGAACTGGAGCCGGGCGTCGAAGGCTTGATCCACGTCAGCGAAATGAGCTGGACCAAGAAGATCAAGCACCCATCCAAGATGATGAACGTCGGCGACGACATCGAATGTCAGGTGCTCGAAGTGGATTCGCACTCCAAGCGCATCAGCTTGGGCCTGAAGCAACTCGAACCGGACCCCTGGAGCCTGTTTACCGAGAAGTACAAGCCAGGCGACAAGATCACCGGCAAAGTGCGCTCGATTACCGATTATGGTGTTTTTGTCGGCATAGAAGAGGGCGTGGACGGCATGGTCCACAAGACGGATCTCTCCTGGACCGTCAAGATCAACAACCCGGGCGATCTCTACAACAAGAACGACGATGTCGAAGCCATCATCTTGTCGATCAACCACGACGAGAAGAAGGTGTCCCTGGGCGTCAAGCAGTTGTGGGACGACCCCTGGACGATGGTGACGGAGAACTTCAGGCCGGGTACGGTCGTGGAGGGTACCAAGGTCCTCAGCCTAACGGATTTCGGGGCATTCGTACGAATTTCCGATGGCATCGAGGCGTTGATTCCGCAAAGCGAGGTTCCCCCGGGAACGGAGCTTCACGTGGGTGAAATCGTTCGCGCCGAAATCATGAACATCGACGGAGTGGACCGCCGCATCACCATGTCGCTGCGTAATGTCGGCGGCAGTGCGCTGGCGGAACAGGTTCAGGCGCTCAATCGCGAAAAAGCTGCCGGGCGTCCAGCGACGCTTGGCGACCTGTTGCGCGAGAAACTCGGCGACAAGCTGTCCAGTATAGTGCCTGGCAGCGAAGAGAAACCTGAATAGCTAGGTCGTGCCCGTTCGGGGATGAACCGCCAAGACCGCCAAGATCTGTAGGATACAGACAATCCTCTGAATTGTTGGCGTCCTTGGTGTCCTTGGCTTGGCGGTTAGAAGCGTTGGGTTTGGCGCGCTTGCGGTCGCATCGTAGCTGAGCGGTGCTAGCGTCACGCATCGCATGGCCGACGTCATTTGGGCACCCTGGCGCATGGAGTTTATCCTAGGGCACAAGAGCGGGGGCTGTGTGCTCTGTGACTACTTTGATGTCAAGCCAATGTCGGGCGAATTGGTGCTCGCGCAACGGCCGCTGGCGTACGTCGTGCTCAACAAGTACCCGTACACGGCCGGTCATATCATGGTCGTGCCAAAGCACCACGTTTCCGATGCAACCGAACTTAGCGCGGTCGAAGCCACGGCGCTCTGGCAATTGGTGCAAGCCAGTATCGCGCCGCTGCGGGCAGCGACAGACTGCGCCGGCATGAACGTGGGAATGAATCTAGGGCGCGTGGCAGGGGCAGGCATTCACGAACACATCCACGTGCATCTTGTGCCACGCTGGGAGGGCGACAATAACTTCATGCCCGTGGTTGGAAATTCTCGAGTGATGCCCGAGCACCTGGAGCAATCACGGCAAAGGTTGTGCGTGGAGTTCGCAGCACTCAATGAGGAGCTTCCGTGACCGACGAACCGATCACACCCGCCGTGCAGCCCGCCGCTGCGACATCAACAAAAGGCTGGACACGACGCCACATAGTGTTTCTGGCAGTTTCAGGCGGGGTGTTCTTGGCGCTGATCTTCGTCATTCACGCAATCTTATTGCCGTTCATTCTCGCTTTGATTATTGCCTACGTGCTAACGCCGGCGGTTGCCGCCTGTGAGCGCCTGCGCCTACCACGCTCCGCTTCAATATTGCTCGTGTACGCGGTGGTGCTCGGGTTATTGTATCAAGGGATTGCTGCGGCAACCCCCAGGCTCTACCGCGAGACAGCCGGGCTGTTTCGCGATGGGCCGGCCATGCTGCAATCGGCGTCGAATTCAATTGGGCCCAAGTTGGATGCCTGGGTTGACGCAATGTTTCCAAGCAGCAACGCACCAGCAGCGGTACCCTCCGCGGCCAACGTGCCGGCACTCGAGATTCACGCGCAGCCGGATGGCTCTTATGCTGTGGATGTCGGATCGGGAATTGACATTGTTCACGTTGACAATCAACGAATGCGCATCGAGGCTCACCGTCCCGCCGCAGCCGGTCGCGTGCGCGTGGCAAAACTTCTGGCTGATGCCAATGGCCACTTCTTCGACTATCTCAAGTCCAATGGGGCCCAACTGCTGAAGGTGGGGCAATTGATTGTCGCGCGCACGGTCCGCAGCATCTTCTTGCTATTCATGACGCTGATGGTTGCGGGATATTTGATGCACACGCGCGAGAAGGTGATTGCGTTCTTTCGATCACTTGTGCCCGAATGGTCTCGCGCAAGCTTCGACTGGCTGCTCTTTCGAATCGATAGAGGCCTTTCCGGAGTTGTTCGCGGCCAACTCATCATCTGTTGCGTCAACGGCGTTTTGGCAGCCGTCGGCTTTGCGATGCTGCACCTGAAGTACTGGCCAGTAATGGCGCTGGTCGCAGCCATTGGGAGTTTGATTCCAATATTCGGATCGATCGTTAGCGCAGTGCCTGCGATTCTAATTGGCCTTACACAGAGTTTTTGGATTGGGCTTTGGGCGTTTCTCTGGATACTGGGCGTGCACCAATTGGAAGCGAACTTCCTCAACCCGAAGATCATCGGGACTGCGGCGCGCATCCACCCGTGCTTGGTTGTGCTGGTTCTGATATCAGGCGAGCATCTGTACGGCATATGGGGGGCGCTTTTGGCGGTGCCCGCCTGGTCCGTCTTACAGAGTTTGTTTCAACACTTCCGCTACCTTTCGATTCCTGAAACCACCGACAGCCTGTTGCCCGTGAGTGGGTCCCCGACTGGAGCGAGAAGTGGCCCTTCGCCCGGTCCTTGATGTGCCTGCCTTGCCGAGCTATAGGCGGCCCGTGGCAAGCTCGAAAAAGCCTGGCAAGTCTGGGGAGGCGCGCGGCGGTGCGCCAGGATCATCAAGCAAGAGGAAGGGTGTCTCGGCGCCGACTGCGGGAGCCAAGGCACCTAGCAATGCTGTCATCGCGTCACCGTGGCGCAATCTTGCGCTTCGCATTGGCATTCCCATTGCGGTGCTTTGGGTCATCGGCGGCATCCTTGCGGGCATCTGGACGTCGAGCGTTGGGCGCGCAGTCGTGCTGGGCGCTCCGGCGCTGCTCACCGTGGGTGGTCTTGTACTCGTGGCCTGGGCCATGCGACAGACCGGGCGCGCAAAGGCCGTGGCAAGCGTGCTTAGCAATGTCGAAACCGCCGCGGATCGTAAGGCGGCGCTCGAAAAGCTCGATCAAGATTTCGGCAAAAAGGACCCTGCCGCCATCTTTGCCAAGGCTCAGCTCAAATTACAGGAAGATCCCCAAGCCGCGTTGCGTGAGCTCGAACAGATCGACGTAACCAAGGTCTTGCCGACGGTCGCCGATGAGGCTCGCGCGCAGCGCGCCATGATCCACTTGCTTTTGGGTCAGGTCAGCATGGCAAAGCCGCTTGCCGAGGGCATCGATCTGAAACGTCACGAGGACGCACGCGCGCGCGCAATGATGGTTGCAATTGTCGGTGAGACTTGGGCGCGCAGCGGGCAAGCCAAGCGGGCGCTGGAGTCGCTCGAACTTTACGACCCCGATGAGGACACGTACGAACAGGTGAGGCCACAATTGTGGCGGGCGCGGGCTTACGCTTGCGCGTACACGGACGACATGCGCGGTATGCGTCGCGCGCTGCGTCACTTGGCCGATCAAGACGCGCGAATTCTGGCCGGTTTTTTGGGGAAGAAAACGCATCCGATGCTACAGAGGGAGGCTAAGCGGATGCTGGAGCAGAGTGGGGCGGTGCCCAGGAAGATTGTCTATCAGCGGTCTTGAATACGCTCGGCGTTCGTCATTTGAGCTAAGGCGCTGCATTTTCATTCAATGGTGTGGCTGTTAGCCACTGATATTTCCTCCCTAATCCCTCGCGGGACTTTGTTTCTCCCCTCCCTTGAACCCCCCAAATCCCCCCAGTTTTTGGGGGATATCTAGGCGCGATTCCTTTGCGTTGCATATTTGAGCTCAATCGAGAAGATCCGCGACGGAGCTCAATCGAGACGAGTTGAGGCGGGATGGTGGTATTGACAAGCCTACGCGCGCCGTTCGATAGTACGCTGTCGTTCAACACCAGCCGGAGTCCACAGTATGGAACCCCATCAACTGCTAGCTGACATAGATAGTGGCAAGCACTTAGCCAACGTCCAGGTGTTTCGATTCAGTCGGTTGCGGACGGTCATCAACTTCGTCCTCTATACGATCGTCGCGGTCGCATTGGTTGCCGCCGGCCTCTTCTTGAGCGGTTCCCTGGACCCGAACGCGGGCGGCGTTTATTATGGTGCCATTGCCGTATGGGCACTGTTGCTGCTGGCAAGTCTTTGGCGAGCCTTGAGTAAGCTTCTAGACTTGATGTCGGCGCAGTCGAACCTTCTGCTTGTGGCGCCCTTCGGTGTAATTTGCAGACGACGCAAGCGAGTCAAGAACTGGTCGTTCGAGGAATATCCAGAGAATACTACGGTCGTTAGTAATCGGCAGATCGAGTCAATCTACCTGAACCGAAAGGGGCGCACGTTCGATCAGATGCTGGTAGATGACGGTTCATTCGGCCCCATGGCAGCGATCGCGTCCGCCATTGATCGATTCCGACCCGCAGGTGGTAGATAACTTCTCTAACAGCGATGCGCGCAAATCACCTCGAGTGTGCCTTCTGTCCATACATTTCGCGGATCAATGTCCCTGCCTGCGCGTTCCCCTGTCAACGCTTCGCCGACCCCATTGCGGAAACCTGCGCATGACTCGGGGCCATCGTGACTCGCTAGGTCTTCGATGTTGGACTCTTTCATTCCTTTCTCCATGCCGGTCTATCCCCCGGCGCACCCACCTTCGGATGATGCTTGGACGCTGACAGCTGCTGCTGGTGGAGGGATTGGAAACGGCGGTGCGATCGGGTGAGCGCCTGGGGTTGGTCAATCCGCGGGCCGCAGAGGTCAAATTAGCGGCCCCTAGACCAAAGAAAGCCACATATACAGTCTTGTTTCACTCTACCGCACGGCCACCCAGTGCGTCGTGACGGGAAGCGCCTTGCAGGTTTCCTTTTTCGTTTTTGCTTGTGTCAAAAGCCAACTTGTGAAATGAGGCAAAATCGACGCCGTGTCGGTGTTCCTCGATCCTGACGCTGAATTCTCAGCTCGTACTGGAGATTACTGAATGACAATTCGAGAAGAGTGCTTGGTTGTGGCAATCTGTTCGGCTCTACTTGCTCAGTTTGGGAGCACCGCGTGCAGTAGCGATAGCGGCGGTTCCACGAACAACGGTGGGGGGTTTGGGACGCACCCGACGGGGGGCAGTACCAGCGTTACAGTGGGAGGCCAAACAGGGGGCAGCAGCAGCGTCACCAGTACCAGCTGCTCCGGTGTCATCGGCAGCTCCTGCTCAGGAGTGGCTTCAACTGACCAGTCCGAGGCATGCGTTTACACCAATTGCTGCACCACTCTGGTTGCATGTGCGTCCAATTCTTCCTGCGTGTCACTAATGACGTGCATATCGGCTTGCTCGACCGACACTTGTATTACAAATTGTATCAGCTCGGGCACGACGACCGCAGTTACGCTGCTGACTAATTATGTCACATGCGGGGAGAACTACTGCGCGGGCTGTTCATAGGCCGGGCTCAGTCTAGCCGCTGCATCGCGTGACCGTTCGCATTCCTTTTGGGCTTCATTGACGTTGCAGTGCTGGACTGCCTTTCGATCCGGACTGATTGTGATCCGATCTAACCGCGAACCCCAACGCCTGGCCCGAATCGGCAAGTTCTCGGCAGTCGTATTAGTTGTGGTGGCTGCCATTCTTCTAATTCGAGTGGGGTTTGGTACTGCACTGAGCAGGCGCAAAGCGCCGGCGGAGACTCATGGGCAGGCGGAGCCAGTGCGGCTGGACAGGGTCCAGGCGGCACCAATGCCCGATCAGCCCCCGCCAGATACTAACCCCATCTCGTCGGTGGCTGTGGCTCCCGCTATTTCGGCGATACCCCCACCGGCGCCGCTGCGAGCCTGTCGCCGCGTGCAACTGCTCGACGTCGAATCAGACTCGAAAACCACCCGCACAGGCGCATGGCTAACGGATGATACTGCCGGAGTGAGATTCGTGGCGGTTGGTGATCGAATCGGGAACGGTGAACTCATTCGAGTTTCGACGGAGCATGAGTCACCGCAGGCATGGTTGAACACGCCCGACGGGCTCTGCCAAGTACCCATCAGAGCGGATGTCACTGCAGCCATCAACTCAACGATTGCGAACTCCTCTTTACCGGCTGCAAATTCCGCAGCGCCCGCGCCTTCTGAGCAATCACGACGGACGATTGCCGTTTCGGACCTACCACGAATTCGACGTATGAATGATGCGTTGCAGAAAACGCGAAGCGAGCCACCGTCCGCCGTTACGGCACGTGGCTCCCCTTGACATCGAACCCGGGAGCGTTCGGACTCACGGCTACAACAAACTGCTGAATTTACCGGCATATGCACGTCGCGGCGTGCAGTCCCCAACGCCAATCTTCTCGATTGAGCTCAGATATGTAACGCAAAGAAATCGCGCCTGGATACCCGCCCTTGAGGGCTGACTCTTGATCTTAGATTATGACCGCTGCGTTGCAAGGTTCCAACCCTCGGTGAGCTCCTCCAGCTTTGCCCAGCCGGACCATAATGTTTGCCACCCGATCTGCCCTGTGCGTTTGGTGTCGCGCCATCCCGCAAGTCTAGCAATGGCTTCGAGAGCCCAGGCTATCGTCGGTGGACGTTTCGGAATGGGACGATCAGGTTTCATCTTTGCAAAAAGGCACTGCCATTGTGATGTGCTGAGTATTGGAGCGCATGAATCCGTCGAGCGCAGTTTTGCCAACGCCTGGATTTGTAGTAGCCGGACGGCTATCGTGGCTGTGACTGCCATCATTCGCTCGAGATTTCCCAGCGACTGAAGTCGTCGGAACTCAATACGACAGCCCGACTTCCATGCCTTGTGAAATTCCTCGATAAGCCAGCGGCATTCGTAGTACCCGACGATTCTTTCTACTTGTCGATGACCAGCGATCGATTCAGTTGTCAAAAGGAGCCACTCGGCTGGCTCTTCACCCTTTGGGGTGTGGCGCTCCCGAAGGTAGACAACAGAAACGCGTATCGATTCGGGACCTTCGTTGCAATGAGCGGGGCGTGCTAACTCTACCGTTGCTGTGCGGACGAGCATGCAAGAAGTTCGAGCGGGTCGGCTCGCTCGCTTCTTCTGTTTCGGCGTGCCCCGTTGAATCCCTCGTTGCGAGATCTGAACCATTCGCTTAGCGACCACCGGCTGCTTCGCTATCATGTCGAACAGGTGCCCTTTGCCCGTGACCAGACAGCGATCTTGGGCAGCACGAACGACGAAGCGGTGCTTTTTGTCGATGAGATATGCGAGGTATTCGTAAATGTCGGCTTCGCGGTCACAGACCGTAATGACGTTGTCTGAGGATTCTAGACGGCTACACATGCGTTCGGTGGCCTGTTCCCACTTCACGCTTTCTTTCTCCTCATACAAGCGCTTCTTGTTCTTCCCAGTGGCTTTCTGGCGCTTTGTTTTGCTCCCTACTTCCGTAACTGGCCTGCTCCAACGCTGTTGATCGATCAGGCCAAGCGGTTCTCGGCTCTCTGCATCGACCATGAGGGTAGAGTGGACCAATATGCCAGCAACCCGATGGCCCTCAATTTCGGTGACCGTGCCTAGCGTGTCGGAAACTGCGTGCGCATAGGCAACGGTCGTCGTGTCCTGAATTGCCAATACGACCGCGCAACTATCACAGAGTCGCGCGGTCACTCCAAACGGACCTTCAGCCACTGCTTTGGGATCAATAGCTGGATTTCTCAACCATCGGTACGTACCTTCAGCGACTATATCGTCTCCACCACAAACTGCGTTAGTGGAAGCTGCTGGCTGAGCCACCTGCCTTGCTGCGTAATCGACTAGCCGGCGAGTGCGACGCGTATCACCCAGCTCGCACTGCCCAAACTGGTGCTCAGCCCAGCGACGTGGGTCCGCAGTGAAAGCTTCCTTGGTGTAGGTGCTGATCATGACGGAAGCAGATCACGTTGCATCAAACCGATTCAACACCAAAACTGCTTCTTGAAATATTCGTCGCCGCTCACATCGAACTTTGATCGCACAGCTGCAATTGGGCCTCCCAAAATGTGATCAAGAGT
>CAWEUH010000037.1:0-417513 GCA_963811985.1 uncultured delta proteobacterium
GCCCCGGCCTCGCAATCCAGGTTACACTGGGATGCGAGGGGGCTGATGCATGAAGGTGAGGGACATCGAGATCGAGGTCGGCCGGCTCCGCGGCAACGGCCGACGCGGACCACGTGCGTGTCGAGGACGACGCAGGGTCACGCGTCGGCTCGTCGCCGGATGAGCAGTCGGTGCGGATGGCGTGCCGCCAGGGCCTGTCGCAGGCGACAGAAAAGAAGGCCCGCACCGTTGCTCTTGGGGCGATCGGCCTGGGGCCGGGCGGCGTCTCACCGGTGATGTCGGCCAAGATCATGGTGCAGGAATCCATCCGCCTGGCGCGAAACGGTGACACGACCGTGAAGAGCATCACGTTGTACTGCCCGCAGGCCGACTATGCGCAGTTTTCAAAAACGGCGAGCGGGTACCTCCGGCATTTTCTGGAGGTGCTGCTCTGGGGACCCTTCGTGACGGTGGACGTCATCATCGAGGTCCCCGGGGGGGTCGTGCTGGTCAAGCGCTCGAACCCGCCGATGGGCTTCGCCCTCCCGGGTGGGTTCGTCGACTACGGGGAGAGCCTGGAAACCGCGGTGCGCAGGGAATGAATGGAAGAGACAGGTCTCGAGCTGCTGGACATCGAGCAGTTTCACACCTACTCGGATCCGTCCCGCGATCCGCGCTTTCACACCATCACCACCGTGTTCAGCGCCCGGGCCGAGGGGACTCCACGGGCGGGCGACGACGCTGCGGACGCGCTGGTCGTCCCCGTCGGGGAGATGGACGGGCTGCACTTCGCCTTCGATCATCGGCAGGTCCTTCGGGACTGGCGCGACAGGCGCGGCCGTCGCTGACGCTCAGACCTCCCCGCGCAGCAGGCAGTCGATGTCGGTGTCGCGGCAGGCGGGGTTGATGCCCATGCGTGTCAGGGCAAAGTCGTATTTCACCGGGTCCTGCGGGCTGTAGCGCGCAAATCCGCGCGTGATCTCCCGCGCTGTTTTCAGGTCCGCCTGTTTGCGCGCGGTGAGCCCGAGCCTGCCGGCAATCCGGAACATGTGGGTGTCCAGCGGCACGACAAGCCCCGCCCGTGACACGGAGCTCCACGGTCCGGGATCCACCGCGTCCCTGCGCACCATCCATCGAAGGTAGAGGTTGAGCCTTTTGCATGCGCTGCCGTCGTTCGGGGAGGAGAGGAGGCTGGGGCAGGAATCCTCTCCTCCGGCGTAGGCGCGCAGCCTCTCGACAAAAAAGGCAAGACGCGGAAGGACGGTGTCATCCCCGCGTCCGGTGCGGCGCCAAAAAGCCCCTCCAGCGATCCGTGTTCCGCGATGGCGGTCTTGACTCCGCGGAGAAGCGCCGCGAGCTCTGCGCCCCGGCGTGAAGCGGTCTTTGAACCCGGCAAAGAGCCGATCGAGCTCGCGGCGCGACGCGCGCTCCAGGAATCGCCGTGGCGTGGTATCCGGCGCGGCAAGCGCCTCCAGGGCGCGGCTCACGCTGGTGAGGATCTGCGCCACCCTCCCGTACGCCAAGCATGCCGCCACAAGACCGACGATCTCCTGGTCGAGGGGAGAGGCGAACGCGTAGACCAGCTCCAGGGATCCGGGTGAACGAAACGCCGCCTGTTGTACTTCCGATAGAGGGCGTCGAGACCCTTTTTCAGCGCATCCATCGGCGCCCCATCCGCCCTCGCTCCGGGCCTCAGCCGCCCAGGGCGCGCACGTACTCCTCGATCTTGCCCACGCGCCGCGCCAGCTCCGCGAGCTTGTCCTTTTCCCGGTCCACCACCTCGCGCGGAGCCTTGTCGACGAAGGCCGTGTTGGCAAGCTTGGCCTCGGTGCGCTGCATCTCCGACAGCGTCTTTTCCTTGTCCTTGCCGAGCCGTGCGATCTCGCGGGGAGCGTCGATTGCCTCCCGCACGACGACGAAGACCTCGAACCCTTTCCCGGTGGCCCCGATGACGCCGGTCGTTGCCGGCCGCGCCGCCGAGAAGACGGGTTCCCGCGAGCCGGCCAGGTGGGCGATGAGCCCGCGGTGGCTCTCGAAGTTCTCACGGACGCCCGCATCCTCCGCGACGATCGTGAAGTCGATCTTCCGATCGGGCGGAATGGTGAACTCCGACCGAATCGTGCGGACCGCGCGCACGACCTCCTGGAGGGAAGCGAACCGCGCTTCGATCTCGGCGGCACTGCGGGCGGGATCCGCCGCCGGATAAGGCTGGATCATGATCGAGCGTCCGTCGACGCCGGGGAGCTTCTGGTAGATCTCCTCCGTGATCATGGGGAGGAACGGGTGGGCCAGGCGCAGGG
This sequence comes from uncultured delta proteobacterium, assembly GCA_963811985.1. Classification (GTDB taxonomy): domain Bacteria; phylum Myxococcota_A; class Polyangia; order Polyangiales; family Polyangiaceae; genus FEN-1139. Next base: position 2,280 of record CAWEUH010000037.1, read on the forward strand.
CCTCCTCCAGCAGGGAGAGGAGGAGCGTGACGATCCTGTCCTTCTCCGCGTCTCCCGCCGCCAGGGAGAGCTTGGCCGCCTCGATGTACCAGTCGCAGAAGTCGCTCCAGATGAACTGGTAGACCGCCTGCGCGGCGTCGTTGAAGCGATATCCCTCCAGCGCCTCGCGGACGGTGGCCGCGGCCGTGTTCAGCCGGTGACGGATCCATCGATCGATATCGGTGAGCGCGACCGTGGCCGGATCCAGGAGCGTACGGCCTTCGAGGTTCATCAGCAGGTAGCGGGATGCGTTCCAGATCTTGTTGGCGAACCGGGAGCCCAGCTTCACGGATTCCTTGTCGATTGCGAAATCTGGAGCAGTTGCATCGCCCTCTTGGCGGCGTATGATGGCTCGTGCGGTTCCAAGACGAGATGGCTAATAATATGCGACCATGGCTCAAATCGGTTTGCACTTCGGGGTTCGTGATTGCCTGCGGAGCGTCGACCGCGCCCAGCACAAAGAGTGCAGCAGATAGCCATGAAGCGTCGGCGCTGGACCATTCACGGCGACCCGCTGCCGATTCGAAGGAACGCAGCCCGATGAGCGATTGGTCTGAAGTGCCTTCCAACGAATCGAAGCAAACCACGTTCGGCATGCACAAATCGCAAGTGGTCGTGACCTCGCACCCTAGCAAGCATGGTGACGCGCTTCACTTTCATTTCGAGGTCAATTCGGTTCCAATTTCGGGAGTGTTCTCGGCGCCCGGTGGGCAGACGTCAACCTTCACAATCCCCGTCGGAACCGTGCGCTTTACGGTCGATGAGTGCGAAGGCGATGTCCAGGGTTTCGAACTCTCTGCTGACGCAAAGATGCCGATCCAATGCGAATTGACGACCGAGGGCGATTGTTGCGAAGTCGCAATTCCGGCCGGACATTAACAACTGGGCACGCCGTCTAAGGGTCGGAACCCCCCGGGCGGCCCCTCTAGCCGAGCAGTTTCTCGCGCATCGACTGCCAGCGGGATTCGCTTGACGCAACAAGCAGGAGGGAGTCCGCTCCGAGGGGACTGTAGTCGGTACCGTCGAGGTGGCGGGCAACACCCTTGACCTCGCGCAGAATCAATGCGCCTGCCGCGTGGTCCCAGGGCAACAAGCGGCTGAACAAGGCAAAATCATATTCGGCGCGGGCCAAGCGGCCATACTCGAATGCGGCGCACATGGGGGGTGGGCGCAGTTCGCAACCTGATGGCGACAAGTTGAGCCGCTCGATCGACTTGGGATCCATGAACTTCGTGTAGAGCGTGCCCATCTGGCTGTCGTACTTAGGGGAAGCTGGTTGTAGGCGATTGCCGTTGCGCAGCGCGCCCGCGCCATGTTCGGCGACATACAAGTCCTTTTCGAGGATCAAATAGATCGCTGCCAGCACGATCTGACCTCGTTTCATCAGGGCGACCATCGTGCCAAACGGGCCTTGCCCGCGCGCAAAGTTCTTCGTCCCGTCCAGTGGATCCACCAGCCAAACGGGGTCGTCGCCACCCATTGACTCCAGTAGCCGCGGTTGCTCGCAAACGCCCTCCTCTCCGACGACGCACGAGCCTGGAACGAGATGACTTAGGCGCCGAGCCAGTGCAGATTCTGCCGCACGATCCGCCGAGGTTACCAGATCGTTCGGATCGGTCTTCGTAGGCTTTGCGACGATGTCGCCGGCGGCAAGGTTCCGGAACCTGGGGACGATCTCCGCGTGCGCGACTTCCTTAACCAGTTCACCCAGTGACTCAGCGGAAGCGAACATTGCACAGCCATACAACGTCAGGTTGTTGCAGGCATCTCATAATGCGAGGTGCCAGCCAAGAAGCTAGGAGTTCGCATTCTTCAAGTGGGCAGAGCTCGGTTGCGACGCGAATGGGGCCGTTGCCTGGCTCGGTGCTGCAGGCCCCTGACAGCGATGGCCCGATCCCGCCGAAATTGTGCCAACTGGCACAGGCGGTGCCTGGTCGGATGCCGATTTGCCAATATTGTTGAATAATTACTGGTGGGTTCGGCGCGCTTAAGACTTGGCCTATCTCGTGCAAGATTCGGTTCGGCGCTGGACTTCAGGCCCCGGGCATGTTCCCCGTATTTGAGCGAAACCCTTCAGAATCAGCACGAACGCTTCGACCCCCTTTCATAGGTGCCAATCATGACGCATGTTCACATAACCGCTCGTTTCAACGCTGCCCAATCGGCCCTTCGCGGCTCGCTTTCGCTGATCACGTCCTTGGTGGGTACTGGCCTTTTTGGATGTGGCGGCACGGCAAAGGTGCAAGTCGACCAATACGTGGGGACAGACTGATTTCCAGTCGATTCCCGCCAACGCCAGTTCGACGTCAGGCCCTGGTGGGGCCACGTTCAATGCTGCGGCTCCAAGCAACGGTGGCACCAGTGCGAGCACGACGCCCACGCGGACTGTCGAAGAAACCGATCTCTATCGTCTTGAGGGTGATCGGCTGTACTATCTGAATTCCTACCGTGGCTTGATGGTGTTCGATGTCAGCAATGTTGACGCGCCGAAGCTGCTGGGCCGTGCGCCAATCTACGGCGATCCGATTGAAATGATCGTTCGCAACGGTGTCGCTGCTGTGGTGGTCTCGGATTGGTACGGCATGACGAACGACGGCAGCCCCTTTCATGGCTCGATCGTGCGGGGCATAGACGCTACTGACCCGACGCAGATGAAGATCCTTGGGGAAGCCGCGCTTGGCGGCTGGGTTCGTGACACCCGCGTCGTCGGTGACGTGCTCTACGCCGTCACCGAACAATACCCCTATGATCCGGTCTATTCACTTGGGTACGCCACCAGCGGGGCGAGCGACGTGGCATCGGGCGCGGCGACTGGCACGAGCAGCGCGACGGTTGCGGTCACTAGCGTCAATTTTGCCGGCGGCACGATTCAACAAGTCGATCGCTACACGGTTTCCGGTCAGGGTGGCGTGTTCAACGTTACGCCGGTTGCGATCATGTTGGCCTCCAACGAGGTGACAACGGATGCGAATGACTACGCGACCAACACCGGCCGAACCATCCTGAAGTACCTGGACATCAGCGACCCGGCCGGCGACATCAAGGAACGTGGCGTGATTGCGGTAGACGGCACGATTCAAGGGTGGGGTGCTGACAACGGCCGGTGGAACCTCGACTTTGCCGATGGCAAGACGGCTCGTGCTATTGCCTGCTCGGGACAATACTGCGGTTCGTCCAGCAGCGGGTTGGTTCTAAGCATCGTGGATTTCTCGAATCCAGATTCGCCCGTGCGACAATCGAGTCTAAACATTCTCGCCTCGTCGTGGAGCCCAACGGCGCGCTTTGACACCGGGCGTATGTACCTTTCGCCCAGTGACTCAGGTTGTTACTACAATACGGGCACGTCGGGACCATCGTGAACGCCTGTACAGATCTTCGATACGAGCGACCCAGCGGCACCCCATCTGGCTGGATCAGTAAACATTACTGGCCAAGTATGGCTGTTCATGCCGTCCGGCAACCGTCTGTTCGCGCTCGGCAATGATTGCACGACTTCGACGAATGGATACTACGGCAGTAGCGTATCGCTTGGCTATCTTGACGTAACCGATCCGAGTGCGCCGGGGCTGCTCGGTACCGCGTCGTTCGGGCAAGGTTGGGCCTGGACGCCGGCTGCCGGCACGTTCAAGGCATTCACGAAGAATGACGCTGAAGGTCTTGTGGTGCTGCCGTTCAGCGGCTGGGATGCGACGAGCTACCAATACAACAATGGTCTGCAGCTGATCGAATTCACGCCGAATAGCATTGCAACATCGGGGACTGCCAAGAGTCACGGCTGGGTCGAGCGCGGTATTTTCGTGAACAACCGCCTGGTGTCGCTGAGCGACCTGGCGCTGTCCGTGGTGGACTACACGAATCACGCGCAGCCTAGCGTTGTGGCCGAGTTGACGCTGGCACGCAACGTCGTGGACGTGAAGCCCCAAGGTAACACCGTGGCCGAATTATCGAGTGACTTCTGGGGTAACGACCAAGAACACTCGACGCTGCGCGTGCTGCCGACCGCGCAGGCGGAGGACAACGTGTCGGGGGCGGCGCTGGCCGAGATCGAGATCGATGGCTACAATTCAAGCGTTTTCCATAACGGCGATCTTTCATATGTCGTCAGCAACGTCGAACATGAGGTTGCTTGCACCGATAGCTCCGGGCCGAGCACGCCTGCGGCGGATGGCACGACCCATTGCTACAGCTGGACCCAGGAAATCCAAGTGGTCGATCGCAGCAATGGCAGCGCAGTCAAACGCGGCAAAATCGATATGCCTGACGAAGGGGGCTATTGGTACGGCGGTTGGGGTTGGTACGGCTGCTATGCGTGGGACTGGTACTTCGGAGCGGACGTGGTGCAAGTCGAAGGGGATGCGCTTGTTGTCCGTCGCTGGTTGCCGCAATACGCCAATGGCACGTATGTTGACTCACTGATGGCCCTGTACGATGTCGATCTTTCGCAGCCGGATAACCCGACGTTGGCATCGACAACGATCACGAATAGTACGAACGCCTGGTGGGGAAATCTTCGCGCGATCCAAGACAAGTTGTTCGCTGGGCATTATGAATGGGTGCGACAGCCGACTTACAGCGGCAATACCTACGATCCGGGCATCGTGCGGTACTATCTTGACCAGATCGATCTTTCGGATCGCGCGCACCCGAAGGTTGCCGCCAAGATCAACGTTCCCGGAGTCTTGGTTGGCGCCGACGAGAACGATCCGAGCCTCATCTACACGATGGACTATCAATGGTACGGCAACGCCATCAACAATCGGCTCGAAGTGCTGCAACTTCAGGGCGGTCGCGCCTCCCTTCAGGGGTGGCTCAATATTCCCGGCTGGGTCGGCAACACATTCGTGCAGGGAAGCACCGCGTACTTTACGGTTCAGGGCCAGTACGACAGCGACAGCGGTTCATCCCCGATGTCGCTGTGGCAAGTGGACCTTTCCGATCCGCGCAACCCCAAAGTGCTTCCGTCGCAGAGTACGCAAGGCTGGGGTTGGCTTCTCGCCGTGCAGGGGGACCGCGCATTTGTGACGTCCGGCTGGGGCACGGCTGGCATTGATGTGTTTCGTCTGCAACCCGGGGAGGCGCCCGTGTATGACCAATTCATCCGAGCCCGCGGCTGGTGGACGAATTCGTTGGCGCGCCAAGGTAACCAGCTATTTCTTGCCAGTGGCTACTGGGGTACGCAAGTCGTTGATCTCTAGCGGGACTCCCTTGACCCATGCACTGGCTTCTCATTGGCGATCGACGTGTTCGTTTCGGTCGGTCTTGAGTATGTGGTGTGCCTGGGTCCGACCCGGAACACGGCATCGGGAAAACTAGCTCGCGCGAGCGGGGTTGCGGTGGGCTGTCGGCACATGATACCCGCTGCGCTTGTCCAAGTGCAGCCACGACAAAAAATACGCAAGCTGATGAACTCGTCAAATAGCTGAAGCTTCGACGCGGCTCAGGTCCTATACTGTCCATGGTTGGGTCGCGGTCCTTAGAGTCGTTCAATGCCACGTATCTATCTGTCTGTCTGCTGCAACACTGAGCGTCACCTTCGGCACACTTGCGGTTGCCCGTTCGGGTACCGAGGCACAAGTCACGCCTGGAATTGGCGGGTCCAGTGAAGTCGCCTACGTTGGGGGGGCGACCGCAGGGGGTGACGACGGCACGGGGGGAACCAACTCCGCCGGTGGAATCGCGACCACCGGAGGCAATCCTGGTGGAGGGCCTTCGGCGACGGGTGGTTTGCCCGGCGCGGGCGGGTTATTGGCCACGGGTGGCACCATCACGCCTCCCACTCAATTGACAACTTTGTGTTTCGAGAGGGCTTGCCCCCTCGAATCGTAGCGCCGCACCATGGTCGCCTTCGGTCGATCCGGTTGAATCAGCCTTCATGCTCCCCGCAGTTGGCGTTGACGGCAGGCGGTACACGATGGACGCCCCGTCGGGCTGGATCTCGACGCGCGCAACCAGGGCGCGAATCAACTGCCTTCGGTCGAGCCAACTCAATGCATCCAAACCATCGCGAACACGGGAACCGAATGTGTCCATGCGTGACACCATGGAATGTATTTCAAACGCATTGGCAATTCGGGCATCGAGTTGCGCGATGTCATTGCTCGTACTCGCAATGCGCGACCGTACGCGCTCGCTGCGTGTGGTTAGCTCCAACAGTGTCAGAGCTCCAGCTTCGTACGCATCCACCAATCGCTGAAGACTGGCTTGCTGTGCTGCAAGCAGTCGCGCAGCTTGTTCTCGCTGGTCGCGAGTTCCATCATCAATACCACCGTCACTGGTACGATTGGACCATTCCTCGAGTAGCCGCGCCGGATCCTGCAAGAGTGCGCTTACGGAATCCCATACGTGTCCGTCGAGCTGGTCGACTCGCACTTGCGGGTTGTGGCAAATTCGACCACCGGCGAATCGATATCCGTCAGCACCGACACAACGGTAGTAGCTATGACGACGAGGCTTGTGCTTGGCGGCTGAAGGAGAAACCAGTTTGCCATAGAAGGCATAGCCACACACTCCGCAGACAGTGAGCCCCTGCAGAAGATAGCGCTGACCGCGAGCGTTACGCGCCGAGAGGCGCTTGTTTCTCTCAAGCTGCTTGTGTGCAGCTTCGAACAGCTCGACAGAAACAATCGCAGGCACATCGACATAGATCCACTGCTGTTGTGGTCGATCGAAATGTGTACTCTTCGCATGTCGTGGCACGATGGGTTTGTTCCGAATCGGCCGCAACAGTTGTCGTCGCTCGGTCGTCTCAGTCTTTCCGTACGCCGCCTTGCCCATGTACGCCGGGTTCTGCAGAACGGCCCACACCGTTGTTCGGTCCCAACGTGGCGCACCACGACGCGTTGGGATATTTTCAGTGTTGAGTTCTCGAACGATCTGACCGATCGATTTCTGGTCATGCACTAAGGAATCATAGATGCGTCGAACGACCTTGGCTTCATGCAGCAACACCCGATAAGACGCTGGCGCATCTTCGGTCTTGCGCACGTATAGATAACCGTAAGGAGCACCCGAAAGGGCGCAATGGCGCGTTCGGCGTCGTGTTGGTGAAGACTGTGTTGAACTCTCGGCGGAGTATCTGCGCAGTGCGTATGAGATGACGGTGCTTCGACGAGGCAAATTGCATCGGGCGCGTCAAGGTCTCGTCAATTCCCTGGCCCGCGAAGGCAACCGAAGGTTTGCCGATAGCCCGGACGCGCCTGAACGAACATCGATTCTAGTCCATGCTCTGGCGCGCCTTGGTCATACGTCGGAAGCGCGCGGTGAAGCAGAAGAGATGGTCAATCACTACCCGGATTCAAACTGGGTACGCGAGGTCGAGCGCTTCACCGGCGCGCACCGGCATCGGAACCTGCGGCTCAATGACGCAGGCAATCTCGAGTATTATTGACGGTTTTCCTTCCAGACTGTGACGCCATGCAGACCCTGTCTGGGCGGTTAGTCGTCGTCGGTGTGTTTCTTTACGGGTATCTTCTTGGCGCGCAGTAGCCTGCCGGTCTTGTACTCTTCGGTTTTCGTTAGCTCGCCGTCCTCGTTGTAGTAGCTGAACGTGCCATTCTTGAGGTTGGCCTTGTAGACGCCTTCCACATCCTTGGCGCCCGATTTTTGCCATGTTGTTGAGGGGCCATCCTTCTTGCCGGCCACGTACTGGGTTTCCGCCATGAGCACGCCATCTTCGCGAAATGTGCGCCAAGTCCCAACCTGCTGATCGTTGGCGTACATCCCTTCCTCGTGTTTTGCGCCATTGGGGTAATAAGTGCGCGCGATACCGTGTTTTACGCCGCTCGCGTATTCGGTCTCTTCTTTGACCTTCCCGGTGTCGTAGTATGCGCGCGTCGTGCCGTGTTTCTTGCCCTCGACGTACTCGACAACTTCCGTTCGTACTCCGCTCTCGGTGTATGAAGTGAAGAAACCGCGTTCCTTTCCCAAGTGGTAGTCACCCTCCAGACGCTTATTGCCATTAGGGTGATAACGAACGAACCTCCCATCCAGCACGCCATTGCGGTAGCGTCCTTCTTCTTCGATCTGCCCGGTTGCGTACCACTTCGTGTGCGGCCCTTGCAGCTTGCCGCGGTAGTACTCGTCAGTGAGTGAGGGCTTGCTGCTAGCGTGGAACTCGGTGCGACGGCCATGTGCAACGCCGTTCGTCTCGCACCACACGGCTTTACCGGCTGGTGGCGGCGACCCTTTGAGCACGGCGTTTTCGGGGCAAGGCGTCTTTGTCGTCCACCAGTCAGGTTCCTTTTCCTCGACAGGTTCGGCTGAACCTGCTGGCGCTGTGCTAGGCGCAGAAGCCGGTAGAGTCGTCAACTTTGGAACGGGCGAACATGCAATAGCCGTCGCGATGATAAAAATGGAGCCCAAGCGTGTCGTGCCCATACGCTCATTCTGTAGCGACTGACGTTACTCGGGAAAGAGGTATTTTCGGCCTCGATCCTGCATGGTTGCACCTGACACCCGACCGGCAAGTGCAGCGAATTCGCGCAATCACCAGTAATTGTTGCGTTCAGTGCGTGGGATCTGAATCGATGATCATTTGGGCGATCTGTTCAGTACCAAGCGCCCGTTCCAAGTCTTTTCGGCGTCCAGTGGTACCCAACCGTCAGGAGCCAGGCCGGAGCCAAGGGCGGCGAGAAGTACGGCTTGGTAGGCGCTAGTCAGCAGGCAACTCACAGCGGCTGGCGAAGGTACAGGTTATACATTGTCCGCTCCGCCACGAGCAGGGGAAACTGTTCGAACAATGAAGCACGTAAATGCCGCAGATTGACACGCATGCTTCGTCCGGAACGCCGCCGTCTTCTTCGGAAATCTGGCCAGCGTCCGGGGGCGCGGCCTGTTCCGTAGTCACCGTGGGTGGGCAAGGGGAGTGCTCGGCAGAACAAGCCAACAGCAACAAGGCAGACAGCCGTAGCAGGCTCAAGCGGACTTGCATGATGCAAGGTGCCTAATGCCAGCCACCCGTGCAGGTGTCAATGTGGCTCACCAACGAGTGTTTGAATTGTGCGCGTGGTCATAGCGGGACTCGTACGTAGGCGAGAGTTGTGTATCGCGAATCAAACTTCCGGGTCAAGTCCCGATTTATCGGCGCAAATGCCCTTGAGCTTGTGCCGATCCGCTTGGCGGATATACTTTGGTGAAATAGGAGCAGGTCATGGCAACTATACTTACTTGTCGCGTTCAATCTCGTTATTTGGTTTTGCTCGGCACTCTCACAGCCCTTGCCGGAATAGCCAGCTGCTCGGGCGAAGCGCCCGGTAACTCGGCGCAGGGCGGCACGAGCAATGTCGGCGGGGTATCCGGTACCGGAGGCGGTGGCGGCACATCGGGCGTCAACACGGGCACTGGCGTGTGCGCGGGTATGCCCGCCGGTTGCTACCCGATTTGCCAGGGCGGCATCTGTGACCAGTGCTTCTGTCCGGGCACGGGCGGTGCGAACGCGGGTGCCGGCGGTCAGGCTTCAACCGGCGGCGCCACGCACGTGGTTGGCACCGCGGGCGGTGCGTGCGGCAGCGGTTGCAAGTCCTTGTCGACGACGCCGTCTGGCGACTGCATCAGTACTCAGCCCGTCTATCTATCGTGCCAAGGTCCGTTTCCCAGCAATCTTGCGGCGATCATGTCGTCCAACGGCTGTTCGAGCGTGCCCATCAACTCCGTTGCTTATTGCTGTCCCAGTGCGATTCTGACTTCGTGCCAGTGACACACGGTGCGCCGCAGCGCTTGAGCATGCGCTAGAAACCCTTCACCATCTGCGGCAAAAGGCTGGTTGCGGTGGTGCCGTTGCCCAGCCGCCCTACGCATAATGCCCTAGGGCCGCCGCAACCCAAAGAAAGGAACCTACGAGACTCAAGATTACGCCTGCGCGCCGCATGGAAAAAACGTGGCTCCACATCATGAACAACAAGATCCCGCCGAACAACACATCCGAATGCGTCAGGCCTGCAGACTCGACGTAAACGGGCGTCTCGAACGGCCCGCACAGGCTGTGAAGCAACAACCAGCTCAGGCCGTGGCCGCGGACCAGCCGCGGATAGAACACGAGGCAGCCGAGCGAAAATCCAATCAACGTCGGGGCGAACCGTTTGAGCGGTTTCAATTGCCAGGTTGCATCTTCGAGCATGTCGTTCGATGCAGCGCAGGGTACCAGGTTTGGCGAAATACGGCTATCCTGCAAGCTCGTTGTGTCAAAACCGACTACGGTGATCTAGAATGCTTCCGTGGAACGTCGCCTTACGGAACTGGAAACCCGGTACGCCTACCTAGAGAAGCTCGTCGAGGATCTGAGCCGTGTGCTGCACGACCAGCAGCGTCTTTTTGATGGCATGACGGCACGCTTGACCCGCATCGAGTCGCTCGTCACGGACGCGTTGGAGCAAGGACCCGAAGCCACGCGGCACGAGAAACCGCCGCATTATTGACCTGTTTTGCTTTTCGCCGTTGAGGCCATGGCGAGCTTGAGCTGCGATTTCAATCAGACAGGTTGACGGCCTTGGCCTTGATTTCTCAGTGGCATTCCCCGCGTTCGTTCTGGTTTGTTTCGATTCTGTGGTGTGCCGGGGCCCGACCCGGCACACGGCATCGAGAAACGGCGACTCAAGATGCTCTGGCAGCCGGAGAAACGAATGCTGTTCCAGGGCATCTAGCCACTGTCCCAAGATACGGCTACGCTCACTGACCGTGCGGGTCAGTTCGCTGATGGTGGTTGCGTTGCTTGGTCTTGCCGAGCCCGGTCTTGCCTGGGCTCAGGCAGAGCGCGTGACGGCGCCTACGGGCAGCCAGCTACGTGTGATGGTCTGGCTGAACCCGGAAACGTACGAGGTACTCCAGCGCATTCGTGGGCAAACCAACGATCTTAACGTGGATTTGCTCGTCGATAGCCGCGATTCGATACCGAGTGACATGAACGCACAATTGCAAGTAGCTTACGCGCTAGGTTCGCGGCAAGACGCGTCGCTCGTGATTTGGTTCACCAAGCAGCCCGATGCAGAACGCCGTTTCAGCGTGCACATTTTGATCCCAAGAGCTCAGCGCTTGCTCACGCGTGATCTCGGCCCGAGCGATGCCGATTCGGGCGGCGCCGGCCTTCCGTCCGTAGTGAAAGAGAGTGCGGCCCTGATCGTGCGCGCCGCGATCCAAGCCGTGCTCAGCGGCTCGACGATCGGTGAAGTGGCCCGCTTCGACGAGCTTGCCGAGCCGCCGTCGAGTGAGGCAGAGGCTCCGCCGGCATGGGCACCTCACGCGATGCAACGACAGACGAACGCTCTGGAGCGCGGACTCCGGCGAAGCCGCTTGAGCACCCTTTGAGCCACCATGAACGGTCTTGGGCCCTGGGTCTCGAGTCGCTGCTGCCATATGACGGCGTGGGGAGCAGAGGAATCGCCGAATGCGTATTGTTACGCGCCGCGCGCCGCGTACAACCGTTCGAGGCGTTCGCTGCAGGCAGTGGTTGCCTGCCGCGCGACGTTGGCAGCGCGTACGGCGTCATTCGCCTTTGGAGGCAACAGGCGGTCATGGGCGCGAATTACATTCTGTGGCAGCGGGGGCTGCAAGCGAGCCTCGGTGTGCAAACAGGCGCTGCGTTTTACGAACGTCAGACCCTCCAAATCTCGCATGGCGCGCGAAGCTCTCCGAGTTTGAATGTGGTCGGCACGGTTGGCCCTGAACTTCGGCTGCTGGTTCCTGCTCAGGGGTCGCTCATCCAGGCAGGGTTAGTACTGGGCGTCGATTGTTTCGCGAGTTCGCTGAAGATCGGCTACGTGGTTCCCGGCGCAGACCTGTATCAGACGGCGCGAACCCACCTGGTTCAGCCCTATGCCGGATTTGGCCTGGCCTTGCGGTTCTGAGCCATGGCGGCTCACGGGTGGCAGTGCAAGAACTTTTTCTTCCGGTTCAAGCCCCATTTTTCCCCTTGGCACCTCTATCCCCTCGGGAGCCATGCCCCGGCCGTATGCGGTAGACAATGACGTTGGTCAAAAACAGTCCAGCCTCATGGGATCTCGCGCGCGATCCCGAACTGCCCCGCGTATCGCCAAGAGAATTCCACAATGACAGGGAAACACTCACGGCAGTTGCCACGCAACTCTTGCCCAGGGTCAGGAACTTGATTCGTTATCTGGTGCACGGTGATCAAGACGTTGATGACATTGCGCAGGAAGCGCTGCTCGGCGTACTGCGCGGTCTTTCGAGCTTTCGGGGCGACGGGTCGCTCGAGAGCTGGGCGGATCGCATCGTGGCTCGCGAGACATTTGCCTGGCTGCGCCGGCGCAACCCTCGGCGCGCCCTGAGTCTCGAGCCCGCGGATGACACGGCGGCCGACGACGCAACCATGCCGGACGAATACTTGCGTCGCCGCCGGCTCGTACGCTTGCTCGACCAGATGCCTCACGAACAACGCTATGCGCTCGTGCTGCACCACGTGCTTGGTCTTAGCGTCGCGGAAATTGCGGACGAAACGGCTGCCAAAGCCGAAACCGTGCGCACGCGTCTGCGCCTGGGCAAGCGCCGCTTGCGTGAACTTGCCGACCCGGATCCAGCCAACGGAGACACGGCTCATGACTGACTCCGAACCCAGCGCCAGACCGCGCGCCTTTTTGGGCCTGGATGCGGAACTCGGCCCGGCTCGACCGCTAACGTCCGTGGATGCTGAATGGCTCGTCGAGCAAGTGGTTGAGCGAGCGCTCGTGCCTGCGAAAAGACCGCGGTCGCGGATCCTGAGCCTGCGTTCGCTGTCGCTGGCTGCGCTCGCTATCGTCACATCGGCTGCGGCTGCCACGGTCGTGCACCAGAGGTTTCACAAAAGCGAAGTTGCGAGTTCACCTGACGTTGCCGGGCCGCAGCTACAATCAAAAAAGCACGCGCCCGTACGGTCGCTAGCGCAGCCAACGAGTGAACCGATTGCCGAAACAGCGCCGAGCGCTGTCGCGCCAGCGCCGCTGCGTGTAACCGTGGCGCCCACGACGAACTCGGCGAACGCGATTTCAGCTGCGAATGAAGTCACGGCTGTGGACCGGTTGTCAGCGGCCAATGAATTGAGGCGAAAGGCACAATGGCAAGCCGCAGAAGCAGCCTACAGAGACGTGGCGGTGCGGTATCCGCAGGCGCAAGAGGCACAAGTGGCCGAGCTTGCCGCGGCCGAGTTGCGCTTGGAACACCTAGGCGACGCGGCGGGCGCGCTTCGATTGTACCAATCCGTGCCGCAGAGCAGCGCGCTTGGCGTAGAAGCATTGTTCGGCGTCAGCCGCGCAGAGCGAGCGCTCGGCGATGGCGCGGCCGAAACAACGGCGCTTCGCGCATTGCTCGACGCGTACCCAACTAGCCTTCAGGCAGACAGCGCGCGTGAGCGGCTAAAGCAACTCGCTGCAGAAACGACGGTGCCATGAGACCCGAAACCCGTTTGCCGTTCCTCTATTCCCGAAGAAGTCACCCGCCGAAGGATATGAACATGACCCTTGTCACTAACCTCACGACTTCTTGTTTGGTTCTTGTTCCCACGGTAACGGCATGTGCCATCACGGATATCGCTGGCAACGTCGATGCGGGCTCGGTTGGAGGCGCCTCGGGCGCGTCGAATCCTCTCGACGCGTCTGCTGGCATGGGCGGATCAGCCGCTCTGGACGCGTCAGCTGGCATGGGCGGATCAGCCACTCCTCTGGACGCGTCCGTCAGGATTGGCGGTACGGGCGCCACTACGAGCACCAGCTTGCAAGTGCCCGATTGCAGCGGCACAGCCCCGACGCCTCTGCCGACCTGGTCAACACCCGATGGCTGCGTTACCGGCAATGAATCGGCGCAGTTCGTTGGGGTATGGGAAGGGTACATCCAAGGCACTTCGATCGGCGATGAATCGAGCACATTCCGCCTGAACATATTGGGCGCCAACTCAAGCGGCCTGTGTGGCACCGTCACGGTCGGGACTCACACGGCGCCGGTGACACTGCCACCGGTGACGGATCCGAACGGCCCTTACCCGCCCAATTCAATTCTTCCATCAACTCTGGCGATGAACAACGAGTACGAACCCATCTTGGGTTTGGCCTACACGATTCAAGATGGAAGAATCGACGGTCAGCACGCGACCTTTAGCTTTGCCTACAAGGAAGTCTTTAGAGCGCTTTTCATTGAAACGGATCAGCGAACTGCATAGCCGGCGTGCCTGAACCAACTGAGGGCATCCTTGGTTGTGATGGCCAACAATGCTTTACCAAGGGCGGTCAGTAGTTTGGCCCAGCATCGTGGCCCCAGCTCTCGGAGAATACTTTTGGCCTTGGACCAGGCTTGTTCGATCGGATTCAGATCGGGCGAGTACGCCGGCAGAAACACAAGGGAAGCGCCCCGCTGTTCGATTGCGTTCCTGAGCCGGATGTCGGTATGAACGCTCAGATTGTCCCAAATCACTATGTCACCGGGGTTCAGTGCCGGGGCGAGACTTTGCTCAACCCACATGAGCATAGCTTGGCCATCTATGGCGCCGGGAACAACCATAGGGGCCACGATTCCGTCAATTCCAAGGGCAGCAATAACGCTGTAGTTTGACCAGCGATCGCCGGGAACGTTGTCAACGGCTCGTTCGCCAACGGGAGCCCACGCCATGCTTCGGGTCATGGACAGATTCACACCACTCTCGTCTACAAAGACCAACCTGGCTGGATCCCATGCTTTTTGTGCTTTGCGGAAGGCTATTCGTGCTTCGATAATATCGGGTCGGTCGCGTTCTGACGCGTAGAGGGTCTTTTTTTTAGCGACATGCCCATCCGGTACAGGGTGCGCCAAATCGTCGTGTCGCTCACCTTGCGACCACCGCGGCGTGGAAACAGTCGAACCAACTTGTCCAAGGTCGCATCAGGCCTTTCCTTCACAAGGGTTCGCAGAATGTCCTCTCCCTCGGAGTCAACAATTCTCGGCTTGCCAGGTGGTGATTTGGCAACCGGATCTCCGGTCTGTTTCACTCTGACTCGCAGTTTTCGCACGAAACTTCCGCTAATTCCGAACCGTTCAGCAACAACTTCCGACGAAGATTCCGTCTCAAGTGCTGCCAAGACTTTTTGCCGTAGATCGAGGGAATAGGCCATTGCCCTCCTCTAACATGCGGTACGTTCCATGGAAAGAGGCTATAAGGCGTGGTGCGAGCTGCAGACATCGTACCCGATGGATGCAACATGTTCGATGTTCAATTGCGTGCCCGGCAACGCGGTGTACGTCAACACGGGCGATCCCACGGGACAGTGCTATTCAAAGTACGGCATCGACGGTCCACCCCAGTACTCTACGTGTTTCAAGGTTGCCTTGTGCGCAGGCGAATACCCGATTTGCAAGTGTAACTCAGAACGCTGTGCAGCCATAAACGACGGATCCCGCCAACTCAATCTTACCTTCACGAGCGATCAAGCCACCGGCACGCTGGATGTGCAAGACGTCATCTTCAATCGAGTCTACACGACGGATAACTAGACGTGGCTCGTTGGCGCGTCTGGCATGCGCGACCTAAGCACTTCGCCTTGTTTGCTGTTTGCTGACTTGCTTGCCTTACGGCCAACACCAGCTGCTTTGAGCGCATGCCCGAGGGCACTTGCTCACCCCTTGCCCTCGGGCATGCGATCTTCGGCATGCGGCATGGCTGCTAAAGACGTATTGGATCCCTATTCGACCCGGGGAGGCTTGCCGGAAGACTCTCCGACTACCCTGCAGCCGCTGGCGTAGAAAGGCTTGCATTGCTCACCGGTTCAGATCCATTCCCCGTGACCAAACACGGCGTCGCAATCACCCTCGCCGCGGCACTACTGCGCCGAGCAACCTGGCAGCTGGGGAGTAACCCCATTCGTCTTGTTCGCGTGGTTGTCCGGTCGTTGCCGGCTCGATCTTGCGCAGGCGCTCGACATGACAGCGAGCGAGACGAGCAGGGCCATAGGACAAGCACGCATGGGGCCATGGTTTCAGATCATCCTCTACCAATAACGGCGCTACGACATGACCCGTATGGCCCTACGGCAGTACGCTGCTGATGGCTTTGTAGAACGAGTCCCCAAGGACGACGTAGCCGGCGTCGTTCGGGTGGAGGTTGTCGTACATCAGCGCAGTCTTGTAATTCGTATTCTGCGAAATGGCCGCGTAGTTGTTGACGAAGATTATGTGCTTGCCAGCATTGGCGCGGGTGTCCACTAAGCCCGGGATGGCCGCGTTGTAGGTCCGGAAGTTGTTGTTGGTGCCGTCGGTCTCAGATGGAATGATCGAGGCGACGACCAATAGGGCGTTCGGCGCGTCTTTGATGATCTCGTCCATCAGGTTTCCTAGGCGCGTCGGGGCGTTGGCAGTATCGATATTGCCATTGATGTCGTTGGTTCCGATCATCAACAGGACGATGCTGGGGTGGTTGTTCGAGATGGCAGAATCCGTGATCTGCCCAGAGATCCCGTTGTGCCCTGTGCCGCTGTCGATCGTGTAGCCGCCATGCCCTTCATGATGCTGGGGAAACGCTTGATTATCGACCGTAGTGGGTCCGTTGGTGAGTGATCCGACGAACGTGATCTTCTTGCTATTGGTCAGCGCCTGGTGGAAAAGTTCGGTGCGGTACCCTCCGTAAGATCCAACGCAGCAGCCTTCCGTAATGGAGTCACCGAGTGGCAGCACTGCACAGGAGGTCCCCACCGTGCAGGGTGAGTAGGTGCCCGTCCCGCCATTCGCTTGCGACCCGCCCGTGGCTGCGTTTCCTCCTGTCGTGGGCACGCCACCCGTGGCAGATTTGCCTCCGTTTGACGTCACACCACCCGTGGATGGGGTTCCCCCGTTCGAAGGTGCACCGCCCGTGGACGCTTTTCCTCCGGTTGGAGCCACTCCGCCCGTGGATGGGGCTCCCCCGATCGGACTCGAACCTCCACTCGCTTTCGTGCCCCCTGTTGCAGCAGCTGTGGTCCCGCCCGTCGATGCTATGCGTCCGCCCGTGGCATTGATGCCCCCGGTGGCTGGGCTGCCGCCAGTCGCAGGTGGCTGCCCACCAGTAGCTGGCAATCCTCCGGTATTTGCTGCGCTCGTGGTACCCCCGACAACGCCACCCGTGCCAGGACTGCTGCTGTTGCTCGACCCGCCGCTTGCAGCCGGGCTTCCGCCAGCGGCCGCGCCGCCGACCGACTCGGACCCGCCGGCTTCAGCGGATGGCGTCGCATTGTCGGAACCACTACAGGCGAAAGCCCCAACGAAGCTCGAAAACAGGATGAGCATCGTGCGGCCGGAGCGAAGTGGCATAGGCGATTGGTGGGGGGCGTTTGTGAAGCGTGTCATGACATATTTCCCGTGACGATTGGGGAGCACTCCCGTCGCGAAATTGGTACACGACACCTCGGCCGCGTCAATCCGAATCTGACCCTGCTGCGTTTGCTTGCCACCAGACCCTTATGAAAATCGTCAGGACGGCCGCTTTCGTGAGTAGGCATTGCGCAGATGTTTGGCGACCAGATGTTCCAGCTATCAAATGTTCATAATACGCTGGTTGCCGTTTGGGCGGGGAAACCCACGGCACCACGCCTCTGCAAATTGGTGGAGGCCATGCAGGCGCTGCATTCACAGCATTCTGACGGGGTCTATTTGTACAACCTGATCACCGCTCGCACCGGCATGCCCGAAAAAGATGCGCGCGAACTCATGGCCAGGCAGTTCGACTCGATGCGCGAAAAGCTGATTGCAGCCGCGGTCGTGATCGAGCATTCGGGGGTGATATACACGCTGTCGCGTGCCGTGATTGCCACCGTGACAACGATAGCTCGCAACCCCTTCGTGCTGAAGATATTCGACGACCGTGCCTCGGGTGCGCAATGGTTGTCCACACGGAGCGGAGTGTCGCCACAGACGCTCACGTCACTTGCAAGGGACCTCGAGACCAATCTGCGCAACATTGAGACACCGGCGTTGGCGCCGTAAAGCGGTTTTGTGAATAACAGCTTCACAACCGTGCCGAGCCGAGTGTATCTTTGCTTAGATGTTAGGCCTATCCAAGCTGCTTGCCATTTGCGTTACGCTGTTATTGTTGTTTGCACTCGGTTGCGGCTGCAGCGGCAGTCCCCCGAGCAATAATACCAGTGGCGGCTCAAGCGCGGCGGGCGGCACCTCCAACGCAGGCGGATTTTCGACCGCGGGGGGGGCCAACGGCAGCGGCGAACTGTGGGGCGGCATCCTTGACCCAACTCGCGCCATTGACTGGACGCATGCCGGCGTGGTCGGTGGCATCCCGATCCGCACCACGGTCTGCGCGACGCTCAATCCAGGCGCAACGGCTGCTCAAATCAATGCCGCTATCAAAGCCTGCCCGGCGGGTCAAGTCGTCATGCTCACAGCCGGCACGTACAACATCTCCGACGACGGTATCGTGATGAAGAGCGGTGTCACATTGCGAGGCGCCGGGGCGGACGAGACGCTACTCGTCTTCACGGCCACCAATTACTGCAATAACCAAAATGCATGTATCTGTTTTGCAGGATCGAACGAGTGGGGAGGGGATACGCGCGCGCTGCCCGGCGGCTCGAACTACGCTGACTGGACGGGCGGGTACGCGCAGGGATCAAACCAGATCACGCTTGCAAATGTTGGTGGCGCGAAAATCGCCGTCGGACAGTACATCCATCTCGATCAAGCCAACGACACGAGCGTCGGCGAAGGCTTTTTCGTCTGCGACAACATCGCGGCGCCGTGCTCGCTCGAGGGTGGCAATGGCGGGCGCACGCTTAACAACATCCTTCGCAGCCAAGTGCAAATCGTCCAAGTCACCGCGGCCGACGGCAATACGTACACAATCGACCCGCCGCTCTATTCCCCGAATTGGCGTGCAAGCCAATCGCCAGCCGTGTGGTGGGCGTCAACACTGCTTCAAGACTCCGGAGTCGAGGATCTCTCGGTAGACGCAACTAACTCGGGCGGAATGACGAATGTCTCGATGGTCAACGCCGCCAATGATTGGGTCAAGGGAGTGCGCCTCGTGCGCACTTGCCAGTGTCAGCGCGATTTATTGCAGTTGATGGACGCGGCTCATTGCACGATTGAGAGCAACTACTTGTTCGGCACCCAGGGCAAATCCGTAAACTACGGTATCGAGTCGTATGTCGCATCGGACAACCTGGTGCAAAACAACATTCTGCAGCACGTCGTCGCGCCTATGATGGTACAGCCCGCGCTCGGTTCGGTATTTGCCTATAACTATGCAATCAACGACACATACGATGACGGGTTTGCGTCCAATCCGTTGCATTGGATGATCGGCATGGCCGACCAACACAACGCCGGTGTGGAATACAACCTGTATGAAGGCAATATCGGTCCCGGCATCGGCGGCGACGTCATTCACGGCAATCAGCTGGCAAATACACTGTTTCGTAACTATTGGCTAGGCTCGGACCCCGGCCGCACCGATGCCACGATCGCGATCACGATCTCGTCTTACAATCGCTATCACAACGTGATCGGCAATGTCCTTGGTACCCCTGGTTACACCAAGACCTATGAAGTGAACTCCGGCATCGGGCAATCGGGGGTTGTGTACAACATCGGCAGCGGCGACACGGAGGGGTCAGTGACGATCCCCGACGATCCGCTGGTCGAGACGACACTACTTCGCTGGGGCAACTTCGATATCGCGACCAATGCCGTTCACTTCACGGCTTCTGATGTCCCGAGCGGCATCACGCCCATGGGCAACGCTGTGCCTGCAAGTCAGTCGTTGCCGGCTTCATTCTACCTCGCCAACAAGTCTAGCTTTTGGCCGGCATCCAAACCGTGGCCACCCATTGGCCCCGATATCACGGGCGGCAACGTGCCAGGTCTCTCTGGGCACGCATTCACCAATCCAGCGAAGGATTGCTACACCGATGTGATGAATGGGCCTGTCGACGGCTCAGGCGCCGTTCTGACATTCAACGCGTCCGCGTGCTACCCGTAGTACCGTTGCACGGTGCCTGTCGAGGCGCGCGTCTCTGTGCCTAGTGCAGATAGAGAGCCCGATCTGCCCACTTCGAAACCGGGCTGCCACAATCCTCTCCCACTTGTGACATCGCTGCGCTAGGATGCCGTGCCCTTTCACAGTTCGGAGGCACAATGATTGACCACATGAGCATAGGTGTCAGCAATTTCGAAGCGAGCCGCAAGTTTTACACCCAAGCGCTTGCTCCGTTGGGTTACGCATTGGTCATGGAGTTTTCGCCGGAGCAGACCGGAGGCAAGGGCGTCGCCGGCTTCGGCGTGCCGACGATGCCCGATTTCTGGATTGGCGGCGGTGGTGCCAATGTGCCGCCGGTTCACATTGCGTTGCATGCCGACAATCGATCGCTCGTCAACGCGTTCCATCGTGCCGCGCTGGCGGCCGGAGGGCGAGACAACGGTCCGCCTGGCGTGCGCGTCCACTATCATCCCAACTACTACGCAGCATTCGTGTTCGACCCCGATGGGCACAATATCGAGGTCGTGTGTCATAAGCCGGAGTAACCGCAAACGACCGCGTGGGCCGTCACCTGGCGCCTCGATGCGGCGAGGCACGCGTGGACGCAATTGCACGCAATAGCTTGCAACTAACAAGGGGCAGGAGGCTTCGGAGGATGATGAAGAGTCAACCAAAGGCAGAAGACAAGGCGGCCTCCAAACTAATCAGCGAAAGGATCGCCGAGTTAGGTGACTGGAGAGGCGAAACACTGGCAAGGATGCGCGACCTCATCAAGAAGGCAGATCCTGAAGTTGTGGAAGAGTGGAAGTGGAGGGGGACCCCGGTCTGGTCCCACGACGGGGGCATCTGCACGGGAGAGTCGTACAAGTCAACAGTAAAGCTGACCTTCTATAAGGGCGCTTCCTTGAAAGATCCTGCCAAGCTCTTCAACGCGAGCCTTGATGGGAACGTTAGGCGCGCCATCGACATTCACGAGGGTGAGCAGATTGACGCCAACGCGTTCAAGGCGCTCATCCGCGCGGCCGTCGCTCTCAATACTTCTGGCAAAAAGAAGTCCGCGAAACGCAAGTGAGTCGAGCTGCCCGAGATCTGACGACCATTCGTCGGCGCTAGAGAAGTGAGCATGGTCCAGACAATCGTGATAGGGTTTCGATGGCGCCAATGAGAGCCACGCGAATCGCCCATTTTACAGTATTCTTCACTTTGTTCAGTCTCCTGAGCCTGGTTGGTTGCGGTGGGCAAGCGGCGACGGATGGGCAGGACTCGACCGCGGGAGGCACCGCGGGCTCTGCGGCGAATCAGGCTGGCGCGGGCGGATTGTGCCATCACACAAGCCCTTGATCTCACCTGTGCGTCTCACCCCGACGTTCCATCGATATCGGCTACCGCCGATGGCGCCGTAGTGTTGGTCAGGACGACCAACTCCAACACGTACGAGACTTGGGCTCGACTCATGACGGTAGGGGCGACCGATAGTCGGGTGCAGGACGTGGCGGCCTTGGCGTTACCCTACTACTCGGTTTTGCGTAGTGCGTCTTTCACTAACTCGAGCACGGCAAAATGGTTGTTTGCCGGGGAAACGCCGGGAATCAGCGCGTTACGCGCGACGGACGCAGGGTGGACGAGTGCGACGGTCGTGTCTGCGCCCGATAGCAACGAGACGTCGGTGCTGACCGACGCCCGAATGCTCGACGATAGACAGGGCTATCTCGCGTACTACTCAAGGGACGTGTGGTCGCCGCACCTGGTCATCTGGGACGGCTCGTGCTGGTCGGATCAACTCATCGGACGACCCCAGGTGGTGTCAATGACTGTCGCGACGGATGCAGAAAAGCGACCCTGGGTCGCGTGGGTCTCTCAGGAATATCCTTCGGACGGTGGGTCGTCTGCCAATTGGCTGCTCAATGTTCGTGGCCCGAACGGGGACACGCAGCGCCTCGATGTCACGGCTGATCCGCTTGCCGACGCGGCGCCAATTCGGCTTCTTTCAGGTGGGCTTGACGGTACGGCGGAGTTCCCGGCTGTCATAGCGAAGTTCCTGGATGGCATACGGGCACTTTCCAACGACACCGTGACAGACGCCGGCTGGCGTTCGCTAACCCTCACTGAGTCAGCAACCGCCTATACCAGTGCTGGTGATTGTCCGTCACTGCAACCCTCATATGACTATGGTAATCACTGCTCTGGTATGACCGCCTGCACCCAGCAGGTCAGCGGTGTGGGCTCAGGGTTCGATCTGGCTCGGACGCAATCGGGTGCGGTGTTCGCCGCATGGGTCAGCTACTCATCTGAGGGCACCTATGCGCTCGCCGAGGCCTGCGATGGCGGTGAGATGCCACAATGCTACTGCGGAATGACTGAGACGAGTGGCACCGGGACCGCGGATCTCGTTGTTGCGCGCCTCACCGCGTCGGAACCCACACTCACTCACTTTCAGTTTGTCATGAGCGGTGCAGTACAGCATCTGACCAATGACGTCGTCATGGTGGCTCGCGGCGATACGCTAATCGTCGCAGCGTGCCTCAGCGGCGAAACAGTCCCCACACTGACCTATCTCGAGATCGACTCGAAACGGTTACCCTGAGCAGACGTCGAGCAGCCGTAAGACTCCATAATCCGCACAATTGCGTGATCACATCGCCCGCGTGGGCGCGAGGACTTATGGGTAACCTGAGTTGCAGCCCATGGGGTGACTCGATTGTCCCCGGTTTCCTGTATTTCCGGATTAGCGAAGGCCAATCCAGGGTCGAAATCATTGCAGTATGGCACACGTCGAGAGGCTACTTGCAACCGTTAGGTGAGTAACGCTCAGTCGCCACGTCGTGGAAGTCGAGCCGCTGGAAGTTGCACACACGGTTAGGTTGTCTCGAATCGTCGCTCGATTGTGGCTCCACGCGAAGCAATTTCCGTTGTTGTGTTTGAGCCGGGCTCGTTCTACACTGCCAGTCGCAGTCAACTTCGGATGGCCGTGAACGGCGGCCAGGGGAAAGCATATGAAACTTGCTCGGACATGGTTGCTGGTTCTGCTCTTAGCGAGCTGCACGACACCGAAGAAACTCGACGTCGTTCGTGAAAATCCCGCAGCAAAGGGCGCAGCCACGCCGTTGCTCGCGGCAATGAAGAGCGAAATCACGCGATCAGTCATGGAACTGAAGAGCGAGGACGCACCCGCCCCGTACTTTATTGGGTGCGAGGTCATCGACCTCGAGCAGGTCGATGTGCGGGCGGAGTTCGGGGCGCTGACCAAGAGCGAACAGAACCACGCACGGACGCTCGACGTAGATCTTCGCGTCGGCGACTCAAAGCTCGACAATACTCACCCGCTGGGCGGTCGCGACTCATCAACTCGCCGACGTGGAGGTCGCGGTACCATTGTTCCGATTGACGATGATCCGGTCGCACTCCGCACCAAGATGTGGTTTGCAATCGATCAGCGCTACAAGAGTGCGGTAGAACAGTACACGAAGGTCAAGGCAGCTCAGGGAATCAACGTCAAGGACGACGACCCGTCCGATGATTTTCAAAGGAAAAGTCCGTTGAGTTCATCGACGTTCCGGCAAAGCTCGAGATTGATCGAGCATCTTGGGAATCGAGGGTCAAGGAGCTTTCGGCGATGTTTCGCAACCGCGATGGGATCCACACGTCCCAGGTTGCTCTTCAAATCAAGGCGGAAACCCGCTACTTCGTGAGTTCTGAAGGCACAGTCGTGCAAGCGCCACGAACGTACGCGCGAGTTTCGTTCTGGGGCGCAACCAAGACCGACGATGGTATGCCGTTACACCGCCAGGACGCCGTCGAGGTCGCCACGCTCAAGGAAATGCCCCCGCAGTCAGCACTGCGGAGCCGCGTGCAGGCCTTGATCGAAGATGTGCTCGCGCTCCGGCACGCCCCTATCGCTGACCCGTTCACAGGTCCCGCGATCTTGGACGGTCGCGCCGCCGCCGTATTTTTCCACGAAACGTTTGGCCACCGCGTTGAGGGACAACGCCAGAAGAATGACGAGGAGGGGCAGACATTCGCGAAGAAGATCGGCGAGGCGGTAATGCCCCCCTTCATTGACGTATTTGACGACCCCACGATCAGAACATTGAACGGCATCGAGCTCAACGGGCATTACCTAATCGATGATGAGGGGGTTGCGGCGCGCCAAGCTTCGCTGGTGGAGAAAGGCGTACTCAAGGGCTTTCTCATGTCACGTTCTCCAACGCGCGGATTCAATAACTCCAACGGCCATGGCCGCCGCGCGGAGGGAAACGCGGTTGTCGCACGACAAGGCAACCTCGTCGTGGATCCGTTGAAAGTGAAAACCCCCGAGGCGCTCAAGAAGATGCTGCTCGCTGAAGCGAAGCGGCAGGAAAAGCCGTACGGACTGCGCTTTCGCGATGTCGAAGGGGGCTACACGACGACAAGTCGCTCCGGAACGCAATCGTTCAAGGTCGTGCCAATAGTGGTCTACCGAGTCTTTCCAGACGGTCGAGAGGAGCTCGTGCGCGGCGCGAACCTGGAGGGCACCCCTCTCGCCTCGCTGTCCAAGATTCTCGCGGCTGGCAATGACTTTGCTGTATTCAACGGTTACTGCGGTGCTGAATCAGGGTCCGTGCCTGTTTCGGCGGCAAGCCCAAGCCTGCTTGTCGGGCAAGTCGAGATCGCGCACAAGGTCAAGGAGAGAGACAAGCCGCCGATTCTAGCGCCACCGTCGGGGGACGCGACCGCAGAAGGGGGTGCCCGATGAAGCGCGTCGCCACTGCCGGCATCGCCGCTTCGCTTCTTTGTTCCCATGCGCAGGCCGCGCCCACTGCACCCGAGCAAAGCCCACTCGTGCGTGCATTGAAGGACGAAATCCAGCGGTCGTTCGGGGAACTGAAACTGCCGGACTCGCCCAAGCCATACTTTGTCCAGTACACGGCGCTCGACCAAACTGACGGCTACCTGGGGGCAAGTTTTGGCGCCATTCTAGCGAAGCATGAGTCCCGATCTCGCTACATTCGCGCCGATTTTCGGCTCGGAACTCGTGCGTTCGACAACACGAACTTCGGAAGCCAGTTCGAAGGAATGCGGGCCCCGCAGATATTGCCGCTCGATGATGACTACGCTGTCATTCGTCGGACGCTCTGGCACGTCAGCGACAGCGCGTACAAATCCGCGGCTGAAGGGTTTGCAACCAAGACCGCTGCACTCAAGAATCAAACTGCGGTGACCGACGACGCAGGCGATTTTACCGTTGAGGCTCCAGTGCATGTCGTGGTCGAAGTTCCTTCTGCAATTGGTCCGCTCGAATCATTCGAACCTCTCGTGCGAAAGCTCTCCCTTATCGCGAAGGACTACCCAGAAATCCAGGAGAGCGACGTAACCCTGCACATTGTTGCTGTACGACAGACTGTGGTTACGACCGAGGGGACGCTTGCGATTCAGTCGCACGCTTACTTCGACCTCTACGTGCCGTTCTCCACGCAAGCCGATGATGGTATGGACCTCAAGATTGGCCTCCGGATTGTCCATACTGGCCGGGCCAAGCCTCTTTCCGAAGCGGCTCTCTCCGACGAAGCCAAGCGGGTCGCAGCCGAGCTGATGGATTTGCGCGAAGCCAGGCCTGCCGAGGATTACACGGGTCCGGTTCTATTTGAAGGACTCGCAGCGCCCGAGATTGTAAGTACGGTGCTCGCACCTAACTTGCTCGGTACGCCGCCGCGCAAGACTGAAGCGAACGCTAACAGCTTCCTTAAAGAGCTCGCGGCAAAGGAGATTGAGTTCGCCGGCAAAGTTGGGCGCCGCGTTCTGCCGGCTGCGTTCAGTGTCGAGGACGACCCAACTATCGATCGAATCGGCGACTTGCCCCTCGTCGGAACGTATAGCGTGGACGACGAAGGGATTCTTGCGTCGCGCGTTGTCCTGGTCGAAAATGGAATGCTCAAGGGTTTTGCCATGTCGCGCACACCGCGAAAAGGTTTCGATCACTCAAACGGCCACGGGCGCAGTGAATTCTCCATGTTGCCGAAGGCCGCCATAGGGAATCTTATCGTATCGTCGCGCGATGGTCTCTCAGCGCAGAACCTTCGCAAACGCCTGCTCGACCAAGTAAAGGCTGAACACCTTCCATTTGGAATCATCATTCGAAAACTCGAGGATGATCCGAGCGGAGGCTATGCGGCGATGTTACGGAGCATGCGCGGGGCAAGCGGTGGGCCTGCCGCTACCGTCACCGTCAAGCTTCTTCCCAATGGTACCGAAGAACTCATGCGTGGAGCACAACTGGGATTGGTATCCGTCGCTGCCTTCGAGGATATCATCGCCGCCGGGCGCGAACCGGTTGCCATGAACGCCACTTCAGGTGCGTCGAGCTCGGTCGTAGCGCCCGCCCTTCTGTTCAAACGAATTGAGCTCAAGAAACCTACAGGGTCCAAGAACAGGGTCCCCGCGCTCAAGCGACCAGCCCCGTAACATACCAACCCAGGGCGCGGCTTTCGTGCCAACGGCAGGCCGCACATCGATTGAAATCGCCGCCCGTTGGAACGAAAGGCGCGCCGCCGGTGCGGATTCCAGTCAACATGAGCGCTCATTCCGGCCGGACTTGAGCAGGTGTTCCGGGGCACTTGAGCGGGGTCGGAGCGAAGCGACGAGTGGCTGAGTTCAGGCTGTTTGGGGCAGGGTTTCTAGAGCTTTCTTTCTTCGTATTGAGGGGCCACCCAATTTGAGCACGTGGGCGTTGTGCACAAGCCGATCACAGATGGCGTCTGCGATTGTCGGATCACCGAGAGCTTCGTGCCAAGTTTTCGTCGGCATTTGCGTTGCGATTACGGTCGATGATCTGTCGTAACGGTCTTCCATGACTTCGAGAAGGTCACGCCGCTCGATATCGTTCATTGGATTGAGTAGGAAGTCATCAAGGACCAAGACGTCAAGGCGCGAGAGTTTGCCGAGCAATGAGGAATACACGCCTGATGCTCGTGCCAGTGCCAATTCCTCAAGCAGGCGTGGCACTCGAAAGAATAGCGATCGATACCCCTTACGACATGCCGCATCAGCCAGCGCAGAAGCCACATAGGTCTTGCCGACGCCGGTTTTTCCAATAACCGCAACGTTGT
This sequence comes from uncultured delta proteobacterium, assembly GCA_963811985.1. Lineage (GTDB taxonomy): Bacteria > Myxococcota_A > Polyangia > Polyangiales > Polyangiaceae > FEN-1139. Next base: position 29,307 of record CAWEUH010000037.1, read on the forward strand.
GTTTTGATTTCACCCATTGGCAATTGGCTAAGCCTCGGATGGTTGCCTTGTCCACGCCGCGCTCTGGATCACACAGCACGTTGTCGAGCGAGGCTCGGGTGGAGAGCTTGGCTTCGTTGAGCCGGCGTAGAAGTCGTCGGTTGTCTCGGTCGGTCCATTCGCGATCGACAACAATGCCGAGTTTTTCATCAAATGAAAGCTGTTTGCCGGGCGCGGTATCCATGAGTTCGCGCACGGCCTTTGCCATGCTGGTGAGTTTGAGTTCATGTAACTTCGTTAGGGTTTCTTCGATAGTGGTCAATGGATCGTATCCTTTCTGTCGTAGTAATCGCCGCCACGCACGTTTTCGTGGGGACGCGCGTCGCGTCGATTGGGTGATGTTGCTGGTGATTGTTGGTCGAGTCCCTTCTTGAGTATGGCCTCGATGTACTTGCGCTTGGGGCCGCCGGGGATGGGCACGCTCAGTGCACGTTCACATGCTGCGTTCAGGCGCCCCGCTCCGTATATGTCAGCGGCGCGAAGCAGACCCAAGCAAGCACGATAGCCTTGTGCCGGGTTGGCGTAACGTTGCAGGGTTAGTTCGACGACCGTTGCAATCGAGGGCCCCAGCCTAGCCCCCCAATTGATCAACTTGTCCGGCGGCCATACTTGGTCTCGATGATTTTCGGGCTGGTGACTTGGATCGGTTACAAACGTTCCGAGCGGGCCGTGACTCCGTCGGTGCGACGCGATGCGCTCATTGTTCTGGAAGATCTCAATGAGCGCCGCCGTCGCGCGCACTTCGACTCGCTGGTGTACACGCCGGTATTGGACGCTGTAGTAACGCTTGTCAAATTCGATGTGGTAGTCGATATTGACGCGCGCTGCACGGCGCTCGGCAAACTCGTAGCGCATCGGCGGCAAGGCTCGAAGCACCGGCTGCTCAAGTTCAACAAATGTCGAGCGGCGACAGCCTTCCAATTTCTGAAAGGGACGCGAATTCAACTCATCCAATAGCTCCCAGATGGCTTGATTCAATTCGTCGAGTGTGAAGAATGTTCGCCGACGCAGTCGCGCCAATATCCAGCGTTGCACAATGAGCACTGCGCCCTCGACTTTCGCCTTGTCTCTGGGCTTGCGGGGCCGCGCCGGAATCACGGTAATGCCATAGTGCTGCGCCATGTCCAAGTACGTCGCGTTGATGTCGGGCTCGAAGCGGTCCGGTCCCTTCACTGCGCTGCGAAGCTGGTCGGGAACGGCTACTTCAGGCACACCCTCGAAGAATTCGAATCCGTGAATGTTCGAGTCAACAAAGTCCCGTAGCGTCTGCGTGTACGTGGATTCGGCGTACGTGTAGCTACTTGCACCCAGCACCATTACCAGTAGCTCGACTTCGCGCACCTCTCCCGTGCAAGGGTCAGTCAGATGCGGCTTTCGGCCTGAGTAGTCGATAAAGACCTTTTCGCCCGCGCGATGCACGCAGCGCATCGACGGTTTGAGACATCGCTGCCATGCCTTGTAGAGTCCGCAAAACTGGCTGTACTGGTACGGCTTGAGACCCTCACCACGGGCGGCCACCCCCTCCTGATATTCAACCCACAACAGCTCGAGTGTCGCCGTACTCCGGTGCAATTCCTGATGCACATGGGCATAGTCAATCGCTGCGCGTTGCGACACGTGGCCAGGATTGTCATAGCGATACAACAATGACTCGACATCGCTGTCTGTCATCGACTGCGCCCGTTCCCAGGTGAGTCCCGCTTGGCGAGCCCGCTTGAGGTGACCGCAAATCGTGCCTACCGCTATCGACAGCGAGACCGCGATCTCACGCTGGCTACGGCCGCATTCGTAAGTCAACCGAAGTATCTCTCGTATTTTTCGCATGGTGAGGCGTTTCGACATCCACCCGTCGTCGCACCGTCGCTCGGCACATCCGACGAGTTCTCACAGCCTTCACCCAGACCACCTATATCTGCGCTGCGGCCCCCGAGCCCGACGTGTTCAAGTGCGTCGGAATGACCGCTCAAGTGCTTTCGGAATCACTGTTCAAGTTGTTTCGGAATGGACGCTCAAGTGGTGTCGGAATACGCACCGCCGGTATGCAAAAGTCGCAAAGCGTCGGTCGGGCAAACTGTGCCGGAATCCGTGCCAGGTTCTGTGTAACCGTTCAGCCGGCGACGGGTAGAAACGGGCAAGGCCCGTGGCGACAATGTTGCCATGGCAAAGGTCAAGGCACTGGTTCGGCGCAACCGCGAGTATTGGATGGACGTCGTAGCGGAGTTCGAGAAGGGCTCGCTCAAACAGCAGGAATTCTGCGAGCAACGGGGCCTTGAGGTAGGGACGTTTCGTTACTGGCTCTATCAGCTTCGAGGGGAAACCAAACGGCCAAGCTCAGCACAGAGCCGTTTCGTCACGGTGCGACCGACGATGGCAGCTCCGAGTGGGGCCTGTCAGCTGCGAGTGGGCTCGGTCACGCTCAGTCTGATGGACTTGCCGTCGGCGAAGTTCATCGCCGAGCTGGCTCGACTCATGGACCGATAAGTCGATGCTGGGGCTTTCGACAGCGACGCGGATCCTGTTGTTCACAGGGGCAACAGACATGCGCAAGGGGTTTGATGGCCTAATCGCGCTGGTGATGGCCAGCGGCGAAAATGTCTACAGTGGAAATCTTTACGTCTTCATCTCGGGTCGGCGAAATCGAGCGAAGATTTTAGCCTTTCAGACGGGCGGGCTGGTGCTCTGGTACAAGCGGCTCGCTCGGGGGCATTTCAAGATTCATCTTCCCGAGGGAAACGATCGAGCCGAGATCGACAGCATCCAACTGACGATGCTGCTTGATGGGATCGACTTCGCCAGGGTACGGCGACCGCCGCATTGGACACCTGAACCGTAAAAAAGTCAGATTATAGCCTCTTTCCATGGAACGTACCGCATGTTAGAGGAGGGCAATGGCCTATTCCCTCGATCTACGGCAAAAAGTCTTGGCAGCACTTGAGACGGAATCTTCGTCGGAAGTTGTTGCTGAACGGTTCGGAATTAGCGGAAGTTTCGTGCGAAAACTGCGAGTCAGAGTGAAACAGACCGGAGATCCGGTTGCCAAATCACCACCTGGCAAGCCGAGAATTGTCGACTCCGAGGGAGAGGACATTCTGCGAACCCTTGTGAAGGAAAGGCCTGATGCGACCTTGGACAAGTTGGTTCGACTGTTTCCACGCCGCGGTGGTCGCAAGGTGAGCGACACGACGATTTGGCGCACCCTGTACCGGATGGGCATGTCGCTAAAAAAAAGACCCTCTACGCGTCAGAACGCGACCGACCCGATATTATCGAAGCACGAATAGCCTTCCGCAAAGCACAAAAAGCATGGGATCCAGCCAGGTTGGTCTTTGTAGACGAGAGTGGTGTGAATCTGTCCATGACCCGAAGCATGGCGTGGGCTCCCGTTGGCGAACGAGCCGTCAACAACGTTCCCGGCGATCGCTGGTCAAACTACAGCGTTATTGCTGCCCTTGGAATTGACGGAATCGTGGCCCCTATGGTTGTTCCCGGCGCCATAGATGGCCAAGCTATGCTCATGTGGGTTGAGCAAAGTCTCGCCCCGGCACTGAACCCCGGTGACATAGTGATTTGGGACAATCTGAGCGTTCATACCGACATCCGGCTCAGGAACGCAATCGAACAGCGGGGCGCTTCCCTTGTGTTTCTGCCGGCGTACTCGCCCGATCTGAATCCGATCGAACAAGCCTGGTCCAAGGCCAAAAGTATTCTCCGAGAGCTGGGGCCACGATGCTGGGCCAAACTACTGACCGCCCTTGGTAAAGCATTGTTGGCCATCACAACCAAGGATGCCCTCAGTTGGTTCAGGCACGCCGGCTATGCAGTTCGCTGATCCGTTTCAATGAAAAGCGCTCTAGGGATCGACAAACGAGATCGATCATGATCTACGTTAGTCGATGACGTCCCAGGACATCGACGAGCTCGAAGCGACGCTGGACCCGACAGCGCGACTCGTCATCTCAGTACTGAGGGACGACAACGCGCAGCTGCGCAAACAGCTGGATGCGAGCACCGAGCAGAGTCGAATCCTGGCCGAACAGGTTGCGAGACTTACGGAGCAACTGCAGGACTTGAAGCAACGGCTCTTCGGTAATCGGTCGGAGAAGTTGCAGACGGTTGGCGAACAGCTTCGTCGTCGGATTGATCCCAATGAGCTGACGGTAGACGGCACGCCGATGCCGACTGAGCCCAAGGCACGAGCGAAAGAAAAGCGACGCAAAGCTCGAAAGGCAGGAGAAGCCGAGCGTGCACGCAAGCGTGGTCTTCGCAAGAACATCCCCGTCGTCGTGGAACAAAAGACAGTGGCCCCCAGTCAGCTACCCGAGGGCTACACGCTCGACGACTTTCACAAGCTCGGCGATGGCAAGACCGTGCAACGAGTGGAACACGTCCGCGAACATCTGATCATTGAGCGCTTCGTTTTGGAAACGTTGATCTCAAACGACGGCAGTCAGATCATCACCGCCGAAGCGCCGCCTGGCGTCGTTGACGGTGGTCATTACGGTCCCGGTCTTCACGCACACGTAGCGGTCAGTCGCTGTGATGACATCATGCCGTTGTACGGAAGCGAGAAGGCGCTAGAGCGCGCTGGGTTCCCGATCGCACGCAGTACCCTGTGCTCGATATTTCATCGCACAGCCGAGCAACTGCGTACCATCTACGAAGAGCTCCGAGGTGTCGTGCGCAGAGGACGCTACGTGCATGCAGATGAGACTGGGCAACGAGTGCTCGACAAGGAGCACTGCTTGAAAGGTTGGATGTGGGTCATCCTTTCGCAGCAGGCCGTCGTCTATCATTACAGCGACAGTCGCGATAGCAACACTGCCAGAGAGCTTTTGGGCGGTACCACTGGCAATCTCACCATTGATGGCTATGGCGCTTACAACTGTCTTAGCGACAAGGATGCCCGCCGCAATCGCAGCGGCTGTTGGGGTCACGCACGGCGCAAGTTTCTCGAAGCAATCCCGCAAGGGACGAAAGAACACGAGAACCGCGAAGTGCTCGAGCTCATCGGAGACCTCTACCAAGTCGAGCACGATGCAACCGAGCGCGGCATCGAAGGCACCTCAGAGCATCTCGAACTGCGCCAAAGCAGAAGCAAGCTCACCGTCAAGAAAATCTGGCGCTGGGTGGATGCTCGCGTCGGCAAGTACTCACCCGATTGCAAATGGGAAAGGCACTTAAGTATGCGACCAAGCAACGCGACAAGTTGGAGAAATTCCTCAGTGATCCGAAGCTGAAGCTCGACAACAACCGAGCGGAGCGCGCGCTGAGGATCGTTGCTCAAGGAAGAAAGCGATCACTCTTTGCTGGAAGTGCCGAGCATGCGCAGAACCTGGCGGTTCTGCATTCCATCGTCGCGACATGCAGGATGCATGGGATCAATCCCTACGAGTACATCAAAGACATGTTGATCCGGATCCAGACACATCCGGCATCTCGAATCGAAGAGTTGATGCCTTGGCGACGGCGACCGCCAAACGAGTAGTCGCCACTTGATATGTTGAACTCACTGGAACCACACCACCGATGGTGGCGTATGCTCAAAGTGCGCGCACCACCCAACAACCGAGGCCATCCACGAGACGGCAGCGGCAACCAACAGCCAGGTACCCATCGAGTTTGATCAGAATCTGGCGGGCAGCCCGCCCGCGCGACGAGATTCGCACCGGGCACCACTCGCCGCCAATCACAACCTCACATCCTCGGCTGAACGGTTACGGTTCTGTTGCAGGTCCAGGTCCTGTTTCTGGTCCAGATTCAGTACCTGTTCCAGGCCCTGAACCAGAACCCGTTACGGTCCTAGAACCTGAGCCGTCATTCGACGGGGACCGACGTCTGCTCGTCCGGGGCACAAGAATGCCCATCGGGGACAAGGCAAGGTAGTGTCTGGGACGCGAGTATCCTCATCTGGGACACACGTAGGTCATCTGGGACATCCCGATGGGAGCCCTCGGCGGCTGTTCCGGGTCCGCTGAGGCGGGAATCGGGGTCGAGTGAGAAAATCGACATGCCGTCTTCACAAAACTGGCAACTAGCCGAAACCCTGGCTCGCCAACTGCGCGAACGCCCCACAACGCCCACCTCGCCTGAAAATACCCGACGCGCGCTCGACATCCGCAATCGCGTTGCGCTCAGTCATGGGATATCGGTCACCGGCCTGAGACGCTCGCGGAGTGGGCAGGGGAGAAGGATACGTTGCGCGCCCGACTGGCGGTGATGCCGATCGAGTATCCGCTTGCGACGAACGGCATGCGTGCGTGTCAGGTGGAGGCGATTGTCGGCCTTGAGAAGTCGTTTGCGGAGAATCGCCCGCGGTCGTTGATTCACATGGCTACGGGTGCCGGCAAGACTTACACGGCCTGTGCCTTCGCGTACCGGCTGATCAAGTACGCTGGCGCGCAGCGGATTCTGTTTCTCGTGGATCGAGCGAACCTCGGTGAGCAGGCGCGCGATGAGTTTCACAAGTTTCGCACGCCGGACACAAACCGGCTCTTTACGGAGCTCTACAATGTGCAGCACGTCACCTCGCCGCACATCGATGACGTGTGCCGTATCACCATATGCACGATCCAGAGGCTGTATTCGATTCTGCGCGGTGAGGAGCTCGCGGAGGGGGCCGACGAGCTTTCTGGGGCGGAGTTGGCTGCGGCGCTTGGCACCACGCAGAGCCGCGAGGTGGTCTACAACCCGACTGTGCCGATCGAGAAGTTCGACTTCATCGTGACCGACGAGTGTCACCGGTCGATTTACAACCTGTGGCGGCAGGTGCTCGAGTACTTCGATGGGTTCCTGGTCGGGCTCACGGCCACGCCCGCTCCGCAGACGATTGCCTATTTCAATCAGAACCGCGTTGCTGAGTACAACCACGAGCGCGCGGTCGCCGATGGCGTGAACGTCGGCTACGACGTGTATCGCATTCGAACGCGCGTCACCGAGCAGGGCGGCAAGGTCGAAAAGGGCTTCATGGTTGACCATCGCAGCCGCGCCACACGCGCCGCGCGCCAGGCCGCCCTGGCCGACGACATGGACTACACGCCCACCGATCTCGACCGTTCGGTTGTGAACCCAAATCAGATCCGCACGATTCTGACGACGTATCGCGATGCTGCGTTCACGGAGCTATTCCCCGGCAGGACGCTGCTGCCAAAGACGCTCATCTTTGCCAAGGACGATTCCCACGCCGAAGACATCGTGCACATTTGCCGCGAGGTGTTCGGCCGCGGCAACGACTTCTGCAAGAAGATTACGTACCAGGCAAAACACCCCGAAACGGGACAGCCCGCCAAATCCAAGGATCTTATCAGCGAATTTCGTCTGGCGCCCGCGCTGCGCGTCGCTGTCACCGTGGACATGATCGCGACCGGCACGGACATTAAGCCCATCGAGGTGCTCATCTTCCTGCGCGACGTGCGCAGCCGCGTCTACTTCGAACAGATGAAAGGTCGCGGCACGCGCGTGCTCACAACCACGGAACTGCAATCCGTCTCCGGCGAAGACGCCCGAGCCAAGACGCGCTTTGTCATCGTAGACGCCGTTGGCGTGTGCGAAAGCGACAAAACCGAATCCCGCCCGCTCGATCGCCTGCCGTCGGTCCCACTCAAAGCCCTGCTCAGCAAAATCCTGTTCCCCGGTGGCCGCGACGAAGACACCCTCACGACCCTCGCCGCACGCCTAGCGCGCCTCGATCGCCAACTCGAGCCCGAACAACGCAGGCAAGTCGCCGCAGCCGCAGCAGGCCAACCCCCCGCCACACTCGCTGGAGCCCTGCTGCGAGCCTTCGACCCCGATGCCATCGCACAACGCGCCTCTGGTCATGACGGCACGGAACCGGAATCAATCCCGCCTGAACAATTCGAAGCCGCGCGCCAAGTCCTCATCGTCGAGGCCTGCGCCCCCTTCGACAAACCAAAACTTCGCGAAACCCTCGAATCCCTCAAAAAAGAAGTCGAACAAATCGTCGACATCTACACCCCCGACGAAGTCCTCAGCCAAGGCTTCGACGAAGCCGCTAGAACCAAAGCGGGCAGCCTAGTCCAAGCCTTCCGCGACTACCTGACAGGGCACCAAGCCGAAATCGACGCCCTACAAATCCTCTACAGCCGCCTCTACAAACAACGCCTCACCGAGCCCATGCTCAAAGAACTCGAGGCCAAACTCCGCACCAACCACGCCGCCTGGACCGAAGATCGCCTCTGGGACGCCTACGCAGTAGTCGAGCCAAAGAAGGTAAAGGGCCGCTCCCAAGCAGGCAGATTCGCCGACCTAGTCTCGCTTGTCCGATTCGCGCTACAGCAACAACCCGCACTGCAACCCTTCGCAGACTCCGTCACCGAGCGCTACAACGAGTGGCTTCGAGCCAAGGCGGACGCTGGAGTCGTGTTCACGGCCGAGCAATTGACGTGGCTCGGGCTCATTCGGGACCACATCGCGACGAGCCTCAGCATCGAGCCCGAGGACTTCGAGTACGCACCGTTTAGTCAGAAAGGCGGGCTTGGGAAGGTCTATCAGGTATTCGGAAACGACTTGAACCGATTGCTCGATGAGCTTAATGAGGTTTTGGCGGCATGACAAAATCCATCACGAAGAAGAGGGCATCTAAACCGGTTACCGCCAGCGACTACTCAGGCCTGCTTGGGGGAGTGAGTGAACTTCTCGAGTCGGCGCGACGCGCCAGTGCTCGGGCTGTTAATGCCATCATGACGGCGACGTATTGGGAGATTGGCCGACGCATAGTGGAATTCGAACAACGTGGTGCAAAGCGGGCAGCGTACGGCGAGCATTTGTTGAAACGTCTAGCTGAAGACCTTACTTTGCGTCATGGGCGCAGTTTTTCGGTGCATAACCTGGAGAATATGCGACTTTTCTACAGCGTCTGCGGCATAGAACAGATATCTCAGACGCTGTCTGAGAAATTGAACACGGGGCCCGGGCTTGTCCCCGTGGCTCAGATATCTCAGACGCTGTCGGAGAAATCTCAGAACTCACCCGGAAAATCGCCAGCGATGCCGTTCAACGTAGCCGACATCGCCCGGGCCTTCCCACTGCCGTGGTCACATTATGTCCTGCTAGTTCGAGGCACACGATCGACCGAAGCTTTCACATTTTACCACGCAGAAGCCCTACGCGGCGGCTGGACCGTGCGTCAACTCCAGCGCCAAATGGACAGCCAGTTCTACGAGCGCACGGCCCTTTCGCGCAACAAGGCTGCCATGCTCGCCAAAGGCGCAAAACCGCAGCCCGGCGATAAGGTAAGCGCCGAAGAGGAACTCCGCGACCCGCTCGTTCTAGAATTCCTCAGCCTTCGTGACGAATACTCCGAGAGCGATCTCGAGGAAGCGCTCATCCGCCGCCTCGAAACCTTTCTCCTCGAACTCGGCAACGACTTCGCCTTCGTCGCCCGCCAGCGTCGACTGCGCATCGACGATGAATGGTATCGAGTTCGACTTGGTCTTTTACCACCGACGCCTGCGCTGCCTTGTCATCTTCGATCTAAAGCTAGGCCGCTTTACTCACGCCGATTCTGGGCAAATGCACCTGTACCTGAACTACGCCCGCGAACACTGGACGCAACCCGGAGAGAATCCGCCCGTCGGCATCATCCTCTGTAGCGGAAAAAGCGCAGCGCTGGTTCACTACGCGACGGATGCCCTGCCCAACAAGCTCCTCGTTCGCGAATACCTGACGGCGCTTCCGAAAGAAAAGCAACTCGCTGCCGAGCTCGAAAAGACGCGCAAGCAACTCGAGGCACGGAAATGACGGCAGCTGTAACTGCTGGCAGCGAGTTCACGCCAGAGCAATTGACATGGCTCGGGCTCATTCGAGATCATATTGCGACTAGCCTCAGTATCGAACCCGAGGACTTCGAGTACGCGCCGTTTAGCCAGAAGGGCGGGCTTGGGAAGGTTTATCAGGTGTTTGGGACTCGGTTAAACGAGTTGCTCGATGAGTTGAATGAGGTTTTGGCGGCATGATGGGGAAGCAAGAGAGCGCGGCGACACTCGGCCGAAGGATGAAACCTAAAGATAGGGCGCGCGGAGCCCCACCGCGATCTAGCCAAGCGCTAGCTGACGGCCCTGTGGGAGCGAATTGTGGCACCAACGGGAAAGCGACGATCGAAACCGGCGGAGAGCTACTTGCCCACATACTTGCGGAACGGCGAAAAGTTTGGAGCGGCCGCGGCAAATATGTTGAACCTGCGGCGCCGGACACAACAAATTTGGCGCAGCTCCCAAAAGGTTGGACGTGGTCGACACCAGACCAACTCTCTGATTTCCGTGAAGGTTCAATCTGCGCCGGACCCTTTGGAACGATATTCAAGGCACGCGACTTTAGACCCACGGGCGTCCCCATCATCTTTTTGAGACACGTTGCTCCAGGGAAGTACCTTACTCACAAACCCGGATTCATGGATCAAGCCACGTGGAAAAAACTGTTCCGTTCGTATTCCGTCTACGGCGGTGAACTGCTCATTACCAAACTTGGGGAGCCGCCAGGGGTTTGCGCGATCTACCCCTGCGGAATTGGTCCCGCGATGGTGACGCCCGATGTAATGAAGATGACGCCGAATCCTGCAGCCACTTTGCCAAAGTTCTTGATGCACTATTTCAACAGTAAGACCGCCAGAGATTTCGCCACCGGTGTTGCGTTTGGAACCACTCGTCTGCGTCTCACGTTGCCTATTTTTCGTGAGATGCCTGTTCCACTTCCACCTCTGGGTAAGCAGGCGCGTATCGTCGCGGAAATCGAAAAGCAATTCACCCGCCTCGATGCGGGCGTGGCGGCGTTGAAGCGTGTGCAGGCCAATCTCAAACGCTACCGCGCCGCCGTCCTCAAAGCCGCCTGCGAAGGGCGGCTTGTCCCGACTGAGGCTGAGATTGCAAGTGGTAGCAATTCCAGGACCTTCGAATCGGCCCGAGAATTGTTGGCGCGGGTCTCAGATGTCGCGCCACGAGACAAAGAGTTGCGGCGTGCGGGCAGACTCTGGGGGGCGGGTCATGTCCCGGACCTAACAAATGCTGAGCGAAGTAATATTCCCGCGGGCTGGGAATGGACGACGGTAAGTAACCTTGGGTTCTCTCCGGAGACCGCCGTCCAAGTGGGTCCCATGTCGATGAAGTCCAACGAGTTCATCGACAGTGGTGTTCCTGTCTTAGAATAAACGTGGGTTGCGTTCAATGGAATCGGTTCGATGAATCAAAGCTTGACCACTTGTCACAAGCGAAAGCGAAAGAGTTTGAGCGCTATCGCATAAGGCCAGGCGACATACTATTCACACGATCGGGCACGGTTGGGAGGTGCGCCGTTAGTCAGCCCCATCAGGACGGGTGGCTGATGACGTTCCACCTCTTGCGCGTCCGCCCAAATCCCCAAAAGTGCTTGTCCGCTTTCATGCGCGCCGTGTTTGAAGGGGCACCGCACATTCGCCGCCAGACGAAAGAAGCATCCGTTGGCGCGACAAGGGCCGGGTTCAACACGAATCTGCTCGCCAAGCTGGCGATACCTCTTCCTCCATTGGCTGAGCAGGTTCGAATCGTGGCGGAGGTTGAGCGGCGGTTGAGTGTGGTGGAGGAATTGGAAGCCGTGGTGGCCGCCAACCTTCAGCGCGCTGCGCGGTTGCGGCAGGCTGTTTTGCAGAAGGCGTTTACGGGGGGACTGTGCTAGATGACAACTTGTGTGAGCGGACGCAATACTACCTCGGTTGGTGAGAGGGGTGAGCAGCAGTGCCAATTACGCAAACTGAATTCGAGACGATACTGGCTGATGCAAGCAAGCGCATTGAAGGCGATCTGAAGTGGTCTGAAGACGAGGACCATTCCCCGGCAGTGCAGTTCAGAGCGGATGTGCTTTCTGATGCCGGGTACCCCATCTTTGTCAATGGTCGGTACAACGGCCTTGCCGGCACTCTTTCATTTGTCCTGATCCATCGCGGAACAGGACGCATTTACGGTCTGGACCTGGGCGCTGACCACCACAACCCGGACTGCCACGACGTTGGCGAAAAGCACAAGCACCGCTGGACGGATCGCTTCACCGACAAAGAAGCCTACGTTCCTAAGGATATCACCGCGGCGGTGGATAATCCGATCGATGTGTGGCAAGAATTCTGCTCTGAGGCCAAAATAAGGCATAATGGATTTCTGGAGCGTCCACCCGCCACTCAAGAGGACATGTGGCTTTGACCACCCAAATTGAGAATATTCTGCAGCAAGGGCTAGGTGCAATGTTTGACGTTGCGCCAAAGGGGAACCTCGCGCGAATTCGAACTCCGTTTTGGTATCCGGATGGCGGCGTGGTGGATGTTTTTGTGAAAAAGTATGGGGACAATTTCACGTTGACTGACTTGGGCGAAGCTCTCGGCTGGCTACGGATGCAGACTCCAGCCGTGCGGCGTTCTCCAAGGCAACAGAAGCTCATTCAGGACATTTGCGTTACGCAGGGTGTGGAGCTCTTCAAAGGTCAACTGATGCTCCGCTGCAATAAGCCTGCGCGATTTTCAAAGGCCGTGATCCAACTGGGGCAGGCCATTGTCCGTGTCGCGGATCTATGGTTCACCACTCGAACGCGCGCCATCGAATCCATGACCGATGAAGTTTCCGATCTGCTTCAAGAGAGGACGATTCCCTTCGAGCGCGGCGTGAAACTATCAGGTCGTTCTGGCCGTGACTGGATGGTAGACTTTCAAACTAGGACGCCCGAGCAAAGTGCGCTTGTGTTCGTCCTCGCCAGTGGCTCGCGAGCGGCGGCTCGTCGGGTTTCGGAACACGTGGTTGCAGCATGGCACGATCTCAGCCAGCTAAGAGTAGGCGCGCAGTCAACCCGTTTTGTATCCCTTTTCGACGACACAAGCGACGTGTGGGCTGACGAGGATTTCAATCTCGTGGAGTCGGTATCGGACGTTTGCCGGTGGTCGCGACCGGATGAATTCGAGCAGTCACTTCGGCAAGCGGCGTAAGCGACTATAGACCTTTCAGATTGTGTCAAGTGTCGAGAGACTCATTCCATTCTGACCCCATTACCCAAGACAGAGCGGACATCCTGCCGCTAAGCAGCCCCCACTCGAAGTCATCCCATCCGAGATTTTTCTTGCCATATTTCCGTTCGATTCGCTTAGCGGCCTGCCGAGCCCTCTTAAGAAGCGGTTTCTGCGACTCCGTGAGGGGTTCCGTCCCGTTCTTGAGTTTCTCTAGCCAGACTTGGTGTCTATTCCACCAAACCTTGTCCCAGAATTCGTTGTACGCCCCTAGAATTGAGTTGTCATTGCGTCGCAATAGAAGAGGCCATTCCTTCCCGTTTGTTTTGTCATCAGGAATCCATTCGACTTTGTCGCCGCTCTTTGTGTACCCAATCCGGAAGCCATTGGGCCCTAACTCACCTGGCTTCACGGGATCCGTGGTTTCCGCTTTCGTACGTCGTCGCTTTACTCCGATACTGTGCTGTCTTGCGAATTCGCGATTTAGCTCTTCAATCCGCGGCATCAGGTCAGGATCGAACCGAGCGATCTCGATTCCAGCCTCGCGAAGTCTTAGTTCCCCACGGCCGCGGATTTGATCGTTAGGATCAAGAACGCCGATGACCACGCGCTTTATCCGCCTCTCGACGATGCGTTCCGTACAAGCAATCTTTGGATAGTTCCGCGATGTGCACGGCTCAAGAGTTGTGAAAAGCGTAGCTCCAGCCAGCGTAAGATCGGCAAGTTTTCTTTCCAATAGCGTAAACTCCGCATGCTCCCCTGGCGCCCGCTCGCCACGGAAGGCCCCTCCAAGTACCTTGCCACTTACAATCGCCCCAACCTTCGGCGAAATCCTACCCGGCTCGTTTTTGCATTTCTTCGCGAGTTCGATCGTTTTGAGCATGAGCCGTCTGTCGCTGGCTCGTGCCGACCGTGTCTTACGGGATACTACTTTTGCCATGATTTTCTATTCAATTGCTCGTCGACGAAGAATAGAAGGGTCAGTCAAGCGGGTATAGTCCGCGACCGCAGAGCGTTGAGGGGGGGGCCTGTCGGGTATCGTGCGGTTGGTTCGCCGTTTCGAAGTACTGAATCACCATCTTATTGACGGCCGCACACGCCATCGCCTTTTCTCTATGACTGAAGCCGCAGACTTCCAATGTAGGCCTTTGCCTCTTCGGTTCCCCAAACTTCATGGAGGGCCCCGAACGTTTCTTCAAAGTCCGCGGCCGCGGTGTCGGCTGACCCCGACCTTTGTATGGACGCTGCACGCGCCTCGCCGACGTCGCCGTCCGCAGACAGGGTGGTCTCTACATTGACGACGACCTCGGCTCCCCAACACTCTCTGGCTTGAACTCTCAGCCCAGCTGGCATCTTTACGTTTTGTTTTCCCGTGGCAGTGAGGAGCACGAACGACGGCGGATCATATGTGAGTGACACAATTTGACCAGTGAGCGCAATGGTTGCTCGGTGGCCAGAACGTCAACGCTCCGCATGCTTTCGAAGATATGGTTCAAGCGGAGTAAGTGCCGTCGTTGTCCGCCATTTTCCGCGTGCAGTCCTAGAGGCAAGCCCAATCTTCGAATGCCCTTCCTTCGCGGAAGCACTGGCTCGCGCAAACGCATCAGCCGCTACGCCCGTCAGATACGATGCCTTGCCCTTGCGAGTCTTTGCCAGCTCATCCCCCGAGTCGCGCCAGAACGCCAAAGCAATTGAATCAGTATCGAGTAGTGCCCCGTGTTCTGCGGCTCCCGGGATCAAGGGGACAATGAGGCTGCCCTTGTCTGTGGGCCCAATTGAAAAACACAATGCATCGCGCACGTGCGCCGCCGGCCAATTGTGTTCAGCTGCGAGTCGCGCAGCGAAGGTGAACCTCAGTGAATTGAGCGCTTCGAGCACCGCTGTCAGCGACTGCACGTAGAATTGCGCCGGCACGCAGCGGCTTCCCGATGAGGGCTGAAATCGAACGGCAAATTCCTGGCGCATTGGGGACATATTACCCCATCTCGGCTACTAGTGTCGGACGAACAATGTCATGCCAGAAATGTGGGGTTTAGGGCAAATTCCCGGGGCTCATTACCTGGCCCCCGCGGCCCTGTCAAACACATGAGCACCGTCAGCCCGTCGAGCGGGATCTGCACGCTCTCAATGCAGCGCATTCCCGCGATGCTGATGCTGGTTATGCGGTCGGTAGTCATGAGGTCGTTGCCGGGAATATACGCTGTTTGAAGATTCTCGGCTACGGATGGATAACCCGGGCGATCATGGGCCTATGAACGCAAGGCGCGTTTAAGGCGGACCGTGCTCGCACGCGTCCCTGCAACCGCTGCGAACCCGCTCCAGGAACGCACGCCACGTTTCGTCAGGCTCCCAAACCCGAGCGATATGAGCATCCGCCCGCTCGCGTGACCAGCCGAGTTCGGCTTGGCCATAAAGCGCCGTAAAGCAGGACACGCGATAGTTCATTGCGCAGTGGACGAAGACTGACTGGCCGCGCAAGACGCACATGGTTTGGTGAAAGCGCTTAAAGTCCTGAACCAATGGATTCTGAAAGATCACCGGGATGTGGTGGTAAGACATGCCTAGTGCCGCGACCGAAGCTGCCTCATTGGGCAAGCAGTACTTCGGATCGAGCAGGCCCAGATTGACTACTGCCTCAAACCCACCGGATGCAAGCTGGTGCAGGTGCTCCTCGCTTGGCTGACCCGCCGTGACGATTCCATCGCCAATCGGTAAGTAATTGCAAATGCCATCCAATTTGACCACGACGAGGTCCTCGCTGTCCGGCATTGGATAGTACCAATCTGTCAAATCGTCACCTCGTCTGGCATACGATCTGGCAAGCGCTAGCCCCTAGTAGCGGCAATCAACGGTAACGTGGAGATTCGGTAACAGCAACGGGTGCCGGGACTGGTGCGGATCCCGGACGTGGACAGATTCGGTGGCAGGTGGTGTGGCCGTGGCAGGTGCAGATACCTGTGGCTGATTCCGCAGCAGCAACGGCCGCGGCAACGGTTCCAGTTACCGAACCAGTTCCCGGTCCCAGCACCTGCCGCCGAACCAGCAACAGTCCCAGTCCATGTGCTAGACTCCGTGCCGTGACCGAAGCTCAATCGCACCCGTTTGATTCAGCCGAACATGCGTACGACCGCAATGGGGTCGATCTGACACTCATCCGATGGATGTTGACGCTGACTCCGGTCGAACGAATCGAACACATACAGCAGGCGGCTGACTCGCTGGAGGAGCTACGCAGCCTCAATGGCATCGCGGAACCTGGCTGAACTGCTGCGCTGCCTCGTGAGGGGCAATGTGGATTGTATTCTTGTTGGCGGAATGGCGGGCGTCATGCGCGGCGCGCCAGTCGTCACTACGGACGTGGACATCGTCCATCGGCGTGAACCTGACAATGTGAAACGTCTGGTGGGCGTTCTCGACGAACTGCAGGCAGTCTACCGACACGACGACCGTCGTCTGCGACCCACGGAATCACACTTGAAGGGTCCGGGGCATCAGCTACTTGTCACTCGCCTTGGGCCTCTCGACGCATTGGGTGCGCTCGACAATGAAACGTACGCCGAACTCGTGGGCCAATCGAGCCCGATGGAACTCGGTGAAGGGCTCTCAATTCTGGTCCTCGAATTACCAAAGCTCATTGAATTGAAGCGCAATGCAGGGCGACCCAAGGACCTCGCCGTGTTGCCGGTTCTCGAGGCCACGCTTGAACTGACACGCAAATGACCAACCCCGCGGCCCTCGTCCAAAAACTCTGAAGCTACTGCAACATCCTGCGGGACGACGGAATCCGTGCCAGGTTCTGTTCCAGGGCCAGAACCAGGTTCTGTTCCAGTTCCCGGTCCAGGTCCTGGATCTGGTCCAGATTCGGTACCAGTTCCCGGTCCAGGTCCCGAACCAGAGCCCGTTACGGTCTCAGAACCTGAGCCGTCATTCGACGCACCTCGTCGAGCGACTCGCGCTAAAGCGAAGCCACTCGCTCGTTGCCCCGAGTCGAACCCGCGCCCGGCGTGCCGTCACTCCAAAAATCGATCGAGTGCCCAGGGTCGGAATCGAACCAACCACACGTGGATTTTCAGTCCACTGCTCTACCAACTGAGCTACCTGGGCTTTTGCTCGTTCGGGATCGTTCGTTCAATCCCGCGCGGCGGCGCGTATTTAGCGCGGTGCCGACCCGGGGCGCAACTCGTAATCCGCGTGGCTCGTGGGGCGGGCCGGCCAAGGATGCTTCGGGCCTACCCTCTACGGTGGATTGCCCTTTCGGGTTATGCTCGAAGGCCGTGGAAAGCCTGCCCAACATCGGTATTCCGAACCCTTTTACATCCGAAGAATACCTGCACCAGCTCCTGAAGAAAGCCGTTACCGCTGGCGCGAGTGACGTGCACTTGAAGGTGGGCCAACCCCCGGGCGCACGGGTGCGCGGCAGCCTTGTCTATTTCCGACTCGATCGACTAACTCCCGAGGCGACCGCTGCCGTGACCCTGCTGTTGCTTCGCGGGCGCGACGCTGCGCGCAACATCGATACGATTAGCGAATTCGACTGTTCCTACGAGGTACCGGGACTGGCTCGCTTTCGCGTCAATATCTATCGCCAGCGCGGCTCGCTCGCCATCGTGCTGCGCATCATTCCCTTCAAGATCCCGAGCATCGACGAGTTACAATTGCCTCCCGTGTGCCGGGCGCTTGCCGAAAAGGATCGCGGGCTTGTGCTTTGCGTGGGCGCCGCGGGCAATGGCAAGAGCACGACGCTTGCTGCCATGATCGATCACATGAACCACACGCTGTCGCGGCACGTCGTTACCGTCGAAGATCCAATCGAGTACCTGTACGAAGACGATCGTTGCTCGGTCAGTCAGCGCGAAATCGGCATTGACACGTCGAGTTTCGCCAATGCTCTGCGCGCCGTATTGCGCCAAGATCCCGACGTCATCCAAGTGGGCGAGATCCGAGATAGCGAAAGCATGGACATCGCGCTCAAGGCCGCTGAGACAGGTCATTTGGTCTTGACGACACTGCATACCCCGGATGTCACGCGTACCATGAACCGCATCATGGCCCTGTCCGAAGGCAGCAGCGACGACATCCGCGAACGGCTAGGGGACGCGATTCAAGGCATCGTTGCTCAGCGGCTGCTGCCGCGTGCCGGCGGTACCGGCGTGGTTCTGGCCACGGAAATCCTGGTCGGTACCGGCAGTGTGCGCGAGAGCATCAAGCGGCCACAAGGCAATCCATCGCTCAAAGAGCTCATGGAACAGGGTGCCAGCATGTACGGCATGCACACGTTCGAGATGAGTATCAAACAGCTCTTGCACGACGAAGTCGTCAACCGTGACACAGCGCGGCAATATCTCGGCTTCTGATCCTGTATCCGAGCCAGAACCGGCAACCGAGTCGGAATCTGCATCAGAACCGGTACTGGAGACAGAATCTGAATCCGCAACTGAATCAGAGTCTGTCCCGGGGCTCTGACCCCACGCAACGACCAGTTTCCAACAACCTGGCTCGAGCGGCGCTGGCGAGCTAGATTCCGTGCCCGTGTCAGCCGACTCCTTCTTCCACGCTTGGACGCTCGCGGAAATCCGCGACTTGCACGATTTGCCATTGTTCGAGTTGCTCGATAAGGCGCGCCGCGTGTACCTGCAGCACAGCTCCGGTAAGGACCTGCAGCTCTGCACATTGCTCAGTGTGAAGACCGGCGGCTGTCCGGAAGACTGCGGCTATTGCGCCCAATCGTCGAGGCATCACAAGAGCCCGGTCGAACCGCAGCGTTTGCTCGACGTCGAAGCCGTGGTGGGTGCTGCACGGCAAGCCAGAGATCAATGGTGCCACGCGCTTTTGCATGGGCGCAGCCTGGCGCAGCGTCAAAGACGGCCCAGCCTTTGAGCGCGTGCTTGAGATGATCCGCGGCGTCAAGGCCCAGGGCCTCGAGGCTTGCGTCACGCTCGGCATGTTGACCGACGAACAGGCGAGGCGTCTCAAAGAGGCAGGCCTCGATTCGTACAATCACAACCTGGACTCGTCGCGCGAGTACTACCCGAAGGTCGTCTCGACGCACACGTACGACGACCGGCTCGACACGCTCAGAGCGGTGCGGCGCGCGGGAATTGGCGTCTGCTGCGGCGGCATCATCGGTATGGGTGAGAGCCTTGACGACCGCTGCAAGCTCTTGCTCGAGTTGAGTCAGCTCAATCCGCCGCCCGAGAGTGTGCCCATCAATAGCCTCGTCGCGATCCCGGGCACACCGTTGCAAGAGCGGCCGCCCGTCGATCCCATTGATGTCGTGCGAATGATCGCGACGGCGCGCGTCGTGTTTCCGACGTCGCGCGTGCGGCTGGCTGCCGGGCGACAGGAACTGGGTCGCGAGGGGCAGATTCTTTGCCTGTACGCGGGCGCCAACAGCATCTTCTACGGCGATCAATTGCTGACCACGCCCAACCCTGAGCCTGGCAGCGACGTCGAACTACTGCGCGCGACGGGCTTGCAACCACTTGCGCCGAACTTGGGCGAAGCACCGATATCCGCCGCCACGGCTTAGCCGACGCAGGTGAAGAATCAGAATCCGCAACCGCAGCTGCAACTGAGGTCGAACACGTCCTTGCGTGCTAAGGGACCGCATACGAGTTGAGCATCACGTCCACCGCTCCCAACCACGAGGTTACGGCGAGATCTGGCCTGCCGTCACCGTTCAAGTCGCCGACCGCGATCGATTCAGCATCGAACGGATAGTCGTGGTTCAAGTCCCCGAGCGCCACAGAGTTTATTGGATACGTGGATGGATAATCCACTTCCGTCGCAAACGCGCCGCCTCCCTGGCCGAGCATCACACGAACGGAGGAGTCAGTGCCTACGTATTGGCCGTTGTTGGCAACCACGATGTCCAACTTGCCATCGCGGTTTACGTCCCCAACCGCAACCGACACTGGTGGGTGCTCGGCTGTGTAGTCCACTGGAGCCGCGAATTGTCCGTCGCCCGTGGCCAGCAGCACGCTGACCATGCCCGCCTCGGTCGTGGCCACGATGTCCGCCATGTTGTCGCCGTTCAAGTCAGCCGTTGCGATAGAGCTGACTCTGGACGCGATAGTTAATTTCAGCTCGCCGCCGTACGTCCCATCGCCGTTGCCCAGCAGTACGCTCACCGCGGGATTGGTCGCCGCCTGCACATCGTTCGCGGCTGCCACAATATCCAACTTGCCGTCACTGTTGACGTCAGCGAGTGCCACCGAACCTGCCGCCAGACTAATCGCGTACTCCGCTTCGAGAGCAAATCCGTGGGCGGCTGTCCCGAGCAGCACGCTCACCGCGCCACTGTTCAAATCGACCTCGCCAGCTTTGACTATGTCAAGTATCCCGTCGCCATTGATATCAGCCACCGCTACTGCACCGGTGCCGGACCCAGTGGCGGGATACCCGTGAGCAAAGGTCGCATCGCCCGTTCCGATCAACGTGCCCACCGACGTACCTGGTTCGGTCGAAAATGCCAAGGCGATGTCTAGCGCGTTGTCACCGTTCAAGTCACCCAACGCAGCGGCAACCACGCTGGTGACAGTCCCATAGCTCATCTCGGTGGCAAACGTCCCGTCGCCTCGTCCAAACAATGCACCAACAACGTATTCGTCACCAGCGAACAGGATGTCCGAATTGCCGTCGCCGTTCAGGTCACCGAGCGCAAGCCAGCTCAAGTACCCAGCAGCCGTATACTCAACGGGTCCCGCGAATGTCCCGTTACCGGTTCCCATCAATACGCTGACTTGGTCTTGGTAGGCCGCAATGACTAGATCCGGATTTCCATCGCCGTTGAGGTCACCTAACGCTGCCGGGGCGTCGGTGGGAATGTTGCTGCTCGCCGTCGATGACTGCTCGCCAAACGTCCCGTCGCCGTTCCCAAGTAGCACGCTCACCGAGTCTGACGAGACGTTCACCGTGACGATGTCCAGCTGGTGGTCACCGTTCAAATCGCCTAGTTTCACTCTTCGTGGTCCGCCGTCAGTCGCGTAGTCAACTTTACTGGCAAAGGTTGCGTCGCCATTTCCTAGTAGCACGCTGACCGAGTTCGAGTCTTGGTTCGCCGCAACGATGTCTAGCTTTCCGTCGCCGTTCAAGTCACCGATCTCTGCCGAATACGGTGTCTTGCCAACCGGATACTCCACTTTCGAATCGAAGGTTCCGTTGCACTTGCCTTTCAGGACAGCAACGGTACCGGTGTAGTTGTTCGCCGACACGATATCGAGCGATCCATCTCCGTCTACGTCACCCACCGCCACCGAAGCCGGGCCTGCCGGGCCGGTAAAGTCACTGTACGCTGGCGCTCCGGTGGCGTAGTCCGCACCTGCGGAAAACGTGCCCCTCCCATTGCCAAGCAATACGCTCACTGTGCCATTGCCGCTGTTCGCGACCATGAAATCCAAGTTCCCGTCGCCGTGCCGAACACCGGCCTGTGCCTCATAGAGCGACCCGAGCGCCGTTTCAAACCGTAGCCGCGAGTTTCCCGCGACCGCGCCCCGCCCTTCCGCGGCGTTGAGCACGATACTACTGACAGCGCGGCGCACCTGCGAGGCCAGGTCGCGATCCTTACGCTGAACCGCTTGAACAAGCGGCCGCGCAAGCGTCGCGATTTCAAGAGCATGTTCGAGAATTGATGTATCGTTCGGATTGCGCCAAGGGGGGCATGCACAATCCGAACGATACTCGAGTCGAACTGAAGTGCAAGCGCCAAGCGGCAGCCAGCAGTACCCGATGCAATTGCTCCATAACGGAATCTGTCTCCGTAACAGAATCCGGATCTGACTCAGATCCCGATTCAGTCACTGAACACGGAAATCCCCGCGTCCACTTCAGCCCACTTTGCGATATCGCCGGCCGGCGCTGCGAGCACAGGCACACCGAGCGCGCGTGCCTCGCGGATCACTGTTGGCGCGCCTTCATCGCGCGAAGCGCTGACGACGAGATCGCTGGCGGCGATCCATTCAAGCACCCGCCGGCGCGGCAATTGACCAAAGAACAAGGCGCTCGGGAAACGCCGGCGCAGCCTTCGCAATTCGGGTCCGTCGCCGCACACCACCACCTTGGCGTCGGGCTGCCGAAGCGCCGCTTGCAGCGCGACGTCAACGCATTTAGACCGAATGAGCCTTGACACAATGACGACGAGCCGCTCGGAACCGACGCCCAGCTGACTGCGTAGCTGTGCCTTGTCCGGCAGCCGTGGTACGTCGATTGGACTGGGAGCGACGGCAATCGACATTTGGTGATCGGCGCCGAGCAGCTTGGTTAGACGGCGCGCGAGATCGTCGGACACACATCGAATCAATGGGCGAAGCGAGCGCAGGCGGTTGACGATCAAGCGCCGCGGCCACCCGGGCAGCGCTTCGAGCAAACGCAAATCGCTGCCATGCACGACCCCTTCGAGGCAAGCTGGCACGCCGCTGCCGATCGGCCAGCAACCGGGGACAAGAAAATGCGCCACGCAGCGATCGAATGGACCGAGCCTACGCAATGTCCAGCGTGCCGTCATGACCCACAAAACAGCACCCATCCAGTGATCCGGACGCCAGCGCGACCGGGCGAGCGCGCCGGGCGTGCCAAACGCCCCAAGATGCCGCAGCCCGATGACGCGCGCTGTGTCTTCGCGCCGCGTGCGCCGCGCTTTCGGAGCAATCACGGTGACGTCGTGCCCTTCGTCCAGTGCGCGGCGGACCTCGGTCTGTACGAAGTGTCCAGCGCAATCGTCGTTGTCGCTCGGGTACGATGTCGAAATGAATGCGACACGCTGCCGCCTGAGATTGGGGCTTACACTCACGGTGGCAGTTGCTCGAGCCCGCATAACGTTTCGACGCCCAGTTCCTCGATAAGGCTGCCCAATCGCCTTAGATACTCGAAGCTAAAGATGCCGCCGTTGTGGCCATCGCCCCAGGTTAGGCCCAGCGCATAGTTTCCGACGCGCGTTATCTCGCGCAAATCGAGGTTCCCCCCCGAAACAAAGCGCGTCACTCCGTGGTGGCCTTGGCAAGTCGCGCAGGGGCAGTAGCCGCGCAGCACCCGATGCTCGATGCGATGGGTTTTTCCGTCGCTCCAAGTGATTTCAAAGACGCGCGCGCCATGCGGCGCTTTGATCTTGGTGGGCGAGAACGGCAGACTGTTGGCCATTGCTTTTGTTCCAGGCGCGCCGGTGGGAGCCAGTTCAGCGAAGCAGCAGCACAGTTCCCAACACGAGTACGACAATCGCCAGCGCCCCGATCACAAGGGTTCCAATGCTCACTTGGATTGTTCCCGATGGACGAATCGAGCGCAGCGCCGGATGCGTCTCTTCAGGGATTGACGAAACCGCGTGGGCCAGCACTTCCTCGGGAAAACTCGGAGGTGGATGAGTGATGATGACGCTTGGGGGTGCGGGTGTGCCTGCTGCAGGCCTGGGCGAAACCGAGTCGCGTTCGGTCGAACGCACCCCTTGCACCGCGGGCCTAGAAGTTGGCGGTTCGTAGTCTTCGTCGAACAGATCCGCAGGTTCGACTGCCGGCACGATGGGCAGCGGTGCGGGAGTGGGCGGCGGTATTGCCGGGGGTGTCGGTGGCACAGCAGGCCTTACCTGGGCCACAATCGTCTCGGCTTCGTCAGCGGTTGGCAGCGGCGCGGGCGGCGGCATCGCTGGAGATGGCGGAGGCATGGCGGGCCTTACCTGGGCCACAATCGTCTCGGTGTCATCGTCAGCGATTGGAAGCGGCGCGGACGGCGGCATCGCTGGAGATGGCGGAGGCATGGCGGGCCTTACCTGGGCCACAATCGTCTCGGTGTCTTCTTCAAGATCGATCGGTTGACTAGCGGCGGTTGAGGAAACCGGCATGGTTGCCAGTGCTGGCGCCGGTATTTGGGCGACAGCCGGAGCTGCCGCGGCAGGCTCTGGTGGCTTCTGGGGGGTTGCGGCGGGTCGTTGCTGAAACAGCGGTTTCGCCAGAAGTGCGGCAGCAGCCGCCGGTCTGGAAATGTTGAGCGAGGCCGGCGCGGGTTCCGCTTTGTTCGTTGGGCGAGCCGCCGGAGGAGTTGACTGTCTGGCGCGATTCGTTGCTGGTGTCGTCGCCGCAGCGGTCGGTCTGGGGACACTCGTTGCAGGCGCGGCTGGCGCAATTGCCGGCTTGGCGACAGTCATTGCGGGGGCTGCCGCAGCAACGGCAGATCTTGGAACAGCGGCTGCGGATACGGCTGGCGGAATTGATGTCCTTGCAACTTTCGCGTGCGGGGTACTTGGCAGAGTTTCGTGTCTGGTGGGGCGCGTAGCGCCGGGTCTAGGGGCGTCCGCTGGAGGGGTGGGCGCAGCGTCGGCAGGTCTGGCGGCGTCCGTCGCGGCCGTGTTCGCGACCGGACGTGACTGAATTAGCGGCACAGACGGACGATTCTCCGGCTGGCGCTGCCCCGCGGGCGCAACGGGCGCAGCGGCTCGTGTCTTGGCAGCCGTTTCTACCTTGCCAACCGCCGGGGGAGGGCTGGACAAAGCGGCCAACTTTGTCGGCACGACTCGATCTACACCAAATCGGGGAGGCGCGATGACAGGTCGCGGTGCGGGTGCGTGTTCGGCTGCTGGCGAAGCCGTTGCCGCTTGCGCACGGGGTTTCCGTTCGACTGTCTCGCCACGGCTTGCTAGCGGTGTTGTAGGCGTGCTCGCCGTTGGCGTTGCAGGTGGCGCGGGCTCGAAGCTGCCTTCCACCGACCGAATTGGCAAAATTGGAACGCTGTAGATTCGCGTCGATTCGTCGTCGGTCTCGGGATGATCAGAAGCCGATGTTTGCGGCGGATTGCTATCCGCGCTCTCCGCGAACCAAGGTCGCTTGGTTACGCTCGTTTCGTACTGCTCAGGGTGAAGCAGCTCCCAAAGCTCCTCAACTTGCGCAACGTGTTGCCAGTATTGTTCGCCGACGCGACAGACAACGGCATCCTCAGGAACCTTGTTCTCCCGAATGCCACGGACAAGAGTGTCCGTCGTCACGGGACCCACGGGATTGGTACCCTGACGACCGACCCACCACTCGCTCACAGGTACAATCCTCCGACTGAATGGATCAGCACTGACACTGGTACTGTAATACGGGGCCGCTGGGCGGACGTCAACGATTCTTCTACGGGATGCCCGACCGAGACGTCTAGCCTCGGCCAGCCTGATTCAAAGCTTGGTGTATTCCGAGAATCCTTTGAGCTTCAGAAACGTGCAGTTCCTCAACCAACCGGCCGCCGACAACCGTTACCGCTTCACCGCGCTCCCGGGCCATGAAGTAGGCAGCCACCACGGTCTCCGCCTCCGCTACCTCGGCTCGGGTGGGCGAGAAAGCCGCGTTGCACGCGTCGATCTGCTTTGGATGAATCAATGTCTTGCCGTCGAAGCCAAGTTCTCGTGATTGCGCGCAGGATTGGCGGAAACCGGCCTCATCTTCAAGATCCAGAGACACCCCGTCGAGCAGGGCGACACGGTTGGCCCGCGCTGCCAGAAGGCACAACCCAAGCGAGGTTATCAGGGGCAGACGTGTCGCCGTGTGCTGTGCGCGTAAATCCCGCGCTAGATCCGAAGTGCCCATGACTGCCACCGCAAGACGAGAATGACTGCGCAGGATGTCATTGGCGGCCAGCACGCCGCGCGGCGTCTCGAGCATGCACCAGAGTTTCGTCCGAGCATTCGGTGAAGCGCTTTCGATTCGTTTTGCAGTGCGCTGGACGCATTCGGGTGATTCGACTTTGGGCAGCAGGATGCCGTCTGGATTTGCGTCGATCGCCATGCCGAGATCCACTTCGTGCCACGGCGTGTTCTCGCCGTTGATGCGAATCACAACCTCGCGCCGTCCAAAACCGCCTTCTTTTGCGGCTTCGCTCGCTTGATGTCTTGCCGTTTCTTTCTGGCTACTCGCGACCGAGTCCTCTAGGTCGAGAATGATCACATCCGCGGGAAGCCTGCGAGCTTTCTCGATTGCGCGCGCATTGGATGCCGGCATGTAGAGCGCACTGCGACGCAAGACTACTTCGTTTGTCATTATTTATGGATTGTTCGGCACTTCCAAGGAGAGTTCCTACAATTGACGCCCGACCAAGTCAGCAGACTGGAGCCTTCTCTTCGGCGGCCGGCGCCGCGACATAGTCAAACACGAATTGTTCCTCGAGCTTGTCGATCTTGGCCACCCCGCCGTGCGTGAGCGGCCCAGACAGAAGTGCTTCCGCCAACGGGCGTTTGATCTCCTCTTCCATCAAACGCAACAACGGCCTTGCCCCGAAATCGGCGTCATAGCCGCGTTTGGCCAGCAATTGGTGGGCAGGCTCACTGATTTCAATTTCGACGTGCCGCTCGATGAGTTGTGCGCGTAGCTGGTTCAGGAACTTCCCGACAACCTGAACCATCGTCTCGGGGGCCAACGCTTCGAATGACACGCGGGCATCCAACCGATTTCGAAATTCGGGGCTAAACGTGTTACTGAACGCGCGGTCGTCACCGCCGCTCTTGTCGCGGCTGCCAAACCCGACGAGATTCCGGGCCAGGTCCGCGGCCCCGACGTTGCTCGTCATAATCAGGATCACGTTTCTGAAATCCGTCTTCTTGCCGTTGGTATCCGTGAGCGTTGCGTGATCCATGATTTGCAGCAACACGTTGAAGACGTCGGGGTGCGCCTTTTCGATCTCGTCTAGCAGCAGAACCGCGTGGGGAGTCTTGGCGATGGCCTCGGTGAGCAGGCCTCCGCGGTCGTAACCAACGTAGCCGGGCGGCGCGCCAATCAGCCGCGACACCGTGTAGTGCTCCATGTATTCGCTCATATCGAAGCGATGGATCTCGATGGCCAGCGCTCGAGCGAGTTGCCGTGCCAACTCAGTCTTGCCGACGCCGGTCGGCCCTGTGAAGAGGAACGAACCAATCGGTTTGTCGGGTGCCCGAAGCCCAACCCTGGACATCTTGATGGCGCTGACCAGTTGGCGAATGGCTTTGCTCTGTCCAAAGACGACGCGCGAAAGCTCCTCTTCGAGATTCATCAATGCGACGCGATCGTCGTGCGAGACCTGGCGCGTTGGGATCTGCGCGATGCGGGCAACGACCCTTTCGATCCGGGGCACGTCGACGACAGCGCCCGAGCCAAGCTCCAATTTCGCGTCCGCACCCGATTCGTCAATGAGGTCGATGGCCTTGTCCGGCAGCTTGCGATCCGACAGGTGCCTCTCGGCAAGCTTGACGGCAACATCGATGGTCTCAGGTTCGTAGGTCACGTCATGGAACTTCTCATAGTGAGGCAGCAGGCCACGCAATATCAGGACTGTGTCCTCTGGGCTCGGTTCGTCCACCTCTATCTTCTGGAAGCGCCGGGCCAAGGCTCGATCGCGGTCGAATTGGAGCCGGTATTCCTCGAACGTCGTGGCCCCAATGCAGCGGACTTTTCCATTGGAAAGGACCGGCTTGAAGAGGCTGGCTGCGTCGAGCGAGCCTTTTGCCGCGCCTGCCCCAACGACCGTGTGAATTTCGTCAACGAACAAGATGCTGCCCGGACGCTTGTCGAGCGCGCCGACCACCATCTTGACGCGGTTCTCGAATTCACCCGCGAATTTGGTGCCCGCGACCAGAGCTCCCATGTCAAGCGCCCAGATTTCTGCACCCTTTATCGGTTCAGGCACGTTGCCCGATTGAATTCGACTGGCCAGGCCTTCGACGATGGCCGTCTTGCCGACGCCAGCGTCCCCGACGAAAAGCGGGTTGTTCTTGCGCCTGCGAGCGAGAACCTGAAATGCGCGCGAAAGTTCGCGCTCTCTGCCCACCAGCGGTTCCAGATCTCCGCGACGGGCCCTTTCGTTGAGATTGACCGCAAACCGGTTGAGTGCCTCGGTGGCGGCATCTTGAGCGGAACCCGACTGGTTTTCAGACCCTGGCTCCCCGATGGTCTGAGTGCCCGAACCGTCGCTGTCCATTCCATGTGACACGTAGCTTACTACATCAAGTCGTCGGACGCGCGCCTCGTCCAATAGCGCGGCCGCAAGCGAATCGACCTCGGAGAATATTGCCACCAACACGTCTTGCACCAGCAATTCATCCTTGCCGCACGTTTCGACGTGCAGAGCTGCTCTTTGCAGGACGCGCTGAAAACCTCGCGAAGGGCTCGGAGGCGTTGCTGAATTCTCCGGCAGCTTTGGCAGTTCTTGCTCGAGAACCTCATGAACGCGCTGCTTGAGCCGTTGCACGTCGGCACCGACATTGCCTAGGATTTGGATGGTCGTGCCGTCATGCAGTAGCGCGAAGAGAAGGTGCTCCACCGTCAGCAGATCGTGGTGGCGCCGGCGCGCCTCCTGCGCTGCGAGGCTGCAGGCAATTTCAACGTCTGGATTGACGCGCATTGTACGACGCTCCTGGGCTAGGGCTCATCCACGGGCTCTGCCGTACACTTGAGTGGATGCCCGTTAGACCGAGCATACTCCTGTACTAGATCGGCCTTTGATTCCGCAACGTCGCGGACATAGACCCCCGCGACGCCTCGACCCTTGTGATGCACCTCCAGCATGATACGAGTGGCTTCCACCTCGGATTTTGCAAAGAATCGCATGAGCACTTCGACCACAAACTCCATGGTCGTGTAGTCGTCATTGTGAAATATCACGCGATAGCGAGTGGCTCGACGTGGAACCTGCTCATGCTCCACATCCACCTGGGGGGAGGAGTCAACATCGCTACGCTCGTTCGGACCGACCATTTCAGCTACCCATGCAAGTTTGCCATCAGGTCGCGGGCTGTCGAGGGGGGAACAAACAGCACGCGGATGGAGAACTGCCCCCACCAATTATTCGGCACAACTCAGACGGGATGCGACTCAGGTTGCTGTCTTCGCGGGCGCCTTCGGCTTTTGAGCCTCGGCGTTTTCTTTGGCGCGGTTGTAGTCCCACTGTGCGTTTTTCTTGGCGCGTCAACGGCGCTCCCGACGACGGGCACTGGAATCTTGAGGGGTACCCATGACAGGCCCCTCTTAGCGCAACAATTCGACCGTGTCTCGCCAAAATTGCCAGGCTCACGATTTGCGGGAGGCTGAAAGCGCTAGGAGCTCGGCACTTGCCACACCTGACCACTTTTCAAAAGGGATTCTAGGCCCCCGCGCGCCCCGCCATTTGCCTGTTGATCCAGGTTGTGCAACTGGTCTTCGTACGTGGGCAGAAGATTCGCGTACAGGACTCCCAGAGGCACTGGAAAGTCAGGGTAGGCGAGGGAAGCCAGCAATTGGGCCAAGATTGGACTGGATTCGTCATGGATCAACAAGCTTTTGGAAGCGCCGTTTGCCCCCAAGTTCTCCAGCTTGACAAGCCTTAGCGTGTTGGTGTCGAGCGTCAGCCCCTTGTCGTGCGCGTTACCGTATATCAACGGCTTGCCGTTTTCGAGTCGAAGTTGATTGGTAGCTGCTGTGGATTTGCTCGTGATGCCCTCAAAAGCCGCGTCATTGAAAACGTGGCAGTTCTGCAATATTTCGATCAATGCAGTGCCGCGATGGTGGGCTGCTCGCCGCAGAACATCCACCAGGTGTGTTCCCGCCGTATCGTACGAACGAGCGACGAAGGTGGCGCCGCACCCGAGCGCAAATCGCACTGGATCGACGGGGCGATCGGCAGACCCAAAGGGCGAGCTGTGCGTGAGCTTTCCCAGCTCGCTTGTGGGCGAATACTGGCCCTTCGTCAAGCCGTAGATCCGGTTATTGAACAGCAGGATCTTTACGTCGAGGTTCCGCCGAAAGCAATGCATCAAGTGATTGCCGCCAATGCTTAGTCCGTCGCCGTCGCCGGTCGCGATCCACACGGAAAGTCTAGGGTTTGCCGCTTTGATTCCCAGGGCAACGGCGGGTGCGCGCCCGTGGATCGAATGGAAACCGTAGGTGTCCACGTAGTAGGGGAATCGACTGCTACAACCGATGCCGCTGACCCATACGAAGTTCTCCTTGGCGATGCCAAGTTCGGGAAGCACTTTCAGTACGCCGGACAATATGCCGTAATCGCCGCAGCCCGGGCACCATCGCACGTCGTCACTCGACGCGAAGTCTCGTTGAGTAAGGCGCGCGGCTTCGATGACAGTGGTCATGAGCCACCATCCAGCTCTGCAAAAATGCGTTGCGTCAACTCATCGGTCCGGAATGGTTTGCCCTGAATCTTGGCGAATGATTGGATATCAAGGAGAAAGTGAGCGCGTAGCAATTGCGCAAGTTGTCCTCCGTTCAGCTCGGCTACGAGGATCTTTTCGAAGCGCAACATGAGCTGTCCGAGACCCCGAGGAAAGGGGCACAGCGAACGCAATTGCAACTGGCTGACTGAGGCGCCTTTGGCAATTGCGTACTCAACGGCCTCACGAATCGAGCCGTACGTTGAGCCCCAGCCGATTACCAACACTCTGCCCTGAGTCGCACCGACATCAACACGGCTCTCTGGAAGGTCTTCAGTGATTCGTGCCACCTTCTCCGCGCGAGTGCGCACCATGCGCTCGTGATTCAAAGGATCCGTGGAGATTTGTCCAGATTCGTAATCCTTTTCGAGGCCGCCTACTCTGTGTTCGTAGCCAGGGGTCCCGGCGGCAGCCCAAGGGCGTGCCAATGTGACGTCGTCGCGGCGCATCGGCGAAAACTGCTCACGGGGCGGCAGTGGGGGCCCTTCGAGTCTTGCCAGTTCATCAACGTTCGGGATCAGCCATGGTTCGGCTCCATGGGCCAGATAGGCGTCGCTCAATACGATGACCGGCGTCATGTGGCGAATTGCAATCCTCACGGCATCGTACGCCGCCTGAAAACACTCGGATGGAGTGGCGGGTGCAAGGACGCAGACGGGCGCTTCGCCATTTCTGCCGTGTACTGCAAGGAACAGGTCGGATTGTTCAGGTTTGGTTGGCATTCCCGTGCTTGGGCCTGCGCGTTGCACATCCACGATGATCATCGGCAACTCAGTCGCTACCGCCAGGCCAATTGCTTCGGTTTTGAGAGCCATGCCGGGCCCGCTCGTGCAGCAGGCGCCCACGGCTCCTGCATAGGCGGCTCCAACCGCCAAACAGGCAGCGGCAATCTCGTCCTCGGCTTGAATTGCGGTCACTCCCAAATGGCGATGCTTGCTCAGTTCTTGCAGGATCCCACTTGCTGGCGTGATTGGATAGGCGCCGAGCACTAAATGCCGATTCGGCACAAATCGAGCCCGCGATCAGCCCGTATGCCAGTGCCGTATTCCCGTCGATGTTTCGATACAGTCCTGGCGCTCTGGGTGCCGCGACAATGCGATAACGCTGATGGAAGAGCTCGCTAGAGCTTGCATAGGCATAGCCCGCTTTCAAGGCGATTGAGTTGGCTTCGACATACTCTGGCCGCTTCTTGAATTGCTCGGCAATGAAGCTCAGCGTGGAGTCAACAGAACGCCCGTAGACTGAAAGGATGAGCCCGAGTGTCCAAAAGTTCTTGCAGCGACCCGCTTCTTTCGTAGACAAGCCGACGGCCATGACCGACTTACGAGTCAATGTTGAGATATCGATTGCGACGACCTGATAGCCCGACAGGCTCCCATCCTCTAGCGGATTGGTTGTGTAGCCCGCCTTCTTCAGTTGGGCGGGTCCGAGCGCGCCCGTGTCGACAACGAGCAGTCCGCCGGTTTTGAGATCGGGGAGGTTGGTCTGCAGCGCGGCCGCATTGAGGGCCACGAGCACATCCAACGAGTCCCCCGGAGTAAACACGTCTTTCGAAGCAAACTGGAGTTGAAAGCCCGACACACCGTACAGCGTGCCTGCAGGTGCACGAATCTCCGACGGAAAATCGGGCAACGTCGCGACGTCATTGCCCGCGAGCACAACCGCATTCGTGAACCGCTGCCCGGTTAGCTGGACGCCATCGCCAGAATCCCCTGCAAAACGAATTACCGCACCGTTCGCTGCAATTTCCGGCTTATTGTCGTGTGGTTCTGACTCACTTTGAACTTGGGCGCTCAAGAAATCCGATGCTCCTTGTTGGATCGCCTACTCGCGAAGTGCGAGCGCGACTGTTTCGAAGCTCAGGTACCAAATCCCGCAGACTGACAGCCAAAACTCAGCCGCATCACACGGGCACCCGTTACGATTGGGCAAGTCTAGCTATTTCGCAAGCCTGTTGCGGGGTCGAATGGCAACAGCAATCACAGACACGAGTGTAGCTCACGGCCCACGATCGGATGCGTCCTCTCAGTCCCTGCCTGCAGAGTGCTGCGAAGTTGCGGGCGCCGTCACTCGGCAGGCGCATACTTATCCAACAACTTCGCAAGCCGAGGCACAGCCGCCTCCACGTGCTTTTGCGCCGCTGGTCGGAGCTTGTCATATGACTTTCGCACAACGCCACTCTCAGCCTTTTGGGCGCGTTGGTCGGTAATGGCAAGCATGGCGTTGGCCAACTTGGCCGGGTTCTGCAGAATGAGACTCCCTGGCTTGACTTTTTTCTCTTCGGCTTCCTGCGCAAACGGACTCAGCGCATCGAGGAATTCATCCAGTAGGTGGTCTATTGCCTGGCGAATGAAGCCGGGCTTGATGCCCTTGACCACGGCGTAGGCGGCCTTCACCGCAATTCCAGCCAAACCGGACTTGTCCGCGACCTCTTCGTCGAGCACGCGGCAAGCATCGTCAATGACCTGTTGTCGTTTTTCGCCGGATCCGAAACGTTCCCTGAGTATGGTCAAGCTTCACCTGCCTGGAACCTGCCTATGGCAGACCTTGGATTTCGGTGCACACGGTTATCACCGGAATCCATGCTGTCAACTCACGGGCTCATACGGTCCGCCTACGCCGGCAGAGCAATCTGGCCCCTGGGGTCTCAGGCGGTCGGCCGGAGGCCTAATCAGAATCCGTTCTTGGACGATTTGGTTATCGTATCCCTGGACCATCGAAGTTGAAGTAAGAGTGCTTCCAGACGAAGCAGACTCTATCAGGTTCCGGACCCATGCCAGCCAAAGAGACCTCAGCGCGCGGTGAAGAAAAAAGCGTCGCTAGCGACTCGGAACGCAAACCATTGATTGGCGACAAAGTTGCCGAGCGCGCTAAACCTTGGTCGGACATCATGGGTAAAGTGCTCGTCATCGACGATCAACGCAACATGCGAACGACGCTCGCCATGATGTTGCGCAGCAATGGTTTCGAGGTTGACGAAGCAGCAAACGGAGAAATCGGCAAGGAGCTTGGAGCGGCCGGTGCGTACGACGTTGTGATTACTGATCTTCGCATGGGCGACATTGATGAAATCGAGGTGCTCCGATTCATCAAGGCCGCGCAGGCAATGACTGAGGTTATTGTGATGACCGCGTACGGCACCATAGAGAGTGCCGTCGAAGCCATGCGCCTCGGTGCGTACGACTATATTCAGAAGCCTTTCGCCGAAGAGGAATTGGTTGTCAAGGTTGCCAAGGCGGTTGAAAGCCGCAAGCTTCACGGCCAAGTTCAGCTCTTCGCTCAGGAATTCAAAGAGAAGTACCACTTCGGCAACATCATTGGTCGCTCGCATGCAATTCGCGATGTCCTGGCTCGGGTGGTCAAGATTGCGCCGACGGAAGCCATCGTTCTGATTACTGGAGAGAGCGGCACGGGAAAGGAACTGATCGCTCGCGCCGTGCACGCAAACAGCAAGCGCTCGGAGCGGCCTTTTGTGACTGTCAACTGCGCGGCCATTACCGAGACGCTGCTCGAAAGTGAACTCTTCGGCCACGCGCGCGGGGCATTTACAGGCGCCGTTTCGGCGCGCAAGGGGCTGTTCGAAGAGGCAGACGGCGGCACGTTCTTCTTCGACGAAATCGCTGAAACGACGGTGAGTTTCCAAGCCAAATTGCTGCGCGCGATTCAGGAGCGGGAGATTCGCCGCATCGGTGAGAACCGCCCCATTAGTGTCGATATTCGCGTGATAGCGGCCACCAATGTCGACTTGGGCCAGGCGGTGGAGGAGCGGCGCTTCCGGCAGGATCTCTTCTACCGACTGAATGTGGCGCGCTTTCATCTGCCCCCCATGCGCGACCGGCGGGAAGATGTTCCGCTGCTTGCGGAGTTCTTCCTAGAGAAATACAACCGAAAGATGAATACCCGTACCGCGTTCGGCGACGGCGTCATCGATCTGTTAATGACCTACGACTACCCTGGTAACGTGCGTGAGCTCGAGAACATGGTCGAGCAGGCGGTTGCGCTCTCCTCCGGCGGCGTGGTGACGAATGACGATGTTCTTCCGCAAACACCCAAACGCTCGCCGCGCGCTATGGGCAAGACGTTGGCCGATATTGTGGACGATGCGGAACGAGAGGCCGTCGAATCTGCGCTGCGCGTGAGTGATGGAAACCGTGAGCGAGCCGCGGAGACCTTGAACATAAGCCCGACAACGCTGTGGCGGAAGATGACGCGCCTCGGCATCACCTACGACACGAAGGGCTGAGCCGTCCTGCCCGTCCGGTGAGGGTTTCTTGCGAACAGACCGACTCGACTACGTTCTGCCGGACGCCCGTATTGCCAGATATCCAACTGCAGATCGCGACGGCGCGCGCATGCTGATAGTTGGTGAACGAGATTTTATTGACTCCCGTATCTCCAACTGGTCACGGCTAATGCCCGACAGTGCTCTAGTTGTACTCAACGATACTCGCGTATTCAAAGCGAGACTTCTAGGCCATCGACGTTCGACCGGTGGACGTGTTGAGTTATTGTTGCTGTCCGAATTGGATTCTCGATCACCAAACCCAAAGCGCCGTACCTGGACGGTACTTGGGCGATCGAACCGGCCACTATTGCCAGGCGCGGTGATTGAGTTTCAATCTTTGTCGGCGCGCATTCTGGATCGACTGCAAGCGGGTGAACTTCTGGCTGAGCTCGAATCCGACGAGGCCATCGAGACGGTCATTGATCGAATCGGACACGTGCCGATCCCTCCCTACTTGGGCAGAGATGATGAGCCCGGCGATGTGGAACGATACCAAACGCTGTACGCGCGCAAGGTCGGTTCGGTTGCGGCCCCCACTGCGGGCCTGCACCTTAGCCAAGCATTGCTGAGCGAAGTGGCACAGCGAGGAATCTCCATGGCGTTCGTTACGTTGCATGTTGGCGTCGGGACGTTTAGGCCGGTCAGCGTCAACGACCTGGATGCCCACGACATGCATTCGGAGCAATTCGAGGTCGGCGATGGCCTTGCGACGGCTGTTGACGCCGCACGTGCGCGCGGCGCGCCGGTTATCGCCGTTGGAACGACGGTCGTGCGCGCACTGGAAAGCGCTGCTGACTCAACACGGAACGGCCGCATTTGCGCCCAGACTGGATCGACCAACCTTCTGATTCAACCTGGCTATTCATTCAAAGTCGTGGACGGCTTGCTAACGAATTTCCATATGCCAAGGAGCACTCTGCTTGCTCTGGTAAGCGCCTTCGCTGGCCTTGAGCGAATCCTTCAGGCCTATCAAGTGGCCTTGGAGCGCAACTATCGGTTTCTTTCGTACGGAGACGCAATGTGGATTCCTCGCAGAGCCTAGCCAGACGAAGCGCGCGTTGGGCGTTCAAGGTCTTGACTCAATCCGGTCGGGCGCGCCTCGCTAGCCTTGAAACGCAGCACGGCACGCTCGAAACACCCTTGTTCATGCCGGTCGGAACGCAGGCAACGGTCAAGGCGATGACACCCGACGAAGTTGCGAATACCGGCGCTCGAATGATCATTATGAACACGTACCACTTGTGGCTACGTCCGGGACCTGAGGTAGTGCAAAGTCAAGGCGGGCTCCATGGCTTTTCGAGGTGGCCGCATGCGATCGCAACAGACTCCGGCGGTTTTCAAGCCTATTCGCTGTCGAAACTTGGCAAGATCAGCGAAGAAGGCGTGACCTTTCGATCGCACTTGGACGGATCCAGGCACATCCTGACGCCTGAGGAATCAATGCGAATACAGGGGCTGCTAGGCTCTGACATTGCCATGCAACTGGATGTTTGCGTTGACTCACAGGCGACTCCCGAGATGCTGGTTTCCGCGGTGCAGAGGACCACTCGTTGGGCGCAACGCTGCCTTGCAGCTAGAAACCCAGGTCAAGCATTGTTTGGGATTATCCAGGGCGGTACGCTTGCGGACCTGCGTGGACGCCACGCACTAGAACTGGCAGCAATGCCATTCGATGGACTTGCGTTAGGTGGCTTTAGCGTGGGCGAACCCGCCAAGGTCCGGAAGGAATTGCTGGATCAGATGATGCCGTACGTCGATGCGTCGCGGCCACGATATCTGATGGGAGTGGGAACGCCAACGGATCTGGTACGAGCGATTGCCAACGGCATTGACCTGTTTGACTGTGTCCTGCCGACACGAAACGCACGCAACGGACAGGCTTTCACCAATTCAGGCCGGCTGGTTATTAAGCAATCCTGCTTCAAGGACGATCCACGACCCCTGGAGGAGGACTGTCAGTGCACTACCTGCACTGCTAGATTCAGTCGTGCCTACTTGCGGCATCTGTTCATCTCGCGCGAGATCCTTTCGCACCGTTTGCTAACAATGCACAACCTGCACTTCTACGGTTGGCTGATGAAATCGGCGCGTGAGGCGATCGCCGATGGAAGTTTTGACGACTGGGCGTCAGAAAAGCTTCTCCAATGGCAACCACGGAATTTGTAGCGCGCCCTGGGCCGTTCGTGGAATAATCACTCCCCCCGGATGACTCACGAAAAGAAGCCGATCGGTCGAATCCTGCTGGAGCAGCGTTCCGTTTCTGCGCAAGATCTCGATCGGGCGTTGGCGGACAAGACGGCGGGCGGTCGTCTCGCAACGCGGCTTGCGCAGAAGGGCGTCATTGACGACGTTGACGCGCTCAAAGCGCTCAGCGAGCAATACGGAATTCCAGGCATCGATTTGACGCAGATCTGTCTCAGGATCGAAGATCTCGAACTCTTACCCAAAGAGATCGCGGAAAAGCACCTCATTTTGCCGGTCTTGGTTCGGGATGAGCGTCTATTCGTTGCGATGGGCAACCCCACAGAAACGAAAGTCATCGAGGAGTTAGAGTTTGTTACTGGCAAGAAAGTCTTTGCCTATGTGGCACTGGAAGGTGTCATCACCAAGGTGATCCAGTCCGCGTATGCCAAGAAGTCGCGCGGTGAAGAGTTCTACATTGGTCCGCGCTGCCCGGCAGAAACGCTCGCCCGGTTTGGACTCAATGCAACGGGAGTGCGCGAAACTGAAGCGGCTTCAACGTCGAATGAATCCAAGCGCGAAGACTACGTTTCAGTCCCTCCAGAATTTCTGATGGATGAGTCACAGCCGAGCGAACCGAAAGTCCTAGTTGTCAACGACGTCGTTCGTCGGAGTTCGCAGCAGGACATTGCGGTTGAGGAATTCGGCAACTTGTCGCGGGAGGTGAGCGTCGTGACGGAGCTGCCCCTGGCGGAGAATCCAACAGCTCAGAATCCGGCGGCACCGTTGGTGCTGGTCGTGGATGACGATGCCGACATTCGGAAAATGGTGGTTCGCTTGCTTGTTACTCGGGGGCTCAACGTCATTGAGGCCGATCGGGGCAACTTGGCGCTTCGGCTACTTAAGGAACATAATCCTCGTCTGATAGTCTTGGATGCAATGCTGCCAGAGGTGCACGGGTTCGATATTGCTCGCCGAATCAAGCACAGTGAACGGTTTGCACGTACCCCCATCATCATGATCAGCGCTGTCTATCGAGGCTGGCGTTTTGCCGAGGATCTCAAGCATGGCTGCGGCGTGGAGTTCTTTATCGAGAAGCCATTTCGAATTGAAGAATTACTGCGGGCAGTCGATTCGGCGCTGGCCGGAATCCAGGAATCGGGTGTCAATCCGGAAGAGCAGGATGTTTCAAGTGAGGCCGAAGCTGAGCTGTCCAAGGGGATCGAAGCCTATAAAGCCGGTCGTCTGGACGATGCAATCGCTCATTTGAAACAGGGAACCAGTATCGACCCATTGGCCTACCGGTTACATTTTCATTTGGGCCTTCTCCATGGGAAGAAAGGGCAAGTGTATGAAGCGATTGGAGCGCTTGAACGAGCCATGGAGTTGAACTCAAAACACTTTGCTGCCGCAAAGAATCTAGCAATCCTCTACCAGAAAGCCGGCTTCCGTCACAAAGCGTCCGAGACATGGGAGCGAGCCCTCGGGCTTGCTCCCGATGATGAGACCCGGCAAAGCATCAAGGAGCACTTACTGAACCTGTTGTGAATGTCGCTAGGGTTTGCGAGGATGCACAGGCTCTAGAGTTCATCGGACCGTGGTTGCGCCGGCATGAAGTTTCTTTGTCCTAGTTGCAAAGCCAAGTACCAAATCGCCGACGAGAAAGTCATCGGTCGATCGGTAAAAATGAAATGCCGCCAGTGCGGACATATCATCGAGATTCAAGAGTCCGTGGTGGGAGCTTCGAGCGGAGTAAGTCAGGCGCCGATCCCACTCACTTCAATCCCCGCACCTGCGTCCCTGCCGCCCAAACCAATTGCCGACAAGGGGTTTGAGCGTCAACAGCCATCGCTCGGTGCCGGCCCGGCTTCAAAAGCCCCCGTAAAACCCGCTCGACCGATGGGAGGATACGCCGAGGCTTTGGGCACAAAGATCACGGGGACAGCAGCGCCCAATCGCAATCTTCGTCCCGTTGGAACAACCGATGGTCGCATCGAGACATCCGCAGGATCAGGTGCCGCACCGCGCTCACACACGCCAACGCCCGGCCTTATCTCACCCCCGGCGCCAGGAGTTTCCCCGAGTGCTGGCCGTGGGCCAGTCGGTGACCGCACCTCACCCCGTCCAGGCGCTGGCCGAACGGCGCAGGGAGTCAGTTCAGCGCTCGCTCCAGCAAGGTCACCCGTGAGGAATCTGGGCACGCCGCGACACACCGCAACGGATAATCATCCGGATACACAGCATGGCATTGGGCAGGCGGCCGCCGAACGAGTGCCCCCTGCGCATGTCGCCACGAAGTCGGAACCGACGGCGGCTGTAACGACTGTTCCCCGTCGCACCGGTGAGGCGCTTGCCGAGGCATTCACGGCAGCTGTTGGTGTTGATCGCCATCCATCGCCCGATCAATTCGTTGGCGATGAGTGGTATGTCGGTATCAACGACACGCCTGTTGGTCCAATACCATTGAGCGAACTCCGTTCTCGAGCTGCTCAGGGCCAAGTGACAATTGAATCCCTTGTTTGGAGAGACGGGTTTGAGGACTGGAAACCCGTTCGCAGTTTTCCGGAGCTGTTAGCTGTCATCGAGGAAGCCATCTCCAGCGTTCAGGCAAGCCGGGTCCCGGTGGTTCCCGCTGTTGCGCCAATCGATTTCGGCCCGCCAATTTCGCTTTCGGCTGTGCAGGACCGCCAGCCTTCGGCGGCGTCTGCGCTTGAGGCGGTAGCCCAGTCTCCTGCGCCGCAAGCTAGCGCGCCGTTGTTCGTTCAGGTCGCTGCGCCCGCGCTGACGCCAGATGAAATCGCCGCCGCTACAGGTCGAGGCGTCCACCGCGGTCCGAAAGGGGCGTGGATCGCCATAGGCGGAGCGCTTGCACTGGGCCTTTCGATTGGTTTTGTATTCAATCGACAGGCGCCAGCAACCACCGAGATCAAATATGTGCCGGTGGCTCATTCAGGTTCTGCGGCGGCCGTTTCCGTTTCGAGTTCTCCAGCGGCGTCGCAGGACACTTTGGTTGTCGCAAGCGCCGAGGAAATACACGCGAATGTCAAGCGTGCAGCCAGCAGCGATTCGAGACCGAGTGCGGATGGCAATGGATCTCCATCTGCTTCGGCGGGGCTGAAGGGCCTTTCCGGACTTCGCGCTCTAGGACCACAGAGTGGGCCCACGGAGAGTGGGTCCACAGGGGGGCCGTCGGCGGGCCAAGCGTTGGACTCCGCTACGCTCCAAAAGACAGTCAGTCGCTATACGGCAAGTGTGCGCCGAAGTTGTTGGCAACCCGCGCTGGATTCTCGAGCGCCGGATGCACCGACGGTTGCCAGAGTCGCAGTCAAGATTGACATTGCCGCGGGCGGTAATGTGAGCGCGGTTTCAAGCAATGGCGACCCGCGTGGCTACCGTGGACTTGCCAGTTGTATTGAGGGCCGCGTGAGGAATTGGTCATTCCCGCCTTCTTCGGGTGCCACGACGGTGAATGTTCCGTTTGTTTTTGCGGCTCAGTAAAGTGCAAGTAGATAGCCGCCGCTTCGAATGATCGAAGCGGCGGGTCGGCGGTGAATCATAAGCCGGGTTCTGTTTGTGCGGTGCAATCACTCGCCTCGCACCTGGCGATCATTCCTCTGGAATCCACGTTGCCGAGGATTTCTAGCAGCCTACCCCGGGACACGGACGGGCCATCCTTGAGCGTCCCTATACGCGGCCTTGCTCCGGACGGGGTCTGCCCTGCCACCTTCGTTACCGAAGGCGCGGTGGGCTCTTACCCCACCGTTTCACCCTTTCCTTTCCACTTTGCTTTGGTCAGGTGGTCTATTCTCTGTGGCACTTTCCTTGAAGTTGCCTCCACCGGGTATTACCCGGCGTCCTGCCCTGCGGAGCCCGGACTTTCCTCCAAACCAACGGTTCAGCGACCGCCTGCTTTACCGCCAACACGACAACCATGACACAGCTAGGCGGCCGATTCCAGCGAAAGCCCTTCCAGAGTCGTGCTCCCAGAAAGTTCGAATATCTTTTGCTTAAGCTTCCGCTTGGCACGGGCCTCCAACTGTCGGGCTCGTTCCCGCGACACGCCAAGCCGGCGGCCGATTTCCGCAAGGGATACTTCCTCTTCGGCATCCGCCATGAGCCTGTTTTCCACAATGTAGCGCTCTCGCTTGTCCAAGATCGCCAGTGCGGTGTGCACAACATCATGAACGCGATGATTGCCCTGAGAAGTGGAATACGCCTCTTCTTGATCTGAATCGGACGACGACAAAGTATCGACCAGACTCGTGACGGCATCGTCGAAGACCTTGGCGTCCAGCGACACGTCGCGAGCCTCAAGTCTTCTGACCATCGACACAATCTGAGCTCGCGAAACGTTGAATCGTTCCGCGAGCATTTCATCAGCACGCTCACCCTCACCGACCAAGTTGGTAATACGTACTCTCTCGCGGCGCAGTTTAAAGAACATCTTTGAGCGCAATGCCCCCGATCCTACGCCTACCAGGCTCCAAGAGCGGATGATGTAGTTCAGAATATACGCTCGAATCCAATACGCCGCGTAGGTAACGAATCGATTTCCCCGATCAGGTTCGAACTTCGAAAGCGCGTGAACGATGCCGAAGTTGCCTTCCGCGATTAGTTCAGATAAGGGCAATCCGTAGCGTCGATACTTCAATGCGATGGCCACGACGTATCTGAGATGACAACGCACTAACTCGTCGCGTGCCCGCGTGTCCGAATGAGATTGCCATCGAGTGCACAGCGTCATCTCATCCTCACGGGACAGCTTCGGCAGTCTTTGAACCATTGTCATGTACCGAGACAATGCGGGATCGAATTCGTTTGCCATGTCGCCCTTAGTCTTTCCCAAAACGCGAATATGCGCAATTCCTGCGCCAGCGCAATAGAAATCTGCTCCAACCACAATATCCAGATTCTTTTGGAGTTTGTCCGGGTTCGCAGGTCACTCTGAACATTCCTCGGTGCATACGCACGAAAGGTCTGCGCGGTTTCGCGACCACACAACTGCATAGCCTCAGCGAGTCAAACTAGAACGAATGGCAGGCCGCCCAACGGGAGGTACTAACAACGCAGGGCGCACGAAGATCCGTGTCCAACCCACCCCTGTGAGCCCGGCTCACTCAGTGGAACGAGGAACCGCAGCCACAGGTCCCTGACACATTGGGATTTCCGAACTTAAAGCCAGCGCCATGCGCCGTTTCCACATAGTCGATTTCCGTACCGTCAAGGTACTGAAGGCTCAGCGGATCCACGTACAACGGAATGCCGTGGGACTCAAAGCGTTCATCCAAATCCGTCGGTATGTCTTCGAAATACAGATCGTATTGAAAACCAGCGCAACCGCCTCCGATCACGCGTAATCGCAACCCGTGCCCGGTGAGGCCCTCGACTTCAGAGATCTCTTTGACCTTATCTGCGGCTCCGGACGTCAGTGAAATCATCGATTAGTTGCTCCTTCGAACGTGCCGACTTCTCCGTTAGGCTACTAGTGCTTGGGCAATATAGACCCGGCTAACTGAGCTGCCAACCGTCGGCTAACCTACCTTCGCGAAACAAAGGCGCAATTCTGCCTTTCGGGGGCTTGGGAACGCGACTACGGTGAACCAGGAAGGATGAACGCGGCGGACAGCTCACTCATGTCGCGACCATCCGGCCCTTTTAGCACGCCTGTGACTTGACCAAACACGGTTATTGTCTGGCCAGCCTTAATGCCTGGTTGACTTGCCGTGACGATGCGCACAACCCCTTGAGGACCCGCATTGGGACCAAATTGCAGCAGGAGCCTAGTGACGGGAGGTCGTTCGGACAACTCGACGATTGTTCCCGTGAGCGCGACAAGCGAATTCGTGTTCGAATCGGTCGCGGACGTCGCCAATTCATGCGGCACTTCTTTGTACAGTTTCTTCGCGTATACGTGAAGGTTGGCGAAGCGTGCGATGACTCGCTGGACCTTGCGTGGGGCATAACCTTTCTTTGCTGACGTGATCCAAATCGTGAACTTTCCGACATCCTTAATGATCATGGAATGACAGAAGCGACCGCCGCTATCGACATCAATCTTCAAGCCTGCAACATCAATTTGGGAGCCGGGTGCTGTCGTGCCGCACAGCTTGAAGTCTTCACGGTCCGTCATCAGCAGCGGTCCCGGCGTATCGACGGTGAGCGGCAATATGCCGATTCGCATGAGTACGGCACCCTGCACGACGCCAGCGGACGTGCGCGCTATGTAAGCGACGCGTCGTTCCAGGGGCTTCTCAATGGCTGACTGCCCCATGATATCGCTTGCCACATCGACATCGAAGTGGCCATGGCCAGCGGTGTCATAGGTGGGAGTCTGCTTGTGAACCTCGACGGTTACATTGGGTGACTTGTCAACAAGTAGTCGCAACTTCGGAGTTGTCTCGTCGAGTGCGGACGTGTCGCCCGCAACGCGAAAATCCACTGGGACGTGCAGTTGAATACTCTCCGAGCGTGCGCCGCGACGTGACAACAATAGCTGCACGGAATTGTCACCCATTTTCAGCGGCTGCTTGAGGGGGATCG
The DNA here is from genome assembly GCA_963811985.1 of uncultured delta proteobacterium. Classification (GTDB taxonomy): domain Bacteria; phylum Myxococcota_A; class Polyangia; order Polyangiales; family Polyangiaceae; genus FEN-1139. The sequence continues at coordinate 72,450 of CAWEUH010000037.1, forward strand.
ATGCATGATGATTGTCAAACAGAGTGGAACTGTCGCGCAGCGCGATGCTACTTCCGTCGTTGCAGTTGGTGCAGTCGATCTCCAAGTGATCTCGCCCCGACTCATCGGTTTTGATCTGAACGCTCAACTTCGGACTCGATTGCCACCACCAGAGTGCAACAACGCATGTGGTGGCCAAGACGGTTGCCGCAATCGCAAGCGTCAATGCTAAGTAGCGTCGACCACTGAATGCCATTGGAATCTCTGCGTGAGTAAGTTCCGGTTCAGGCTCCGGCGGTGGCGATTCCGGAGCGCTTTGCTGGGCCTGCGCGGCCTTGTCGACACCTGGATTTATGGGTGCAATTCCGGGTATCGCGACGCCAATCAATGTTTCTTTCTTGAACCTGTCAGGTAGTGGCGCTGCGGTTCCGGGAGTCGCGGAGTAGCCTGCTCCTAGCAATGTCCTTTTGGCCTCATTCACTGGAGCCATGGCTCCCGGCTTGTCGGGCGCCATACCCATCATCGTTTGGAAAGCAGCGGGTTCGGGCTTCGCTTCGGTCAAAACCGCGTCGGGCGCCATGCCCATCATCGTTTGGAAAGCGGCAGGTCCGGGCTTCGCTTCCGCCAAAACCGCGTCGGGCGCCATGCCCATTATCGTTTGGAAAGCAGCGGGTCCGGGCTTCGCTTCGGTCAAAGCCGCGTGGAGCGCCACGCACGCTATCGTTTCGGAAGCGGCAGCTCCAGGCTTCGCTTCCGCTGCAATGTGGTCGATTGCCAAGGGGCCTGGGCCGGGCTTTGTGATCGGGGCTGGGGGTTCTCCAGACTCGGGTTTGGGAACTATGAAGTCTCCGGGTGCCAGCCCGATCATCGTGCGCTTCATAAGTCCAGCTGGTAGGCCAGTAGGACCCGGCGGTTGAGCTGCATTGGGAGCACCGGTGTCAGATTCTTTGGGCTGATTGACCGCCTGCTCACCACCAGCGGGAGTCTCTGGGCTCTTCGGAGCCAAGAGCATTCCGCAAACCACGCAGGACGCGCGTTCAGGGGGGTTGCTGACCCCACATTTTGGGCAAAGGGGCATTGGGCGCCAACTATACATTGGCGCCGAGGTCGGTGCCCTCAAATTGCAGGGTCCTTGGCCCAACGCTGCGGGTTTGTGTATTCGGGTCTTAAAATGCTCGCCAAACGTATCATACCCTGCCTGGACGTGCGTGGCGGGCGTGTCGTCAAGGGGGTCAATTTCGTGAATATTCGTGACGCCGGGGACCCGGTGGAATGCGCTCGGCAATACGACGCGGCGGGCGCCGACGAGATCACGTTTCTGGACATCACGGCGTCTCACGAATCGCGCGGCATCATCCTCGATGTGGTGCGGCGTACGGCCGATGTCGTATTTGCTCCGCTTACCGTCGGCGGCGGAGTACGCAGTCCTGAGGACGTGCGAGCCCTGCTGCTGGCCGGTGCTGACAAGGTGAGTGTCAATAGTGCCGCGGTACAAAGGCCTGAGCTGATTTCCGAAGTGAAAGATGCTTGGGGTTCTCAAGTCTTGGTCCTTGCCGTGGATGCGAAGCGAGTGCAAGGAAATGGTTGGGAAGTATTCACACATGGCGGACGAAAACCCGCGGGTATTGATGCGATTGAGTGGTGCAAGAAGGGGGCTGCGTTGGGCGCAGGAGAGATCCTGCTCACCAGCATGGATCGGGATGGCACTTTGTCTGGATACGATATTGAATTGCTGCGCATTGTGGCCGACGCGGTGCCGATCCCCGTAGTCGCATCGGGTGGGGTTGGCACGCTCGAACACATGCGCGAGGGTCTAGCGGAAGGCGGGGCCAATGCGGCGCTCGCCGCATCCATTTTTCACGACGGGACGTACACAATACGCGAAGCAAAGGAATATCTTCGCAAGAACGGCGTGTGCGTCAGAGAAGGAGGACACCCTTGAACGGCGTGACTGTTGCGCAGACCGTTGTCGTTTCAGAGCAGCGGCATGCAGCGCTGCCAGCAGAATTGGCGGGCTCGTTGGTACTGGCGGCGGCTGACGCGTTGGCGTCGCTTTCAATGCGCGTGGGGCCCCAGGAATTGGTGCTACTCGAAGACGGAACCGTGCGCGTCTGCGGAGGCACGCCAGTGGACGAAACTTCCGCCGAGCGATCTCTGCGAAGCCTACTCGATCGAGTTCTACTCAGCGCATGCTCGGTGACCCCTGCGCTGCTGCGCGCCGCGCGCAGACCGTGCCATGGCTCTGTGTCGGATTTGGTACGCGAGTTGGAAGTGGCCCTGATCCCGACGAACCGCGGCGCGGCACGACGGGCACTGGCGCGGCTGTGTCGTGAGGTTACTCAGGCCATTCGGAGCTTCCCTCAGCTTCAGCAGGTTGCGGAAGCCTTACAGATGGGGGACTCGGCTCAGGTGATTCCGGAAGTGAAGCCATCGAATGCGCCCCCTGCCGTAGTCGTGAGCGAATCTATCGTTCCGGAGCCGTGGTTTGACGTATCTCCCGAATTCCCAGACTTGGCACCCGATGTCGAGTCCATCGAGGTCGTCATTCAAACCAGTGCTCCGGGCCCAGCCCTGGAGATCCCGGATCTCGAAGTACCCGTGGCAGTTCCGCAACCAGGCCCGTTGCAGCCCACACAATGGCAGCCCGTCGAGCACACTCAAAAGCTGAGTTCCTCGTCCATCTTGACGCCCAAGCTGCGGAACAACGTTGCTGGCTGCAGTCGGGCGGTAAGGCCGGTTGTCAGCGATTCAAAGAATCCGACACGACCGGTCGAGGTCGAGTGCATCGAACTGTCGGATGACGATCTGCACGAAGTTACGGCGGAATTGAAGATCAAGACGCCGGACACTTTGACACCCCCATCAGCGCCATCTGCGGTTGACGGCCTGGGCGAGTATCAGACGGCTGAGCCTTTCTTGTTGGTTTTGCCGGCACTTGGACACGCGACACCGGTGACTACGGACGGTGCTTGCATCGAGACGGCATCACCGACTGTTGAACGCCGCAACACTCGAACCCTGTCCCGGTGAATTCGAAGACACGGTTCTAGATGCCGTCACTCTCGTCGATGATGAACCCTTGTCGAAAAACCTCGAACCAATGCATGCTGAGATCGAGTCGGGTGAGAGTGACGCCGCTGCTACCGGCACGGCGGGGCCAGCCATGCTTGGGCCCCACGCGTATGTGGCTAAGGCGCGGTTCAATCGGAGCGTTGGCAATGTCATGGATCGCATCGAGAAGTTTTCTGTGGCGCGATCCGAAAGCTCTGACGAATTGACCCGCGGACTGCGCAACTTGGCCGGTATTGAACCGGACTCGGCAGCGGAACTTTCGAAAACTCCGCCTCCGACGTCCTGCAATGCCGAACCGTTGGAATCAGGTCGCCCCGTCCCATCCGGGGCGTTTGTCAAGACACTGATTGGCCTTGGCGCCACGGGACTGTGCTTGGTTCTCAGTCAAGCGACGTGGGGTAGGGTGGCGACCGTTGCTGCGGCGGCCAATGCTGCGCCTCTCGCCCAGCCAGCGCTCATCTGTAGTGCGATTCTGACTATCACGGACGTTCCACTCGGCACGAAGATTCACCTGACCCAGGCGGGTCCCAATCGGATATCGCAATTCCTTCGCGTAGACGTTCTGCCATTTCCCATTGACGGATTGGCATGCGGAGAACCGGCCGATTTGTTGGTCGAACTGTCCAACAAGGGGTGGTTTCGTATCCCCATTGAAGGTTGGCAGCTGACCCCCAGCGGAACCTCCAGACCTTTGCGAGTCGCCGAATACCTGAACAGAAGGTGAAGGCGGGTCAAACCTGTTGTCGGGCGCGCACTTCTGCATGACTAGTCCAAAGTTGCGAAGCTTGCGCTTTTGCGTGCTCTGACTGGCTAAAGTGCAGTAGATTGGCCGCAAAAGGAAGGTACCCCGCGTTCATGCACGAACAGAACCTGGCAATTGTCAAGGGATTGGTGAGCGTTGCTTGGGCAGATGGCAAGTTGGCTGCCGAGGAATCTGAATTGATTGACGGGCTGCTGCAGGCGTTTGACGCAACAGCAAGCGAGGCACACGAAATACGCCGATTTGCCGAACGACCTCGCACGTTGGACGATGTGCCATTAACGGATCTGAGCGCGGAAGACAGGCGTCTACTGTTGCACTACGCGGTCCTCATAACGTTCGTCGAACCGAGAACAATCTGATTCGGAGCGTGACTTCTTGCAACGTCTTGTCGCCCGGCTGCGCCTTCCTGTCGAGGAAGCCGGTCGAATCATGCAGGCAGCAGAATCACAAGCAATGTCAATGCTCCATCTGCTGGACAAGCCTGGCGCATCGACGGGTCACGAATGAAGACCTAATGGGAGGGAGTCCCGCTAGGTCTTAGCCCGCATCAGTTCACGCAGCCGTTCGATTTCTTTCAGCAAAGCCAATGGGCTAAACGGCTTCGTATAGTACGCAGTCGCGCCGGCCTGCACTGCCCGGTTCTTCGATTCTTCATCGTCCAATGCGCTGATAACAACGACAGGAATCGCAGCGGTTGCGGATTCGCTCCGAATCCTCTTGCACACCTCAAACCCATCGAACTGACCCGGCAGCATCAGATCGAGAAGAATGAGATCCGGCGGATCGGTGAGTGCTATGTCCAGTGCCTTGCTGCCGGTTCCAACTGCTGTAACGCTGTAACCGCGCGCCTGCACCAACGCCTCGATCATCCGTCGAATCGAATCCTGATCTTCGACTACGAGAATCCTCACGCCTTGAGCATAGCCCAAGCGGCTTGGTGCCTGCGCAAAATTCCCGCATGGAGTGAATCGATCACGCCTCCATCGTTACAGAGGCGCAGGTCGCCGAGAGTCCGCCTAAGCAACCCCTAGAAGAGTGACCAAGACTTCGGAACGCAGGCTTTCAGAAGTTCTCAGTTCCAGCTGCGCGCCAAGCTTCTCGGCGCACGCGCCTGCGATCAACCACGCCAAACCGGCGGGACGTCCGAGCGACTGGGGATCGCCGATCCCCTTTTGAAGCGCCAGGAATGCGGACTCAGGAACGACGGTTCCCCCGTCCTCAACGCTGATGACTACCTGATCCGTCGAGGCTTCAATTCTGACACGAACCGCTTGACCCGCAGGCGTGGCCAAGATCGCCTGCACAATTAGCGAGTGCAAAAGCAGATCAAGGTCAGGACCAATGGTGGTTGATATCGCGCTTTGCTCGGCCGATAATCCGATGTGCACGCCAACGCGCTCTGCGCGACTGAGCAGCTGGCCTACGACTGATTTCAATTTGAGGCTAATGTCAACGTTCTCAAGAGTTGTTTGCGCGGCGCATTTGGCTATTCGATCCAAGTCCGAAAGCAGGTCCTGGGTTGAGGCAATTCGGCGCGTCAAGCCGACATTGGCGCTATGATTTTCGCCCAAGGCAGCTCCGATTTGCTTCGCATCCGCGCGCAGCCCCTCCACGATAGGACGAAGAACGCGACATATCGGCGTCGCGAGTTCTGCCAACGTGTCCAGCCGGTTGATGCTAGTGCGAACCGATTCGGGCGGCAGCGACGAATTCGTCTGGCCGCTGGCGAAAGCTTCCGCGAGTTCTCTCGCGTACACCGCTCCAAGCTGTTGTGCTTGCTCAAGCTCCCTGCGCAATTGCTCTATTTCTCGTTTTTCGCTGGCTCGATCGGCAGGCAAGATTAGCGATTGCTTGCCTCGCTCTAGCTCGACGCGCCCGCCTTGACGCAGCGCCATTCGGCTCAGCCAACGGAATTCCAAGTCGCGCCGAGGAGTTCCTTCGGGCCCCAGCTCGACACTGATGCGGATCCAATCGGCTTCACGCCTTATGGAGATTCCTGATGGGGCGCTTGAACCCAGCGCGCCAGGCTGTCCAAGAAGCACACCCAGCATTCTGCGCAAATCCGATTCAACGCCAAAGACTTCAGTCCCTGCGCCAGGCTCCAGAGATATTCGCGCCTCGGGAGCCAGGCCGAAGAGCAGAGCAGCGATATCGATGCGACCACGGCGGTCCTTGCCAGCCCGAGGACTGGCTTCGAGTTCGCCGAGCATTTCGATGGCACCGTCCAACGCATCCAGCATGGTTTCGACCGGCGGAGCTTCATCGACCGGTCGCTCTTGAGTCGATTTGAGCTGGGTCACTCCTTCGCGCAACGCTTGAGCAGTACCTCGAGCCTCTTGCATCAAGAGCCAGCCCAACTCTTGTCGTGTTAACCGATCATCGGACACGCCAGCAGCATGCCACGGCTCGGGGGTGATTTCCATGGGAAGCTACGCGGCTGGCATTGGGCGGCCTATGCGCTAGGACGGTGGCGCGTCCCTTGGGTCATCCCGGATAGGCCAGGAAATGGAGCATTGATGAGTGTCGCACGAGGTGGTCGCTTGCCAACGGCAATCGACGAAGCAATGCAGAACATAAATGCCAGCGTGCAGGTTGACTCAGCGCTTTGGCGCGAGGACATACAAGGTAGTTTCGCCCACGCTAGGGGGTTGCTCGCGGCAGGTGTCATATCACGTGACGAATGCAAGACGATCGTCAACGGGCTCTCGCGGATTGCTGCGGAAATTGAAGCCGGCAGCTTCTTCTGGGATCCCGCCAAAGAGGATGTGCACATGAACATCGAGTCCCGTTTGCTGGACATTGTCGGCCCGGTCGGTGGGAAGCTGCACACAGGCCGCTCGCGAAACGATCAGATTGCGACTGACCTGCGCCTTTGGGTTCGTGTCAAGTTGGATGACATTTTGGCCATACTGACCAAGTTCGCGCTTGTACTCATCGAACGCAGCGAGCAACAGATCGACACGTTGATGCCGAGCTACACTCATCTGCAGAGGGCGCAACCAAGCAGGTTGAGTCACCACCTGATGGCGTGGCAAGAGATGCTCTGGAGGGATCGATGTCGTTTGCGCGACGCGCAGCGCCGAGCTAACGAATCACCGTTGGGTTCCGGCGCCGTCGCGGGATCAGGGTTTCCGTTGGATCGGGAAATGGTAGCCAGGGAATTGGGGTTTGACTCGCCGATGCGCAATTCGCTGGATGCGACTGCTAGTCGTGATTTCCTGATGGAAACGGCTAGCGCCTTGGCAATCTTAGCGATTCACATGTCCAGATTCGCGGAAGAAATCGTGTTGTGGAGTTCGCAGGAGTTTGGGTTCTTGGTGCTTAGCGACGCTTTTTCGACGAGCTCATCGATGATGCCCCAAAAGAAGAACCCGGACGTGGCAGAGCTGGTACGAGGCAAATCTGCCATTTGCGTCGGAGCGCTAACCAGTCTGCTGATTCTCGAAAAGGGCTTGTGCCTTGGGTACGGACGAGATCTTCAAGAAGACAAACGGCCAATCATGGACGCTTGCGAGGCAGTTAGGCTCAGCCTCCTAGCATTGGCAGGAGCCCTAGCAACCGCTGAGTTTCGTCGAGATCGGCTGAGCGAGGCGCTCAAGCATGGACACATCTGCGCCACTGATCTAGCCGAATACTTGGTCCTCGTTGGCGTTCCATTTCGAGAAGCGCACCGCTTGGTTGGCGGCCTAGTGCGCGAAGCTGAAATGCGCGGCTGTGCCATTCGCGATCTGCCTCGCGATCTGCTTGCGTCCGCCCACATTGAGCTAGCGTCGCAGGCCGCGATTGACGCGCTAGATCCTGAGAAGTCTGTGGAGCGTCGGCAACTTGTGGGTGGGCCGGCAAAAGCGAGAGTCATCGAGGCAATCGACGACGCTAGGCTTCGTTGGACGGGCGATCACTAGGGAACAAAGCGACGTGCAGGCCTGCAGCCGGTGCAATCTGGTTGCTCTGGCTAGGAATGGGGCCAGGCAGTGGTTGGTGGCCGCTTGACCGATTCACGACTCCCGACACATTGGCCGATAGGGCGGCATGTTGCTTGTTCATCCAGCACCCGGCACGAAGTCGCGTCGGGCTATACTTCGTAGTTGGCACCGGCGCACATGGTCTGATGGACTTGCTCGAGCATCTTGATGTCTCGTCGCGAGGTGTGCATTTCGAAGTTCCTAATTGACGAATCCTCATGACCGTTCGCTCCAAGGAATCGCAGAATCAAGCCGCGACGACGGTACGTCTGAAATACAAGACAAGAGGCATACGCGTACATCCCGGCGAGTATTTGATCGGCCGAAGTCGCGGCTGTCACATAATCATTGACGACGATCTGGTGTCGCGACGTCATGCGTGTTTGACCTATGAGGAACCCCTAAGACTGGCGTTGCGCGATCTTGAAAGCCGCAACGGCGTGTTTGTCAACGGCAAACGAATTGGGGACGAATTGCGCGGACTTGCAGATGGGGATATTTTTACCATAGGTTCGGAAGAATTCTATGTGTACTTTGAGCAATTGGACGCCCTAGACAGCGCGAAGCTTGCGATGGACAAACTCGACGACGCAAGCCGAATCGTTCTAAAGCCCGCAGTCGTGACGGTTCCGGAACGTACGGAAACGACCAATGATCTGGACCTGATCGGCGCTGTTGCCGACCGTGCACTGATGGCGGGCCACCCGCGCGACGCTGAAAAACTCCTCGAAATGCATCTGCGGTCGGTGCTGATTGATACGCAGAGTCTGGGACGAACAACGGGACGTGTTCGAAAGAAGGCATTCGACTACGCTCTCAGATTGGGCGAAGCGACCGCCAAGGGCGAATGGTTCGACTACGCGTTGGACTTACTCTGTGCGGAACGGTCAGTATGCACGCAAGAGCAGTTCTCAAGGCTTCAACGGGTCGCCAAACTCGTACCCTGCGTCGATACCCGAAGGCTCAGACGCTACACGGCGATGCTGCGCGCTGAAACCCCGACAATGGCCGCCATCAAGATGGCGACGCAAATTGACATGCTCGCCGGTCAATTGGAGCGGCCATAGGCGTTCCGGTGCACGTTTCGTAAGGTTCGGCCCCGAAATCTCGGATTTCCGTGGGGTGATCCCGAATCGCGACCTCTAATTTAGCGACCAGTCGGCCCGTGTCCTCGCCTGTCAGCGAAAACTTGCCAGCAGAAACGGGTGACTCGATTTGACCGAATTGAGGCTGGTCGTCGCAACGATTAGCGGTATCAGGGCCTAGCCGCGCACTGGGCGAATTCGCTAGGCCTATTCAACGTGGCCCTTCGAGACGAGGCCTCGAAGGTGCAAGAGCTGCCGAAAGGATTAATGCAATGCCCAAGCTTTCTATCGATCAGGTTGACCTTCGTGGCAAGCGCGTCTTGATTCGAGTTGATTTCAACGTACCCCAAGACAAGCAAACTGGCGCGGTGACGAACACGGCGCGAATAACCGCGGCGCTTCCAACGATTCAATATGCTCTTGATCGCAACGCAAGCGTTGTCCTGATGAGCCATCTTGGACGGCCTGATGGGAAGGCTAACCCGAAGTACAGTCTGAAACCTGTCGCCGAAAAACTGCAGGAGATCATCGGTCGCAATGTGCGCTTTCTCAATGATTGCGTTGGCCCGGACGTAGAAAAAGCTTGCGCCAACTTGAAGCCAGGGGACATCGTCCTCTTGGAGAACTTGCGTTTCCACATTGAGGAAGAAGGCAAGGTCAAGAATGAAGACGGCAGCAGCACCAAAGCCGATCCGAAGGCCGTCGAGCAGTTCCGCTCGTCGCTCAGCAAGCTCGGCGACGTGTACATAAACGATGCTTTCGGCACAGCTCACCGCGCGCACAGTTCCATGGTCGGCTGCGCGTTACCGGTGCGCGCCGCAGGTTTTCTGATGAAGAAGGAACTTGACGCCTTTGCCGCAGTTCTCGACAACCCCAAAAAGCCGTTCTTGGCCATCTTGGGTGGTGCCAAAGTTGCCGATAAGATTCAACTGATCACCAACCTGATGGACCGTGCGGACGAGATCATCATTGGCGGTGGCATGGCATTCACTTTCAAGAAGGTCGTCGAGAATGTCGCCATTGGTAACAGTCTGTTTGACGCGGAAGGTGGCAAAATTGTTGTCGAGCTTCTGCAAAAAGCGCGGTCAAGAGGGGTCAAGATCCATCTGCCCGTTAACTACGTTTGCGGCGACAAGTTTGACGCAGCTGCCTCGGTGAGCACAGCAGACGATTCGACGGGTATCCCGAGTGGTTGGATGGGGCTAGACATAGGGCCCAAGTCCATCGCGAAGTTCAACGAAGTGGTAGGCCGGGCCCAGACGATCATGTGGAATGGTCCTCCTGGCGTGTTCGAATTTGAAGCATTTGCATCAGGCACGCGGGCGATGGCTGGGGCCATTGCTGCGGCAACCGCACGGGGCGCGGTCACCGTAATTGGTGGTGGGGACACGGCAACGGCTGCCAAGAAATATGGCATCGTAGACAAGGTTACCCATTGTTCGACCGGTGGCGGTGCCTCGCTCGAATTGCTCGAGGGCAAGCAGCTGCCAGGCATTTCTGCCCTCAGCGACGCCTAGACTGCGCATGCGCGCCAAGCGGCAACGGACCGCTTCAACGGACACGCGAACTCGGGGCCAGTGGTGTCGCTTCCGCTTGACAGGTCTAGCGCGGCGCGGCATTGGGCGCCTATGGGAAATTCGCAGTTTCAGACGCTCCTGAGCGGTGCCGGAGTCGAGCCCGGCGAGGACGGCTGGCTCTCGATGCCGGACTCACGGTCGCTAACACTGCAGCTAGCTCATAATGGCGTGTCACTCACCGTAGCGCGAATCCGCAGTCTTCGCGAACGCGGGGGCATTCTTGAAGCGCGTACGGCGCAAGGCGAGCTGTACTGCCTCGTATCGGACGACGTGTTTGCTGTGGTTGTGGAAGGGCCCAAAGAGAGCGCAAGAAAAGCCGGGTTCGTCTGAACTACCGCCTATGGGAAGACCAAACATAGCCGTCACGAAGGTGAGCGCCCTGTGCGGAAAGTTCTGCGATGTCGGGCTACCGACGCTGCTACACCCTATGTGGATTGGCGCTCTGCTGTTGATGTCGCTGAGCACCTGGGTGCTGTCATCGACGCTCCGTAACGACCGGTACGAGGGTGCCGACGCGGCCGGAGTGCGACAATTCCTGACCGGAGAGTATCACTCAGAGATGCTACTCGCGCTGGGACTGGTGGCGGCTCTCAGCGCATTGCTTGGTCTCGCACTCGGCATGGCTGTCGGATGGTCCATTCGACTAAGGCAAGCTTGGCTCGGGCGGGAAGCGCTCAGTCGCTTGGCGCTTGCTTGGCGCTCGTGCGTGGGTATTGGCTTTGTGTATATTACCGTGTGGTTTGATGACGTCACAAATCGCCCGGCGCTGTACCAAGACCTGCTCTATGCGCGAGGTGGTCTCAGAGCGGCTTTTCAAACTTGGGCAACGGAACATTGCGGGCGAGCTGGCGTGTGGCTCGGGTTCTCGGCCCTGGTAGTTGCGTGGTTGTTGCTGCCATTACCAACAACAGGCGGAGCAACAAGGCGTCTACGCCAATTGGGCCTGGTCGTGGTTGCGGCCGTTGCGTGCGTCCTGCTGGCATTGGTTCCCTGGCGTCGCGCTGGCAGATCTCAGCACCAAGCCAACGCCGAACGCCCGAATGTAATTATCATCGCGGCTGATTCTTTGCGTCCCGATCGAATGACGCCCGCCGTCGCTCCGGCCATGGTCGCCTTGGCGCAGCAGGGCGTCGTGTTCGACCGCGCATATTCGCCGTTGCCGCGTACGTTCCCAGCGTGGGTCAGTATTCTAACCGGCAACTATCCGCACCATCACGGCATTCGGAATATGTTTCCGCGATGGGAGACTCGCCTGCGCGATTTTCACGCAATACCCGGCGCTTTCGCCAGGGCCGGCTACTTCACCGGCGTAGTCAGCGATTTCGCGGGCGACATATTTCGTCGCGTTGACCTGGGCTTTCAGCGGGTTACGACTCCAACGCTCACAATGCGTGAGTTGTTGCGTGAACGTATTCTGCAACAGAACTGGGCGCTCCTACCGTGGTTGCGCGGGCCTGTCGCGCATTGGGCGGTTCCCGCGCTGCGCGAGATGCATGTGGCCAGCGACGCCCCCGCGGTGACAAAGGAAGCACTGCATGCGATTGACGAGGCAGCCGAGCGCCCATTCTTCATCACGGTGTTCTATTCCACGACACATTTTCCGTATGCGGCGCCATCGCCGTACTACAAAGAGTTTGTCAAGCCTGAGTATCGTGGGCCTTTTCGCTATGCGAAGGCGGACACGCTGGTCGCGGAAACCGCGATTAGCCAGGACGACGTAAACCAAGTTCGCGGCCTGTTCGATGGCGCCGTTGCCGCCGTTGACGCTGCCGTGGCCGATCTGATGGATGGCTTGACGGCACGCGGGCTGCTGGGTCGCACGATTGTCGCTGTCACGGCGGACCACGGCGAGAGCCTATACGAGAATGGTCGCGGCCAGGGGCATGGCGACCATCTATACGGTGAAGAGAGCCTCCGTGTGCCTCTCGTCCTATTGGGCCCAGGTATCGCGCACGCGAAGTTGGCGATGCCAATCAGTTCGATTGATCTGGCGCCCACGCTATGTGAGTTGGCCAACGTGGACTGTCGGAAGGACGTCAACGGCCGCTCACTGGCTGGTGCGATTAGTGGGAAGCAATTGCCGAACCGACCCGTTTTTGCGGAAACCGGTCTGTGGTTTACTGAAACCGTACCTGAAGTCCCAATCTACAGACGCATTGCGTACCCGGACTTGATTCACCTGACTGAAGTTGACAGAGCTCATTCGGATGAAATTGTAATGCGTCGCCAGTGGGAATCACTCACGATCGCGGCGAAGTATCGGATGATTCGTGATGAGCGTTACAAGCTCATCTATATGCCCACCCGGTCCGGTCCTCGCTTCGAGTTATTTGACACAGTCGAAGATCCCGCCGAGGTTCGCGACATCTCAAAGAGTGCCGCCGATGTCATGGGCTACCTGAAACCGCAGTTGTTAGATTGGATTTTGAAGGATGTGTCCGTAGAACGGCGGGGGGATCTGGTGGTACCTCGGGTGCAGACGGATACTGCTGGGGCGGAACCGTGACGCGCTTTTGGGACTGGTTCGCTCGGCTTGCAGGCATCGCGCTTGCCATTGTGTGCGTGCGCGCAGTACTCGTTGAACGAGAGCGTTCGTTGCAAACACCGATGCCACAGGTCCTCGACACGGAGCAGTCGAGGTCAAGTGAAGACACCGTGACGTCAAAAACAAATGCGTCAGCGCATGCAGTCAAACCGGTTGAAACGGTGCTGGGGGTCGCGGTCCGCCTCGTGGATCGGTTGGACGAAGCCGAAATTAGCGTGCCCGTGCTCGATGAATTGCGCATTCGTACTTTGCTCCAGGCTCACTGGCGCAAGATGCGTTCGCCGTTCGTCGGCCCACGAAGTAGCGTTGGGAGGCTCGTGCAACAGATTGGCTTGTCTGCGGCGCCAAGGCCATCTGCCGAAAGGGATCCGAGCGAGGGACATTGGCACGCTGATCCTCGGTTGTGGGGACTGGATGAAGGTACGTACGACCAGCGTGAAGCTATTCTGGCCCCCGCGCCCTCGCGGATGAGCTGGCGTGTCAAGCTACCGGAGCGCAGTGTCATCGAGACGGCCCCCGCGGCGTTCGACGGGGAAGGAGAGGTGACTTTCGAAATCGCCGTCGTCGCCAGCGGTGTGCGACACGTGATTGGGCAACGAAAGGTGGCGCAATCTAAGCGTTGGATTGATTGGCGCCTCGATCTGTCGCAGTTCCAAGGCGACGTGAGCGTCGAGCTAAGCACGAGCACGGCGCATGAGTCGCCGCTCGCCGCTTGGGGAAGTCCCATCGTACTATCGCCAGGCGCAAGTCGCCTGCCGTACAATGCGGTATTCATCGTCGTTGACGCCATGCGAGGCGACGCCTTGGCTTCCATGCATGACGTCACGGAAGACGCAACACTGAACGGTGCGAAGAACCCGCCATTGGACGCGTGGCTGCCGCGCATGCCCGAAGTCGCTCCGAACCTAGACAAGTTGGCGACGCGGGGTGTCACATTTGCGCGGGCCTGGACAACGGCCATGTGGACCCGCCCCGCAACGCTTGCAATGTTGACTGGCCTCAGGCCGCGTCGGTTGGGGCTGCCGGTGCTTGAGTTGGAACCTCGCTCGGAGCAGGTTCGCGCGTTTTACGAGAAGCACCCGCCACTATGGCCGCTGTTGATGCGCGCGCAAGGCGCCGTGACACGCGCTGTCGTCAATAACATGTACCTTTGCGGGTATGTTGGCGTTGGCGTCGATACCGGTTTCGAGGCGATGACGGACTATAGGTACCTGACAAGAGACACTCCGCGCATCACCGAGGATACGGTCGAATGGTTGAAGGTGCATCGTGACCAACGATTTGCGCTGTTCATCAACTATGCGTCTCCCCATGCCCCCTATGTTCCGGAGTCAGAATATTTGCAGGCGATTGAGGCTGCGCCTGTTAGACCAGATAACAAGCACGCACGGCGCTACCTGGCCGAAATTCGAAAAGACGATGCAGGCATTGGACGCGTCTTGGACCAGCTGGATGCGCTAGGTCTATCTGCAAAGACGGCGATCGTAGTAACGGCTGATCATGGCGAAACAATGAGTGAAGCGCACGATTGGATCGTTGTCAACGTTGCCAAAGGCGTGCCGTCGGGGCGTTTCACGCACCTCTCTACAATGTGGGACGAGGCGGCTCGCGTGCCCATGCTGTTTTCGCTCCCGGGACGTATTTCGGGCAACAGACGTATGTCCGATGCCGTGCAAACAACGGACATCGTACCGACGTTGTTGGATTTGCTCGGTGTGCCAATCCCAGAAGGTTTGGATGGGGTGAGCCTGTTGCCGGTGCTTGATGGCAAACCAATTCAGGCTCGCCCCGTTGTTGTCGAGGGAAGGGGAGCGGAGTCCATTCGCGACGGTGACTGGCGGTTGATCGTGAGAAGCCCCGTTGCAAGGCGAATCCACAAGGGTGATTTCGAATTCGAAAAAGCGCTTGAACTCTATAATCTAGCCGATGATCCCGGCGAGCGGTTTGACGTCAGCGCAGCGAACAAGGAAGTCGTTTTGCAGCTACGCGCGGAATTGAGCCGACAACTCTCGAGTAGCAGACCTACGCCGTTTTCCAAGAAAGGGCCTGTTGGTGGCGTCGTGCGCGTGCGATTTGCGACAGCGGGCCGCATAGCGCAACTCAACGGAGACCTAAGACTTGCTGGCGAGGGCCAGTTGAAGATCGTGTCTGACGAACCTACTGCAATTGTGAAATCGACAGGGCCGAATGCATTTCACGTGGCAATGCTGAGCAAGGCTGATGCAACCGTCGGTATCAAACTTCTTGTTGAGCCTGCGGCGGCGGACGTCAGATGGCAATGGACGCTCGATGGTGCTCCCTGGCCCAACACTGCCGTGTTTGGTGGTCCCTTGGGAGTCGTTGCGCCAAAACTTGCCGAGGGGCTAGACGGGGTCGCCAGTGACGAGCTCGTGGCGTTGCAGTTTCCGTACGTGTCAGCAATTGGGGAAATTGGAATGTTCGTCGCTCGTGAACTGCAGCTTGATTCGACCGTGAACCTTTCGGAGTCTGCGCAAATCGAGGCGCAGCAGGCTATGCAGGCCTGGGGATATGTTCGTAAGACCGAGGTCGTGAAGGGCGGGAAGCAGGCTCAAGCACATTGAAGTGAATCCGGAACGATGAATCAGCCGATAAGCCAGTGAACCGAACCGTGGCGAGTCGTGCCTGGATTTCGCGACGATCGCCGATTCGGAACACCCGGGAGCATGATTAGCCGCCGGTCCGTTGACGACGTGGTATTAGCCCGCCCACGCGATTCGGCGATCTCCAAAGGCGAATGTCAATGGGTTGGTTTGAACGGTTCAAGAAGTCACCTGAGGAAAAGACCAAAGCAGGCAAGGCAGACTTGAGTCGATTCGAACGGTTGGTGTCGACAAAACTGTCACAAGAACTGGATCGCCAAGATGCGATTCATCAGCTATCGAGGGTTGGAACCGCGGAAGCCGTGGCCATTCTACTCAAGCGCTTCAACTGGCATCTTGATCCTTCGATCACCGACCAGGACGAGAAGGAACTAGTTCTAGAAGGTATCGTTGCTGCTGGCGAAGTCGCACTTGATCCGATTCGAGAGTATTGCCGTCGAGCGGAGAGTCTGACATGGCCAATCAAGGCGCTTGAGCGAATCGTTGCCGGTGAGCACCTAGCGGAAGAACTGTTGACGCTACTCGATCAATTTGACACGGAATATGTTCGTAATTCTGAGCCCAAAGTCCAATTGCTGTCGTACCTAACGGCGTTTCCCTCCGAGGAGGTAAGGACTGCGATTGAACCCTTCCTCGAGGACGCGAGCGAGCCGGTGCGCTTTGCGGCCACGGGCGCCGTTTTTGCGATGGGCGAGGCGCAATCGACGCCTTCACTGGTTGCCGCACTGGAGCAAGAGGAATCACTGCGGGTGCAGAACCGCATCGCGCAAGGGCTCAGCGAACGCGCATGGCCTGTACCCGACAACCTGCGCGAATCATGCGGCAGCCATCTGCCTCCAGGCTACAAGCTTGAAGGCGGATTGGTTCAAAGTCTGGCAACAGCTATTCGCTAACTCGATATTCGAATGGCAGGAAAATGCTGTAGCCGATAGCCACGAATTGATTGAACCGGAAATGCCGGTCATCCGACGAGATCTTGTTGTCGGGGAAGTTCTTGTTCGGGCCCGAGCCGGCTGTGTCGAAACCGCCAATGTTGCGGCTGAAGGGGATCGCTCGCCAATCGATGGCCAAGGCGCCCCACTTGTGCGTAAAGAAGCTCAACCCCAGGCCGAAGGCACCCGTGATCGTTGTGCGCGACGCCCTATTGAAAGCGGCCGGCACGCTGCAAGTTGCAGCACTGGAGCAATCTTTACGTTCCGACAAACCCACGAAGGCAGGCCCGACGAAGAAATGAAGGTCTGAGTCCGCAAACAGGCTCTGGAAGAATGCGATTTTGCCGCGAAATGGCGTAAAAGTGAACTCAGGCACTGCCATCCAGTCGATTTCGCCAATTTGATTGGAAAACTTCGAACCCAGATTGACACTAGTCAGCTGACAATCAAGATGGTTCGCGTTGTTGACATCGTTTATGGCAGCCGGACAATTGCGGCCAGTGATCTGAGTCTGAATGTGATCGGAAAGGGCCGTGTTGAGTTTCAGGGCGCCGAATGCACCCCAAACCCCGAGCGCTATTGAATCGCTGAAGTTGTAGTTGAGCTTCGCGCCAAAGAAGATTGTCTTCTGGTACTCATCCAGCAGCGAGAACGCGACGCTGGGCTGGATTTCGAAGCGCCCTTCACGATAGAGGCGCAACTTGTGAGCCGCCGGCGCGCCCGCGAGCGGACCGGTAACGACAATTTCTTGCGCAGATGCTTCTTTCGACGCTGTGCATACAACCAACCCGGCTGCTAGCACAAACGCGATGTTTCGGGAGGTTGCCGCTGTTTTCATGGTCTTTGTGCCCATTGTTGCCTGACCTCGCCCATTGCCCTTCATTACTTCGGCAACCGATAATTGAACGTGGTGGGAAGGAAGAACGAAATACCGATTTGCCCCTGGATGGCGTTCGTGAGCTTCTTGTCGCAAGTCCAATAGCTCTGGACCGCATGACCCTGTCCGGGAAGCGCGCCCGCATTCGGGATGTCGGCACCGCTGCAGGTTTGGCCATTGCCGTTTCTATCGTCGCCGCCGTGGATATTTTCAAGCTCTTCTTGGTAAATGTAGTCCCGCAGCTCAAGGATTGCCGCCATCCAACGATAGAAGAAGATGCGTAGGCCGATGCCTACGTTGCCCGATGGCTTGGTCTTGTAAGAGAAGTTCCGGTAATCCGGATCGAACACAGGGATTGGACGTGTGCTGATCAAGCCGCCGCCAGCCACGATATAAGCATCGTACTGGAAGATGAAATCGCCAAACCCTGCAAACTTGCCGTAGGCCGGCACGTACGTGAGGTTAAAGTTGGCATTCCAATCATACTCATTGAGCGGAACACCCACGCGGACCGACCGACGAACATCAGCGTTGAACCGACTATCCGAATTGAACCAATTGAAGTAAGTGCCGTTGATACCTACCGCAAACGAGTTCCATATGTAGTAGTTGATTGCCAAGCCCGGTCCGTTGTGGCCAACGAACTGATCATTGAACGAGACTGACCAATAGGGATTCAGCTCGAACCGCCGCACGCGAAGTGCATAGATCTGCTGAACGGCAAAGATCTGCTCGCCCAACTGCTTCTTTGCTTCCTTGTCGAAGTCAATCTTGGGGCAAGCTTCCGGATCGATCTTGCAGATGTCTTCGAGACCGCCTCCAGTGTCGGGCGTTTCGGCCTCATTACCCTCTTCGGCGCCGGCAGCGCCCTCAGTGGCCCCGGCAGCTGTCCCCCCCGAGGCGTCGCCCGAGGCTTCTGTGCTAGCGGACGCGTCCGCTGCTGCTCCGACGCCTACACTGGCTTTGGCTTCAGCCTTTCCTGCACTGGCCTTTCCTGCACTGGCTTTGGCTTCGGCCTTTGCTTTTCCAGCAGCTAGTGCGCTAGCAGGAAGCACGCTAAGCGCAGCTACAAGAAGGAGCCCGATGCGCGATTTGTTCATCGATGCCTCTTTTGCCTTCCCTGAAGTCAACCGCCACCCGTCCGAGCCTTGCAACTAATTGAAAATATTGCAAAATCTGCCAAGCGCGAGTGTCGGGGGACTATATCATGCTCGAATTTGCGCGATCAACAACAATTGCTTGAATTTCCAAAACAAGTACACACCGGTGGCGCGTGCCATCGGGGCCTCACTATACCAATGTTCCCTCCGGGCCACTTCCCAGGAGAGCTTCGACAAAGTCCTCGGCATCGAAATCGTGCAGGTCAGTTGCCTTCTCCCCCAACCCGATCAACTTGACCGGAAGCTCCAGAGCCGCAGCGATTCCCACGACAAAGCCGCCTTTTGCTGTCCCGTCCAGCTTGGTCAGCACCATTCCGGAGACGGGCAATTCCTGGCAGAACTCCTTGGCTTGTGCCACCGCGTTCTGGCCATTGGTGGCATCAACGACCAAGAGTACCTCATGCGGGGCGCCGTCCATGGCCTTGGCCGCTGTCTTTACGACCTTTTTTAGCTCCGCCATCAAATTCGTCTTGGTGTGAAGACGGCCCGCAGTGTCAGCGATAACTACCTCAACCCCCGTTTCCTGAGCCTTCCTTACAGCATCGAAAATGACACTACCCGGATCGGCCCCATCCTTGCCATGGACCACGTCCACGCCAATCCGGTCGCCCCAGACTTTGAGTTGTTGGACGGCAGCGGCGCGGAAGGTGTCCCCAGCTGCCAAGAGTACTGAACGACCTTGCGCCTTGAAGCGAGTCGCGAGCTTACCAATTGTAGTTGTCTTGCCAGCGCCATTGACTCCCACGAGCAAGATCACCGTCGGCTTCGCGTACAAGGAAATCGTCGTTGCTTGTGTTGCTGAACTCAGTATTCGCTGAGCTTCTGTTCGCAGCGCTTCCCAGACCACCTCGGGATTGGACAGCTCTTGGCGAGACAATGACTCGCGAATTCGATCCATGATGACTTGAGTGGTCTGCACACCAACGTCGGATGTAAGAAGTACCTCCTCGACTTGGGCGGCTATGTCCGAACTGATTTCCTTTTTGCCGCGCAAAAGGGCGGCGATTCGCCCGAAAAAACCGTCGGGACGTCGCGACTTGTCCAGGCCTCGCCTGAGACTTTCGACGTCGCGAACTGTCTTTCGCTTAGGTTCTTTCGCTGGCTTGTCCTGGGTTGTCCGCCCGACGTGTTGTTCGACGTGTGGAGGCTCGGCCTCAGCGATCGACTCAGGCTGCGTCGGCACCTCTGCTAGCTTGGCCTCTAGCTCGCCTTCTTGAAGTCTGGCAGGCCTTCGTGAAGTGTCCTTCTCTGCAGGACGGTCCGTTTGAGAAGGAAGCTGACGACTTTCAGCAGACTTGCCTCGAAAATAGAAGTACGCGAGAACCGCGACCGCTATCGTTAGTAAAACAAGCAGAACCACCATAGTATCGACACCGGAGTCGGACGATGCGGCGGACTATAGAAACCCTTCGAAGACCTCGTCAACGACACGATACAGGCTTGTGGGCCTATTGTGACTGTTTTGGGCCGGCGGAGGCCTGCTCGGGTGGGGACAGCAGCTCTTCGTCTGGTGCCTGTGGCTCATCCGGACCAAAGGCCGCGACTTCAACTCGGGAGGCCCATGCGTCCACGTCGCGGTTCGATTGCCTGCGCGCCGATTGCGCAACCTGAGCGGGCGTGGGTTCCGGATTTTGCGTTCACTGCAACTTACCAGACCAATGCACGAATGTTCGTACGATTGCTCTGCGTCGCGTCTCCAGGCGTATGACCAGTCTGCCTGCGCTCGGCATAGCCCATTGAGCCTGCAGATATGTGGGTGCTTGGACGACTAGCTGTGCGCGAGGCGGCAATTCTCGATGTTCCAGTTGGAACGCTCCGTTGTCGGATGACTTGACAGCAATCTCGGTATGTTTGCCCGCAAACCCTGGGGTGACAACCGAAATGATTGCGTCGGCAATTGATGTTCCCGTATGCGAGTCGATGACAATGCCAGCCCAACCCGACTCTGGACTTCGGCTCGGTTCAACTTCGAGCGATTGCGGCAAAACCGTGGTTCGTTTTGGCAAAGCTTTGGGCCTTGCATAGCCTCTGTGCCAACGGACCGCGAACCAGGCGAGAACCAGACAGCCGCTCACAAGCCAAAACGCGCGGCGTCGGCCACTGATTGGCTGCAGGTGCAGCGTCACGTACGAGATTTCATGCGCCGTCCAGGCAGCTGAGGTTGCCGCGTAGCGCGAACCAATTGCAATGTCACCCGGCGCAAACCGGAATGTCGAAAGCTTCCATGTTGCCCGACCCTGCTTGAGCGGCAGGGTGACTTGCACATTGCGATCAACGAGGAAATCGATCGACCCTTCAGGTACGGCGTTGCAGGCGGGAATCGCCGTGGACGTGATCTCCACGAAATCGCCGACTTCCGTGTTATTCGAATGAACATGGGTTTGAACTTTGACTTTGCAGGTTCTCATCACGGGCCAACTTACGGATGCCGTCGGAACATCACGTGAACCGGCGTACCGCGTGATGAGCTGTGCGGGCCCGGGTGTTCCAAACCGGGCGCCCGCGGCTGCGAAGCGAGCAATGCCATCCGCGTCAGTGGTTGCCGTCGCGAGGAATGTTTCCTTGTTCTTGGTCTCACGGGAAGCCTGGTCCACTAGCGACAGCGATAGTGGCTGGCCAGCGACCACGCGCTCCGGAGCATTTAGCTGCACGGCAATGGTCACCGACGCGGACTCGACTGAAATCCTATCTGACGCAAAAAGCACATTTAGTGATACCGGCGGTCCGCCTTGACTCAGGGCAACGTCTGCGAATGCGGGTTCGTAGCCAGTGCCACCCCGATACTTGACGGACACCTTGGCGTCCAACGGCAACGCGCTAGCGGCCGCACGCAAGCAGAACTTCCCGGAATCGTTGGTCCGCGTGACGGTGGTCTGATTCGTATTCGTAGGCTCGACGTTCTCGTATTCTGTGCAGGGTCGGAGACGCGAACCGAGGCTTTCGTTTGCTGCTTCAGGACTTTCGATTGCGGCAAGCAACTCTTGATTGGGGATCGGCAACCCCACGTCGTCTTGCAGTGAGCCCTGAACGACGCAATCGGCACCGGGTCGAGCGCACTGTACGACGACCCCCAGTCTCGGTCGAGAAATGACCTGAATGGTAACTTGAGCCGCACTCACTTGACTGAGGAACACAACGCCAAGTGCCGCCGATATTCGACACGCGAGCTTGCATCTGTTTCGAGAATCGAGAGCGTTCATCGCGGGTCCCAAGCCGTCACACTTGCCTCAACCTAGCCCACTGGAACAATTCGTCGTGGATCGCCGCGCGAGCCAGTGGCAAGCGCGTGTTGTTGCGTGTCGGGTTCACGCGGTTTGTCAGAACCGAGATGACTATTTCATTTTCAGGGTCGCACCATAGGCTAGTCCCGGTGAACCCTAGGTGCCCGAAGGAGTTGCGGCTCATGAGGCTTCCAGCGCTCGAACAGCCCGGCGACACGCCGTCGAAACCGGCCCTTAATTGTCCGCCAGGACGCAAGGCTGTGCAAAAGTGCGCCATGAATCTGGAGATTGGGCTCGCGCGGCCTGCCAGTGAGTCCAAGACAAAAACACCAAAACGAGCCACTCCGGCAGCCGTGCCGAAAAGGCCAGCGTGACCCGCGATGCCGTGCCCGGCCCACGCCCAAGCGTTCTCGTCATGAACTACGCCGCGCAACGTGCCCCCACGCCAAGGGATGTGTTCGCTGGGGGCGACATTGCCTAAGAAATCACCGCTTCGAATCTGCCATTGGCGACTAGATTGAATGGGAAGGTCAAGTGGGCGCAGCAGGCACTCATCCACCACTAAATCGAGCGGCTTGTTGGCAATCCGTTCCAAGATCGCCCCTGCAATTAGGTACCCTAGATCGCTGTAGACCGCGTCGGGGGAAGGCTGTTGAGTCGTCCATTCACTGGCTCCGCGCAACATGGATGGTCTGCTGATTGCCCTATGCGCAACGCACGAGCCATAGAGAACGCGATGTGGCTTCAGTCCTGCTCGATGTGAGAGGGCCCGTTCGACAGACACCTGCGAGATGGGCAGATGATTCAGTTCAGGCAGATAATGCCCCAGCTTCTCGGTAAGTTTCAACTTGGAGCAGCCTGCCAAGTACGCACAGGTCATCGCTACGAAGGGCTTGGTTAGGCTCGCCAAGTCAAACACCGTATCCGCCGTAATTGGAGCGTTGGACGCTGGCAAGGCCCGCCCGGCGAACCCGTTTGCAGGACTCCAGCCGTCGGACCGACGAACCAAGATGCTGATATTGACGGCGGGCGCCAACCCAGTCTCCACGATGTGCTGCGCCATCCGACATAGTTCGAGATCGGCGGCTATTGGGGGTGCAAGTGGCAACAACGTGCTTTTGACGTCCACGCAGTAGGGCCATTATGCTGTAAGGTCGAATGAAGCAACGGAAAGGGACGCATGGCTGAATTTGCTTGGGAAGCTCGAAGTAGGGCGGGCGAATTGCGCAAGGGCGTGATGGAGGCCGACGGTCCTGAGATTGTCGAGCAGCGATTGAGGCAGCAGCAGTTGAGTCCCGTGGGTATCAAGCGGCAGGCACGGTCCTTGAGCTTCCGGTTCGGCTCCGGTGTCAAGACCAAGGACCTTGTCACGTTCAGTCGATTGTTTGCAACGATGATCGACGCGGGGCTTCCGATTGTCCAATGCCTAGAGATCCTCGCAGGACAGCAACCAAACAAGATCTTTGCGGGCGTGTTGCGCGACGTCAAGACCGCCGTAGAGCAAGGCGCTTCGTTCAGTGATGCGCTGCGGCGTCACCCCAAGGTTTTCGACGAGCTTTTTGTGAATCTGGTCGAGGCTGGCGAACTTGGCGGCATATTGGATACGATACTTTCCCGATTGAGCGTATACCTGGAAAAACGGCAGAAGCTACAGCGGCAATTGCGTGGCGCCATGATCTATCCTTCGATCGTCATCTTCATTGCCACGGGCGTCATGACCGTACTGCTCACGTTTGTTATCCCGGCCTTCGAGAATATGTTCAAGGACTTTGGCGGCGGCAAAGATGCAATGCCGAAATTGACGCAGATGATGATTGGCGTCTCACATGGCTTCGTCTCCTATTTGCCGATTTTCATTGTGATTATCGTCCTGTTCAGTGTTGCCGGGAGCTACTTGTATCGCCAGCCGAAGGGCAAGTACCAGGTGCATCGGGCGCTCTTGAAGATTCCAATTGTAGGTTCCGTGTTGAGAAAAATCTCCGTTGCTCGTTTCACACGCACGCTTGGCACGCTGTTGCAGTCTGGCGTTCCAATTCTCGATGCGCTTGAGATCTGCGCCAAGACTGCTGGAAATGTCATCATCGAGCAGGCAATTATGTATGTTCGTGCGCGCATCAGTGAAGGCAAGAACATGGGCGAGCCGCTTGCTGAAACGGGGGTCTTCCCCGACATGGTCGTGCAAATGATATCTGTCGGTGAGCAGACCGGCGCCCTGGATCAAATGCTGAACAAGATTGCCGACTTCTACGAAGAGGAAACTGACATTGCCGTGGCCGGACTCACGAGCGCCATCGAACCCATACTCATGGTGGGCGTAGGAGGAATGGTTGGCGTCGTGTTGATGGCGATGTATCTGCCAATCTTCTCGTTGGCAGGCAACATCAAGGCCAATTGACAGGACATTCATGAAGCTGGGTCTCGGCATTCCCGAGTCATTGGCGGGAGCCACACTGCCGCGGCGATTGCTGTGGCTCAATCTCGTACGGCTCATTGTACTGACCGTGCTGCTCGTGCTCACTGGGTTGACCTTTGCGGGTCGGTACATCGATTGGGGAACCCAATCCAGTTGACTAGCGTTGGTCACAGTGGCTCTTTCGTTTGGACTCGCCGGTGTTTCGAGCGCCATGCTCAGAAAGGGGCTCTATGTCGAGCACATTGCTCATACCCATTTGATTGTCGACCAGATAACTTGGACGATACTGATCTACATTTCAGGAGGCATCAGCAGTGCCGCTGCTCCATTCTACGGATTGACCTGCGTTGCGGGTGCCATACTGACGGGACTACGGGGAGCGTCAATCGGCGCAACCGCTGCTGTTGCTAGTTACGGCGCGATGACAATTGGATTTTGGCAGCATTGGCTTCTGGGGCCTTCCGATCAACCCCGCATTGCTTACCAGTTCTCAAATGAAGATCTTGCCTATCGGTTCGGACTGAACGCCCTTGGAATCATCGTCGTGACATTGTTGGCAGGCTACCTAGCGGAACGGCTGCGCTTGACGGGGGGACAACTGGCAGTCGCAGAGCAACGGGCTGCAACAGCGGAGCGTATGGCGGCATTGGGCCGCCTTGCCACGGGGCTGGCCCATGAGATCAGAAATCCCTTGGGATCTATATCGGGCTGCATCCAGCTGCTGCAATCGGCGTCAGGTCTGGACGCAGAAGAGCGGAAGCTCTGCGCAATTATTCAAAGCGAAGCCGCGCGCCTCAATGATCTTGTAACGGATATGGTTGACCTTGCGCGACCTCGGAAACCCAGCATAGTTCCCGTGGATGTTGTAGCAACAGCTCGTGAGGTGGTGGAACTGGCTTCTGCCTCGGGGCGAGCCGTATCGGATGTGAGAATCAGGCTTGAAGTTGACGTCGCCCACCTTCCGATATCAGCGGACGCAGCCCAGTTGCGACAGTTGATTTGGAACCTGATACGAAACGCCGTTCAGGCAAGCGCGGCCGGAGACGAAGTGACGGTTGAATTGACCAAAAAGCGCGACCGCGCAGAACTCAGAGTGATCGACCGAGGCGTCGGAATAGACGCCGCCTCCCAAGAGAACCTGTTTGACGCATTCTTCACAACTCGATCCCATGGCACCGGTGTCGGACTGGCTGTTGTCAAACGTATCGCGGATGAACACGGCTTTTCAGTGAAAGTCGAAAGCACGCGGGGCCAAGGCGCCACATTCCAAGTGGACCTTGGGCCGATCCGAGAATCTCTTGCTTAGCATTGCAAGCAACGGGGAAGCATAGGCATGGAAGTTGCGTACGAACAATTGTAACTATTTGACAGGGTAGCTCGATGAATGGTGCTGCGTCGATCCTATTCTAAGATTAGACGAGTACGAAAAAGGTTGGCACCCTTGGTCACCCAAAGAAATGCCGTTCGGACACGAATCATGACTTACCAGACTCGATGGATTGCAAGGCTGCTTGGCGCTGCGCTATTGCTTCTAACACAGGTTTCTGTCGCAGGCGGCTCGGCGGAAAGTTACGTTCGCGGCCGGCAAGGGGACCTCACCGCGCTTTTGACACAGCCGAAGTCGGCGTCACGCGAGGAAAAAATCAGCGCGACAATGGACCAGACCTTCGACTACGATGAACTCGCGAAGCGCTCACTGGGTGATGATTGGCAATCGCGGAGTGATGCAGAAAAACAGGAGTTTCAACACCTGCTAGAACGACTGGTGAAGCAGTCGTACCGAAAGCACCTTAGCAAGACCCTTGGGTGGGAAGTAGCCATCAATGCGCCCTCAAACGTTCCGGACGGCGTGCGCGTTCCTACAATTGCTACCCACAAGACTGACAAGCGCAAGGAACCCGTCGGGGTTGACTATCTGCTCCATGAAGTCAAGGGACAGTGGAAAGTATTTGATATTGTGATTGAAGGCTCCAGCCTCGTAGGAAACTACAATAGCCAATTTCGCAAAATCATTCGCAAGCAGGGCTTCAATGAGCTCATTGCGCGGATGAAGCGCAGGTTGGAAAAGGGCAAGGGTTGAGTTACATCGTGGCATTGGCTTGCCACCCGAGGTGACTCCAGCATGGGCTGGCGGCCTGCAGTCCGGATGGGATATTTCGAAAAACGGAGGGCTTTCGGCAATTTGGTTGCTTGCTGGCAACATGGTTCACAGGCTTTTTGCCCTGGCCGACAACAACAAAGCTACGATAAATGCCTGTGGCCAACTCATCCGGGCCGTTCGGCGCCCCGACGCCAGAATCTTCGGACACTTCGCAACTGGGTCCGAGTCGAAGCGTTACAACCGAGCGACGCCTGCCCTTGTGTCTGAGCGCGAACAGAGGGCGGTTGGGTTTGGAGCTCCGCGAACCGGTTGAAATTGGACCGCTGGTTGTCGAAAACCTCGTACTCGCTTTCGAGAATCTCAGGTTTCCACTTGACCTATCGGGTGGAGTACCGGTCTTTCGTCATCGTAGGGGTCAGCTGCAAAGAATCCTGTTTTCCCTAGACCTGTCCCGGCTTCGACAATGGCTAGAGCCTCGAATCCGGAATGTCATTGGGGCGTTGGATCGACCCTTGGACCTTTGGTTCACCAGTACGGGCATTGGATTTGGTTGGGTGCAACATTCCAGCGCAGTGGCGGGGGAACTGCACTGGGTACCCTGCGACGCTGACGCGCGATTTGTGATGGATGGGGTGAGGGGTGTTGACGCCCATCAAATCGTGCTCGCAAAGGCAATCCGTGCGTTGGATGCGGCCTTGTCCGACACGTTCTCGCGCAACGGTCGAATTTGGACTCATCAAAAGGTTGGGCGCACGATTTCGAGGTCCCTCTTGCCTGCGGCTGGAGCCAGAGCGCCCGCTGCCGACGACGTCAGATTTGGGCTACTTTTGTCTGACGTTGACGGTGTGCGAATTGAACTTGACACTCATATCCACGAAAACCCACTCGCGCCATCCACTCTACGAGCTCTTGAGCTTGCGGAATTGGCCGTATCGGCGGACGATGCGCTAGCAAGAGGTCAGCTTGAATTCGCCCGAGCGGCCTATGTAAGGGCACTCGAGCAGGCACCCCGCCACCGCGAGTTGGTGCTCACAGTAGCGGAGATTGACATTCTGGCAGGTGGACGTGAGCACGCGGCCCTGGCCCTCGTGAACGAAACCATGCCCGCCATTGCAGCCGGAAATGTCGGGGCAGAGCTCCTGAACTTGCTCGGAGACCGCAATGGCGCGGTAGAAGCGCTCGACTCGGCCATCAGATCTGAACGCTACGCACCGTTGAGAGCGTTGTTGCAGCTTCGGAAGGCGGAGTTTGAGATCGATGCAGCTGGCCGCGCTCAAGCCGTTGATGAAGCCGTTGCTGCGGCGCCGACCCTCTCGAGCGTGCGCTGGGTTCGATTCGAAACTCGCGCAAAGCGCGGCGATGTGGATGGAGCGATGGCAGATGCTCAATTCCTGGAAACTAGTGCAACCGCGATTCGATCGAAATTTGATGTCTGCATGCGCTGTGGTGCCGCGATGGCCGATGCTGGTCTAAGTCAGCAAGCGGTGCGCCTCTTCGAAAGGGCCCTCCGATATCGTCCTGAAGACAGCAGCGCTGCCGTCGGCCTTGCGCGGGCATTTGTGGCTGTCGGACAGCCTCTGCGAGCTATTACTCTATTGGAGCGCGCTCTAGCCAATACCCTTGCCACGGGACACCCGGATGCTTCGGCACAGCTCTTGATGGCCTGCCTGATTGCGAAAGAGGTCGGGGATTTGTCTCAGGCCGTGGCGCGCGCGCGTCAGATAACTTCCAGCTCTGCGGTGGCGGTGCAAGCTAGGATGTGGGAAGCGCGTTGGCGCACAAACTTGGGGGACCTCATCGGTGCATCGGTCGCATGGGCGCGTATGCGCGAGCTCGTGGAACTTGGACAGCAACCAATCGGTGCAACCGATTGGTTGGCGGAAGCTGCGGCACATGAACGCGATACGAGACATGACCTTTTGGCTAGTGAGAGACATCTTGCGGTGGCTCTTCGCGTTTCCCCCAAGGACGAGAGAATTCAGACGCTGTACCGACGCGCTGCCGCCGATCTTGCGGCCGTTTCCGCCAAGACGCCGCCGCGCGACTAGGTTTCTGGCGAAGAATGTGTTTCCGCGAGGATATCCGGCAATTGACGACCTATTGCCTGGTGATCGGATGTCTCAGCATCTCAACTGATAATGTGTGGGTCGTGCGGCGGCACAAAGCACGTCAATCCAAAACATCCAGCGGCCAAGATTCGGCGACGGGCGGAATCCCAAAGCAAGGCATCAATTCGTGCCCGCTCAGGCGGATCATCTTCAGGCCCCGAGGAATCGCTGACCACACGGTATTCCGCTAACTTGTGAATGCGCAACGCACTGCAGTCTATCCCAACCAACTCGGAACGGTCTTCGAGTTCAAAAAAAAGGGCCGCCCACGCAATGAACTTACCAGAGTATTGGCCGACTGTGCAGGTCGTCACATTGCGGCAACCTGGAACTTTTCGAAATGTGGTGCCGCTATCTAGCGACAACCACAGGCCATGTCCCCGGGCGCCTACCGCAATGATATTGTCAAGCGCAACAAGGAACACACTGTCCGCTTGAGCGAGATCACTGACGTTTAGTGGTAGCAAGAGAGTCTTTGAGCCGGATTCGTCGACAGTCATGAGAGAGAGGCGGCATGACTGGTTTAGCAAACAGGCGATGGCATTATCAGTACCACCGATCGCCGTACAGCGCCCTATTATTGGTATCCGTTCGACTTCAGTGCAGTCACTTCGAACGCGGGACAGTTCGCCGGTTGCAAGGCGCAACCAGACCGTTCCGGTACTCGGGTTACGCCAAGCATCCATCGCTCGGTCAATCTGGCGAAATCGCTGAGTTTCCACAGAGTTGTGCTGACCGCTCGCGCGGTCCCAGACCCTTACCTGACCGGTGACGGTAACGACGAGCAATTGCCTGGCTTCGTCGTCTAGAAACGCAGCGCATCGTGACTTGACCGGTGCGGTAAAAGAATCCATTATCGAAAAGTCGTCGAGCGACAGGGTGTCAGTAGCGTCTCCCGATACGACTACGCAGTCGTGCTGTGCGTGAAGACTTACGCGCGGTACGAAGACTGTCGGCAGACCCTGCTCGCACCACGGTTGAGCAGACCAAACTAGCTGTAGATCATTTGCGTCGGCAGGGAGGTCCTTGCCGCTATCGTCTAGGGCGTCGTCCTCGGTCTCTGTTTCAAGGTCCAGCGCAGGAAACTCGTTATTTTGGAGTTCTTCGTCAATTGAGTCACTATCGTCGTCGTTTTCTTTGTCGCAAAGAGTGCTCTCGGGGGAAACCGCTGGGAACGCCGGCTCTGCTAGCGGGCCGTCCAGGTCGTCTTCAGCCGCAGTCTCCGCGGGCTCGGACAACCACAAACCCGCGTCCAGCTCGAGGTCCGCTTCGTCGCTGTCGGCCCCGAGATTTCGTACCGGTTGGATGAATTGTCCAATATCGAGTTCGGTCGAGTCCCCTTCGCCCTCAATTTCCTCGTCATCCGGTGTGGTTATCAACGATGCATCCAATGTCGGGTCGTTTGCACCATCAGCATCGCCAGCACCGTCAGTAGTTGAGCCAAGCCAATGGACGGGGAACATTTGCCGATTGGTCGTGGGCATGGTGGCATGGGACATGAAAATGTGGCCGAGCTGCGAGCGTGCAATCCAATCTTGCCGCAGCGCTACTCAACTCCAACGCATAGGGTATTCATAGCCGCTGCGAACCACATTGTATCTACCGCTTTCACAAATCATAGGCTATTGACATCGAAATGGGACCATGGTGAAAAAGGAATTGCTGGGACCGAAGCTAACTACGCGAAAGCTATGTGTGCAACCGAGGGACGTCGTCTACGTCAAGGCAATAGCGCAGGGTTCCGAAGGTTTATGTTGCGTGTTCTCTGACGGCGGTGGCGATCTCGTATTGGCGTCAGCTGAGGACCGCGCGGCCGACCTGCAGCAGTTCGTGTGCGACATGGAAAGCGAGCTGCAAGGCAACAACGCCTAATCTGCGGATGCAGTGCTGATTGTGTCGCAACCCCTCATGTTCGTTCCGCCCAACCTTCCGACCACTGGTCATCAGGTACAACGAGCGTGCCCTCAGTTGCGGCGCCATTCTGGAATTATCT
Organism: uncultured delta proteobacterium; assembly: GCA_963811985.1. Lineage (GTDB taxonomy): Bacteria > Myxococcota_A > Polyangia > Polyangiales > Polyangiaceae > FEN-1139. The sequence goes on from CAWEUH010000037.1 coordinate 102,859, forward strand.
TGCCCAGGGGGCGGTACGGCCAATCGAGTATCGCGCATGCGACGCTGGTGCAACTCTGGGTTGCGTAGTGCCACAATGTGGAATACTCTATCGAGACCTATGCGAGCCAGACACGCGATCGCAAGGCAAGTACGATGGCGATCGTAGAGCAAACATCCGAACCGGCTCATGATACAGCGGTATCCTCAGAGAGGCGCGTGATAAGTGCTTGGTGTGCCTGGTTGGCTGCGCTTGCGACGAATGCAGAGGCCGCGTTGGCTGCCGCTTTGGCGTACAAGCAGCTTGAGGGGCCGGCTCGCGATAGCTGGTTGACGGCGGTCGAGCATGATACAGATCGATTGAACGTGCCGCGAGTGGCTGTTTTTGCCCCTTTGCTCGCGGTCGAGTCCGATCCGGAGCGGCGGCTACGTATTACGCGTGCGATGGGGCCTGCTGACGAAGCGGCAACGCCCAAGCTGGGTGCCAAGGGGCTATGCGGCCTCAGCGACAACGGGTTGCGTGTTGGCATAGTCGTGACACCTTTGTACCTGGACTTCGTGCAGGTACTGGCATGCGGCTACAGACCGAATCAAGGATTCGAGTGGGTGCGGCATGAGCCAATCCTCAATCGAACTTCGGCCCCGGTGGAGTCACAAAATCTGGATGGTGCGACGTTGGAGGCAGTCCCACTCAAGGTACTCGTGGACGAATTGGCGCATGCGGTGGTTGCGCACAATCGATCACAACGGCCCCTGCCTGATGCCCTAACGTTCTTCGCTGATTTGTTTGACGCTCAAGACTCGGATACTCCGCAATTGCTATTCCGCCGATGATTCCATGCGCTCGGCGGATGTATGGAGGCTTGTCTCAGGTAAGACTGCGCTTGGGGGTCTGTTTGACCGTCGGAGTGATTTCTATCAGTTCGGGCTGTGTTGCCCGGCCGGCTACGCGCAGCACATTGACACCCGTTGGGCAAGCCATTCGCCCCTGGACGTTCGCCATGCCGGATGGCACGCCCTATTCGTCCGACAACGCGATCGGGAGACCGACTATTGTGTTGTTCCTAACTACGTATGATACGGCCTCCCAGATTGCGGCAACTCGACTCGATTTGGAAATCCATGTACTAAAACGCCGTGTGAACGCGGTGGGTGTTGCCATGGAACCGCCCAACCACTCGGTTCTTGTCGGGGTGTTTCGCGATTCCTTGCACTTGTCGTTTCCCCTGCTTATGCCTGACCCGGCGACGCTCGCGGGAGACGGGCCGTTTGGTGTTATTAGTGTAGTTCCAACCTGGGTGATACTCGATAGCTCGGGGCGGCAGATTTGGCGAGGCTCAGGCGTCAGTGCGATTGGCGAGCTGCGCCGAATTCTGGAGCGGCTGGGCGCGGCGGCCGAAGGCTAGTGTTGGCGTTGCAGATAGCCCGCACTGGCGGCAGGATGCAGCGGCTCGGTTATCTGTGCCGGGAATGGAAGAAACTATGACAAGACTCGTAAAGAAGGTCGTGCTCGCCTACTCAGGAGGTTTGGACACCAGTATCATCCTGCATTGGCTCAAGGAGGAATATGGGTGCGAGGTAGTTGCGTGGTGCGCGGATGTTGGGCAGGCTGAGGAGTTGAGCGGCCTTCGCGAAAAGGCTAAGAGCACGGGCGCGATAGACTATGTGCAGATGGACCTTCGTGAGGCATTTGTACAACGCTTCGTCTTTCCAGCGATCCGAGCCAATGCAATCTACGAAGGCGAGTATCTGCTGGGTACTTCATTGGCCAGGCCTTGCATCATAGAAGGTATGATGCAGACAGTTAAGGAGGTGGGGGCAGACGCCATTGCGCACGGAGCCACGGGCAAGGGCAACGATCAAGTGCGATTCGAACTTGGCGCCATGCACTTTGACCCGACCGTACGCGTCATAGCACCCTGGCGGGAATGGACGCTCAAGAGCCGAACTGATTGCATCGAGTACGCAGCCAAGCACAAAATCCCGGTTACCGCCTCCGTAGCGAAGCCCTATTCGATGGACCGCAACTTGTTGCACATATCGTTTGAAGGCGGCATTCTCGAAGACCCTTGGGTTGAACCCAATGCAGAAATGTTTGTACTCACTGAGAGCCCAGAAAAAGCACCCAACGAGCCTCGCTACATTGAAATCGATTTCCAACGGGGGCAATCCTGTCGCCGTCGATGGAGCGACACTTTCGTCGGCCTCGCTTCTGGCGAGGCTCAACGAGATTGCAGGACAGCACGGGGTGGGCCGGGCTGACATTTGTGAGAGCCGATTCGTCGGCATGAAGTCGCGAGGCGTTTATGAGACGCCCGGCGGAACCGTGCTGCATAAAGCGCACAGGGCGATGGAATCCATAACCTTGGATCGCGAACAGATTCGCATCAAAGACGGCCTGATACCGGAATATGCGACCCTAGCATATCGCGGTTTTTGGTTCTCTCCCGAGCGCGAAATGCTCCAATCTATGATCGATTCCACTCAAAACGTCGTGACCGGTACGGTGCGGCTCAAGCTGTACAAGGGAGGAGTATGGGTTGTGGGGCGCAAGAGCCCGAATACTCTCTACCGCGAAGACGTAGTAACGTTTGAAGCCGACACAGTCTACAACCAGGCAGACGCGACGGGTTTCATCAATCTCAACGGTCTCAGGCTGAAACTGCGGACCCTGCGTGATCGTCAAATGAGGTAACTAATTCGCCTGGCTCATCTGGCGCTTACTCCCATGGGCCGAGATCGGCAGGGCAAATCAGCCCCTCGGGGCAAGCATTCAATCTCAACCACGGCTCGCAAAAGTACGTTTGCCGTGCTACGCGCTGTCATGTGCCGATAGTAAATCTTCGATTCTGGGCTGTTCTCGGGGCAACTAGTTTCCTTACGGTGATCCTGTTCGTGCGCAACTCGAAGGCGGACGTGTCGTCCTGGATGTTCGTGGGCGGCGGAGTTACGCAAGTCGGTCAGTTTGCAGAGGACAACTTCAAGAAGCCGACTTTGCGGTTGGCAACTGGAATGGGAACGGATCCATCCAACCCGTTTGTCGTTGGTGGCTTGTTTCGGTTAGACACGTTGTTCGGGAAAGGCAGCGACCTGTCGGCTGCGTTGCGATTGGCGGACTACGGGTTTGTGAACGGCAACTGGGGGGTTGCCGTGGACTTGGGTGGGTTGGCTCGCTTCTGGGGATTAAACCGTGTGTACGGTGGGACGGCGACTCTCATCGGAGGTGGGCCTTGGGGTCTTGAACTGGAATTGGGTGCGATGCTCGGTACGCACGACACACAGGGATTCTCGGCCATTTTCGGGATCGAATCTGGCGCGCCTGACGGTCTACAGACAGAGCGGCACCTCGTGGTGGAAGAACACATTCCCCGCTGTGCGACCCGAGAATGCTGACTCGGCCCGGTGACGTCACGCCAAGGTACGATACCTACGTACTTGGCTTTTGTGGACGTCACGTCGGTGAGCAGGTGCAGATAAGATTCCGGTCACCGGCAGCATTATCGATTCTTCCTACGGCTGGCCAGAACTTCGAGTCGCGTGTGTACGGGGTGGGGAAGGCTGCTTGCTGTCGCGAATAGGGGTGATGCCACTCACTTCTAGTTACGTCATCTGCTGTATGCGGCGCGTTTTTGAGAGGATTATCATCACGAGGCCACCGGCCATCCTCCACTTGACGAATCTCCTCTCGAATTGCCATCAGTGCGTCACATAAACGATCAAGCTCCGCTAGCGATTCACTTTCTGTTGGTTCGACCATGAGTGTTCCGGGCACCGGAAAACTCATGGTCGGCGCATGGAATCCGTAGTCCATGAGCCTCTTGGCGATGTCATCGACCTCAATGCCTGCGGTTTTCTTGAAACCCCTCGCGTCAATGATGAACTCATGCGCGCATAGGCCAGACCGACCCCTGTACAGAACTGGAAAATGGGGTTCCAGGCGTTTCGCCATGTAGTTGGCATTCAGAATCGCCATCTGGGATGCTGTCTTCAGACCTTGCGCTCCCATCATGCGCATGTACATCCATGAAATGGTAAGGACGCTGGCGCTGCCGAATGGGCTGGCAGAGACCGAGCCTATTGAGAGTGGGTCGTTGCTGCTGAGTGGATGAGTCGGCAGAAATGGTGCCAGGTGGCCTGCGACGGCAATGGGGCCCATGCCCGGACCACCCCCTCCATGCGGTATCGCGAATGTCTTGTGGAGATTGATGTGGCAGACGTCGGCGCCATAGTCACCAGGCCTGCACAGACCAACCTGGGCATTCATGTTGGCCCCGTCTAAATAGACTTGCCCGCCGAATTGGTGCACGAGTTTGCAAATCGATTCGATGTTCTCCTCAAAGACACCGTGGGTGGAAGGGTAGGTCACCATCAAGCACGACAAGGTGTCCGAATACATTTTGGCTTTGGTACGAAGATCAGTCAAATCAACGTTGCCCTTTGAGTCGCACGCGACGGAAACCACTTGCAGTCCTGCCAGAGTCGCGCTGGCTGGATTGGTCCCATGTGCCGATGTGGGAATGAGACAGATTCGGCGATGCGAGTCGCCGCGGTGCGCGTGCCATGCACCAATGACGAGCAACCCGGTGTATTCGCCCTGTGCACCGGCGTTGGGCTGTAGTGAAACAGAGTTGAGCCCAGTGATTTCGCTCAACCAGCTCTCGAGATCTCGAATGATCCTTGTGTATCCAGGTACATTGTCGGGCGACGTAAAAGGATGAGCTAGCGCAACCTCCGGCCATGATATGGGCACCATGGCAGCCGTCGCGTTGAGTTTCATAGTGCACGAACCAAGTGGGATCATTGAAGTTGTCAACGACAAATCACGATTCTCGAGCCGGTGCAGATAGCGAAGTAGCTCGTGTTCCGTGTGATAGGCGTTGAAGACTGGCTCGCTCAGAAAAGGGCTGCTCCGGCGCATCGATTCGGGAACTGCTACGCGCGCGAACTCGTCGAGTTCTGGCAGGTTGCCGGTCAGAACGCCCGTTGGCGAGAACAGTCGCAGTAGGTCCATCAGGTCGCTAGCGGTCGTCGTTTCACCCAGCGTGATGCAAAGACTGTCCTCGATGTCGTTGCGCAACTCAATGCATTGCTCGCGTGCAAGAGCCAAGATGCGTGTCTTTTGGCTCTCCGTCACTGACACTCGAAGCGTATCGAATGCCGTTACAGCGTTGACCTCATACCCGAAACTTGCCAAACCTGCAGCCAGCCACTGTGCTGAGCGGACACATCGTTCCATGATAGCGGTCAGGCCCTTCGGACCATGATAGACAGCATAGAAGGTTGCGATAAGAGCTGGCAGCACTTGGGCCGTGCAGATATTGCTGGTTGCTCGCTCGCGCCGGATATGTTGCTCCCGCGTCTGGAGCGCAAGGCGGAACGCCCTCCTGCCCGCCGCATCTCTCGATACGCCAACGATACGTCCTGGTATCATCCGCTTTAGTTTTTCGCTCGTAGCGAGGTACGCAGCGTGCGGGCCGCCAAAACCCAGCGGTAGACCAAAGCGCTGGGTTGTGCCTACTGCAACGTCCGCACCCAGTTCACCGGGTGGCACCAGCAACGTTAAGCTCAGCAGATCGGCGACCACGACCGCCAGGGTGCCCGCCGCATGGCCCTTGGATATCAACCGTCGTGGGTCAGAGATTGTCCCATCAGTTGCGGGTACTTGCAGGATCACACATGAGGGTCGGAGAACCTCGATGTCACGTTCAACCAGCGTTGACACCCGGATATCAATGCCCAATGCCTTGGCTCTGGTGCGCACGACAGCAATGGTCTGAGGATGGCATGACTTGTCGATCAGAACGGGTCGTTCCGGGCCATTGGATGCCGAACGGCACATAACCATCGCTTCGGCGGCCGCAGTTGCTTCGTCCAGCAATGAAGCATTGGCCAGAGGCAGTGCGGTGAGGCTAGAAACAAGTGTTTGAAAATTGAGAAGAGCCTCCAGGCGGCCTTGGGAAATTTCGGCTTGATACGGCGTGTACTGAGTGTAGTAGCCAGGGTTCTCCAGAACATTGCGTTGTATGACCGCAGGCATGTGGCTTGGAACGTAGCCAAGACCCATGAATGTTCGCAGCGTCCGATTCGCCGACATCACCGACCGCAGTTCGGCAAGTGCATGTTGTTCATCGATGCCTTCGGGCAAATTGAGGTCATGACGGGTGGCGATCGTTTGGGGAATTGCTGCTTGGGTCAGTTCTTCGAGGCTTAGAAATCCCAACGACGACAACATCCTCGCCACGTCATCACCGCCCGATCCCAAGTGCCGGTCAACGTAAGATGCATAGGTATCGAGAAAACGAAGAGGGGTCCCTGCCGCCCTGCTCATGCCTAGCCTGCTTGCTCGAGATACGCCGCATAGCTAGGGGCATCGAGCAGCCCGCCGCCGGCATTGATGGGTTCGTCAGGGTCCAGGGCAATCATCCAGGCCTTTTCCCAGCAATCATCGTTTACCAATTCGGGGTGTTCAAGTAGTTCTTGGTTGACACGCACGACTTTTCCGGACACCGGTGAGAACAAATCGCTCAACGTCTTGACACTTTCGATTGTGCCAAAACACTGGTGTGAATCTAGCCGCTGGCCGGGGGCAATTGAAAGGTCGACCAAGGTTATGTCGCCTAGCTGATCCACCGCAAAAGCAGTAATGCCAACCACGACCTCATTGCCCGCTGCCAATGCCCATTCATGGTCCCGTGTGTAGAATCGATTGGGTTTGACATCTTTTGCTGCCGTCATGAAACCGTCCTTGAAGAGTTCCTTGATAGAGGCCCACTCGCATTGAGATTCCGCAAATGCTAATTAGCTGCTTTGATTTCGTTTGTAAAACGGGATGGGAACGACTTCAGCCAATACCGACTTTCCCCGGCAATCGACGCAAACCCGGTTGCCAACTGTCGCCTGTGCGATTGACAGAAAGGCCAGGGCAATTGGACGACCCAAGGTTGGACTTGGCGCACCAGACGTTACATGCCCGATGTTGTGGCCTGCGTCGTCGAGCACGGCGTAGCCATCCCTCGCTACTCCCCGGCCGGTGATTATGAGTCCCGACAACTTCCGGGTTGGCGGCTGCTCCTTTTTGGCTCTCAGTGCGGGTTGGCCCACGAACTCACGCTTGTCCAACTTCACTGCGAACCCGAGACCCGCTTCGAATGGATGAATGGCCTCGTCAATCTCGTGTCCGTACAGTGGCAGGCATGCCTCAAGCCGAAGTGTGTCGCGCGCGCCGAGTCCAATGGGACCAAGTCCCATTGGAATGCCAGCGTCCATAATGAGATTCCAACAGGCAGCGGCGTCATTTGCGGAAAGGAAGATCTCGAATCCATCCTCGCCAGTGTAGCCTGTTCGTGCAAGAGTCACGGCTGTATTGCCAACAGTTGCCGACCTAAACTCGAATCTTGCAAGCTTGGCCAATGAGGAAGAGCACACGCGATTGACGATGTCCAAGGCGCGTGGCCCCTGAAGCGCCAGCAAGCTGGTTGAAGAACTGACGTCATTGAGACGCGCGCATGCGGCAATCTCGGACTCGAAATGATGCAGAATTTTGTCGTGATTGGAGGCGTTGCACACGACGGTGACGTGTTGCGGGTTGTGTCGATAGACGATGACATCGTCCAAAATGCCACCGTCGGCACGGCAGCAGCAGGCGTACACAGCCTTGCCATCCGGGATTCTTAGAAGGTCATTCGTGATGAGTCGGTTGACGGCCTCGAGCGCACCGGCGCCCGTGACCTCCAGACGTCCCATGTGTGAAACGTCGAACAACCCAGCGCGCTCCCGCACACTCTGGTGTTCAGCCACGATGCCGGTGTACTGCACTGGCATTTGCCAGCCCGCGTAGGGAACCAGACGTGCGCCAAGTCGCTGGTGTATTGTGAAGAGTGGGGTCTGCCGCAGATCGGTGGTTGCCACGCGGCCAACTGGTACCGCGCGCCAGCAATTCGGCCAGCACTTTGTGCCGAAACCGCCAGCCAAAGGCAGACGCCCAAAGGCCGGTCCCCCTGGATCCGTCAGACTTGTCCACAGGGAACCACCTCGTGATACGTTGGACTTGTGTCGCGTGGTCGCGTCCTCATCATTGAAGCAGACGAGTGGCTGACGACACTTGTTTCGAAATTCTTGGCGGACGCCGGCTACGCAACCCAGGTCGCGACGACCGCGCGCGGGGGTTTCGACGAGGCCGTGGCCATTCAACCCGACTGCGTTCTTTGCGATGTTGTACTGCCCGATATCGACGGCTTCTGGGTCACTCGGCGTATCCGTGCCGACAAATCCAAATTGGCAGGCACGCCGATATTACTGCTTTCGCAAAAGGAGGATCGCGTTGCGCGGCTCGAGGGGCTTGCGCTCGGTGCCGATGTGTTTCTGACTCCCCCATTTCGATACGACGAAGTCATTGCGCAAGTCGATGCGCTCCTAGGCATGGCCCTTCGGCTTCGCGCCAGACGTGATAGTGTGCACACCAGCGTACCGACCTCGACTGACGAAGCAGCGGTGCACGGAGATGTCTCTCAGATATCCGTGCCGACGTTCTTGACGATGCTTGAGATGGAGCGGCGCACCGGACGTGTTTGTGTGGAGGTCAAAGGTAAGCCCACTATCATCATCGAAGTCGTTGAAGGGACGATCGTTCAGACACAAGCAGGCGCGACGGAGAAAGACCCCATTGATGTCTTGCGGGAGGTTGTGCTCATGAAGAAGGGGAAATACACGTTCGAGCCACAGAAAATCGATCCGTTGCAGCGGCCGCAGCGGCGAATCAACATGCTACTGATCGAGGCGATGCGCTTGAACGACGAGGTGAACCGCTGAACGATCCGCCGCCTGACAAGTTCCCTAAGAGCTAATGGGACTCCTTCCCAGCCGGTGAGGCCATTTTCACCATGCCAACCCGAATCGTCGGTGACCTGTACCTTAGCGCTGCTCGCGCCACCTGTTCGTCCGTCGCGACGTTTTGATTGTGTTGGTTGTTTGGGCCCCGGCCCAAACAACGGCGTTCCCAATACTTGACTCAAAATCGATGAGTTTCGTGCGTTAGGGTCGCTGGTCACCGTCAGCGGGCCAGGGACCCGCTGACCCACATGACTAAGCGAACCCTGGGCGCTGACGCCGCCTACATAGCTTCGGATGACGCTAAGGGAGTCCCGTCCGGATTGTAGCCGGCACGGCGCCAGCGTTCTTCGACGGACAACCCAGGCTCTAGTGGCGGAGGCGTAACATCGCTGACAATAAGTTGTTGCAGCGAGCCCGAACTGTCGATTTCGATATCGTACAGTCGGCTCGGATCCCCTCCGCGAATCTTGACCTTGCTGAATACCTTGCGGTTGCCGATGAGTTCGACTGGGCCCGTCGCCGCGTGCGCTCTTACGAATGCCGTGAGCCCATCCGGCGAGACGGAACCGACCATGTGCACGCTGTCAGGAAAGCGCCTGGAGACCGTCATGCCCTGGGGAATGGGGAAACCGAAGACTAGAAGCTTACTGCGTGCGAGTTCACTGACAAGGAGCCGGTCTACGGGTTGCACGCCAGCATCGGCGCTGACTTGACCGGTCGACGCGCGGTGACGGCCGCAACTTGCTGCCAACAGCATGACGAAAAATGGCTTGCGCGTCACACGTCACTCCATGATTGTCGCCCACGAGGCGATTCGCGGGCTATTGTTCGGTGACGGCAAACTCAGCGTGGTCACGTTCGTTGCAGCGGATGAGACACTCGATTTCCCTGAGGCTCCGGTCTGCATCACGAGTTCATAGGTAGCTGGCGTGACATTGGGCATTGTAGTGTGAACCACTCCGCTACCGAAAAAGCTGTCCGTCGGAGAAGAATTGTCGACGCAGCTTGGCACTTGCGCGACGGCCACGCCAAAAATTGTCGCCCCCGCGAGAAGGTTGATCGAATTGTCCAGGAATTGGACATAGGTAGTCGTGGAAGTTCCATCTTGAGGAAGCCAGGGTCGTCCGCCCTTGGAGGCCTCGACGCCATCCGATGGCGAAACAGGGGGATTATTCTTGTCGAGGCCGCCAGAATCAACCAGATCGTGGTAGTGCATGCCCCAAATCCGACTTGTTCCCGCGCCGCATGCCGTCGTGCCGGAATCCGGCTGATACGTCGCGAAGTAGAGCCCACTCGCAAACAGCTGCAACGGTCCCACGACGCGTTCGCCGCCGTTGAATCGCCGGTACCAATTGACGTTTGCGCCAATGGCACCATTGTTCTTCCAGTCGATGCTTTCCGTGAGGGACCACACGTAGTTGATCATCGCACTGTTTGCCGAAAAGTCATCTTGGCTACCCGTCGAAAACGCAATGGTTACTTGACCGAGGTTGTCAACCGACAACTGCGGCTGGGTAACGATAGGTTGCCCCGCCCGCGGATCTTGTCCAGCGTATGCGTCGAAGAAGAGTTTCATGGTCCAGCTCGAAGGATCGGTCGATGAGAGATCCACGCGCCAGAGCCCACCGTCACGATCGCCCACGAACACTCGATCCGCAATTGAACCGACCAGGGCTGGGTATGCTACGGGCTGCCCCGTGATGGGCGAATCGATAGGCACCTCGACGACTCTACTCTGAATTGTCTTAGGTATGTTTCCCTCGGTCTTGCTGCGGCGGAATGTTCGGACAATTTCCCCTGTATCCAGTCGAACGATGGTGAGCGAGCGAGCGGCGAGGGCATCCGGTGACGAGTATTTCGGAACCGAAGTTCGTACGTTGTATCCAGCTGGAATTCCTGCGGGCGTTGTATTGCCCCGTGGAACGTTGCCGGTTGCGTCGGGGTCTGCATTGCCGCCGGGTAATATGGCGACCGGAATTTCGCGGGGCACGCTGTCAGATGTCAACGGTGCGAAAAAGAGCGTCGTGATCAAAGGGGTGGTGCCGCTCGGCCCGAACAGCCAGCGATTCGTGCTGTTTTCCGTGAGCTGCCACAAGAACTCAGGTCCAGGGTCCTGATTCGTGTATGGGCTATTGCTGGCCAGATCGGGGTTGGTGATGTCCAAAGCAAAATAGCCACCGCGGTGTTTGCCGAAGGATTGAACGAGAACCGTTCGCCAAGTGGTTGCATTAGCGTTACCACCCACAGCCGTGGCCGACCCAAACGCGTCAGAAGTGCGCTCGAAGGCGTATACATGAGTTCCATCGCCGTTGAGGCGCCCCGAGACTGGCGTGGCTACGACGTTAGACACGACGGGTGCCCCATCGAGCAGTTCAAGGTGTGTCCCAGGGTATTCTGAGACAACGTCCGGTAGGACTGCGGGCGGCAAATACGCCCAAAGTTCGTTGTTTGCCAGCGTATTGACGGGGAGCGTATCATCACCTGGATTGGCAAAGTTCGTGGCCACCTTGAACCCGTGCAGCAGGCCATCATTCGTCGATGTGTACAACATCAGTGGCCGCTGAGTCCAAGCCGCAGCAAACGCTTGATACGTCTCATCGCGTGGCGCATCGGTCGGGTGGTTCACGACCACGGGCGTCGAATGATACACATCTGCCACTAGGCTGCAGTCGTTGGAACCAGGATTAGCGCAGCGGGCGTACGTGGTTGAGTTACTTGTGTAGGATTCACCGAGCAACCACTTTAGTCGATCTGCTGCGCACGCCGGAGCCAAGGGAGCCGGGCTGTCGGTGGCACAAGTCAAATCGGTCACGTTCATAGCTAGCGGGTCAACTTTGGTAAGAAAATCATCCAGCTTGCCCCCCTTCTGTTGCCCTGAGTGTAGTCCTGCACCATCATCAACGAGCAAGTTGGGTCGCAACATGCCCGTGGAAAGTATCGATCCGTTTTCAGTGGCTCCAATGAACGTATAGAAGAAGCGTTTGGTCTTAGGGTCTTCGGAATTCACATTGTCGGCAAACTCATCTCCCGAATTCCTGTCCACCGGTTGCAATACAGCCTTTGGAGGGCTACCAGTCTGCGTCTGACACACGAACCGGTCACGCTCGATCACGCCCGACCAAAGGCCGGCGCTTGTTAGGTCCAACCTTGGCTTAAACGACGTGTAAAACCTATACCCTGCCGCACTTCCGTTGCCTGTGGCCGTGCCCGCTGCCGCGGACATGACCGGCCAAGTCCGACTGGTTGTGTTCTTGGAAATGGAAGAAAGAACCGAACTCAGCGCTGCCCGAAGCTCAGTCGTATTGTCGGCAAAGTATGCGTGACTGGTGCCGCCGTTGTAGGCGATTTGATCCAGAACGCAGCAGGCGCGAAGCGCCGCGTTGCCTGAATTCTGGGAGCAGAAGCTACTGGAGTTCGTCAAATCGACGTCTGTCGAGGTTAAGGTCCGGCAGTCTTTGGTGCTACCGTCCGGCATCTTCACTTGCGATACCGCAAACCCAATTACGAAGGTCTGCACCTGTTTGTAGCCGGATTGGTTGTACAGATCGAGCGCAATCTTGTACGCAGGGTCGTAGGGGCAAGTACCGCCAGCTTTCTCGCAATCTGTGCGCAAATCGAGATTGGGTTCGCCGTCGGTTAGCAGAACGATGGTATTTTTTCGACATCCACCTAGAACGTATGGATCGTTGTACGGCCCAAAATCCTTCTGGCCAGTAGAGTCTAGTGGATCTTTTGACTTGTCACTCCAAAGAAACGCGCGTGCGTCGTCGAGCATGCCGGCGATGGGGGTCGCGTTGAAGGGCCGAGTCGTTAGCAGGATTTCGCGGATCCATTGCGCGCGAGTCGTCGGGTTGTCGTTCACGTCACTTGGGTTTGGCGACGGATCACCAAACGCCACCATTCGACCTTCCCAAGGCGGAGCGGCCGCGTTGCGTGCGCCCACTTCAAAGTCAACGAGCGTGGGGCAGCCACCGGGTTTGCCTTGATGTGCGCCATTAACGCCAGTGCCTCCGGCGCCAGCAACGAAGTAGCTCCAGGTTCCGGCAATCCCTCCTGCGAAGTCGGAGACTGTCCCGCTGTAGCCAGTGCTCGCATTCGTGTTTGTGTCGAACGTCATCAGGCCAAAGCGTACCTGGGGTGTGTACGTCAATAGGAGCCCGTCCGAATTATTCTGGTCGAATATGCAGCTATTGGTAGTCCCGTACTGAGTGTAGCTCACGCGGGAGCCGGAAACGGAGAACGCATTGCTGGACAGATCGATTGTTCCCGGACCTGCAATGCAGGGCAAACCGGTTGGATTGGTTGGATTGCCGCTCATGGGTCGGTGGTAGGGAATTGAGTATCCAAAGTCCGCTGGACGGTTGCCGCCGAGCGAATACGTGGACACAAATGCTGAACTGGATCGGTCAACCGTTACGCATCGATAGTTATTGATGCTTCCGCTAAGCACTTCGACTAAGTTCACCCATCGGCTCTTCTGCGAAGTCGTGGTACCGGTTGGGTCACAGGTGGGTTGGCTCGCCGTGGATGTCATGTATTCCATCGACCCCGACGTATCGACCAGCAGTAGCACGTTGGGAGCCGCGCCTGCGATGTCCGACTGCGCTGACGCGCATGGCAGGCAGGAGAACATCGCGCAAAAGGCGCTCAGCGTAAGAGTTCTTAGGGTGATTCTGTTCATGACAGACTCCTTCGATGGCCCGATCACAGGACCGGAACGAGAATTTGCGAGCGAATACTCAAGACACTTGCCGAAGTGGAAGCCGAATTGGTTCCGCACCATTGGGCATTGGTTTGTGAACGCTCTGCCAAGGCTGAAAATGACCTCACTTGGGCGGTTGAGTTCAACGTTACCTCCATGCCCGAGGCCTGGGATGCACTCTGACCCTGAATATTGGCCGTTTGGAAAGGATCGAATACTTCGACAACTAGCACCCCATCAACTCCAGACGTGACGGACGCATCGGCGAATCTTGGGCCAAGGCTCCCGTCAACTGTATCGGTCTGGTACTCGATTACGTTGTACGCGTTGCTCGTATTCTGATACACGCGCGCCTCTAGCTGGCTATAATCGAAGGCGTAGCAGGGTTGAAGTCCAGTCAAGTTCAAGGTTAACGTCAAATTGGCATACGAGGGGCAGTATTGTTTTTGGCTCGGGTCCATGAGCTGGAACACGCGCTGAGCCCGGCCTTGCCCGAGTTCAGAAGCCACAAGTTTTGCGCCCAAATCCGCAAGTGCCGATGTTTGCGAAGCTTGCCGCCCATAGCCGACAGCAGCATCGACGAGGCCAGTTGAGCGCGCTGCAAAGATGCCGACTGCCGTGAGCAGCGTGATGACCATGACCACTACGAACAGCGCTGCACCGCGCTCACTGTTGCGGTGCGTCATGAGTTGGAAGGAACCTACAATCCTGGTCATTTTGGTTCGCTCAATAGTTGTTTGGAATCGCCACGTCAGACTGCAACGTGCGGACTCTGGCGTAAGTTGTCTTGTTGTTTGTCGTGATACCCAATCGGTACAAACCTGTACCCGGAATCGGCTGGTCTCTGTCAGCCTCACGTGAGCGCACGCTGAGCCGGATGCGAACACTGCGGACACTTTGTGGCTTTGCATTGGCGTCGGTGACTGCACCTGCAATCGTGTAGACCGTCGTGCTGGTCGAAGGTGATGTCGTCAGTAGTTGGGTTGGGCTCGGCCAGGGGTTGGCGTATGTGACTTCGAACTTCAAGTCCACGGCGTACTCGGAGATGATTTCTGGGGCATATGTCGTGATCGTGCGATCTTGGTTTGTTTGAGTGAAAGGCTGACCCAGAGCAGGGTCGAGCTCTTCACGAATTAGTTCTGTGCGGTTGGCATCCCACGGGTTTGCGGTGGAGGCGTACAGTTGCCCGAAGAGCCCACCGTAGGCGGCGCTGCGCTTCACGTCAGCGATTCGGTACTGATAGAAGTTCACGACATTGACCTCGACGCCAACGCCTGAGAACTGGCAGACACTGGTGGTTGTGCCGCGTAGTGGAATTGCTGGATTCGTCGCTAGACTGATCACCGGCAAATTGCCGCCGGATGTGCCGACGATTATCCCGTAGGCAACCTTGCCGTATTGATTGACGAGTCGAAGTGCGCGACCAGAGGGAAACAATGAGTTTAGAAGGGCCGCCTGATCGGCCGTTTTTAGACTTGCATATCCGTATCGGACCAGTGCGCCGATACCTGGCTGGAGTGGCACAGCGATCGGCGCGGCACCTACGCCCGCCGGGGCGGTGGGCAAGTAGCCAGCGATGAAACGATCGGCATTCTGGTAGGCGCCCGCCAGCAGGATACGGTCTGGCAGAATCTTGGTGGGCCCGCCATTTTGCAGATCCGGGTTTGTCGTAACGCCGGGATCGAACTCCTGCACGATCTGAATGCTGCCCATCGTCTGGAGCAGTTTGAAACCATTGAGCGCTGTCAGGTTCGTGCAGAGAGTCGAATCCGCTGTGATGTTGGATGAGGCCATGTAGCCAGCTCGCCCGATATCAGCGCGCAGGCGCTGCATGCCAATGGTTGCAGCCAAAGTGGCCTCCGCAATGCGCGATTCCTGCTGGTAGAACCGCGTGCCTTGCCGCGCCATGGCAAACACGATGATCGAAATGAACAGACCACCCGTCACTGCCACCATCAATTCGACCAACGTGAAAGCGCGAAGCCCACTGGGCGATTTGCTTTGCGTCCGATGTCCGTGGACCCGCCTCATTGCTGCCTCACTGCAGAAGCCTGATAGAGGAAATGGTAGTTGTTGTAGGCGTTAGGGTCGTCGGCGAATTTGGCGGCATCCGTGCTCGTGTCGCAAAATGATTGCGACATCGTGCCCTGTGCACGCGGCCAGATCACGCGGACTTCCGTGCGAATGACTTCAATGCCAGGCGAGGTGGGGTAGAGCCTTGTAAGGCGCAAGTGGACGCAGAACTGAGCCTCTTTGGGGTTCGCGGCTGTTTCGTCAACCGGATTGCCCAATTCGTCGAACGCAGCGCCAATCCCGAGGTTTTGATTGTAGGTCGGCCGAAACCAGCCAACTTGATTTCCAGCCCCATTTAGCTGAGCCAGCCAGCGCGTTCCTAGGAGGCCGTTAGCTTGATTGAACAGAGAGGAATCGGCGCTTAGTTGGTCTTGCCAAGCTTGAGCAATGTTGGTAGCGAGCGACAATGCGCGTGAGTGCTGGTTGGCTGCGGCGGCTACCTTTTGCATCGCGATGATGCCGCTTACGCCTATGGCGAAAACGCCGAGCGCCATCATGAGCTCGACAACCGTGTATCCGCGCGTTGAAACGGCGCGGACCTTGCGTCTGCGAATAGTCAACTCGATCATTGAGACACGTCCGTTCGAGCTAGACCATTGGGGGGTATGAGCACGACGCGCGTAAGCCCGCCTGTACCGCGGGATACGGTTACCGTTGGCACGCCCGTCATGGGTGCCAGTACGATGGTAGGATCGTTGCTTACGCGAAATAGCGTCCGTCCCATCGGCGTGAAACACACGTCGAGGTTTGGCACGCCGGGGTCCGTCGTAAGGGCAGAACCGCCCCCCACCTGGGGGAGGGACGCGTGAACGATACTCGTGACGCCATTGTAGACGCCAGTCGTCGGGTTGAACTGCGCGATAGATTGCGACCCGTTGGGGACGTTTGCGAGTTGATTCCATTGAGTAGTGGCGCAGTTTGTTGTGGGAAGCGTTGCGCAAGTGCCGTTTCCACCCAGAACGGCCTCGCGCATGTCGAAGCCTGTTACGCTATCGTATCGAACCATCACGGCAGAACCGCGTCCCAACGCGCGAAGCCGAGCTTGCCGATAAAGAGAGGCAATCTCTTCCGCAGCTTGCCTGGTGCGGCGATCGCGCATTTGTCGAATGATCGAAGGAATCGCCAGCGCAGCCAGCGCAGTGATGATGACTACGACCACCATGAGCTCCACCAGCGTGAAGCCACGTACCTGCTGTCTGTCCGACTGAACCGGTCGATAGTTCTGTAACACCTAATCTGGAGTAGCAAGAGCCGGACCTGAGCAATCCAAGCGGATCGCCGGGTGTTTTGCTCAGCGGCAGCCACGGCCTGCAGATTGAAGAGTGCAGAGATTTCTTGGTTCCTGAAAACTTTGCGTAGTTCAGTCGGTAGGCTGAGTGCGCTCATACGCCCGGTGTAGTTCGATGGAGTTTCGGGGGAATTATTGCCCAGAAACCCCCGGGCCAAACGAAAGTGACAGACTCGATTGCCCGCGAGCTTGGCGCGTTCTATTGCGCGGCGCAACGCCCCGGGAGGTCAGTCAATGAACTTGCGACCTGGAAAACTAGGCCTCGTCCTCGTCATCGCTATCTCGATCCCAAGCTGCAGGAAAAAGGAAATTGCCGCAGGTCGGAGTGATTTGCCGCCGCCTTTGGAATCGAACCAACCGGGTCGTTGCTCGCAGGGAGGTGGCAACGTCGCTGACGCAACGTCCGCGACGTTCTTCCCTCGCAAGGTGGGCGAGTACTGCATTGACCCCAATTCGGAGACGCGCGCGTACGGGAAAAATGCTCCGGGTACATTGGACCAGGTCTGCACTGAATTGTTCGATGGCGAATGCGAAGTCTACCGAATGTACGGATTGGAACGCGTTGTTACCGTGCGTTACGCGGATGGCAAAGGCTCGACGAGCACAGTGAATGTGGTTCTTTCGCGGTTCGAGACGACACGCGGCGCCTATGGATTTTACACACGACGCGTTGTTGCCGATGCCGATCCAATCGATACGAAGACTAAGCCCTTGGCGGTTGGAGGAACGGGAGCGCTGGCCAGCACGATTGCCTATATCTGGCGAGGGCTTTACGTAGCGGAGTTGAGCTACGTCAATGACACTGAGTCACCGGATGCTTTGCGACAAAGCGCCAGCATCATACTACCCGAATTGGCCAAGGCTATCGGCAGTCTGGTTCCTGGAGACACCGAATTGCCAGATGCGGCGGCCCTGCTTCCGGAAGCGGATCGCCTGGCAATGGGCATTGTCTACGAACCGCGGGACATCCTGGGTGTACAGGGTGCGGGCCCCGGGTCGTATGGGTTCTACGCCGCTGGCGACCGCAGGTATCGCGTCGCAATCATGGCGAGAAATGATGAAGCGTCCGCGCAGGATGTCATGAAGACACTGAAGAAAACCATTGGCGCGTCAGAGTCCAAACTAGGAGTTCTTGGCATCTCATGGCATGGCTCGAACGAAGGGGTCAAGACTGAGTGGGTTTTTGCGCGTCAAGGACGCGTTGTCGTTGGCATTGGAGACGAGGAACTGGCTCTTTCGCAATTGACGCCCGCGCAAGCAAAAGAGAAGTGCTTGACGCACGACCAGAAGCTCGAGCGGCTCAAGAAGTTGCTTGAAAACGTCCATACGCGGTCGCCTGCGACGGCCGCTTCCAGTGCGAGCTCGGTGTCATCTGCAGCCGAAGCACGGAGTACGAACAAGGAGTAGCTGTGGACTTCGAGTTGTCCGAATCACATCGAATACTTCGCGGAACTATCCGAGATTTTTGCGAGCGTGAGGTGGCGCCGCACGCCAAGACTTGGGATGCCGAGGAGCGCTTCCCGTCCGAGTTGCTTCCAAAGCTTGCCCACCTTGGGCTGCTAGGGATTGCGATTCCCGAAGCATTTGGCGGCGCCGGCATGGACACGCTAGCGTATGCGATTTGTGTTGAAGAATGTGCGCGTTTCGATGGAGCACTCGCGCTGACCATAGCCAGCCACAACGGCCTCGGAGTGGCTCACATTTTGGGTGTCGGAACGGACGATCAGAAACGTAAGTATCTACCGCGGGCGGCTACCGGTGAGTGGCTGGCAGCCTGGGCGCTGACGGAGCCTGGGACGGGGTCAGATGCTGCAGCCATTAGAACCAAGGCGCGGCGCGAAGGCGAGCACTGGGTGATCAACGGCACCAAGACCTTCATAACTCAAGGGTCCGTTGGCGGCTTCTGTGTTGTCTTGGCACGGACCCACGATGACGGCCCAGCTCATTGCGGAATTTCCGCCTTTGTCGTCAACCAAGGAACGCCGGGGTTTTCCGTGAGCCGCATCGTAGAAAAACATGGATGCAGGGCCAGCGATACGGCGGAATTGCGCTTCGAGCAGTGCCGCGTTCCCGACAGCCATCGGCTAGGCGCCGTGGGAGCAGCGTTCTACGATACAATGCGAATTCTCGATCGTGGCCGTATCTCGATCGCAGCCATGGCGCTTGGCCTTGGGCGCGGTGCGCTGGATTTGGCGATTCGTTACGCGAATGAACGTCAAACGTTTGGCAAGCCGATTGCGCAACATCAAGCAATTCGTTTCATGGTGGCGAACGCCCGGACGCAACTTGATGCCGCAGAGTTGATGATCCAGCGTGCTGCTTGGCTGTGCGATCAGAATCGACCCTATTCGCTGGAAGCATCGACCGCGAAACTGCTGGCGAGTGAGGTCGCCACGCGCGTCTGCAATGACGCACTGCAGATCCATGGGGGTTACGGCTACACGAGGGAGTTCGAAGTTGAGCGGTTCCTTCGTGACGTCAAACTCTGCGAGATTGGCGAAGGGACTAGCGAGATACAAAGAATCGTCATCGCTCGGCACATCTTGGGCCCATAGCTACGCCTATTCCGTGCGCAATATGACATGATACCCGAACGGTGTTTCGACTACGTTCGAGAGTTGTCCCACCTTTAGGCGAAATGCCGCCTCTGAAAATGGCCGAACCATGGCATGGTGCTGGAAGCGACCAAGCGACCCACCTCGTTCTTTGGCTCCGGGTTCATCGGAATACTCTGCGACGAGGCTCACGAAATCTTCGCCAGCCTGGGCGCGTGCGAGTGCCTCTTCGGCTCTTCTTTGCGCTTCCCCCTTGGATCGCGTGATGCTCGCCGGCGCCGATTGTGCCCCAGTGTACTGCACCAACAAATGGCGCGCGCCGATCTCAGTTGGCAAGTTCCCGATGGCGTCAGGTGGCTTCGTAACTGCGCGCTCTTCCACCGCGGCTTTAGGTGGGCTGCCGGGGCCTTCGCGTGTGGTTACTATGCAGGCTGAGACGATTGGCCCCAACAGCAGTGTGATAATTGGTAGTCGGCAATGCTTCATCCTAGCACTACTTCGCCATATTCCGACCTGACACGACGGCTGGAGATCTTCGCCGATAGCTTCCTTGTCGCTGCGCTTCCGGTCCTCAAGTACCCCCGTACATTCCGGTCCGGTTCTCGCTCCGCCCCGCTCTCGATGAGGCTTTCCAGCCGCGTATCTCAAATGGCGTGGAGTAGCACTAGACCAGTTCCGCGTAGGCATTTCCAAGTACGGCATCTGAACGACCTTTGACTGTAACGTTGATGGCACACAAGCGTGACTCCAACAACCAACCTTGTGTCACTAACTCATCCCCTGGCCAAACGGGCTTTTTGAAATGCGCGTGGAGCGCTTTCAATCGATTACCGTCGCCCCCGCATACCCCCCTGATGACCGCACGCGCCGCATAGCCGAACGTGCAAAGGCCGTGGAGAATGGGACCTTCCTTGAAGCCTAGTCGTTCCGCGAATTCTGCGTCAATGTGCAGGGGATTGTAGTCTCCTGAGAGTCGGTAGAAGAGGGCCTGTTCGGGCGAAGTCCGTTCGCTTACCTCAAAGTCCGGCGGTCGCCCATCGGGGACATCCGGTTTGGTGGCGCGTGGTGGTCGCGGACCCTCGAAGTTGCCGCAATCGAACAGAATTATCATCCATTCGGTTTCAAACAGCAGCTCGTTGTCGAGTCTCGTTTCCGTCGAGACGACGACTTGTGTCATACGTTTTAGGTCGTAGAGTGCGTTGAGTTTGCCGACGGTCTGCCAAGTTCCGGACGCTGGCAAGGGCCGATGGACTCGGATCGATTGCGCTCCGTGCACGAGGTTGTCAAATCCACCGCCCACACGATTGACTAACTCGACGAGTGGCTCATAGGCAGGAATGACGCCGTAGGTTGGAAATACCTTGGGCCCGCGTCCCTCATACACGTAATCCGGTTCATCACGTTTGGCGCCAATGCCCAGCGCATAGGTGATGGACTTCTTCCAATCCATCTCGTGCAAGTAGGGTTGCGTGGTGTGTCCAATCAGCGAAACGTCGAGACTCATGCACAATCCCTTAGGAGGGCATGACGGTTAGCGGTGTTCCGTGTTGTCGTCAATGACCGTGTGCAGGTTTCTTGATTTTCTACGGGCTAACGAAACGTGCCGGCCCTCAGCATCTGTTCGGCGCACGCAACGCTGGTGACCCTCATCTTGGCCATTTACCTTGGACCAGCCTCCACTGCCCCCCGGTTTTCGCGTGTTCGCTCTTGCTACCGTGTCGCCAAGTACGCTGTCCCAGAATCGGTTCACCCGATCCACGAGTATCGGGCTATAACTGCGTGGACGTGCAGACTCAGTTCGACTCGTTGGCCCAGCTTTTGCCGACCGTGCAGGCGCTCAAGAACTCGATACTGAGTGCCGCCAAGGTCATGCCGGTGGTCATCTTGGTGCCGGCGTTTGGTCTACGCGCACTACCCTGGGGGGCGCGGGTAGGCCTGGCCGTGACGCTCGGTTTTTCGGTGATTCCGGCGCTGTCGCAGCCATCCACACTTCCACTGGGTCCTGCAATCGCGATTCAGGTTGTCTCAGGGCTGCCCATCGCGTTGAGCGCCGCGGTCGTACTGTGGGCAGCCAGTATGGCGGGTGGGCTACTCGATGAGTTGCGGGGTTCGAAAGAGCATTCGCACGTACCTGCGGTTGACGCGGGAACCAGTCCCACGGGCACTCTTTTTGGGCTCGCTGCAGCCGCTGTTTTTCTGCAGACGGGCGGGGCCGGTCGAGTTGTTGTTGCATTGAACTGCGAAACGCAAGAAATCCACAGCCTTCTGGCTCGTGTGGTTCACGACCTGTTGTCAGGGGTGCACATCGCCATTGCTTTGGCCGTCCCGTTCGTGATTGCCAGCGTCATCTTCGACGTGGCGACCGCGTTTGTTGCACGCGCGCTAGGTCCGATTGCCCTCCAGTCCCTTTGGGCACCGCTTAAGACTCTGTTCATGTTGGTATGTGTCGCTGTGATGCTTGAGCGCGTGTTATCGATGATTGTTATGTTGACATCCCAATACTAGTGGGATGTTCCTCCCAGCCTCTGAAGCCATGCTTGCCGTGTTAACCCGGCACGTCGGTGACCTGTACCTTAGCGCTACTCACGCCACCTGTTCGTCCGTTCCGACGTTCCTATTGTGTTGGCGTTTGGGGCCCCGGCCCCAAAACGCGGCCTTCAGTAAGCTTGACTCAGGATCAACGAGTTTCGCGCCTCAAGAAAACAGGAGGCCCAGGCCGCGAACTGCGGACGTCATAGGGGGAATGTTTGCAGTATTGTAGTATTGTCGAGCAGTCCAGGCGGCTATCACAACTTCAAGCGGTAACCCACGTTGACGCCGATGACGATTGTAGCGACGCGTCCAATCAGCGAAGCTTCATCGCCCAATGTGTCACGGGCCGGCGTTCTGGGCAGAGACCACAAGCCATATCGCAGGCTGGCGCCGACTGACCAGGCATCAGTCAACGATTTCGCTACACCTGTGGCTATGCCCAGAGTGTAGCCTTCAGAACGAATGGTAATTCCTCGAGGCCCGATGAACGCGCGGTCTGTCGTGGCGTTGTTGGTTGCGTATGTGTCGCTGACCACGACCAAGCCTCCCGTTGCCCCAATCCAACTTTCCCACACGGGGCCGCGAAGCCAGTAGAATCGAACGATCCCCTCGGCAGTTAGGTAGCCCCGCTTGTGATCTCGACTGACCCCTTGAGCTTCCTGCTTCGGAGCGTCGGCAATTGGAAAAAGACCAATTGTGATCCCTGCAC
Organism: uncultured delta proteobacterium; assembly: GCA_963811985.1. Taxonomy (GTDB): domain Bacteria; phylum Myxococcota_A; class Polyangia; order Polyangiales; family Polyangiaceae; genus FEN-1139. The sequence goes on from CAWEUH010000037.1 coordinate 125,525, forward strand.
CAGCGGAGAACAACGGACTGGGTCGAAACAGCTGCCAGAGTTCCAGCATTGGGCTGCTGTCACCGCGCTTGCAGCCCAAGAAGATGTGACGGTTGGTACAGACTTCGGCAGTCGGCAAGCCCAATAGACCCAAGCCGACTTCCGCCTTCCCGTGAAAACTGCTCCGGTCAAACGCGGACGATTCCGACGTTTGGCTATGCACGTCAAGCGCATAACAGATCGATGCCAACACCAGACATGTGTGCACGGCTGCAGGCAATCGATTCATGACAATCCCGATTCATCCATGGGTGCCTTATCACAACAATCAGCGGTGACAAACCACTGTTCGACATCGGAAGAATTCCTCCAGAGATGGGATCCCGGCCCGAAATCCTCCATCGACAAGTTGTGCAGAGCGGCGGCCTGGCGCAGCGATCGCGCGAAGCCAAGGGCCGAATCCGTGCGGTCACCCGGAGACTTTGACAGGTTAGCAATGATTGTTTTGGCGACTGCTGGCGGAACGTCACCCGAACCTGCGGGACGTACCAGTGGGGGCAGCTCACTATCCACCTGTTGCATCAGCACTTTGATCGGAGAGCTATCTTGGAAGGGCGGATGACCAGCAAAGCACTCGAATGCAACGGTCGCCAAGGAGTACACGTCGCTGCGAGGTGTAGCGGGCTGACCGCGGGCGCCTTCCGGCGACAAATAGCTAGGGGTACCCAGAATGGCGCCCGTGTGCGTTAGGGGAACTTCCGTCGATTCGTAGAGTTTGGCGAGGCCAAAGTCCAAGACGCGCAAGATGCTTCTATTCTCGTTCTGTCGAACTATCATCAGGTTCTCGGGCTTCAAAATCGCGGTGAACAATTCCAACTACGTGCGCAGCACCCACAGCCTCGCTCGCCGCGACCAGGATGCCCAGAATCGTAGCGATCGACAGCGGACCCGTGGTGTCGAGTACCTGCCGCAACGTCAAACCATCGACGTATTCGTAGACGATGAACGCTTCGCCACCCGTCACGTTGTCCATCGGGAATTGTCCTGTCATTAGCACTGGCACCACTGCTGGATGGGTGATACGGGCTGCAACTCGAGCTTCGCGATGAAACCTGCCTCGTGCGGCGGGCGCTTGAAGACTCTCGTAGTTCAAGACTTTGATGGCGACGAATCGGCGAAGGCCCAAGTGGGAGGCTCGGTAGACGCGCGATGTGGCGCCCGCACCAATCAGCGACTCGATTGTGAAAAGATCGCCCACTGTGAGGCCGACGAGCGGATCGTTCGTGCAAGCCGGTGTTGGGTCTGCTTCGCTATGCATGGCTGGTAGTCGGAAAAAACCCTGCAGCTCTCGGGAAGTGCCTTCTAGGGTGCACGCGCGGAGTTTGGATAGCTGTGCACCCGCGCGAGCAAAAATTTCGGCAAAATGAAGGAGAATCTTACGATTGTGCTTGCGATTGTCGCAACATCCAAAAGAACACACGTGGCGCACGTGGTGATTGTTGCGACCAGCTCGACCGCAACGCCGCGTTTCTACCGAGAACTACCAGGTTATGACGAGGCAGACGCTCGGCTGTTCGGCCGTAAAGTGCATTAACCTGGCGCTTACAAGGCGATGTTTTGCAGCCGATGACCTGCTAGGCTGCGCCGCCCGTGCTGGCGTCAAAGCCAGAAATAGGTCTAGCAATTCGGATTCGATCGCGCATGCCGAATCATCCTCCGAAACCTTGTATGCGTTCCATTGCGCCAAGGGACAGTACTGTGCATCAGGAGCGATCCGAATGAAGAAGCCTGCATCGGCTCAGAAGTCAGCTGGTTCTGACGAGTCGGCACCTTCCAGCCATTCCGATGCTGACTCTGTAGTGGGTGCTGGTGCCGAGCTGCATCTGGAACTACCCGGGTTCGAGGGCCCCTTCGACTTGTTGTTGCATCTGATTCACGAACACGAACTCGATATCTTGAACATCCCCATCGCGTTCATTACCGACAAGTATCTTCAGTACTTGGCGCTCATGCAGGAGCTCAATATCGACGTCGCGAGCGAGTATCTCGTCATGGCGGCGACGTTGGCTCACATGAAGTCTCGTCTTTTGCTCCCGACTCCACCAGCCGACGATGATGTTGAGGGGGCTGAAGCGGAACTTGACCCACGAGCTGAATCTGATCCGCCGATTGCTCGAGTATCAAAAATACAAGCAAGTGTCGGAGGAGCTGGCGAGCCGTAGCGTCCTTGGGCGTGATGTCTTTACTCGGGGGTCGAAGTCCGAGACGCTGGAAAACCCTGCGCCTGTCGCACCGGTCAGCATCTTCAAGTTGCTCGACGCATTTCAGCGAATTCTAGCTCGGGCAAACACAATACTTGACCACCAAATAGAATTTGAGCGCCTATCAATAACTGAACGAATCAATCAACTCGTGGACAAGCTGCGCCACGCTGGGCGAGTTGCCTTCGATGAATTATTCGAAGGGCAGCGGACTCGCGCCGAATTGATTGTCACGTTCTTGGCGCTGCTCGAAATGACGCGTTTGCGCTTGACGAATATTCACCAGGAGGACGCACTGGCGCCCATTTCGATTGAATTGGCTGTTCAGGAAATCAACGGGGTGACCGAATCGAACAGCTTAGCTACGGACGCCCCGGATGGCTCGCCGGCAACGGCTTCGGATCAAGGTTTGAGGCCGAGCGAGTCGGCGCGTACCGATTTAAGTGACGATGAGAAATCGGAGCTACCCTGAATGGCCACTAGCAAGAAGAAGCCAACTCCAAAGGCCAAGCCGGCATCTAAGTCTCGCACCTCGACAAAGGAGCCGCTGAAGAAGCCAACTCCAAAGGCCAAGCCAGCATCTAAGTCTCGCACCTCGACAAAGGAGCCGCTGAAGGAGCCAACCCAAAAGGTCAAGCCGGCATCTAAGTCGCGCGCTTCGACAAAGGAGCCGAAGAAATCAGGTACTAGCGACAACGTGCAGGTCAACGACGTCTCAGGTTGGCACGACGAAGCCAAGCCAATCGCGGCTTCACCGGTTGGGAAGAGTCTCATTGATATCTCGTCGAGTCGCGGTGACGGAACCAACCACCCGGAGCCCACGATTGTAGACAATGTGCCGCTGGAAATCCTGGGCGATGCGGCGGACGCGGAGAGCGTCGATGACGCCCAAAGACAGACTAACAAACTGCCGGGGGCCATGCCGCGTCTGGCCGATATCACTCCGAACACGGATAGCGACAGTGTCTTGTCAAGTATCGATGACGGAGCCAACGATCCGGAGCCGCATTCTGCCACGTTGAGCGAAGATGACGTCAATGGACATGAGCGTAATGACGCGCGTGCACCCGTCATGGCTCTTGCCGGCGAACTCTTGGAGGATTTGGGTGACATTCACGACACAGGGGCATTGCTTCGCCACGCCATTGAGGCCATGCTGTTCGTCAGCGACAAACCTGTCACGATCAAGGAACTATCCAAAGGGTTACAGTTGGACAGGAAGCGGACGCTCGAGTTGCTCGCAGAATTGCAGCGCGAGTATGAGCACAGGGGTATCCGCATTGACGAAGTGGCTGACGGCTATGCGTTCCGAACACACTCGAGCGTTGCCGAGTATGTTAGGAGTTTTCTGGAGCAACGTCCGGTAAGGTTGTCGCGTGCTCAACTGGAAACCTTATCCATTGTGGCCTACCGTCAGCCCATCACGCGACCCGAAGTCGACGATATTCGCGGCGTCAACTGCGGACCGGTACTGAAAGGGCTGTTGGAGCGCGATCTGATACGAATACTTGGAAAGAAAGACGAACCAGGGCGACCCATGCTATACGGTACGACTCCCTCATTTTTGGAATTGTTCGGTCTCAAATCACTACAGGATCTCCCCACGCTGCGGGAATTTGCGGAACTTAGCGAAGATTCAAAGCGAAAATACGAAGAGGAAATCGGAGAAGGCCCACCCATTGGACTCGCGGACTTGGGACTTGAGCAAGACGGTAATGATTCGGGTGGGGCCGTCGCTCCAGCTGATCCGTTCAACGCAGGCTCTCTCTTCCCCCTACGACACGGCTGCAGCTGGGTGTGACTCCACAAAGGTCACAGTGAGCTCTGCTGAAGGCTCTGCGGGTAGTGTCAAGACAGATTCAAAGCGTCGCGATGAAGCCGAAGATGATGAAGATCTCGTCGATGATGAAGACACGGAGGATGAAGAAACTGATGAGGACGACGAGGTCCCAGGTGATGGTGACCGGGACGACCAGGACGAGGACGACGAGGACGAGGACGACGAGGACGACGAGGACGACGAGGACGACGAGGACGACGAGGACGACGAGGACGACGAGGACGACGAGGACGACGAGGACGACGAGGACGACGAGGACGACGAGGACGACGAGGACGACGAGGACGAACGATAGTGGCTCTGACGGAACGCCCCTCTCCTGGTTGCTCTCCTATTCACGAGTTCGACACTGTCGTGTCAACTGGATCGGTGTAGTCTTGCGCGAGTTGACAAACTCTGTCGAAGAGTTCTGGATGTTCGGCGATTTTACGAACTATTTTCCAGAAGGCGGGGTCTGCGAGTCGAGCAGTGCCTTGCAGTGCATTCTGGGTGCGACGTCTTGGTTTGCGAGATACTGCTTTTGGGCCCAACCGGCCAAGCTTAGCAAGATCGGCGATATGTTTCTTGGTCGGAAAACGCTCGCCCTGTTCCCAAGCCGCGATCTCACCTGGATCGATGCCAAGCGTCATAGCAAGTTCTCGTACCGTACAGTTCAGTGCGGCGCGTAGCGCGCGTAATTCCTCAGGAGTCACGAGTTGAATATAGCACCAACGAGCGCCACGATACGGCGACGCATTCGTGCGAGAAGTCGCCGGCGTCCGCGCATTGTTGTTCCCGCCCGTGGGCGGTTGTTCACCATGGGGGCAGCGTTGGACATGTATGCCGTTTGCCTGGCCTGAAAGTCCTTCTCGACCTGACAACGTGCCTCGGAGGGCCGAATCATGAGCCCGCGATCGTCATTGATGAAACGCGAAACGTGGGTGCGACTACTGGACTTCTAACGACCGAATCCCCACCGACAGCATCGACGTTCTTCATCATGTTATCGAGATTGGACGAGATGGTCACTTCACTGACGGGATGAACAAGTCTGCCGTCTTCAATCCAAAAGCCGGAAGCACCGCGTGAGAAGTCGCCGGTAACCGGGTTGAAACCGAACCCCATCATACTCGTTACGAGCAGTCCACGCTTTGTGGACGCTATGATGGAATCGGGGCTTGCGTTACCCGACTGCATGATGAAATTGCTGATGGACGACGACACCTGCGCGCCGTGACGGCTAGCACTACCCGTTGATTTCATTCCCAACTTGCGGGCGCTCGTGCTATCCAGCAGTGGGGACACGTAGAGCCCTTTCTCGACGACCGTGTTTGCTCGGCACGGTAGCCCTTCGCCGTCGAACAATCGAGAGCCAAAACCACAGAGGCGAAGTGGATCATCGACAAAAGTCACAAGCGGGCTGGCGACGAGCGTTCCGATCCGATCCACCAAGTAGCTTGACCTACGCCAAAGCGCCCCGCCAAGAATGCATTCAACGAATATTCCAACGATCGAGCGGGCGGCGTCTGGATGAAAGACAACCGCCGCCTCGCAAGTCGCGACGCTTTTGGCGCCGAGCTGCGCGAGGGCGCGTTTGGCAGCGGTCTCACCAACCACGGTAGGCGATTCCAGATCAGCGAAGAACCTATGGGCAGAGTAATAGTAGCCTCGACGTCGCTTGCCTGCGACATCTTCGACGACCGGTGACACCGAAAGGCTAGCTTGCGTGCCTCGGCGGATTCCTTCGAAGCCATTCGACAAAACGAGTATCGTTTCGCTCGCGGCGCGACCAAACTCCGCTCCTTCACTAAGCGTTAGTCGCGGATCGAAACTCAATGCTGCATGTTCAGCTTGAGTGGCAAGTTCGATAGCACGATCGGTATCTAGTCGTTCCAGTTCTTCGTCAAAAAGCCTAAGGTCCAGATCCGTCTGCACATAGAGTTCTGTTGCGTCTGCTGGACGAGAATCCGGATCCGGTTGGCTCAACTCGAGCAGTTCGCGCGCATGCCGCACACATTGAGCTAGCCCTTCGGGCCGAAGGTCGCTTGTGGTGGACGCAGCGGCGCGATCGTCGCGTCGCACGCGCAGGCTCAGACTCCGGTGTCCTGCTTCTTCGACGAGTTCGACATTGCCAAGGCGAATCGTTGCAGAAAGGTTCCAACCTTGGCCGGCGCTCACCTCTGCAACGTCAACATCCTGACTCTGCGCCATGTTGACCACGTTGCGGGCATGAGACCTCAGTTCGTCAAGATGGGAAGGCATTAGTTAACGTCACCCTTTTTTCGCGACCGAAACGTTCTGTCAATCCCCGATCAGATTTTGACCCATCCGGTACAGCGAAACGATTGTCCAAGTGATGCCTAGCGCAAGAACCGAAAACATCCACAGCAGGGCATAGCCGAGATCCGTACCTGAGATTGGTCTGGTGCCGAAGTCGCCGTGAAATTGGGCATAAGTTGCCTGTACTGTCAGTCTCGGCAACAGTCCCGCTGCTGTCGCCACCAGGGCCATTGAGACCAGCCCGATGCGCCGCGTTAGCGTATTCCAGCGGCGGCGTGCGCTGGGAGCGGCGCCCCAAAGAAATCCCACCGGAACGCTTAGGGCAGACAGAACAACGCAGAGCGTCTCGAAGGCGGCAGGAAGCCGCTGACTGTCGATCAGATATGCGCAGGCCCAGTCGGGCGCGAGCGCAACAGAGATGCCCGTGATCGGTGCAAACACTAGCAAGCCAAAGGCACCCACGACGGCAAATGCCGGTGTGGCTAGTGACGATCCATTCGAACCACAAAGCGCCAGGTGCGCAATCCGAGCGAACGTTAGGCCTAGCAGGGCTCCTACCCAAAAGGACAGAGGGATCGGCACCTCCAGAGGGAAGCACGCATTGCGCTCCAAGCAAGGTCATCGGCACACCATTTTGCGCCACGGGAGCTTGGTACGGGCATGCGCGGTGGAATATTGGCGTGGATTGCGGGCTCGAGTGCTAGAGGTTCTTGTCGAATGGACGCAAGCCGAATCCTGGCGCTGCTTCGGGAGATTCAAAGCGGCGCCATTACTGCTGAGAACGCGTTGAGTCGATTGGAGCATTTGCCCTATGTCAACCTGGGTGTGGCGCGAGTGGACCATCACAGAGCCCTTCGGCAAGGCATGCCTGAAGTAGTGTTTGGCGAATCCAAAACTGCTGTGCAAATCACACTAATCGGCCGCGAATTGCTGCGCGGGGACGGCCGAGTACTGGTGACCCGGGTTTCTCCCGAGAAGGCTGAGCTTGTTCGTAGGGAACTGCCGCAACTTGACTACGATGCAACCGCGCGTGTCTTGATCCATGCTCAAGACGACGGGTGCAGGTGGCGCGGCAATCCGGTTGCCGTGGTTTCCGCTGGGACCAGCGATCTTCCTGTGGCCGAGGAAGCATGCCAGACGCTGCGTGTAGCCGGCGTGGCAGTTGATAGAGTATACGATGCCGGAGTAGCAGGCCTACATCGAATCGTGAGTGATTTGCCGAAGCTTGAACAAGCTCCAGCTGTTATTGTGGTTGCCGGAATGGAAGGCGCGTTGCCCAGCGTGGTCGGTGGGTTGATTCGGTCGCCCATTATCGCCGTTCCTACTTCCATCGGATACGGAGCCGCCTTGTCGGGCTTCACGGCATTGCTCGGCATGCTGAGCAGTTGTGCGTCCGGGTTGACCGTTGTCAACATCGACAATGGTTTTGGGGCCGCCATGGCTGCATTGCGAATATTGGATCGGCTAGCGCCCCATGAGACATTCCAGGCGCCATGAAGTCGCACGTGGACGAAGCAGAACACTCGCATCAGCACGTTGCCCCGCACACGCAACCACGGCAGGCACATCCGCACGACCATACACACGCGTCTGCCGATTTTCGTCCAACAGGTGCAGCCCCCGCTGACGCCAGCCGCGAGGAACTGGAGGCGGGCTATGGCGGCGAGCGGATACTGTTTCTTGATGCTTCAAGCGGCATAGCCGGCGACATGACGATTGCGGCTCTCGTCGATCTAGGTGTGCCGTTCAGCGTGATCGAAGGCGCGGTAGCCATGCTCGGTTTGACTGGATTTCGGCTTGCGTTGCAGCGTGGACGCGTTGGTGCGATTGGAGCCAGTCAGTTTCGCGTGCACATTAACGAGGGGCAACAAGAACGCCACTACGATGAAATGGTTAATTTGATTGAGAATAGTCCCTTGTCAACGGACGTGCGCGTGCTGGCTCTTCGGGTATTTCGCAGATTGGCACTGGCTGAAGCGAAAGTTCACCAGATTCCAATTGAGCGCGTCCACTTTCATGAGGTTGGCGCCGTTGATGCGATCGTCGATATTGTGGGTGCGGCGGCCGCGTTCGTTCATCTTGGTGCTGTCGTCATGGCTTCGCCTTTGCCGCTGGGACACGGTTTCGTTCGCTGCCGGCATGGCGTCATTCCGCTGCCTGCCCCTGCCACGGTAGAATGTTTGCGCGGTGTTCCGACCTATGCAGCCGGCCTGGAGGCGGAGACGGTGACGCCGACAGGTGCTGCCATCGTATCCACGGTTTGCCAGCAATTCACGCGTTGGCCCGACATGTCACCCGATCGTACCGGGTGGGGTGCTGGGACGTTTTCGTTCGAGGATCGGCCCAACGTACTTCGAGCCGTTCTCGGCATGCCTGCCCAATCAAGCCGAGTTTCTGATAACGAGGGGCATGTTGTGCTCGAAGCGAATATTGACGACATGACGGGAGAACTCACTGGGCACGTGCTGTCGCTGCTCATGCAATCCGGCGCGCTTGATGCGTGGGCCGCGCCAATCACCATGAAGAAGGGCAGGCCCGGAATCGTTTTGTCGGCGATTGTGGCCCCACGCGATGCATTGCACTTGAGTGAAGTTATTCTAAGCGAAACGACGACCCTCGGCGTGCGGCGTACCACGGCCGCGCGTCTAGAGCGTCCCCGAAGAATGATTGAGGTGCAGACTCGATTTGGAGTGGTGCCCGTGAAGGTCGCGGAAGGGCCGTTTGGGCCGGTTCAACTCAAGCCGGAGTTCGATGCTTGCGTGGTTCTTGCCGAGAAACATAAAGTACCGGTGCGCGAAGTGCTGGCCGAAGCACTTGTGCTTGCCCGGAAATGAACCCCAGCGCCGTTGAGTGCGCACCAATCTCGAGCGATGGGCTCTTCTCTTTGCATGCGTCCCTGCTGGCGGCTGCGGCACGGAGCTAGGGTCGTTCGACTGGCAATCCAGCCGCTTCCCACGCCAAGACGCCGCCTTCTAGAAAACTGGCGGGCGTACCCCGCTCGGCTAGCTTGCTCGCGAGTTCCTTTGTCTGTTCACCAGAGCGGCAATATAGAACAGGAGCGGCCGGCAACCCGTACAGCTCGGCAATCCGATTCTCAATGTCAGCGATGGGCAGATGGATGGCCTGCGGGAGGTGGACGCGATCGAACACGGCTTTGTCCCGTGTGTCCACGAGAACCACCTGGCGACGCGCGAGCAGGGTTGCAACTTCTTCGGGTTTGAGAGCGCCCGCCTGCCTTGGCAGAAACGGTTCGACTAATTCCCGTAGCTGGGCTCTTCTCAACGCGCCCGAGTGAGCATTCACGGGCCGACCCTTGTCAAAAACGACGAACGTCGGCACTGCTTGCACGCCTAACTCACGAGCAAGAACAGGCGAACGGTCGATGTCAACTGTAACGACTTTGACTTTCTCTTCAAGCTCGTTGGCTAGCGCTTTCAACTCGGGCGCCACGGTCTTGCATGGCCCGCACCATTCCGCCCCAAATTCCACGAGCACGGGGAGTTTGTTTTTTACGACCTCGTGTACAAAATCTCTTTCCGATACCTCTTGTATGGCCATGGCTCGGTATTACCGCCGTCAACGACCACGTGCACCAGCGATTGTTGGGCAGCAAGCCATCGTGTGCCATGGCGGCTCGAGCCCGAGCTCAACGAACGGCTTGCCGGGCCGAGTGCAAGCCAGCCAAGTGATCCGACGTTCGAACGGGCGGGCGGGTTGCCCACAGAAGCTGGAGCAACTGGGCAAGAACTGCCAGTTGCGCTGTCATCAAAGCTCAATGAAAAACGAAGTAGCCAGCAACTGCCGCGGCGATCATGACACCGATCACTAACGCGCCAACAGCAGCAGGTGGCCAACCCGAAATTGGGAGATTGATGGGTTCTTGGCCAGGGTCGTACTGCACTATCGGAGGTTCCGAAGAGTTGCCAGTCGGGGGCAGAGTTGGAATGTCGAGCTGAGCCAATGGACTTTCCAGGCCCAGGACCGTGTGAGCAACGCGCAGCGCGCGGTCCTCTTGCGACGCTTCGTCGCTAAGTGTTCCGGTCAACGGAGGCGATGAAGCCACAGGACGGATCCAAGCCATGTTGGCCGAGGCTGGCTCCTCACCCAACGCGTACTTCTGGTAGCTGATGGAGTCCTCCTCCTGTCCGAGAGGCAGCAGACCGTCTCCCTCGAAATCCGCCACGATGACGGTGATATTGTCATGACCGCCCGCGGCGTTTGCGCGATCGGTCAGTTCTTTGCACGCTTGAAGCGGATCGACTTGGTTGATTAGCACTTGGCGGACTTCTTCCGCACGAATCATTCCCGTCAATCCATCAGAGCACAACATGAGCCGATCACCCCGCCGCAAATCGACGTATGTCAAATCTACTTGAACCGTATCTGCCGTGCCGAGCGCTTGGAGAATGATGTTGTTGTGCTCGAATGTTTCGGCTTCTTCTTCCGTTAGCTGGCCGGCTTCGATCAGCTGTGTAACCAATGACTGGTCGCGCGTGATTTGTATCATTTGGCCGTTTCGCAGGATGTAGGCGCGACTGTCGCCCACTTGCGCGATAAACATTCGGCTATCCACCAGCGCAGCAATCGTCGCCGTTGTTCCCATTCCGCGACGGCTGCGATCCATGCGCGCCTCGTTGAAGATTCTTTGCCCAGCCGCCTCGACGGCTCGTACGAGCCGTCGAGCGAGTGAGTCGTGGTCACTCGGAGGCTCGGAATTGATGAAGCGCTCGTAGATAAGGTCGACCGCCATCTGGCTTGCGACTTCGCCTGCGGCCGCACCACCCATGCCGTCACACACGCCCAGCACCACACCCCGTTCACCAACGACGGGACGACGTTCGGATTCTGTCAGACTGCGTGTTCTCTTCGTCAAATCCGCCACAAGGAAATTGTCTTCGTTGTGTTCTCGGATTTGGCCGACATCGGTCCTGCCGAAGACATTCAGACTGATGATTCCGGCGCGTCCCGTAGACGATGCGGGGGCTTCTGCGTCAGTCATCTCAGTTTCTGCCTACGGATTGTCCTTCTCGTAACGGAAGAGGTGTTGTCCAATGCGCAAATGATCTCCAGGCTTTAGATCGGCTTTGCCCCGGACGCGAAGAAAAGTGCCATTGGACGAGCCCAAATCGCGAAGCGTGAAGGTGCCGTCTGTCGGGTCGCGGGTCAAGGCAGCGTGACGGCGGCTCATAAACGGATCACCAGAGAAGACAATATCACCGACTTCGCGTCCCAGTATCGTCTCATCACGCCCCACGACAAAAACACTTCTTGGTGCACCGTCAGTTGTCCTTTCGCTAAGACGAGCGTACCTCGGACTGGTCGAAGATCCGAACAAACTGCATCCGGCTACTCGAATGGGCGCCAAATTGGCCATTTGGGGCGGTTCCAACCGGAACTCAAGGAGTTGCAGTCCCAAAAAGAACATGTCTCCATCGGACAGCGATACAGTTTCACGTATTTTCAGGTAGATTCCATTCACGGATTCCAGGTCGAACAGGGTGAAGGTACCGTCTCGACCGGCGAACCGAGCGTGACGATTGCTCAAGAAGGCATCGTCTGGCAGCAGAATCTCGCCCTCACAGCGACCCAGATCTACCCGGTCGCCCACGAGTGGAATGTCACGTTGAGCCGACCCATCCTGCCCCAGCAGCACCAGTCGAGAGCAGGGGCCTGGTGCAGCCAGTCTGGGTTGGGAAGTCACGGGACTGTTGATCGGCGGGCGGACCGTTGTGACTACGCTTTGGCCGATGTGGCTTGCTGACGATTGGCCGTTCGAGGGGCTCGGGAATGACTCCGCCCGAACGGCCACGCTACGACCGCACTGAGGGCAATTGTTGGCATCGGCTACGACGGATACCCCGCAGAACGGGCACCTTACAGAACTGGACACTGTGTTTCGCGAGTCGTGCGCCTCGGGGGTATCACCTGCGCGTGACCCTATTCGTGTGGCTTGATCCGGTGGAATTGAATTGTGTGCGGCATCCGCAATGGGGCTGTTTGACGAAACGAGCGATGCGCCGCACTGTGGGCAAAATGCGTGACTCGGCTCCACCATCGAACCGCATCGAGTGCAGGGACCTTTTGTTGCGTTCTTGCGATAGCCAAGGTCGAAATTCGGCACCTCAGGGCGGAGGCGGGAGGAGATTGCTGCGGCACTTGGTTCACAAGGAGACTGCGGTGTATTGATCGCCTTCACGGTTGGAGCAGGCGCGGCAGTTCCCGTGCCGGCTTCCGTCACAATCGCGTGAGTTGCACCTACGGGCTCCAGACCCGTTCCGCAATCCTGGCAGAACCTCAAGCCCCTGGGATTCTCCTTTCCACAGCAAGCGCACTGCACCTGCTCAGGGGAACTCGTAACGGCCCATGCCGTCAAGCCCTTGCAGCAAGCTTCGCGCAAATGGCCTAGAACTACCAACGGGGCAGAGGATCCCTTACCTCCAGGATGAGTTCGAGCGCCACCAGATGCCCAAGCCCAAAGCCGAGATATCGGTCAGCGCGCCGTTCGTGAAGGCTGTCGGTCCACCGATGAAAGACCAAAGCCCTCCAGGTTAGTCCAACGCCCACGACAACTGATTCGTCAGCCTGATACTCGGCTCCGACACCAAGATGAGTCGACGGGCCTCCGCTGTTAGCGCCCCACTCATTTCCCGTAGATCATGGCTCCGAGTCCTCCCAATAGGTACGGCGTGAGTCGTGCACCTTGATCGAAGTAGTAGCGACTTTCGGCGCGAAGCTGTTGAAGTATGGCCAGTCTCAGTAGATTGGATGAGTCGTGGTGGGAGAACTCGTAGGCCCCACCAAAATACCACGGGCTGCGTGATCGATAGCCGACACGAATCGTGGCGCCGAAACCAGGACCGAGAATACACGGCACATTGCCAACCCCGGACGGGCACACGTCTGCTGCCCAGGCTACGTTTTCGGTGGCGAATGAAACCCCATATTGCAAGAAATGAGAATCGCTGGAAGCCTTTGTCACGGGCGTAGCGTCAGCGATGCCCCGCGACGTTGCCAACGTTAACGCCGCCGCCACGCCGATCCCCAATCCAGTTCGAGTCATGTTGCGCGAAAACGCAGGTTGCGTGTAACTACCTTCTTCGTGACATGCTAGCTTGCCCAACTCAACGTGACATTGGCAAACAACAAAGTTGAGCCGGTCAGCGTGGGCCAAAGACTCAGTACGTCAAGTTGGACCTGATGAACGAGGGAGAGCAGCGAATCTTCGAAGAAGCGGCTGTCCGGCCTATTTTATTGCGTGTTCCGCACACGTCCCTTGGGCAAGGACTTACTGACAGACGAGTCGATTCCGCAAAAAGTCGCCTTGACGTCCCCTTCGTGCATCGTCTAAAGGCGGTGCAAGCCACAGCGAGCAGACTCTTCGATGGACATCTACCTGGACAAGCGAGCCGTTCGACAGATTCGCCTCTCAGCACAAGAGGCGATCGAAGAAGGTGACATGGAAGCGTTGCGGGATGACATCCTGGACACGTTCACCGAGGAACAGGTCGAAGAAATTGAGCGTCGCCTCGACAGCGGCGATTTGTTTGAGTTCCTTACGGATATCCTGGACGAGTGGAGCGGCGATGACGTCGACGAATTGTTCGAGTTGCTCGAGACGCAGCTGGGAGAGGTGGGCGTCGATTTAAAAGTAGATACGAAATCGGGCGACGATGAGGAAGACGAAGAAGACGACGATATAGTGGACGAACCGGACGAAGAGGAAGACGACGACGACGCCGACGAAGACTTCGTAGACGACGAAGAAGAATAGGTTTCCTTGTGCGCTGTCGCCCGTGGGCCGAAACTCCGTCCGAGAAACATCCGGCAAAGAGCTCTAGCGATAGGGCTGCAATTGGTGTTTCTGCATCTTGGCGTGAGTCAGGCATCACCGTGAAATGACGCAGTGAGCCGAACGGCCAAGGGGAGAAGAGCTGGGTGCGATTTGCTGGACAGCAAATTGGTCTCCAAGCCGCCTTTACCTATCGGTCATTGTGGCGTAAAACCCGCCGCCCGCTGAGTTCTCAGCGGGACGACACACGCCTCGCTCAAAAAACGCCGCGTTCGGTGCTTCGCACAACGAAGTTTACTCGGCTTGAGGCGGAGGAAACAACCGAAAGGAAAATTGAAAAATGAGTGAAGCCACCAGCGAATTGCCTGCGGACAGCACCGAGAACCCGCCCCGGGATGCTCCCCAGCCGCTAAGCGTACGCGATCTATTCGAGGCCGGTGTCCACTTTGGTCATCAAACAAAACGTTGGAATCCCAAAGATGCGCCCCTACATCTACGGCGCTCGCAGCGGCATCCACATTGTGGACCTTGATCAGACGGTCCATCTGTTCAAGAAAGCCTACGATTTCGTGGTGGACGTCGTGTCTCGCGGCGGTCATTTGCTTTACGTGGGGACCAAGCGCCAAGCCGCTGAGATTGTGAAGGAAGAAGCGGCGCGCGCCAGCCAGTTCCACGTCACCAATCGGTGGTTAGGTGGAACGCTTACAAACTTCCGCACTATGAAAGGCGGGCTTGAGCGCTTGCGAACAATCGAGAGGATGCGCGAAGACGGCACGTACGAGCAACTGCCCAAGAAGGAGACGATTCGGCTAGAAAAAGAGCGTGCCCGCCTTGAGAAGTATATCGGAGGGATGAAGGGCATGAGTTCGATTCCTGCGGCCATGTTTGTCATCGATCCGATGCAGGAAGCGATTGCCGTAAAGGAGGCGGCTCGGTTGGCGCTGCCGATTATTGCGATCACTGACACGAATTGCGATCCTGACCCGATTGATTTCGTGATTCCCGGCAATGACGATGCGATACGCAGTATCCGTCTGATTACGGCAGCTATAAGCGATGCTTGTATCTACGGTACGGCGCGTAGAAGAGACTTTGAAGAAGGCCGCGAAGCGCGAGACTCACAGCGTGCAGCAGCCGACAAGCTGCCGGAGGCGCAAGTATTTTACCGCGGTCGCGCGCCGATGGACGTGGACAACTGATCAACCATTGAGATTTGAGACAGACCCGACCCAAGGAGACAGCATGACCCAGGTCAATATGCAACAAGTTAAGGAGCTGCGCGATAGAACACAGGCCGGGCTCAACGACTGCCGAAGCGCCCTGATCGACTCGAGCGGTGACATGGACAAGGCCGTGGACATTATCCTGAAGAAGGGCTTGGCCAAGAGCGCAAAGCGCGCGGGTGCGGTAGCAACGGAAGGGGAAGTTGCTGCGCATGTTGCTGCGTCACGGAAGAGCGGCGTTCTTGTCGAGGTCAACATTCAGACGGATTTCGCGGCAAGAAATGACGATTTTCGGTCATTTGTCACGAACGTGGTGGGTGCTGCCGCGGCGGCACCCCTGCAATCGGATCTTGCGATGCGCCCATACCCCGCTGGAGGTGGCACGATTGAGGAAGTCAGACAAGCCTTGGTCGGCAAATTAGGTGAGAACATTACGGTGCGCCGATGGGCCCAAATCTCGTCGGAATCCGGGCTTGTGCATTCATATGTTCACATGGGTGGCAAGATTGGTGTTCTCGTGGCCTTGGGTTTGGCCGATCCGAGCAAGGCAGGGGACACCGGTGTGATGAAGTTCGCCGACGATACTGCAATGCAAATCGCGGCAATGGCACCGTTGTACCTCACAGCGTCTGACATTCCGGCCGAAGCACGCGCGAAGCAGAGTGAAATCTACGAAGCTCAGTTGGTTGAGGAAGGAAAACCTGCCGCGGCACGCCCCAAGATCATCGAAGGCAAGATCGCAAAGTGGGCTAAAGAGGTGTGTCTACTCGAACAAACGAGTGTGCTCGAAGTTGACAAGACGATTGAGCAGGTTCGCGCGGAATTGTCGCTAACCGTGGGCTCGGAAGTTGCTGTCAAGAGCTTCGTTCGGTACCAGCTCGGCGAGGGTATCGAGAAGAAGAAGGGCGATGATTTCGCAACCGAAGTCATTAAGATGAGCCAAAGCTAGCTCAGCCCGAACCGACGTGTGCGTCTGCCATTACGTGACAGAATGCTAGTGGCGGCTCCGGTGAAGACCGGGATCCGAAGACTCGCATGCCGATGCTAGTTCGCCGGTGGCGTTCTTCGATCGTTGACGAGCCGCGCCGCATCAATGCCGCTGGCCTTGAAGAAATCTTGAGCAAGTCCGGCTTTGCTTGAAACCAGCTGCTGAGGGGCACCCGCAATAGCAATTCGGCCAGCCGACATCAGGACAACATTGTCGGCGATTTGAAGCGCTCCGGCCATGTCGTGAGATATGACAATGCTCGTGACACCAAATCGGTCCCGCGTCTTCCAGATTAATTCGTCAACAAGTCGCGAAGACAGTGGATCCAGTCCACTAGTCGGCTCGTCATAGAGCAGGACCTCCGGTTCCAGCATCAACGCGCGTGCCAGACCGACGCGTTTGCGCATTCCACCCGACAGTTCGCTTGGCATCAGTTTCTCGATTCCAACGAGGTTCAGCAACGCTAACTTCTCAATGACTCGCTCCCGTATCTCCTTGTTCGTCAGTTTTGTGTGTTCGCGAAGAGGGAAGGCGACATTGTCGAGCACCGTCATCGAATCCAAGAGGGCGGAGTATTGGAATACCATCCCAAATTTCCTTCGAACCCGATTCAAAGCCACTTCACCCAACGCCACCATGTCCGTTCCGTTGAACCAGACTCTCCCGGAAGTGGGTCGATCGAGTCCGATCATAATCTTTAGCAGCGTAGTCTTGCCCGCACCCGAACCGCCAATGATCACGACGATCTGACCATGAAGGATCGTAAGGTTGATGTCGCTTAGCGCTGCCGTGTCGCCATACGTCCTCGTTACCCGATCAACTACGAGCTGCGAATCCGGTGCGGGACACCTGGACACGGGTGACGAGACCATGTCCCCACAATAATCGCACTTCCCCCTTAAAGCACGGCGGAGTACCGGCCCGCGAGTCAGTTATTGACGGGAAGTAACGAAATTCTTGGCTCGGTGCTCGCGAGAAGCTACTAGGCTTGTCAGTTCATGACCGATCCCATCGCCACACTGTTGGAGCGCGTAGCGGAAGTATGTCCGCTTCCCGCCACAACGCACAAGGTGATGGTGCTTGCCAGCTCCGATCGATCGAGCATCGCGGAAGTGACACGCGTGATTTCCACCGACCCCGCGCTTGCGGCCGCAGTCTTGCGAGTTGCTAACAGTGCCATATTCGGTGCGGGCAAGGTTGATCGACTTGATAGCGCAATCATCAGGATTGGTCTACGTGAGTTACGTGAACTCGCGGGTGCGATGTCTTTGCTTGCGGCATTTCGTTCTCAGGCGGAGCTACAAATCCAGCTGCACGATCGCAGTGTGGTCTCTGGCAGCATCGCAAATCGCCTTGCCAAGGAAACCAATCAGGTGGCGACGGCTACCGCATTCACTTGTGGACTGCTGTGTGAAATAGGTGCCATGGCGTGTTTGGCGGTTGACGGCAAGCACTACGCGACGATCTGGAAGGAATCCTTCAACTCACCTGTCGAGCGAATCGAGCGAGAGAAAGCTCGTTACACCGTATCGAGTTTTGAGATTGGGCGACGATTTCTTGCTCGCAATTCCCTGCCGGACAATGTTTGCAATGCCGTGGGAACGGAATTCGGAGCCGACGCCTCGACGTTGGCTGCGCTCGACAAGATTACCTTGCTGGCACGACATTCGGCGCCCATCGTACTATCGGCCGCTCGTGAAGGTGCGTATACGAAAGTGGGAGATCGGCTTGAGGCTTTGGCCCGGCAGGTCGGTTTCGAAGACTTCGACGGGAAGTTCCTCTTCGATGTCTGCGTTCGAGCGGGCGTTCTCGCCGAAGCTGCGCTTCGACACGTCAGATAACGCCTTGCATTGTTTTCATTGGCGGCCCCTACTTCCGTTCCGACATTTCCGATTGTGTTGATTGTTTGGGCCCCGGCCCAAACAACGGCATCGAGAAAAGTTGACTCAAGATCGATGAGAACTTCGCTCTATAGCCTCTTTCCATGGAACGTACCGCATGTTAGAGGAGGGCAATGGCCTATTCCCTCGATCTACGGCAAAAAGTCTTGGCAGCACTTGAGACGGAATCTTCGTCGGAAGTTGTTGCTGAACGGTTCGGAATTAGCGGAAGTTTCGTGCGAAAACTGCGAGTCAGAGTGAAACAGACCGGAGATCCGGTTGCCAAATCACCACCTGGCAAGCCGAGAATTGTTGACTCCGAGGGAGAGGACATTCTGCGAACCCTTGTGAAGGAAAGGCCTGATGCGACCTTGGACAAGTTGGTTCGACTGTTTCCACGCCGCGGTGGTCGCAAGGTGAGCG
This sequence comes from uncultured delta proteobacterium, assembly GCA_963811985.1. Lineage (GTDB taxonomy): Bacteria > Myxococcota_A > Polyangia > Polyangiales > Polyangiaceae > FEN-1139. The sequence continues at coordinate 144,167 of CAWEUH010000037.1, forward strand.
ACACGACGATTTGGCGCACCCTGTACCGGATGGGCATGTCGCTAAAAAAAAGACCCTCTACGCGTCAGAACGCGACCGACCCGATATTATCGAAGCACGAATAGCCTTCCGCAAAGCACAAAAAGCATGGGATCCAGCCAGGTTGGTCTTTGTAGACGAGAGTGGTGTGAATCTGTCCATGACCCGAAGCATGGCGTGGGCTCCCGTTGGCGAACGAGCCGTTGACAACGTTCCCGGCGATCGCTGGTCAAACTACAGCGTTATTGCTGCCCTTGGAATTGACGGAATCGTGGCCCCTATGGTTGTTCCCGGCGCCATAGATGGCCAAGCTATGCTCATGTGGGTTGAGCAAAGTCTCGCCCCGGCACTGAACCCCGGTGACATAGTGATTTGGGACAATCTGAGCGTTCATACCGACATCCGGCTCAGGAACGCAATCGAACAGCGGGGCGCTTCCCTTGTGTTTCTGCCGGCGTACTCGCCCGATCTGAATCCGATCGAACAAGCCTGGTCCAAGGCCAAAAGTATTCTCCGAGAGCTGGGGCCACGATGCTGGGCCAAACTACTGACCGCCCTTGGTAAAGCATTGTTGGCCATCACAACCAAGGATGCCCTCAGTTGGTTCAGGCACGCCGGCTATGCAGTTCGCTGATCCGTTTCAATGAAAAGCGCTCTAAGGTCGCTAGTTCGTCGAATGTTCGCTTGTGATTCCCGGAGCTAAAGCGAAGTGTTTCTCACCTTGAACATCTTCACCTGAGAGGAATCGATCGATAACGGGACGCAGTTCCTCGGCTTCAACGGGACCATCCCAAAAGAAACGGCGTTTGCCGTGGGAATCGTACAAGAACGTGACGGGAATATTGCCTTTCCAATTCTGGGCAAGCGCCCACTTGAACTCGCTCAGCGGTCTTGCGGCGATCCACACCGGAGGTGGAAATCCAAAGTCGGAAATGATTGCCGCCAAACGAGGCTGGTCTTCGGGCTCATCGACCGAAACGACGACGACGTGCAGTCCTTTGGCTGTGTACTCATTGGCTATTTCGTGAAGCATGGGCAACTCGCCTTTGCACGAACCGCACCAGCTAGCCCAGACGTTGATGAGAGAAGCGCTATTGCCCCATGCTCGAGCCAGGTGGCTCAATTCCGTGCCTGTGATTGAACGCAGATTTGGAATGGCCAACGCATGACCCAGAGAACTCGGCGAGGGAACCAGGTTCTCTGGTTCCGCTTGCGAGGAAACTCCGTGGCAAGCGCAGACTACCGTTGTCAGTAGACACGCCCCAAGCGAAAGACAAGGGATGTTAACCATCGATCAGTTGTACTGCGACATTGCGCGCACGCAATAGGATACTGGCCGTCCCCGTTGCAGATATGGGGACCCATCGAGCAATTCTCCGCTCCGACGCCACCGAGCGATCGCGGTCGTTCATTTTCGGTCGATTCCCCGGTCTTGCTGCGACTTGGCGGTACAACTTTGTTGATTCGGGCGAGCACCTGCTAAGGTGGTGACTGCCATGGTTGTCAGCGTTGCCGAATTGATGAATGCAAGCGGGGTTCGTTTCGGGACCAGCGGGGCGCGCGGTCTAGTCACCGCAATGACAGACCGAGTTTGCTATGCGTACACCAAAGCGTTCTTGCAGATGCTAATGCAGAGGAATGAAATCCACCGGCCCATGCGTGTGGCAATAGCGGGTGACCTTCGTTCAAGTACCCCGCGAATCATGAGCGCGGTTGCGAAGGCCGCATTCGAGCTTGGATTTGACGTGATCAACGGCGGTTTTGTTCCGTCACCAGCCATTGCACTCTTCGGCCTGGATCAAGCAATTCCAACCGTCATGGTTACCGGAAGTCACATCCCCGACGATCGCAACGGTATCAAATTCAACAAATCAACAGGGGAAATGCTCAAAGTTGACGAAGCGGATATGCTCGCACAGACGATCGATATTCCCGACATCTTTGACCACAGTGGTTCTATTGTTTCAGGGGCAAGGACGACGTTGCCCGCTAGTACAACGGAAATTGCGCGATGCTACGTTCAGCGATGGAGGTGCGCATTCCCGCCTGACGCGCTGCAGGGCAAGAGAGTCGTAGTCTTCGGGCACAGCGCTGTAGGTCGCGAGCTTCTCGTCGAGGTCTATGAAGCATTGGGTGCCGAAGTCAAGAGAGCCAATTGGTCCGACAACTTTATCTCTGTTGACACCGAGGCAATTCGCCCTGAGGATACCGCGGTGGCGCTTCAACTTGCTAGAGAGTATGCGCCATTTGCAGTTGTGTCCACTGACGGCGATTCGGATAGGCCCCTGCTGTCTAACGAGAAGGGCCAATGGCTACGAGGTGATGTAATCGGAGTGCTTGCTGCCAGCTGGTTGAAGGCCGATGCGGTCGTAACACCCGTCTCATGCAACACAGTCGTCGAAAGAGTTGCCCGCTTTCGAGCGGTGAAGCGGACCAGAATCGGTTCCCCGTATGTAATTGTCGGCATGCAAGAAGCAATCAACGAAGGCTATCAACGGGTCGTGGGCTACGAGGCGAACGGGGGGTTCCTGACCGCTACGGACATCATAATCTCGGGTGGTGGATTGTTGAGAGCCTTACCCACACGTGATCCCATCATTGCTCAGATTTCCGTCATGTTAGCTGCAATGGATAGCCATCTGACCATCTCCCAACTACTGGACAGGCTGCCGGCACGCTTTACCGCAAGTGATCGCCTTGAATCATTCCCTTCGTCGATTAGTCGCGCAAGAATCGGCGCGCTTTCGGCCGGGCGAAGTTCGGCAACAGACGATCTGTTCACGGACTTGATTGGAGAAATAATCCAGATGGATACAACCGATGGCGTGCGAATGACAGGTGCGTCAGGCGAGATCGTGCACCTTCGTGGTTCGGGGAATGCGCCAGAACTTCGCTGTTACGTGGAGGCCACGACGCCGGAGCGAGCTCAATCACTGGCCGGGCAAGTGCTCTCTCGCTGTGCCAGGTGGCGTGAATGATTGCGCCTTTGCGCAGCACAAGCGAGCGCCTCTCTCAGCCAACCCACTTTCTAGCGTTGTCGAATAGCCTCATCCATGGGCTGTCTTCGTCCCAACTGTCTGGGCACCACGAGTACTGAATGGCTCTAAAGACGCGCTCCGGGTGAGGCATCATCAATGTTACGCGACCGTCCGAATTGCAGATCGCTGTCAATCCGTCGGGCGAGCCATTCGGATTCTCAGGATAGTGTTCCGTGCCGCGACCGTGGTTGTCGACGAATTGCATGCAAAGTTGCTGAGCCTGCTTCATATGACGAATAGCCGCTGCAGAATCGAATTGCATCCGCCCTTCGCCATGCGCAACAACGATGGGGACGCGAGCTCCTTGCATACCTTCCAGTAACACCGAGTGCGATTGGATGACCTCGACCATCACGAGGCGTGCTTCAAACTGCTCAGAACGATTGCGCACCAGGCGAGGGAATGATTCGGCCCCGGGGATTATGTCCTTGAGGGCTGCCAGCATTTGACAGCCGTTGCACACTCCCAAGGCGAAGACATCCTTGCGTCGTAGGAATTCTGTGAATTGCTTGCGAGTTCGGTCATTCAACAGGATACTCTTTGCCCAGCCTTGGCCGGCTCCCAAGACATCGCCATAAGAGAAGCCGCCGCAGGCGACCACTCCTCGGAAACTGTCAAGTCGCACGTTTCCGCCCATGATGTCACTCATGTGGACATCAATGCAGGAGAATCCGGCGCGGCAGAATGCTGCGGCCATCTCAGTCTGCCCGTTAACGCCTTGTTCGCGCAAGATCGCAAGCCTCGGTTTTTCGTGCACGATGGTCGTGGTCAACCAGGGTTCTGCCGCGCGCTGCTTTAGGTCGAAAGGAACATGGACGGAAAACCCGACATTGTCGGGATCGGTTGCTTGCTCATACTGTTGCTTTGCGGAATCTGGTTCATCGCGTAGAGCTTGCAGCGCAAAAGTGGTCTCAGACCATTGCTGCCGCAGCTCGCAGCGGGTACTGGCAAATAATGTTGAATCGGACACTTGAATCACGAATAGGTCATCGTTGCGAAGAGCCCCCACGCGATGGACGCATTCCCCAGGTTCAAGGAATTGAATCTTCAGAATCCCTAGAATACGATCCCGCTCAGCGGTGCGAATCTGAATCAAGGCTCCCAGTTCTTCGGAAAAGAGGCTAGCGATGTGGTTTGGACCCAAGCTTTCAATATCGAGCGTGAGACCCACGCAGCCGGCAAAGGCCATCTCGACGGCTGCCACTATCAGGCCACCGTCAGAACGGTCGTGGTAAGCGAGCAACAAGCCACGCCTTCTCAGTTCCTGAATGGCCTGGAAGAACCTGGCCAGTAGCTGAGGATCCTCCAGGTCAGGCGCATCGTGCCCCAGCTGACTGTAGGCTTGGGCAAGACTTGACCCCCCGAGACGGTTTCTGCCTTGGCCAAGATCAATAAGCCAAATTTCCGTATCGCCGGCATCAGTACGAAGTTGTGGGGTCAACGTGTCGCGGACGTCCGATAGAGGCGCCACGGCTGTTACCATAAGGCTCAGTGGGCTCAGGACGGTCTTGTTGCCATCGTCCCAAACCGTCTTCATTGACAGAGAGTCTTTGCCGACTGGTATGGTTAATCCAAGCGCGGGGCATAGCTCCATTCCAACTGCCCGCACTGCGTCATAGAGGGCCGCATCTTCACCCGGCCATCCACACGCAGCCATCCAATTGGCGCTGAGCTTTACGTCGCTCAAACGTGCCACCGGAGCGGCTGCAATGTTGGTTATCGCCTCTGCCACTGCGAGTCGCGCGGAAGCTGCCGCATCGATCAGCGCCACAGGGGGACGCTCGCCCATGGCCATTGCCTCGCCCGAATAGCCCAAGTGGTCCGATAGCGTTACCGCGCAATCGGCCACGGGCACCTGGCAAGGCCCTACCATTTGATCACGATGGATCAGACCCGTGACAGTCCGATCGCCAATCGTGATAAGGAAGGTTTTGTCCGCTACGGCCGGAATGCGCAGCACTCGCGCAACGGCATCTTCAATCGAAATGGAGCTCGTGTCGAAGGGTTGCAGCGGCCGCGACAGCCGCTGCGTTGTGCGTGTCATTCGCGGGGCTTTGCCGAATAGAACCGCCAACGGCAAGTCGATGGGCACATTACCGAACAGGCTATCCTTCAGTAGGATGCGGGCTTCGCTTGTGGCTTCGCCCACGACCGCGTAGGGGCAACGCTCGCGCTCTGCGATGGCGGCAAGCGTTGTGAGGCCGGCAGCATCCAGAGCCAGTACATAGCGTTCTTGCGCTTCATTGCACCAGATTTCCATCGGGCTCATGCCAGGCTCGGAATTGGGTATTGAGCGCAGATCGAAGCACGCCCCGAGGTTCGAATCGTGCACCAGTTCAGGCAATGCATTCGACAGCCCGCCCGCCCCCACATCGTGGATGCTGACAATGGGCGATTGTTCGCCGAGTGCCGAACAGCGGTCAATAACTTCTTGGCAGCGTCGCTGCATCTCGGGGTTGTCCCGTTGCACGCTGGCAAAGTCCAAATCGGCCGCGCTTGTGCCTTGCGCCATTGATGAGGCGGCGCCGCCGCCCAATCCGATCAGCATTGCGGGGCCGCCCAGCACCACAATGGGTGAACCTGGCTGGATCGTGCCTTTCTTGACATGATTGGGTCGCACGTTGCCGACGCCACCCGCCAACATGATTGGCTTGTGGTAGCCGCGGAACTCGTCGTGGTTGTGTTCCGTTCGGATTCGCTGTTCGAAAGTCCGAAAAACGCCCGCAATTGCTGGCCTACCGAATTCATTGTTGAACGCGGCGCCGCCCAACGGGCCGTCGATCATGATGTCCAGGGCCGACACGATACGATCCGGCTTTCCAATCGAGTCAGATTCCCAAGGCCGAAGGTACCCTGGAATTCGAAGATTGGATACGCAGAAGCCGGTGATTCCCGCTTTCGGTTTCGAACCGCGACCGGTAGCGCCTTCGTCGCGTATCTCACCCCCAGAACCGGTTGAAGCCCCAGGATGAGGCGAGATGGCTGTCGGATGGTTGTGCGTTTCCACCTTGAGCAATATCGGCGAGTTCTCGTGATGCGGGACGTATTCGCCGGTGGAAGGTTCGGGATACAACCGACTGCAAATGCGTCCGGCTATCACAGCAGCGTTGTCACGGTAGGCCGAAATAATGCCGTCCGAATGCATGTCGAATGTATTCTGTATCATCTGGAACAACGATTGCGGTTTGCGTTCGCCGTCGATGACATAGTCAGCGCGAAATATCTTGTGTCGGCAATGCTCGCTGTTTGCCTGCGCGAACATCATCAGTTCCACATCCGTCGGGTTGCGCCCCAACTCTGCGAACGCCGTTGCCAGGTAGTCGATTTCATCCTCGGCAAGCGCTAGACCGAGATCCTGGTTTGCCTCAACCAGTGCACGACGGCCGTGTGTCATCGTATCGATGTGCCGAAGTTCTCGTGGACGAGCCGCGCTGAACAGTTGTGCCGCGTCTTCCAGTCGAACAAACACGCTTTGGGTCATGCGATCGTGAAGCACTCGCGCGGCCAGTGCGACTTCACGACCCGTAAGGGGATCGGAATCGGAAACCGACAGGTAAAAAGCCGTGCCGCGCTCGATGCGCCGAATGGACTTGAGGCCACACCCGAGCGCAATGTCAGTCGCTTTCGAAGACCAGGGCGAGATTGTCCCGGGCCGAGGTGCTACGAAAAGCAGAGTGCTCGGCTCCGGCGCGGGGGGAGCCTCGGTACCATAGTCGAGCAACTGCCGAAGCGACTCCAGTTCAACGTCAGCCGGAGGTTGATGCGTGTCAACGAGGTGAAGATAGACGGACGACAGTTCCGCGATCCGCGGCACGTGGCGACGCACTGCCGCTTCGAACTTGTCCAGACGAAATCGTGAGAGTGCGGTCGTGCCTCGGAATACGAGCATTGGTGGGCCTCCTGGGCTTCCCCGAAGGTACTCGAGCGGTGCCGTATTGGCGCATGCGACTCTGCGCTGCAAGGGGCCGCTCTTGGAGGATACCTGCGGTGGTTCATTGGGCGAGGTCGCGAGCGCTGACCCCTCGCCGTATTAGAACATCGGCCAGATTGCCGAGGGTTTCCAAAGCACCTGCGAACAATTCGCTGTCGGCGAGAGACACCGCATACTGCCGTTCGACCGTCGCGACCCACTGGGCTGCGTCCACCGAGTCAAGGCCCAGCCGGCCGCCAAATAGACGTTCCTCGGCTAACAGAGGAGGGTTTGGCACCTGAATCCTGACACACTTGACTAGTAGTGAACCCAGCTGTGCCACGAGTTGGTCACGCAACGACACGGCTTCAATTATGCCAAAGATTGCCGGTACGCCCATGCTATAGGCGCCGCGGATGTCCGAAAGAGCCATCGCAGTGACGGGGATGGGTGCAATTACCGCTCTGGGCCAGGACACAGATTCTCTATGGGCCGGCCTATTGGATGGTCAACGGCCTTTCGCTAGGGTACGTTCCTTCGACGCAAGTGCCTGTCGCGCGAACATCGCCGCGGAAGTGGCCGTTCCCCTGCAGGCACCTGGCAGCTCTCGCGCGGCTTGTTTTGGGGTCTTGACGGCACGGGAAGCCTTGGAGCAGGCGAGGCCGCTACCGGAACGCGATCGCATCGGTCTAATTGTCGGTACCACGGCTGCTGGCGATCAAGTTCTCGAGCGGGCTCTCGCGAGCAACGACACACTTTCTCAATGGTGGCGGCAGTGTTTAAAGGGCACGTTGGCTGATGACATTGGGTCAAGCCTCAATCTGGGTCCATCGCGACAGGTCATCAACACAGCCTGTTCAAGTGGAGCCATTGCCGTGGCCTTGGCTTGCGATGGACTTCGCGCGGGCGATTTCGATATGGCGCTCGCCATCGGCTGCGACGAGCTCACGAGCACGGCCTATGCGGGATTCAACGCGTTGCGGGCGCTAGACCCAGACCCGTGCAGACCCTTTGACAGAAAGCGTCGCGGCATGACGATCGGCGAAGGCGCGGGCTGCCTTGTCCTTGAACGATTGTCCGATGCACGCAGACAGAAGAAGCGCATTCATGCGGTTGTTGCAGGCGTGGGACTCGCGTGCGACGCATTTCATCTGACTGCGCCCGACCCGGAGGGTAGGGGCGCCGCGCTGGCGTTTCAGCGAGCTCTGAATGACGCAGGAATTTCACAAAAAGATGTTGGATTCGTCAACGCCCACGGCACAGGGACACCCCTCAATGATGCGGCGGAGATCACGGGTATCGAGCGGGCGCTCGGCAAATACGCAGTAGACTGCGCGGTTCACTCCGTCAAGGCCAGCACGGGGCATTGTATGGGCGCCGCAGGTACCATCGAGTCGATTGTTGCGATTCTTTCTCTGAGACACGGAGTGGTACCGGCGACCGCGGGCCTCGTGGATTGCGAATTCGACGGCCGAGTCGCCTGTGTTCGCGCGAGCCCTCGAACGGTTGCGTCAAGGTTTGGGGTTTCCAATAGTTTCGGATTTGGCGGCAACGACGCCACGTTGGTTTTCGCGCTAGGAAATACGCAGGCATGATACGTACGGGGCCCAACTCGGCTGAGCGTGTGATTGTTCGTGGAGGGTACTACCATCGTCCAATTCGTTCCTACGCCGAAGACGAGACTGGGCAACGCAGGACAGTCGAAGAGATGCTTGGCCCCGAGCGCCTGCGCCGCCTGGACCCTCTGTGCCAATGCGCGCTATACGCGGTGGCCGTCGCACGGGCGGCGGCCGGCATTGCGGATAATGGTCCTCTGAACGAACATGACGCTACGGGCATTTGCTTCGGAACGGCCTTCGGCGCGCAGACTGCACGCATTCGATTCGCGCGCCGCCTTGCCCAGTATGGCCCTGGGTTAACCAATCCAATCGATTTTCCCGATTCAATCGATGGTGCTCCGGCGGCTCATATCGCGACGCATTGGAGTCTTCGGGGTCCGAACCTCACGTTCGTCGATGGGCCTGCTGCTGCTACGAACTCGCTAATAGCCGCGTGCCGTCTAATCGTCGAGCGACGCGCCGATAGGATGTACGTTGTAACCGGTGATGTCTTTGACCCTTGGTTGCGCCGTTGCATTGAGATGACAGGGAACACTTCACGTGCAACGAGCGTCAACAAAATCACTGAGGTAGGCGCCGCCGAGGGGTCGCCAAGTGATGTCGTTCTTGCGTTGCTACTCGAGCGTTTGGACGGACAACGACTTCCGGAACCTCCCGTCGAGATCGTGGGATTTGGGGGTGCTAGTCGTGCCCAACCCCCGCTAATACAACTCGTGTGTGACGTCACGCCCCCAAGAAAAGGCCCCAAGGACCTGTCCGGTACTTCGCAAGTTGCGGATGCGTGGCTAGAGGTTGCGGCCCCGATGGGCAACGAAACCAAACTGTGCAAGGTTGACGGCGTGGGCGAAAAAGTCCTACGTTGCCGGCTTGGACATGAGCGACTTCCAGAACTGGCATTTGTGCGCCACTGCGGGCTAATATGACGCGTCTTTTGTTGCTCGAGGCCAACGATGACACGCGTTGGGTTGGGTCTCGCGTCGGACCCAAGGTGCACGTGTTGCCCATCGCATTGCTTGGATTGGCGGCCTACGCGCAGTCGGTCAAGCCAGAGACGCAAGTGCAAGTCGCCGAAACTTCGCTGGTGGCACCGGATGATGACCACCTGGGCCGCATCATTGCTGAGTTCGCCCCGGATTTCATTGGCATTCGCAGCATCAGCCTGTTTGTCGAAGAAGTGAGGCGGGTCGTGGCCGCGTCCCGCAGGCGGTCGAATGTGCCCGTGATTCTGGGTGGCCCGATTGCCACGGCACTGAAGGAGCGCATCTTCGACGAGATCCCCGATCTTGAGTTTACGGCCGTACAAGAAGGCGAACCGGTCTTGGCGGCGTTGCTCCGCGGCGAACCTTTGCCGCGCATCCCTGGCGTGTATGCACGCACGACACACGGCATTGTAGGCAATCCACCCGCGCCTGCGCCCCGCGAACTTGACCTATTGCCGCCCGCCGACCTGCATTTGATCGATATCGAACTCTACGCAAGACAGTTGAGTTACGCCTACAACCAGCGCCGGCAGGGGGTCTTGGTGACTAGTCGCGGCTGCCCGTACTCGTGCACGTACTGTTTTCAGATCTCAGAAGCACCCGTGCGGCTTCAGACTGCGCAGCGTATTGTTGCGGACATTCGTCGCCTTGTTGAGGAACACGATGTTCACGACTTTTACGTTGTTGATGACGTTTTCAATCTAAATCGCAAGCGAGCTTTAGCCGTCTTCGAAATGTTGACTGCGGCGGCGCTGCCTGCTCGCCTCTACTTCGTCAACGGGTTGCGGGTGGATTTGTGTGACGAAGCGTTTGTCGATGCGATGGTGCAGGCCGGAACCGTTTGGGTCACCTATGCAATCGAGTCCGCACATCCGCGTATTCAAGCAATGATTCGCAAGAAGCTAGATCTGGAGCACGCGCGTCGCATCATCAATTACTCGCAATGCAAGGGGATTGTCGTCAACGTGAACACGATGTTCGGCTTTCCGACAGAAACCGTCGAGGAGGCGCAGGCGACGCTCGATTACTTGGCGACACTCGATCACCCCTCGCTCCTGCCGTACCACTTCAATCTCAGGGGCTACCCGGGCTGCGAAATCGTGGATCAGGCCGAGCGAGCTGGCTGGAATCGCAATGCATTCTTGGCCACGGGCTTTTCAAGCTATGGGGACTTGCCCGCCGGCTCTCCGTCGTTCTCACGGCACGCGATGATGGACCACATGCTGCGGTTCCATGAACTATTCGGGCTGGCGAACCGCGACCACTTGAGTTTCAGCGTCGATACATTACGCAGAATTGGATATTCCGACCGCGAACTGTGCGACATGTACACCGTACTGCTGAACCGAACGATTCGGCGCTTGCCGGAGCTTTTCGGCGAGAGGCCCGACCAGTCGAACCTGCGCTGGGCCTAGGGAACAACGCAATGGCCGCCCTGTGCAATGGCGCTACTCACGCCACCTGTTCGTCCATCGCAACGTTTTGATCGTCGTGGCATTCGGGGCCCCAAGCCCAAACGCGGCGTCCTGACAAACTTGACTCAAGATCGACGATTCTTCGCCCCAGGGTCGCTAACCGGCTTGACGCTTGCGCCGAACCAACGTTTCGATTGACCTTAACGTATCAAGTTGGCCGTCGGCAATATCGGCAGTATCGACCGTGATGTCAAACTGCGCCTCGAGGAACAGTACCAGCTTCAGCGTGGCGACCGAATCCAGAAGCCCAGAGGTCACCAGCGGCTGGTCTTCAGTCAAAGAGTCGAGAGCCTCAACTCGAAGGAATTCACGGTTGAGATAGCTGCGAACTGATTCCTTGATCATGAGTCAGCGATCGATGTTCAACCCGCGGTCAGGTCGCGAAGTTTCAAGAGATCGATTTTGCCGTTCGGCGTTCGCGGCAGATCCGTCAAGATGGAGATAGTGTCGGGAACCATGTACGGGGGCAGCAACCTGCCACATTGCGCCTTCAGCGTCAAAACGCTTGCGCGATGCCCGTGACGCAAGACAACGGCGGCTTTGATTTGGATACTATGGCACGTATGTGCACTGAACACGGCGGATTCTCGGATTTGCGGGTTCTGACCGAGGGCCGCCTCGATCTCGCCCAACTCAATGCGATAGCCGCGCCGTTTCACCATGCGGTCACGCCGGCCAAGAAACCAGAGCTGACCATTGGAGTCCAACTTGGCGCGATCACCCGTCCTGTACCTGGCTTGACCATCGGCGAAGTTCGAGCCTGCGAAAAACGCGCGGCTTGTCGCGTCGGGTTGCTTGAAGTAGCCATCCATGACACTCGGGCCTGCGACACAGATTTCTCCTTCTTCTCCTTCGGAGGTGCCTGCGGCGCGCTCGTCCAGGAGTTCAACGGTTAGGTGATCGCACGGTCTGCCAATTGGGATCTGATGCGACGAAACGTCGAGGGTATTCGGCAACGCGTAGTGCGTACAAACGTTGGTTTCTGTCGGCCCGTAGAGATTGAAGAAATGCACGCTGGGCAGCGCCTGCTTCACTTTCACCAACTGTGGCACCGCAAAGGGTTCGCCCGCGTAGAGCACGCGTGCAAGGTTCGACGGTGGCTGCGTCTTCAGCCCACCCTCGCTCTCCAACAGCGAAATCGCTGATGGAACTGCGTAGAGCAACGTGGTGCCCCAATCGCTGAGATTCCTCACTAGTTCCTTGGGGCGGAGTATTGACTCGGGCGGCACCAACTCGACCGAAGCTCCGCTGCAGAGCGCCCCGAAAACATCCAATATGGACAAGTCGAACGACAGTTGGGCGAAATTCGCTAAGCGCTGCTCGGAATCGAGCCGGAACGTGCGCATTGCCCAATCGACAAAGCGGACCGCCGAGCGATGCGAGTGTACTACCCCTTTGGGTTCCCCGGTTGATCCGGAGGTGTACAGCACATACGCAGGGTCACTCTCCTTGGTGGCTGCGGCGGGCGAGTAGCCATCTGCAACGTTGGAGAAATCGTGAACGATTGAGTTCCCGAGTTGGCATGCTGCACCTGTAACGATGGCGCGGTAGTTGCGCAGCAAAGGTGCGTTAACGGAATGTATTCGGTCCAACGTTTGCGTTGTGGTTACTAGGACCTTCGCTTCGCAATCGCCCAGTGTACGACCGAGTCGCTCGGGTGGTTGTCGCGGGTCTAATGGCACGTAGGCTGCCCCCACCAACAACGTGCCAAGCAATGCGGCGATGGCATCCTGGTTCTTGTCTAACACGAACGCCACGCGATCACCGATGGATATGCCGCAGCCGTCCAGCAGTCTTGCCATGGCACTGGCGCGGCCAAGGAGCGTGCGGTAGTCGATGCGGATCCCGCAACACCCCACGGCCGCAGCCTGGGGTTGGCACTGGGTCCGGTAAACGAAGGCGTCCGTCAGCATCTTACAGCGTTGACGATTGCTGCGCCCCAGGTAAAACCACTGCCCGCGGCCAACCACGCAGAGTGAATCGTGTTGCGAACACGCGCAGCATCGAATAGCGATTGGGCGTTAATCAACAGATCATTGGCAAATGCGTGACCGTGGTGCAACGGCCCTGGGCCAAACAGACTATTTGGGTGGAATTCCAGAGCACGCGCCACGCTGTGCCGGTCTAGCTCCGTCGTATTGGGATAGACAACCGCTTCGATGGCTGCGTGCGGTAGGTCTGCGGCGGCCAGGGCCCTGCCAAGCACGCGATTGAGCATAACGAAGTGCAACGGCAGAATCTGCTGCTCGAATGTGCCCGCGTCCACCGACATTGCAGACGCTTCCCGCTCGGTCGATATGACATCGACAAAGCGGCCGCTTGATTGGGTCGTGACGGCACGTACAAGGCCGATACGGCGCGCCGCGCGCCCAACACGCGCGACGACGAGCGCGGAGGCTGCGTCAGCCATTATTGAGATCGGCAGGCACGCACGGCCCAGGTCCCACGCGCGGTCAGCTGCAACGAGCAGCGCGAAGTCCAGATCGGCATTGGCACAAAAGAAGGCTTGTGCGGTTCGCAATGCCAAGTGAAGCCCGCAGCAACCGGAACCACGCGTTCCCAGTACCAATGCGTCGGAGGCCTGCAAGTGGCATTGGATGTCATGACCCAGTGACCAGATCCCCGGGGCATCGTCGGCGAATGTTGAGAAATCGACAACCAAACCTAGATCTTTGCCACTCAGTTCCGTACGCTTGAGTGCTTGCTCGGCCGCTGCCCGCCCGCGGATGCGCGACGGCGTGGTCGGGTCGCACAGCACAGTGGCAATCCCCAACTCCGGCATGAGGCGCGAGCGGAATTCGTATGTCAGCGCGCCCAATTGCGAGCTGACTCGGGGTGCTTCCCGCTCGAGTATGGCATCGATTGCGATGCGATTTGACGGAAGCGAGAGTCCCAGTGACAGGATGTCCAAAGGAAATTGCCAGGACTTCGAAGATGACACTGGGCTAGACCTAGCATTTCGAGTAGTGCCAGTTCAAGCCGTCGCTTGGTATGGCCTCTAAGCCCGGGAGTGTCCTGGAAAATGCAGCCTTGGACAGTTCTTTCGCAAAAAACACTTCTCGACCGAAAGTGGTTGAGAATCACAGAAGACTCGGTCAGGCTCCCCAACGGAACGGTTATTGACGAGTTTCACGTGATGCACAGCCCCAACTGGGCGGCGGTTATCGCGGTTACGGAAAACTCGCAAATCGTAATGGTCGAACAATATCGACACGGGCTTGGCCGAACCAGCCTTGAGTTGCCTTCGGGGGTAGTTGATCCCGGCGAACGGCCGTTGGACGCCGCCAGTCGCGAACTGTTGGAAGAAACCGGCTACTGCGCCCAACGTTGGGAATCACTTATCGAGGTGTCGCCCGAGCCATCGCGATCCACGCACAGGGCCAGCTTCTTTGTCGCCTATGGGGCTGAACGCGTCGGTGATGCTAGACTCGAGGCGAGCGAAATAATCAATGTGCGACTGACCGATGTCGACCGCCTGATTGACCAGGTGATGCGCGGTCAGATCGACCATGCAGCGCATGTCGGCGCCATCCTGCTTGCTGAGAGACGTGGGCTGTTACGGCACGTCGCGTGCTGAAAGAATTCCGTTTCATCACTGTTTCGGGGCTTCGAGCGTGATATCCACCATCAAATCGCTTGCGATCTGTTCTAGCGCACACCGTAGTTCGTTGAGTCCGAGGTGTTCGGGCACGCCCAACTGCGCCGTGGCAACAAAAAGCGCCTCCCCGCTCATGGGTGCACTTTGACATTCGGTGTGCAGCTCCTCGACATTGACCCCGCGATTAGCCAGGACCTGCGCGATTTCTCGGATAATGCCGACCCGATCGTGACCGATTAGGTGCAAACGCAGTGGACGTAGCTGTGATTCGTTGCCTGATGAAAGCGAAGAGACGACGACGACCCGCAGCTCCGTGGACGTTAGCGTCAGCAGCGATTCGCGGATAGGTTGAACCTGTTTGTCAGGTACTTCAATGCGTAGGATGCCAGCGAATTGACCGGCAAGATGGGCCATGCGACTTTCCAGCCAATTCCCTTCATGCCGCATCACAATCTCCGAAACAGCTTCCACCAAACCCGGACGATCAGGTCCCAGAAGCGTCAGTACGATTGATTGAGCCACAAGACCGCTTATAGCAGCATTTGGGGTTGTGCCTCAATTGACCTCCTCAGATCCGCCGAATTCTCCGGCGTCAAAGCGAGCCAGAGGCTAGATAGATAGGCGTCATGTCAGACATAAGGCTCATCTATGTCACCGCGTCTACGCTCGACGAGGCCGAAGCCATTGCGTTGACGGTCGTCAGGGAGCGGCTGGCGGCCTGCGCCAATATCTTGGGCCCCATTCGATCCGTATATCAGTGGCAAGGCAAGCTCGAACGCAGCGAAGAAGTCGCCATGCTTCTCAAGACCCAACAGTCGAAAGTGGATTCGCTCGTGGGACGCGTTCGACAGCTGCATTCGTATCAATGTCCAGCAATTGTCGAAGTGCCCGTAGTGGGAGGATTCAAAGACTTCTTGGATTGGGTCCGTGCGGAAACATCTGCCTAGTGTTAGCAATGTTCTCTGCAGCACCGCACTCGGCCATGATAGACTAGCGGCGGCATGACCGGCGAACAGACGACACTCGTGTTGGGCCTTGTTGTCTTTGGACTTCTAGTGGTGCTTCTTTCGCGGAGCCGAACAAGGGCGAAAGCGGTGCAGCGCGGCAGGTCCAAGCCGGTCAAGCCACTCAAGAAGAAACGCAGGTAGATTTCGTGCACAGGACTCTAGCAATCCAAGTACGACGCTACTGATACACGGCTGTGAGCAACAGGGCAATCGTGCGCGAATCGACTGACATGTCCAGGGAATGTTCGTGATGTGTCATGCGATTGCCTGAGAACTGAAGCAACCCACCTATGGACCATTGATCGGCGACCCACCAATCATAGCCTAACCAAGCCGCCAATCCGAAGCCAAACGCCTTACTGAATGTCAGATTCTGAGCATTGCTCGAGAGACGGGCGCTGCTAACACCAATTGTTCCACCCAAGTGAAAACCGCCGCGGGGATTGGGGTAGCCATCAATGAATGGGCCAAGTGTTGCGAGCCCCACGTTTGTCTTCAGCGAATAGGGATCTGCCTTGAAGGTCGTGGACGGCAGACTTTCGAGCAAGAGCGCGCCACCGAGCACTATTCCAGGACTTGGCGCACCTCCCACCAAGACATCGAAGTCAAGCGTGCCGCCGCTTCCGGAGAAGTTATCCACCAACTGACCGGTATCAATGTCGGTTGATTGGGAGCCAAAACCCAGGTTAGTTCGCAAGTAGAACCCGTCGTGGGTCTTATCGGTCCGGGCCACGGGTTGCGGTGGAGGTGGCGCCTGTGCGGCCAACTGAATTGTGGGCGAGGCGGAACCAGAAGGCGGTGTTGCCGATTGCGGTGCCGCACCCGCCTCCGGTGTGGACTGAGCCCAAGCCAATGGCGCGGTTAGCACGGCCAAACTGGTCAAACATAGAGCCAATTTGCCGTACGATGGTTCAAGATTCATGGGGACCTCGTGCAAAAACCCTACCATTCTTTGATACGTCGTGCCGCTTCTCTGACCCTGTGGGGGTTGCTGGTCATTTTGGCGGCGATAGCGTTTCTCTATTGGCCCGACAAGCGTCACCGAATCGAGCGCCAAATCTGGGCTTTGGCTAATGCGGTCTCGCATCAAGGTGGCACAGTTTCTAGCGACTGGCTCAGAGGCCTTTCCGAAACAATCGAGGCGAATTGTTCGCGAACCACGACTCTCGTGATGGTCGAGGGTGCTGTCAATCAAACCTTCACTCAGGTTGAGCTTGTTGACGCGCTCGCCGGCCTTGCTGCGACTTCAACGAGGTTGCAGGTCAAGCTCGAGCCGATGACCATAACTCTGTCAGGTGAACCAGAACGCGCGCAAGTCAGTGTCGATGCAGCCGTCGAGATCGAGCGCGATCGGCGCGTTGATCGAGAACGACGTCACGTTTTCATCTCATTGCAGCAAGGCGGGGGCCAGTATCGTGTCGTTACAGTTGAGGCATCGGCCAGGGTAGTAGACCAACCCGAGCCAAGGCCTTAGGGGTCTTTCCGCGCGCGTTTGCTACTGAATGCCGATTGATTCCAGAATCGTCAACGCCGCATGTCGAACATTCTGCGATTCGACGTTGGGGCCCACACAGTAGGGGCAACCACTCTTACATTGGCAGCCCGCAATCAGACGGCGCGCGCGAGCCAGCAGTGCCTCACTTTCTTCGTAGATGCGTATGGATAGGCCGATACCACCCGCGATGGCGTCGAATAGGAAAAGCGTCGGGTCGAAACCGCCCGTCTTCCCTGCGAACGGGTTGCGTCCGGGAGGTGCTGAGCTGTCCCCGTCGCCAATTGTGCGGTTGATGTCCCGCGGGTCGCACATGAGGAACAGCGTACAGACGGCTTCGAGCGCCTGACCTAGGCCGCGAAAACCTTCTATGACAGCTGCTCGAGTCATGGGCAGCTGTGCTATCAAATCCTCGGGCAGTGTGAGCCAGAAGCTCTGCGTATGCATTTGCATATCAGGTAGGTGGACATCTCCGTAGCCGGCATTTTCGTGCGTAAAGAACTTGATTTTTTTGTAACCAGTCACTTTCTCTAGGACTTTCACTTCGCCATAACCGGTTCGCGTTGGACCAATCCGTCCATCATGAATAGGCTCGATCAGGCTCACGATGCGGTAGGTCAGAGCTGTTGTAAAATAGTCAGGTTCAACCTTTCGGACGTACGCTTTGTGATTGTCGTAGTCAAGTCGCTCAACTTGATATTGCTCGGCATCTTGCTGGTATATCGCCTGCTCATGCAACATCGTATGAGAGGCCCGCCAGTCAAGTTCGCCGATCGTTTGGTCGGATCCGACGTCGATGATGACGAAATTATCCCAGCCAATATTGCGAAGGCTGACGTGACTGGCTGGAAAGGGGGCGCCAGTCCAAAAAAACTTCCCATTGTCGCAATGCACAAGCGAATGGCCTTCCAAGTACTGCAGCGCCTCGCGTGTGCTCTGCGGATCGAGCGCACCGTAGCTTTCTCCTGTGGCCGTTTCGGGCTGGGCTTGTCGTGGACTACTTGGACTCAAATCGAAGGGAGCTTCGAAGGCGGCGCACTTTAGGTGCTGAATGATTATCTCGACGTTGTTCGGGTCGATGCGGGCCTCCTCAGCGCCACTCTTGAGCAAGTAACCCGCATTTTGGGCCAAGTACTGGTCAATCGCGTTTGATGAGCAAACGAGCACGGCCGCACTTTTCTTGCCGCGCCGGCCTGCACGACCGAAGCGTTGCCAGGTTGCCGCCGACGATCCCGGATATCCAGCAAGAACCACAGCGTCGAGATCTCCGATGTCTATTCCGAGCTCCAAAGCGTTCGTGGCGACGACGCAAAGGATGGCGCCTTCGCGCAGGCCCTGTTCGACACTTCGACGGTGCTCGGGCAAGTACCCGCCGCGGTATCCCATGATGGCTTCGGGTCCGGCTACGTCGCCGGCTCGTTCGCGCAAGTACTTGAGCATCACCTCGATGCTGTTTCGCGACGGCCCGAACACGATGGTCGGAACGTGCGCACGAATCAAGTCACATGTGAGGCTCACGGCAGTCTTGAGGGCGCTTTGCCGAATCCCAAGTTCCGCATTCACAACGGGTGGATTAACGACGAAGAGTTCTCGCTCGGCCTGGGGTGCTCCGCTATGGTCAACAAGAACAATCTCACTCTCGTCAACTCCCATTAGTCGTGCGGCATGTTGCTGCGGGTTGCCGATGGTCGCCGTGGCGGCCAAGAAAGTGGGTGCGCTTCCGTGAAAGCGAGCCACTCGTCGCAAACGCCCCAGAACATGGGCCATGTGTGAGCCGAAGATGCCGCGATAGGTGTGCAACTCGTCGAGGACTACGTATCTTAGGCCTTGAAACAACGAGGCCCAGCGCGCGTGGTTGGGAAGTATGCCACTGTGAAGCATATCTGGATTGGTCAAGATGATGCGGCTGCGGTCGCGAGCGGCTCTACGGGCGTCACCGGGCGTGTCGCCGTCATACACGCTCAACGGTAGCGGCAGACCTGCATCCTGCAGCAGCTCCTGAAGGCTGTGTTCCTGGTCGCGCGACAGTGCCTTGGTTGGATACAGGAACAGCGCACTATGCCCTGGGTCATTCAGCAGAGCCTGAAGAACCGGCAGATGGAAGCACAAGCTTTTGCCACTAGCGGTCGGCGTTGCCACAACGACGTGGTGCCGCGCATGCGCCGCGTTCAACGGCTTTACGTTGGTGGCAGTACAGTTCCCCCACGCCGCGATTGCGGAGCGCCTGGCGCAGGGCTGGGTGGGTCCAGTCAGGAATCGACTCGGTGGTTGCAGGGCGTGGGGCGAGGTGATGCGTTGATGCGAGCCAGCCCTGCATCCTGTCCGAGTCGCGCCAGCATTCAAGGACGGTTTCCAAGCCGGTAGGACAGGTCCACGGGGGCTTTGGCATCTCCGATAGCTAAACAGATGTGCGGTACCCTGGCAACGTCCGAAGACTTGGTGTAACTGCTTGGCAACGAAGATGAGTGATCCTGAGGACAACAAATCGTTGAAGCTATCCGACTCGTTGACCAATTCTCTATCGTCGCGTTCTGTCCAGACACCGAGCAGGTACTCGATCGTGCTGTTTGCCGTGTTAGCCGGCATTTCCTTGGTGCTCGATCTTGCCAGCAAGAGCTGGGCAGAACGTGTCTTGGCTCGTCACGGCGCGTTCGAGACCTCAGTCACCGTTGTCAAGGATCACCTTTGGTTTTCGTTGGCCTACAACAAGGGCGGCGCTTGGGGCTTGTTGCACGACGCTCCGGACTCAATTCGCCGACCGTTTTTCGTGATTGTGAGCTTGCTCGCGATCTTTTTCATCATGTCGCTCTACCGCAAGTTGCACGAGAACCAGTGGGCGCTCAAATGGGGCCTGCCTCTGGTCTTGGGGGGTGCCTTGGGCAACCTTATGGACAGGATTGTGCGGACCGGTGTGGTCGACTTCATCCAGTATCGAGCGAATTGGGTTGGAACGATGAACTCCATTATCCATCGAGTCTTCAGCGACTGGATCGTGGTCGAATATTGGCCGACATTCAATGTTGCGGATATCGCGATTTGCATCGGAGTTGGACTGATGGCTGTTGACATGATTACGTCCAAGCGGCATTCGCAGCCACGTCCAGTAGCTCGGATCGCGCCGCAATCGCAAAGCGAGACGCCTGGTTCCTGATGCATCCCCGTCTGTTCACTGTCTTGGGCTTTGGTTTTCCGAGCTACTTCGTGTGCCTTCTGACGGGCTTTATGCTGGCCACCGCGTGCGGTGCGTTGTGGGCGAAACGCATGGGCCATGATCCAGACACGATTGTCAACCTGGGAATCTCGATGGCAATCGCGGGAGTAGTCGGGGCCCGCATCGCCCACGTACTGTTTGATGGCTTCTTTTGGGACTATGTGCACTTGTGCTCAGATCCAGCCAAAGTGGCCTGGAAGATCTCACGCGAGGAGTGCCTGGCGCGTGCTCCTGGCGACTGGTTGTTCGGCGGGGGGGGTGAAGCTACGGGTCTATGGGACGCGGCAGCCAATGTCTGCAGGCCCAAACAGGCAGACTGTTGGGCTTGGGCAAACATCATGGCAGGGGGACTGACGTACTACGGGGGATTTATCGGGGCTTCGTTGGTCGCCGTCTGGCAACTTAGGCGTGATCGCTTCCCGTTTTGGCGCGCGGCGGATATGGCCGGCATGGTCGTGCCCCTTGGTCTAGGTTACGGTCGGATGGGCTGCATAATGGCTGGCTGCTGCTTCGGCCGCCCCTGCGCAATGCCGTGGGCTGTGCGTTTTCCCCCGCACAGCCCGGCCGCTGACAAGCAAATGGAACTGGGGCTGCTCCATTCCACGCTCGACCCATCGCTGCCCGTGCACCCTACCCAAATCTATGAGTCTCTGGGGTGCATGCTAATGGCTGCACTATTCGTCCTTCGCCTTCACGGGCGCAAGCGCTACGATGGGCAGGTATTTTTGGCATTTGTGGCGGGCTACGCCCTGCTACGTTTCTTGCTGGAGCTCTTCAGAAATGACGATCGTGGGGGCTGGTTGGGCCTGAGCACGTCCCAGATCATCGGTATCCTACTAGTCGCGCTTGCAATGTACCTGCAAGTCCGAATCGCGCGCCGCCTTGGCGCAGCGGTTTAATCCGGTAAGATTCCCAATTCGGGGTTGGGCAAGAACCCGAGAACGCGCCATAATCTCTGCGATGTCTCGATTGGCAATCGGGTTGTGGCTTGGTCTAGCGATGACGACCTGGGCTGCCTGCTCTTCGAAAGACATAGCGCCACCTCTCGCTCACTGTGAGGCGCAGTTATGCAATCCGAATCCGATTGTTGCTGGCGGTGGCGTTGGGGGCTCGGGCGGAGTCGATTCCGGTATCAATCCTGTGGCTGCGAACTTGGACGTACACGTAGTGGGCTTCACAGGAAGCCAAATCGACACAACGGCGTGGTCCACCAGTAGTGTTCAAGACCTGAGTGGCACATTCACGGTCCAGTTCAGCGCGGCTGACGGGACTGCCCCACAAGTTTTGGGCTCAAATCCAATCGCAATTGCCAACGCGCTCGCCTCGGGAGTCGGCTGGGTGATGGCGACTCCTGAGGCGAGCAGCGGCTACTATCCGGGCATTACCGGCATTGCGAGCGACGCAACCGCGAGCATTAGTGTGCCTCTACTTCGAGTGAGCGATTTTGACTTCGTGCAGACGCTGCTATCAACAAAGGCGCTGAGCATTGATCTAACGCAGGCGCAGATTGTTTTGAAAATAGTTGACAGCAGCGGCTATGGAGTTTCTGGACTGCGCGTATACGACATAGGTTCAGCTGCCTTGGCTTACGCCAATCTCGGCAATTGGGTGGACGGGTCAGCGGGTGCCACTACCGATGTGTCGGGGAGGGTAGTCGCCGTCAATCTACCGGCGAGTGACGCGCTTAATAGATCCGTCAATGTTTACGCCTACGGTCCAAATCTGCAGGGCGTAACGCAGACCGTCTACACACAGTTGCCCATCCTGGCGGGTTTTGTAACCTACGGCACACTGACGTTCAACTAGTTCTCAGGCCGACTCGAGCAGCGGGGCACGCCATTGTCGGACGGACGCTGACCACGATTGCCAGAGGTTGACTGATCTGGTAAGCGGGCCCGCGCATGGCCGCTCGCATCATTGACGGAAAGAGCATTGCGCAACAGGTTCGGTTGGAGGTCGCTCACGGAGTCGTAGCCTTTCGCGAGCAACATCAGCGGGTGCCGGAACTGCACGTGGTTCTCGCTGGCGATGACCCAGGCTCAGCAGTCTACGTGCGCGGCAAGGAAAAAGCCGCAAGTGAAGTGGGAATGCGTGGCCATGTGCACCGCTTGCCGGTAGGGGTTACGGCCGATCATCTCGTCGGACTTGTGCGCGAGCTCAACACGGACTCCGCCGTGGACGGGATACTCGTCCAATTGCCACTGCCAGGCGGGCTACCCGCGCAAGCGATCTTGGACACGGTGGATCCGGCGAAAGATGTTGAACGGATTTCACCCCCTCAATGTGGGTGCGCTCTGGTCCGCGATGCCTGGGCTTGTCCCCTGTACGCCTTGCGGTTGCATGCGCTTGTTGCGCGAGGCGGGCACGAGTCTTGTCGGCTCGCGGGCGCTCGTGGTGGGTCGTAGTCACATGGTTGGCAAGCCAATGTGCGCGCTGTTATTGAACGCCAATGCGACGGTAAGCGTTGCTCATTCAAAGACCGTGGATTTGCCCGATCGATGCCGCGAAGCGGACGTCTTGGTAGCGGCGATCGGCCGAGCGAAGATGATTGCTGGCCATTGGATAAAACCGGGTGCGACTGTCATAGACGTTGGGATGAATCGCGACGAAAACGGCAAGCTTTGTGGGGATGTTGATTATGCTGCTGCCCTGGAAATTGCGGCTGCCATCACGCCAGTGCCGGGTGGCGTCGGGCCCATGACAATTGCGCAACTACTCGAAAACACGCTGAAAGCAGCGTTGGCGCGGCAAGCGAGTAAGGACGCTAGCTGAGTCCATAGGCGGCCGGGTCTATGGCGAGCGTTCGACAGACCTTGACGAGCGTCGAGTCGGCTTGTTGGTGCAGTTCCTCCACGGTGCCGTTGTTGGTTATCAATAGATCCGCAAACTTGGCTTTCTCGGCCATTGGGAATTGCGCGGCAATTCTGGCTCGGACTGTCGGCTCGTCTTGATGGCAGCGCTTGAACGCACGCTGCAGCTGCGTGGTCTCGCTCGTGGTTACTACGACGAGCGGGCGGTAGAGACTGGCGCGTCCTACCTCTACAAGCAGCGGTGCTTCGTAGCACAGTAGCGCAGCGCCTTGCTTTTCAAGCATTTGCGCCCGTGCATGCAGAGCCTTTTGAATGAGCGGGTGCAACACCCGCTCGAGCGAGCGCCGTACCTGGGCGTCCGCGAACACGCGCGCCGCGACCAGAGACCGATCCAACGTGCCGTCCGCCCGAAGCACGTCCCGTCCCAGCAGCTGAACCGCCGCGGCAAGCCCTTCAGTTTCGGGCGCGACCACCTGCCTCGCCAGTTCGTCAGCATCCGCGACGGGCAGCCCGCGGTGCCGCCAACGAGCCGCTATCGTGCTCTTGCCCGACGCAATGCCACCCGTCAGCCCAAAGACGTGGATACTCATGTCCAAGCTACCGATCTCGATTCTGCGACCGAGAGCATCCAAGACGGCAGGACCCCGGCTGCCCCGGCCCCGCCTCCGCTGCGTCAGCAGTGGCCGCCTCGTCAAGGTTTGCCAAGAAACCCGGCGATTTCTGCGTCTGATCCAGAATCACGACCGCTTATTTAGCAGAGATTGTGGCATACATCCGGTCCGATGGTGTGGCCTTGGAGCCGCTGGAAACTGAGCGCGCGTTGGGTGCTTGTCCCAGCCCCAATTGCCTGCGTTTCGACGTTTGTGACGCTGTTCAGCTTTGCCGTGCCGTCAAGACCCAATCCAAGCCCCGCATCGGGCGCGGCGTCGAGCTCCGTGCTGGAGGCCATGCCCTTGAGACCTAGCCAGCTTGGTGGCCTCGAAGTGGGCTTGGCCGGGCCCCCTGTGGTTGGCGCTGACGGAAGTTGGTGGCTCGTGGGGCGCGACGGCGAGGTTGAACGCTTTCGCGTCGACGGCAGCCTCGTTTGGTCGATCTCAGCGGCTGCCGCCGTCGTGGGTGCATCAGTCGCAGATGATTCGGGCGCGTTGTTCATTCCGACCGCCCGAGATCTCGTGCTTGCCATCGAACCGAATGGGCATGTGCGTTGGCGCTTTCGTGCGCCCTATGGAATCATTGGTTCCCTGTGTTTGGTGCCGGGGCAGGGGTTGGCACTGCTGGGTCGCGATCACGCTGTCTACTGGCTGGATGCGCGCGCCAATCTTTTGCTGCGCGCGCCGATGCATTCCCCCGCAACTTTCGGCCCCACGGCGTTCGGAAACCAGGTGCTGGTTGGCACCGAAGACGGGAAAATCGTGACCTTGACTCGGCAGGGCAAGCGTCACTCGACCTACTTGGGCGGAGCTATCACCGCTGCTTTGCCGAGTTCGGCGGGCGCGGTCGTGCTTGCTGGCGGCAAGGCTCATGGCCTCGACTCGGACGCGCAGGTAGTTTGGTCACGCGCGGACATTGTTGGGATTGGTGTCGTGACGGCACGTGGCTACGAGCAGCCCCAATCCGCGGCAGTAGTCTTATCCGCCGCGGGCCAGATTGAGTGGCTCGATAGGTTGGGCAACACGAAAGCCTCTGCACCCGTGGCGCCGGCGCTCGGATTTACTTCGGTTGCCGAAATTGCCGCAACCGAGCAGAAAGCTTGGGTTGCCGACGATACTGGAACACTTCGGGAGGTAGGCGTTGATCGCGGCTGTAGATCTACCAAGCTGGCCAATGTTCCACTAATGCGTCCGGTCTTGAACCTGCGGGCATCGCGCGTGATTGTGGGCTCCGTGGGAGGAGGCGTCTGGAGCGTGCCGATCGAGCCAAACGGTGGGCTCCCGTAACCCGCCCGTAACCCGACCCTGAGCGTGGAAGTTTGTAAGTACTTTCCGAGGTTTGCAAGTTCTTCGCCAAGAGCCCAGCTCCGCGAAGCTTTGGACCCTTTCGGCAGGTCAACTGTTCGATGCCTGGGCATGTGTGCAGGAGTAAAGTAGGTTTGGGCTCGTGGAATTCAGACGCAAACTTGCTCAGCTCACGCCTTGCGAACCTGGACTTTCCACGAGCTCTGACGACCCTGCCAATCGGTTGCCCTCCGATTGCCCGGCATTCGAAGATTCTGTATCCGCCTCGCCCGTAGTCGATCGCGAAACGACGCTCGCGCAACTCCGGGAGCAGATGGCAAAGCTCATGGATCGGGCGCCAGCAAGGCGCGAGCGCCCTGCAGTGCCCGCTCCGTTCGGGTTCGCACCCTGGGAAACCGCGCATGGTCAGGTGCACCGCCGATGCAAGCTCTGGAATGCCGACCATTGGATTGGCGGTGTCCCCGTGTCAGCCGCGATGGCAGCTTCAGCCCAGTACTTGGCTCTCTTGGCGCTGGATCCCGCCCTTTCGAGTTGCGATCCAAGGCGAGCGGTGTTTCTTGATACTGAGACGACGGGGCTAGGAGCGGGAGCGGGCGTTTTGGCGTTCTTGGTCGGCATGGCCCGATTCGATGAGGAAAGTCGGCTAGTTCTCGAACAGATGTTTTTGCGCAGCCCCGCCGAGGAATCTGCCCAGCTAGAGTTCGTGGCAGAGCGGCTCGCCAATGCCTCCGTACTCGTGACGTTCAACGGCAAGACGTTCGATTGGCCCCTTCTGGTGAATCGGTTCGTAATGAATCACCTTTCTATTCCGCGGCTGCCGCTGCATCTCGATCTGTTGCACGTCGCGCGCCGCCTGCACAAACCCAGGCTCAGTCGAGTCAACCTGAAATCGCTGGAGACTGACGTTTTGGCACTCGATCGAGGTCCTGACATCGACGGAGCCGAAATCGGCCCGCGCTATTCCCATTTCTTGAGAACATTCGACGAAGAGGTGTTACGCCCCGTGATCGACCACAACGCCGTGGACGTCCTTAGCATGGTGGCCTTGGTAGGACTTTACGGTGAACCGCTTGAGCGCATCAATGAAGCTGATTTCGTTTCGCTCGGACGCACCCTCAGACGGGCCCATGCAATGGTCCAGGCGCAAGATGTCGCCGACAGAGCTGTCAAGCGAGTGGGCGGGCCCGAGGCGCTGCGCCTGCGAGCCGAGCTTGCCAAGGCCCGTGGCGACCGCGACGCAGCGTTGCAGGACTTCAAGGCCCTTTGCGATGCCGTTGATGACCCAAAAATCCGGCTCGAATTGGCCAAACTGTACGAACACCACGTGGGCAGTCCCGAGCGGGCGCTGAGCTACGTAGCACTTGGAACAGGCGAGCCGGAAACGGCAGCCTTGCGCCGTCGTCGCCGTCTCGAGGCCAAGGCCCAGCAATTGGCGAGCCAACCGCGCGCTTTGGGTTGCGCTGGGAAATCCACAATCGAGAAGCGGCAGAAACGCTCGAAACCGGCGTAGACTGCCAGTTCTGTATCTGACAAATTCCTCATCTTTCGGGACCACTAGACGGCTTGCCGTCAGCGGGCCAGGGACCCGCTGACCCACGCGATGAAGCAAATTCGCGACGCTTTACGCTGCACGAGGTTGGCGCGGCCATGTTCTACGACTCGGATTGTCTGGGTAGTCGAATTCGTAGACTCGTGAGTTCATAGCAAAAAGCGGCAGGAAATGACGGAATGACTCCAGCCCTACATTGTTTGGCCCAATAACCCTCAGGTTGGCCTGCGCGATTTCTGCTAGACCGCGGCCCATGCCTTACGATCATCGGGCAATCGAAGCGCGCTGGCAGCGGTATTGGGAAGAAAACAAGACATTTCGAGCCTTGCGCAGGCAGGGACACTCCAAGTTCTATGCGCTGGACATGTTTCCGTATCCCTCTGGCAACGGCCTTCACGTGGGACACCCTGAGGGCTACACAGCGACGGACATTATTGCGCGCTACAAGAAAATGCGTGGATTCGACGTCTTGCATCCCATGGGGTGGGATGCTTTCGGATTGCCGGCAGAGCAATACGCGATCCAGACAGGCACGCCACCAGCGATCACTACGCGCAAGAACATCGACATGTTTCGCGCGCAACTCAAACACCTTGGATTTGCGTACGACTGGGATCGCGAGATCAGCACAACGGATCCTGAGTACGTCCGCTGGACGCAATGGATTTTCCTTCGACTTTTCGAGCGCGGTTTAGCGTTTCAAGCTGAAATTCCGGTCAATTGGTGTCCGGCGCTGGGCACTGTGCTGGCCAATGAGGAAGTCATCGACGGCCGCAGCGAGCGTGGCAATCACCCCGTTGTGCGCCAACCATTGCGCCAGTGGCAATTACGCATCACTGTCTATGCGGATCGATTGGCGGATGATCTCGAAGGATTGGATTGGCCGGAAACCAGGCAAAAGCAGCGCGATTGGATTGGAAAGAGCGAAGGTGCCGAGGTGGATTTCCCGCTCGTCGGCCGCGATGAATCATTGCGTTGCTTCACGACGCGGCCCGACACGCTCTACGGCGCAACGTACATGGTGATTGCCCCCGATCATCCTTTGACCCAGCAGATCAGCTCACCGGAAAAGCGCGATGAAGTTCATGCGTACGCTACCGCTGCTTCGCGCAAGAGTGATTTGGAACGTACCGCGCTTGGCAAGGAGAAAACAGGAGTATTTACAGGGGCTTATGCGACAAACCCGCTCACGCACAAGCCCATTCCGGTGTACACAGCTGACTACGTACTAGGTGCCTATGGCACCGGCGCAATCATGGCCGTGCCCGCCCACGATGAGCGCGATTTCGAATTCGCTCAAAGATTCGGCTTGCCAATTGTTGAGGTCGTAAGCCCCGACGGCAAATTGCACGAGGCACTGAGCGCCGCCTTTGTCACCGATGGAATTGCGGTTCGATCAGGCGAATTCGACGGAATGGCAACGGCCGACATGAAACGCGCCATCGTTGCACATCTTGAAGCAAAAGGCGTCGGCACGCACAAGGTCAACTACCGCCTGCGCGATTGGATCTTTTCGCGACAACGCTATTGGGGGGAACCAATCCCCATCTATTTTCCAATGAAGACCGAGGGGGACCCGCAGCAAGGTGCCGCCTACGAAATCGACTATGCGCATCCAATGGCTGTCCCGGACGAGGAATTGCCGCTGAAGCTGCCGGATCTTGACGACTATCATCCGGGCGATCCACAGGGCCCATTGGCAAAAGCCCTACAATGGCGTTTCTTTCAGAAGGACGGGCAGTGGTTTGCCCGTGAGACCAACACAATGCCGCAATGGGCTGGCTCTTGCTGGTACTACCTGCGGTACCTGGATCCGAGCAACAGGGAACGTCTCGTCGGAGAACGAGCCTACAACGACTGGATGCCAATCGATCTTTACGTAGGAGGCAGCGAGCACGCGGTGCTGCACCTACTTTATGCACGATTTTGGCACAAGGTGCTGTACGATATTGGGATTGTAAAGCATCAAGAACCCTTCACGAAACTCGTTCACCAGGGGACAGTTCTTGGGATGGCCTATCGCTGGTACGCTGTCGTGGAAGACCAGGGTCAGTTCGTGCGCGCCATTGACGGAGACGATGCACGCGTCCAAAAGTCCGAATCGGATGGCCTACTGCGACTCAAAGACAGCGGCGAATTGGTCGAGGTGCGGTGGTTGCTCGAAAAGGATGTGGTCATACGTGATGGCCAACCCACGCATCAGGACCTCGGAGTACGCCTGGTCGGCGTAGCCGAGAAGATGAGCAAGAGCCGAGGCAATGTCATCAATCCCGACGCGGTGGTGGAGGAATTCGGCGCAGATAGCCTGCGTATTTACGAGATGTTCATGGGGCCGCTCGAACAAGCAAAGCCCTGGCAGACGAGCGGAATCCAAGGGGTTCGTCGCTTTCTCGACCGCGTTCACTCGCTGGGATTGCGTCAATTGTCGGAGGGCCCGATGGATGACGAGACCGCACGCTTGGTCCATCGAACCATCAAGAAAGTTGGCGAGGACATTGAGGGTCTGCGATTCAACACAGCGGTAAGCAGCATGATGATCCTCTCGAATCACTTGGCCGGCATCAAACAACCGCCGCGCGAAGCATTTGAACAACTGCTGCTCTGTCTGTCGCCCTTTGCTCCGCACTTGGTGGAGGAACTTTGGTTTGCGCTTGGGCACACGTCGAGCATCGCAGGTGTGCCTTGGCCTGAGTTCCACGCGGCGCTTTGCGAAGATGAGCTGGTCGAATTGGCGGTGCAAGTCAATGGCAGGGTAAGGGGTCGAGTTAAGGTGTCCAGGGATGCCTCAAATGCGGATGTGGAAAAGGCAGCATTGGCAGATTCAGGTGTTCAGCGGTTCATCGGCACGCGTTCAGTAAAGAAGACTATTTACGTGCCGGGAAAAATCCTCAATCTTATTATTCAGTAGTGGCGAGTTGCCTGAGCAGGTGTCCACCGACTTTTCCTGTCGGACTTGGCTGAACGACCGCGCATTGGTGAACAACCGCTTCGATGTGAATAACCTGTTGTTTCCCGTGAAACTTGGCCCTCTCGATTGAGATGTGCATGGCATCGTGAGTAGTCTGGACTAGAGAACCCTTGGCGCCCCTTGGTGGTCCTGGGTGCCGTGGCGGTTTCCGAGAGCTGCACGGCGCACGACTCAGACGACGGTGCACCCGCCATGCAGCGAGCCATTGCTACTGCAAGCCAGCTGCCTTACGGAAACGCTTTGCGTCGGTGAACATATCCACATTGGCAAAGACGTAGGTCGCTTGCTGTTTGGGGCCTGCTCCTACGATTTCCGCCAACTTGTCGATGGCCGGATCCTCGTATCTGGACTTATGGCCAGCGGGCCCAGGCAGGCGATAGTATGCCACCTTCCGCTTCGAGAGACCTTGCTGTAGGGGATCTCGCGCAGCGATGGTCCCCGTGTCTTCTGCCAAGGAATCAGCGTCGTCCGGCTTCCATCCAGGGCCCGCATCGAAAACGACGCCACCGAAGATGCCCTTTGCCGACGCCAAGAAGCCCTTCAAAGCTGATTTGTTCCCCCGGTTGTACGCGAAGTCTTGCGGCGCCAAAAACACCACCGTACGGGCCTTCAATTCGCCCGCCACGCCCTTCAAGCCTGCGAGCGCTACCTCCAGCACACTTCCATCCCGAAACCCTTCCTGACCGACCTGCTTTGGCCCGAGCAACGCGAAATCGAAGCCCGCTGGCGCCTCGCGCTGCCAGCGTCGCAAGGTCCCTTGTCCCGGCACAGCCAGGTGCGTTTCCTGGATTTCGACGAAGCGATATTCCTTGAAATATCGAGTCGCAGGAACCGCAAATCCGGCACAGCCCACGGTGATCATCGGGAGAGGAACAATATCATGTATTGAGAAATTGGTGGCCGAGATCCAGCCGCCGTGCTCCAAGGCAGCTCAAACTGCGCCAGTGGAGCCTACAGCTGGCTGCGAGCGACAGCACCCAAGGCGGCAAGCAGCTTGCGCCAAGAGCCACCCGGAGGGCCATGGCATGCCCGAGCGGATTACCGGCTTATGGTTCCCGAGAAGAACCCTGCGGCAGCCTTCACCTGTGAGCCAGCGAAGGTATTGCAGCTTCTTCAGATCACGGCACAGCAAACAATTGTGCATTGGTAGTTGACTTGGATCTCAGTCCAAAGGGCAAGAGCCTGTGCCGCGCCCGCAGTGGAACCGGAGATCCCTGAGCTTGCTTGGCAAGTGGCGTCAGCGCCGTTCGGAAGCGTGCCGCCGTTGTTGTCAGCCGCTGTGGCCATGCACTGGATCATGTCATTGATCTTAAGGATACAGTCATTGCCGAGCTCCCAGCAGGCCTTGTAGGCAGCTGTGCAGTTATATGTCTGGAGGCACGAATCGCAGGAAGTAGTTGCGTCGTTGTCACCGCAGGCTGCCCCCTGGGCTGGCGCCTGGTAGTTTGGCGTGCAGACAACCGTCGTTCCGGACCCACCTCCCGTTCCCTCATAAACGCCGCTGTCCACGTTGTCGGAAGTGGTCACGGTGCAACCGCCGACCGTGAAACCCAATGCAACTGCTAGAACTGCAACTTTACGCCAAGGCATCATCGTCAATCTCCCTTTTGATGGCTCCATGTGGGCCCCGCAATACATCCTGGTACGTTTGGGACGAGCTTTGGCCTCCGCACTATGGCCGCAGCATTCACAAAGCTGTACAAGGTTCGGACGTTTCCGGCAACCTTGGACTTGCATCCGGTGCGGGTCGAACCGATCTCGGGTCGCACGACATCAATACGCCGAGCCCTCGAGAATGTTGCCCCAGAAACTGAGTTGGTGTCCCCATGGCTTGAAGGGGACCCAATTTCCACCTAACAATTCCAGTGGGGCGACAGCACGGGATGAACGCTGCCCATTTGCGGATCGATCTCCAGTAAGGCTTGAATCAGTAGCGCGATTGGAACGCGTCCGCAGTGCCTAGGTAGTCGAGGACTTCGGCTTTCTGTTCCGGAATGCGGCCAGAAAGCTGGCGGCGGTGACAATCCACCAGGGGATGTCGCCGATAGCCCGGTAAATGGTTCCCCCCCTCAACCAGGCAATGGTGTGCGTCAACGCGGCAGGCTCGAAGGGAACCGAATGGGCCAGCACTCTCCCGGTTGGATCGACGAAAGCGCTGATGCCGCTATTCGTCGAGCGGATCAGAAATCTGCGTTGCTCGATGGCGCGGAATTTGGCAAGCGCCAGGTGTTGCCAGGGCTCGAGCGTATTGCCGAACCAAGCGTCGTTGGTCATGTTGACAATGAGCTCTGCGTCCGCGCGAGCGAACATCTTGTTCACGAAACCTGGAATCAGGTCCTCGTAGCAGATGTTCGTCGATACCGGATGGGGTCCGATTTTCAGGGGTTCGAGCGTGGAACCTGGGGAAAAATGGCCTGAATTAGGCGACCATTGGTACAGAATCGGGAAGGTCTCGCCGAGCGGCAGGTACTCGCCAAACGCCAGTAGATAAGTCTTGTCGTAGCGCCCCGTGATGTTGCCGGTCGTGTCCGTCGAAAGGGCTGAATTGAAGAAGACGTATTCGCGCGCGTCGTCGACTGGGCGGACCAACACCGAACCAACCAGTGCCGGAACACCCAAATCCTTGGAAAATGCCCCAGGAAGAACCGCGGCAACGCTCCTCTCTTCGATAGGCCGCATGACGCTGGTTTCGCTCCACACGACAAAGTCCAAATTGCCGGCGTGACGCAGTTGCTGGGTCAAAGAGAGATGACGGCGCAGCCCTTCCGCGAGCTCGTGGCGTTTCCCGAACAGACTCATGTTCGCTTGCACGATTCCGACATGTGCTTTAGGTGCCCCGAGCACCTTCGAATCTATTGAGTGGATTCTGACTTCCCCGTAAATCCCGGACAACGCGGTCAATGACGCCAAGACTCCCGCTCGTCGCCAATTGGCACGCCGCCCCTCCAACCGTGCCAGGATTGGTTCCGATAGCGCCAAATTGAATGACACCAAGACCAGGCCCACGAGGATGGGTCCACCGATCTCTGCAGGTTGCATGAGCAACGGCTGGCTGTGTACGGTTGCTCCATAGTACCAGGGAAAAAGCAGCGGAAAGATGAATTCGCTCGCGGCAAATGCCAGGGCGAAAACAAGGCCAAATGGCCAACCATGGCGCTCTGCACGCGCCGCTAACCAACCGCCAAGCGCCATGCGGCCCGCTTGGTATGCGCAGAGCAGCGACATGAATAGAACGCACAAAACTGTTGGGAAGCCACTGAATGCCCGCAACATCTCGAGTAACCAATAGAAACCCGACATGGTCATCGTGAAGCCGGAAACCCAGCCGAGCCATAGGCCGCGGCGTGGTGTCTGAGCGCGCAGCGCGATGATGAGCGGAACCAACGATATGAAACCGAGTGGCCAAACATCGACGCCGGGAAATGCCACGAAGTAGAGCACGCCGGACACGAAGGCGAGGCACGTGGCGGGCCAGAAGCCAATGGGAATCCTCCCAACCGATGAGGCCGTGTTTGCCCTGAGTACGCTGTGTTAACCTGAATTGTCGACGTCCCACGCCTTAGGTTTCATTGGCGACCCTTACTTCCGTTCCGAAGCTCTTATTTGTGTTGGTTGTTTGGGCCTCGGCCCAAACAACGGCGTCCGGGAAAGTTGACTCAAGATCAACGCGTTTCGTGCCATAAGGTCGACTGGTTGGAATCCGGCCGCTACTGGCTCGCGTGACTTGGGTGTGTCGGTGAGTTGTGCGCGATTCATTCGCCGAGGGCTTTTTTGACACGTTCCGTCAAGTCATCAATTGAAAAGGGTTTGGTGATGTAGTTGCGCGCACCAGCCTGAATCCCCTTTATTCTGTCACTCGGGGCGTCCCGTGCCGTCAAAAACATGATCGGTGCCTTGGCGCAACTGGGCAAAATTCGCAACTGCTTGGCAAGCTCGAAACCGTCCATTCCAGGCATCATGACGTCCAGCAAAAGCAGGTGGATTTGTGCTTGCTGACTGGCAATAGACAGTGCTTCGTGAGGGCCAGAAGCAGCGGTAACGTTGTACCGGTTCCCCAGCACCCGTGCGACCATCGTACGGATCGCGGATTCGTCATCCACGATCAAGATGTTTCGCCGATTGTCGGCTGGACTTTGGCGGGTGGCAATCATCTACCGTCCCCTTTGGAGACCCGATGGTGTCACGCATCGCGAAATTGAGGTATCGGGGGCCACGTGCTGATTTCTCATCCTAGCACGGGCGTACGCGGCGAAAAGAGGGCAAGGTCCAGGGACAGGGGGACCGGCCAGCAACGTTTTCAGGTCTTTGGCGGCGACTTGCGACTTGCAGCCATCGCAATCTGTGGTCAAAGATCGAGCCGGATTGATGCCGCGAATTCTGCACATTGAAGACGACCCGGCCAATCGCCTGCTCGTGCGAAAGCTTCTCGCATCTTCCGGGTTCGACGTGATTGACGCCGTGGATGGTCTGGACGGTATTCGAAAGGCGTGCGCCGAGCCACCGGACCTGGTTCTTGTCGACATTGCGATTCCCGGCCTGGATGGCTATGAAGTGACGCTTCGTCTGCGTTCGGAACCTTCACTGCGCAATGTCCCAATTGTGGCGATTACGGCTGAAGGAAATCGGGACACGAGCCTGAGTGTTGGATGCGACGGGTACCTTCAGAAACCCATTGACGCGCGTTCCTTCGCCGAAACCATCGAGACCTACCTGGGTGGTCGGCGCGAACAGACTTCACCCGACAGGGCCCGCAAGCACCTGCGTCAACAGGGGCAACGCATTGTTTCCCATTTGGAGCACAAGATCAGCGAGCTCGAGTCCGCCAATGCGCGTTTGGTGGAGATGGACCGGGCCCGCAAGGAGTTTTATCGCAACGTCACCCACGAACTCTCGACGCCGATGACCCCCATCGTCGGTTACCTAAAGCTCCTTC
This sequence comes from uncultured delta proteobacterium, assembly GCA_963811985.1. Classification (GTDB taxonomy): domain Bacteria; phylum Myxococcota_A; class Polyangia; order Polyangiales; family Polyangiaceae; genus FEN-1139. The sequence goes on from CAWEUH010000037.1 coordinate 178,730, forward strand.
GGGATGAGGAAATGGGGGCCATTGTGCCGGCACAGGAGAAGGCGCTGCGTGCCATGGATGATTGTGTCCAGCGATTGCGCGGCATTATCGACAATTTGCTGGATGTGACTGGACTGGAAACTGGACGCCTGCGGTTTGTCCATCACGACTACGATTTTGGTCAAGTCGTCCGGCAAGCCATTGAGCGACGCAGTCCAATGATACAGGAGCGGGGCTGTCGTTTGGCGTTCGACATCCCGCGAACAGGCCTCAAGGGTTGGGGTGACGCGGCGCGCCTCGGGCGGGCGGTTGATCATCTCTTGGACAATGCAGTCAAGTTCACGCCCGCGGGAGGGGGCGTCGGTGTTCGGGTTCGGCGTTTGGCCACCGGGCATTTCGAACTCTGCGTTGTCGATAGCGGCCCAGGAGTGTCCGCTGCGACGCTAGAAAAACTGTTTGAGCCGTTTGTCCAAGGTGACGGGTCGCCGACACGCTCGCACGGGGGTACAGGGGTAGGGCTAGCCATCGTGCGCGGAATTGCTCGCGGTCATGGTGGAGAAGTCAGGTGCGCTTCTCCGGCCAATGAAACCGTGGCTGACGTGAGGTTCAGCGGCGCTGGGTTCTATCTGGTCGTGCCTGAAAGGGCAGCAGCCCCGGCAGCCTCATGACAATCGAGTCTGTGGTTCGCAGGCATTGCCTAGAGGCGTGCGCCAAACCAACCCAATCCATCTACCTCGATTGGAACTCCACGAGTCCGCCCCACCCGCAAGTGATCGAGGCAATGCAATTGGCGGCACGGTTCCTTTGGGCCAACCCGTCCAGCGTTCACGCACCAGGTCGCCAAGCCAAGGAAATGGTCGAATCCGTCCGCGACCTAGTAGCTCGCCAGATAGGGGCAAATTGCCGAGACCTGGTATTCACCTCCAGCGGGACCGAAGCAAACAATTGGGCCCTGCACGACGCTCCTGGCCTGGTGCTGTCACGGCTCGAACATCCGTCGGTGACCAAACAGGGCGAGCGACTCGCCAGTATCGGTCGCCCTGTGCGATGGCTGGAAGTTCTGCGAAGCGGCCAAACCAACCCGTCTGACGTTGCATCAGCATTGGCGAGCATGCCTCGCGGGACGGTTGTCGCCGCAATGGCTGTGAATCATGAGACGGGCGTTATTCAGCCGTTGGAGGCAATCGCTGCGGTCGTCCACGATTCTGGGGCTTTCATCCACGTGGACGCCGTTCAAGCTCTCGGCAAGCTTGAGCCGTCAGCGTGGAGCTGTTGGGATAGCGCGGCAATTACGGCCCACAAGATCCGGGGCCCAAAGGGTATAGCGGCCTTGGCCTGGAAGGGTACTCGACCCATCCCTTCTCCAATGCTTTTTGGCGGTGGTCAGGAGAGAGGACTGCGCCCAGGAACCGTGGACCCTGTGCTGGTGGCGGGATTTGGGGCAGCGATCGAGCGCTTGCCGGAGTACCTTGAATCATACGGACGACTCGCGCGGTTGCGAGACCGGTTCGAGTCCGGGTTGGCAGATCTTGTGGAGAACAACGTGCCGCCGGGAGTGAGTCGCCTTGGCCACGTCTCAAGCGCATTTGTGTCAGGCTGGCCTGCTGAAGAACTCGTTGCAGCTTTGGACCTGGAAGGACTGTGCGTTTCCAGTGGAAGCGCCTGCGCTGCGGGTACGGCTGAGGTATCACCCGTGATTGCCTCGATGTACGACTCCAGCCGGGCTGGTTCGACCCTTCGTGTCTCGTTGGGCGAAACGACGACCCAAGTTGAAATCGCCTTAGCAATCGAGATATTTCGGCGGGTTCTGACGCGCCTCTGAGGGTTCACATTAGGGGTTCCCGAGGCCCCTAAGACAACCCATGAACGACCTATACACAACTTTTTGAAAATACAGGAGATAGTTGGTGACGTCGGTCACCGTGCCGGCAATACATTGAATAGATCTGAACTTGGGCTCCGATGCGATCCTTCTTGCTTTCGTAGCTGAACTCCGAAGGACGCGGCACTATTTCCGCGACGGTATCGTGCCGAACCGGCATTATTCAATTAGAGTATTTCTTAAGACCTACTGGGCTAGCTGTTGGACTTCATTCTGGAAACCAACACAGTATGCAGAGCAATCCCAGCGGCTACGGAAGCGTTTAGGGACTCAAGCTTTCCCGACGAAAGGAGACTGGCAAATCCAGAGCAGACACTGCGTACTCCGCGTCCAAGCCCTCGGTGCTCACTGCCGACCACCAAGACGGTCGGTCCAGAAAGGGGCATTTCGTGCAGAGCGGTCGATGCCCGCGCATCAAGTCCGACCACCTGGACACCGGTTTGGGTTAGTCGCTGCAGCGAGTCGCGAAGGGACGAGACTCGACATAGCCGCGCCTGCTCGACCGCCCCCGCCGAAGTGCGAAACATTGCGGGACTGAGCGGCGCTGACGCATGCTCCCCCCAAATTACCGCCGCGCCTGCAATAGCGACCGCGCAGCGTACGACAGCGCCGAAATTCTGCGGATCTTGGATTTCATCAAGAGCCAAAGCCAGAAGGTGCTCGTCTTGCACCAGAGCGTCGAAGTCTACCAGAGGCAGAGGGGGTGCGTAGGCGGCCACCCCCTGGTGTTCAACGCCCATTGCGATTCGATCCAATTGTTGCGTTGTGACGCGCCTCACGTCCGCCACATCTTGGTCGCGGGCAAATCGCGCGATCGCGTCCAAGCGAGGGGTTCTGCGCGAGTCAACGAGGACTTGTGCCAGCTTCGATCGATGGACCCGAATTGCTTCCCTGACGGGCTGCAGACCGACCACTAGGCGTGAGGTGGTGCTCATTGCCGGCCTGTTCATACTGCGCGGTCCGAGAATTGGCGGCACGAATTTATGAGTAGCCGTCGGCCGTTGGCAGTGCATCCGCTATTTCCCGCTCAATCGCCGCCGCCGCCGCAACCGGGTCCTTGGCGTCGCGAATTGGACGACCTACAACCAACAGGCTTGAGCCACGGCGAATAGCCGACCCGGGAGTTTCAACCCGCTTCTGATCATCCGAAACCGGGCCCGATGGGCGGATCCCAGGAGTGACCAACACGGCGGATTTGCCCAAAAGGGATCGAAGTTGGTCCACCTCGGCTGCGGAACATACGTAGCCTGTCACGCCCACTTTGCTTGCCATCCGAGCTAGTTCCAAGGCCTGTTGCGCGGGCGAACGATTTACGCCGATTGCCTGAAGGTCCGGGCCGTCAAGCGACGTCAGCACCGTCACCGCCAAAATTGTAAGTTCGGTCGCTTCACGGTGGGCTCGCTCGACCGCCCGAGCCAGCATCTGGGGCCCTCCCGTTGCGTGAACGGTCAAGTAGCGTACCCCTAGTTGGCAGGCGCTAGCGACGGCCCGTTCTACTGTTTCGGGTATGTCGTGGAGCTTCAGGTCCAGAAATATCTCGCACCCCAGGTCCGAGCCCAGTTGCAGAGCCTTTGGGCCTTCGCGCACGAACAGCTCAAGCCCAATTTTAAGTACCCCGACGTGCGAGGCCACCCGTTCCACAATGGGACGCGCTGCCTCTACTGCCGGGTAGTCCACTGCAAACGCAAGGTGCTTGCGGCCGCGGTCGATAGGGATCAAGACGCCAATCTCAATAGCACAGCGGATCGTTCGGGTCGCAATTCTTGGACTTGGGCTTGGATTCCCCGGTGCCACCACCGCGCACCGCGCGACCTGCGGCCTGCGTGGCCTTGCGCTGCTGCTCCAACTCGGACTGAAGCTTTGCGCGAGTGGCTTCGTCCTTGGCGTTGGCCAGGGAGGCTTGAAGCTCTTGTTCTTTGCGGTTCGCCATCTCGAAATCACTCTGCAACCTGCGCAGCCGCTCTTCGGTGTCCTTACGTTGGGCCTCGAGAATCGCCGCTTTCTTTGCAGCTTCTTCCTGATGTTGTTTGAATGTTATTCCGCCAACAACGCCCACGATCAACAGTGCCCCGATTGTGACGCCAATGCCGATTTGAAGACGCTTCTTGTTCTTGTCTTGCGTTAGTGCAGCCAGCGTAGCCTCGTGCGCTTGCTGGGCTGTCATGGTTTCGAAGCGAGCACGATGCTCGGCCTCCGACTTGGCCTTCTCGATTTCACCCATCCGAATGGCGTCGAGCCTCGCCGCGTCTTCGCGACGGCGTTGTTCCTCGTTGCGGCGGGCTTCTTCCTCTGCGCGTAGACGAGCTTCTTCAGCCTCTCTGGCGGCGCGCTCAGCTGCTTGCCTGGCTTCCAAGTCGGCTTTTGCTTGGGCCTCCTTTAGCGCCTCTTCCTCGCGAATGCGATCTTCCTCGAGGTTCATCAGCTCCTTGAGTGAAAAGAGTACGGAGCTTTCTTTTTGCTGTTCTGCCATGGGCATCTTGTTCCTCGGTGCAGCGTTGCTGTCTTCCAGTTTCCCTACAAGGGCAAGCTGGGCTCGTCAACGGGCAAATATTTTAGTGCAACGTTCCGCAGAAATCATCGGCATATTGGGAACGTTCCAATTCCCATTTCCAGTTTGACTAGCTTGCGACCGGTTCGCAACGCGTTATCGGCAGAATCACAAGATTTTCTGCAGGCGCTCCGTATCACTGACTTTACATTGAAGAATTGGTCGGTAGAGTTCGCCGCAACCATGGCCACCCCGGTCGTAGCGCCCATTGCTGGCATTGTCTGGAAGATCCTCGTTAATGTAGGTGACAAGGTTACATTAGAGCAACCTGTAATACTCTTGGAGTCTATGAAGATGGAGGTTCCAGTCTGCGCCCCCATCGCTGGAACGATTCGGTCGGTTGCGGCTACCGAGGGGGCATCGGTCGAGGACGGCGACACCTTGGCAACAATTGTGCAGTCGGGTTGACTGTTACAGGCCCTGGCTAGCCCCTGATGTTGCGTTGTCCGAGCGGCCAATTGTGTTTCTGCGTGCGCGGTACCAAAGGACCAGAAATAGCGCCAGCATGAGCAGGTTGAGGATGGCGAAACCCCCGATGAGCAGACGCAGGCCCGCCACAGATTCGGGGGCGACGGCAAAGGGTCCGAAAGGCACCACCTTGCGTTGTGCGCGACCTAGCTGGGGTGCTCTTGTTGCGACGACCGTCACTCGATCGGGGGTGAGGTTTGCCACCGAACCTGCCACCAATTGCTGAATGGCGTCGATCGGAATCGGCAGCTGTGCCCCCCGATATCGCACAAGAACCGAAGCTCCGGGTGATACGTGCTCTATCACGTCAAAGGCGGGAGCCAGAGGAGGCACGGCAATGTGAACTCGAGCCGATGCAATTCCATCGATGGAAACCAGAGTATGCTCCAGATCGTTGGCCGTGCCTGAAAGCAGACGTGCCTGCTCAGCCTGCAAGCTTGGAACGAGTGAACTGTGCTCAACGGATTCTGCCGTGCCTGGGCGGTCAAGTGAGGGAAGGCCTTCCTGAGACATCAGGCCAAGCGCGTAAGCCATATCGGCGCGCTGAACGGAGACAAGCCACCTCCCTTCATTCTGAGAGTCCGAGTCCTTGGTGGTGACGATGCCCCCTTGTTCGAGTGTGACCACGATTCGATTTGCCGTTTGCTCATCAAGGTTGCGAGCCACGGGTACAGAACAACCAACTGCAACAAGGGCAAACAGCAATGACCAAGTTCTAGTTCGCTCGCGAACCTTTCGGTGAGCGTAAGATTGCGCGAATCCCTCGGTCAACGGGTACCGCCTAGTGCGCCGCCGAAAATGCAGTGCGCGTCACGTCGAGCTTGGGATGCGACGGAAAATTGAGGCGTCGAACCGAAGCATTGATGCATGATGCGATGCGACCATTTGGAGGATTCGTGGTGACGGTCACGCCCACGGCACGCCCATTCTGGACCGCAGCGCATATGTTGATGGCCATTGAGTCGGGAACGCCACAGCCCGCAAAATAGCTGCCAGAATTGAGAATGGCGCCATATTGTCCAGCTGTGATGTCAGCCTGGCCGCGTTGTCCAATACGCATTTCTTCCACGTAGGCTCCCTGGGCCGCTTCGCAGCTTTGGCCCCCGGCGAGCATCGGGAAACCACCCTGTGAGCCCAGCACCCGGGCCCCGCCGCCCTCCTTCTTGCCGCCTTTCAACGCTCCGTCCATCTCTACGTTGACGGCTGTGTCTCCATGGACTGCAACATCATCGCTCTTCTTGCCTCGCGCTTTAATGAACCAGATGGCAGCAACGGCAAGGACAGCGCCGACTGCCAGAATCCCAAAGAATGCCTTTCCGCGGGTGCTACGTTGTTCTTTGACGACGGTGAGTTCCAGTGCTTCTTTCTCCGCCTTGATGTCGCGATGCAGACGTGCTTGCTCGGCAAATGGGGCAAATTGATCCCATTCTCTAATCGGACGCTCGTCGTTGCTCAAAGAATCCCGCAGCACATCCGCATCGACGAAGTTATGCGTAGCAATTTGCTGTAGCAACTCGACCGCGGTGAATGGTCCGTGGTCCATGCCGCCCTTGACCACAACGTATCTTGGCCGCGGATCGCTCTCCAGTTGTGCTTTTACGGCGGTCAACTCTTGCACTCGTTCATCGCGGACAAGCGGCTTTTTTCGACTTTCCACTACTCGCATGTCAAATGGGCTTGCGGCGCCACCCACTCGTTTTGCCGAAGCGTTGGGGGATGCCGGCGGCAACATGGACATTGACACATCGACGGTGAAACCCCCGTCTCGGTCGAGGTGAGATTCATCGGCGGGCGGGGGTGGACGGCTTGCGGCGGGCGCCAAGTGATGAAGAGCCTGAGCCAGCGCAAGTAGATCGTCTGGTCGATGAGCTGGGTCGGCTACGAGGGCCTTGCCGAGGATTTCCTCGACCATTGGGGGAACTCCTGCGACCAACTCGGAAGGTCGTCGCATGCCCGGCCCCACCACTTCGCCAGTTAGTAGCTCATACAGGACCGCACCAAGCGCATACACATTTGCGCGCGCGTCGCCAGCCCCCCCCGATCTCTCCTCGGGCGCCAAGCACGCTCGATCGCGGGGAGTGGTCGGGAGCTGTTTGGCTTGTTCCGGCGAGATTTGAAAACGGCCATCTTGAACGTGAACAATCGAGGACGGGTGCACGTAGAACCGCATCCCGGCCGCATGGCGCTTGGCTGTCTCTACCGTGAGGGGCACCAAGAGAGCAATCGTTTGGTGCAAGGACAGGGTCTTGCCGTCTGAACGAAGTTGGTCCAGATGTGCGCGCAGAGTTGTCTCCAAGGTACTTCTTTCAACGGGCAGCGAAGCCCCTGCTGAATATCCGAAATGAAATCGCGGAGGCCGATAGTATCAAAAATCGCCAGCGGAGGAATGTGTGATATGCGCCCTGTGGGTAGGCGCTAGAGGTCAACCGCGCGAGAGAGAGGATTCTGGCCCCAATTGTGTCGTCCTTGTGGCAGTCGGCCTCGTGCGAAGTCCGATACTAGTGGCGCAAATTCTGCTGGATCATTGCTATTCCACTCACCGGCATCGAGAAAATCGATAACCTTGCCTGACCTATCCATGAGTACGAATCCGGGAACCCGGTCGATTGGCAGATGCATTCGCCGAATGTCTTCCTCGAACTCATCCAGATCGAGTCTGACCACCCGAATCCTGCCGAGTTTGCGACCCAGGAACCCGTGACTCAGTGCAAAGCCAAGTGCGGCACAACTTGGACATTTGGGGAGCATCGTAACAAACAGGCAAGATCGATGGTCCTTTTCGGCTGCCGCGATCTGTTGTGCCGCGAATTCGGCGAAGTCAGGGGTATCGTCGCCCGCATCGACTAGCTCAACCTCCCCCAGTTGACCTGATTCCGTGCCTGCCGCACGACTGCAGTTTGGCTTTCCGGCAAGCCGCCTAGCTGCAAGCTGTGGCGGCTGGGTGCTACCTGGACCGCCGGCTGTGCTGGCATGGAGAGTGGCACCTGCCACTAACTTAGTGGGCGGCGTGGTGTTCACCAGGGTCGCAATCGCCCAACGTCTGCTCAGGACTGCACACGCGACCAACGCCAGAAATCCCAGAGCAAGCCGTGGTATCCGTCCTCGGCCCCTTCGAAATTGCGAGAAGGAGAACACGCGTCTGCTTATCGACAGCATAAGATCCCGAGAATCCAATCAGATTCCGTTCCAGGCAATATCCGACTCGTCGGTCCACCGTCCCGGGAACGAAGCTGACTGAATGACAGATGCCGCGCAGGCATCCCAGATTCAATGACATAGCGCAATGAAGTGACCGACCGGTCTATCCAGAAGGTATGTAAGATAGTTCCTTACTAGGAGGCGACCCGTCATCTCACTTGGCACGCTGCATTGCCGCCAAGGGTTTCAAAATGTTAGCGTCCGACGGCATATGGATTCGCGCGAGATTGAGTCTATCGTTGGGCGACTAGTACAAAACCCACACGACCACGAAGCCCTAACGATGGCGCACCAGGCGGGCCAAACAGACCCCAAAGTCTACGCCACGATATTGGAGCGGGTGGGCAACGGGAGTTCCGATCCGGCGCTAGCCTGCTATTGGTTGACTGAGGCCGCAAATGTCTGGACGGCTGCACTTGGGGATGCACCGAGAGCTGCGCGTGCACTCATGGCCGCCATCGAACGCGATCCGACACAGCCCACTGCCGCCGATCGCTTAGCGGATCTCTATCGCGAACGGGGCGACTCCAAGGCGCTGGTGGCCCTTCTCGAAAGACGCTCAAAGGCGCTGACACCACTGGCGGCTCGCGACAATTCCCTCCGGCAACCTCTGGCACAGGTGCACGAGGAGTTGGGTCGTTTGTGGAGTGAACCACCGCTGTCGCAGCCCAAGAAGGCTGCTGACAACTATCGAAAGGCAATCGAATTCGATCCGACTAGCCAGTTTGCCATCTACGCGTTGCGCGAGATGTTGAAAGCCGAAGGAGCATGGTCCGACGCGATTCCCTATTTCGAACTAGAGCAGCGTATTGTCGATGATCCAGAGCGCAAACTTGCACTGTACCAAGACGAAGCGACCGTGCGACGAAGTGCCGGTGACTTGGCGGGGGCCGCGGTTGCGTTGCGTAACGCTCGTGCGGAGGAAGGTGGAACCGATCCCGCACTGAAGCAGTTTCTGGCAACGATTGCTCTTGAACGTGTCCAGGGGCAGCAGCCCATCAGTGACGTCGATCGACAGGAAGGCGCCCAACTCTTTGTTGAACTAGCCGAAGAGTATCCAGGGGACCACGGGCTGTCGTACGCCGTGTGTGCGCTTGAGATCGATCCCGGCCACGACCGGGCAGCGCAGTTGGCTATGTATTACGGAGAGCAGCTTAACCGCGAAGCCGAGGTTGCAAGGCACGCTGCCGCATTCCTGAAGGCCAACCCTGGTAGCGCGTTGGCACCCCAGGCGCGCGAGTTTATCAATCGACTTGCCCAGCAGGGCCTAATCGACGACTCGCTGTTCGAAGCGCTTGCTCCAGCGGCGGATGCACCCGCCCTTGAGAGAGTCCAGGCCTTGCTCGACCAGGCCAATGCCCTGGCCCGTAAGGCGCGAAAGCCGGAAGCCGCGGACAAGTACCAGCAGGTGCTGGAACTCGACCGCGCCAACGAGGAAGCCGTCGCATTCATGGAAGGCTACCTTCGCCAACGCCGCAAGTACCCGGAGCTCCGTGACTTGCTCATGTCGGCCGCCCTGGTTGCCGATGCCCCATTTGAGGCGCGTCGCACGTGGTTGCGCGAATTGGCCGGGCTCTGCGAAACGCAGCTGCGCGATGTCGACAGCGCCATCAAAGCCTGGCAAGAGCTTGTCGCACTCGAGCCCGAGGATGAGAACTCACGGGAACAGCTACGCAGACTGTTCGAACGAGCGGGTCGTTGGGACGACCTAGTAGTCCTCTTGGAACAAGAGGCAGAACAAGAATCCGACGTTGAACGCCGCGTCGTGATGGAGCGAACGATTGCGAAGATACACGAGCAGAAGAGGCGCGATCCTGTAGCCACCGGTCAAACGTGGGCTCGCATTGCCGCGCTGCTGCCCGATGACGAAACAGCCATACTAACCGCAGTCCGCAGTTTCGAGAAGTCCGAACGGTTTGACCTTGCGGTCCAGGTCATCGCCGACAACGTGACGGCCGTGTCCGATGAAGTGACTCGAGCGCAGTTGTATCAGAAACTCGGCGAAATGCGCGAGGCGCAACGGGACTTCGTTGGGGCGGGGGATGCCTTCACGGAGGCCGCACAATTGGCTCCTTCGGTTGCCTTGTGGTCAAACGCCGAGCGATGTTTTGTTGAAGCTGAGGCATGGGACCAAGCGGCAACCGCTGCAGACGAGAGAGCGCAATTGATCGAGTCACCGATTGAGCAGGCGGAGCTGTATGCGACCGTCGCGTTCTACCTCGTGCGCTCTGGGGATGAATCCAGTGCGCTTCTGCGGCTTGAGCAAGCAACCCAGCTAGATCCCAACAACGACGACTATGCGGATCAGCTCGAAAAGAGTCACGAAGCAGCGGGTCAACACGACGAGCGCGTCGCGTTTCTGTTGCGCAGGGCGGAAATGCTCGCGGACGCATCGAAGCGTCGCCAGCTACGCAAGCGAGCAAGCGAGCTGCAACGTGATGTCCTTGAGGATGCGGATTCGGCACGGGAAAGTCTGGTTTTGTCTCTGGAAGACGGCGATGACGTCGAGGTGCTGACGCTCCTCGCAGACGACGCTGAACAGCGCGGTGAAGCCCAGAGCGCGGTCGAATATCTTGGCAGACTCGCCAAACTGTTGCCTGAACCAGGCGATCGAGTCGGCGTGATGTTGCGCGAAGCCAAGATCTTGGCCGAAATGGTCAACGACCCAGCAAGTGCCATCGATCGCTATGAAACGATTTTGCGCGAGTACCAACCGAACAACGTGGAAGCATTGACGACGATCGCCGAATTGCATGAGCGACTGGACAATCCCAAGGGGGTGGCTGACGCACTCGAGCGCCGAATGGCCGCAGTGGAAGACGCAGCAACCAAGCTCGAAATTGCCCGGCGACTCGCGGATTTGTACGAAGTACGCCTTGAGGATCCTGGCGCGGCAATCTCGCGACTGGATATCATGCGAAATCTTGATCCCGAAGACTACGACGCGCTGCGCCGGCTCAGTACCCTTGCGGAGCAGGTTGAGGATTGGCCCAGATTCGCCAGGCACTTGAGCGAACTCATTGGTATTGAGGGCGATGAAGAAGAACTAAGCGTGATGACTCGTCGTTTGGCCCAAGTGCTGAACGACAATCTCGGCAAGAGCGATGACGCGCTGGCGGCATTGCTTCAGATAGCCGACTTGGGCGATGAAGCCTGCCGTGAGGAGTACGTGAAACTGGGCGACAGTCTCGGTTGGAAGGGAATTGTCGCCGCGAAACTTGTCGAATGGCACCTTGAGGCCCCCGCGGGCGATGAGCGCAACGAGGCTCTGCGGGGCGCGTTCGAACGGTTCGTTGAGGTTGGACGCGAGATGGACGCCGCGAAAGTGGCTCGCGAGTTGGTGCACTCGCGCGCCGCAGATGCGGAGTTGGCGACGCAACTGGAGAGTATCGCCGTCAAGCTCAAGGACCTTGAAGCGCTCGAAGTTGCCCATGATCTCATGGTCCAGGAGCTTTCGGGTAGCGCTCGCGCTGAAGAGGCCGTGCGACAAGCAGAGGTGCTCGCCAAAGCTGGAGTTGAACTCGAAGATGCTGTGCAGCACGGCGAACAGGCGTTGACGAGCGTGAGTCCGGCCGACGTGGAGCCGCTGCTGCAACGTCTAGCTGAGCTGGCCAAGGACCACACGTTGGTCATGGGGCTCTACGAAAGGCAGGTGACTCGCTGCAAGGCGCCCCAGGATCGATTGATGGCGTTGGGTCGCGCCGCCCAGGTTGCGGCGGAATTCTCGGCGTATGACCGGGCACGCGAGTTTTTTGATATTGCGCTTGGCGGCTCAGTGCAGCCAGAGACCCTCAGCGTTTTGGAAGGAGTTGCTGGGGAAACGGATGCAAAGGTGGGCAAGGAGTCCTTGCGACGAACCCTAGCCGAGGCCATGGCCGCCGGCGGGCAAGGGTCTCGTGACGGCGGACGCACGCGAAGCATGCTCCTTCGCCGTGCAGCGGCTCTAGTTTCGACGGAACTCAAAGATCTTGAACAGGCGTTTGCGTGGTTGGGCGATGCGCTGATCACCCACGTTGACGACGAAGGCTTGGACGAGTTGGAAACGCTGGCCCGCGATTGCGGGAATCTACAGCGTGCAGAAGCGGTTCTCAGTCGTGCAATGGAAGAGGTGTTTGACGGTCCTCTCGTGCGCAAGATCTTGAGCCGACGGGCGCAGTTGCGTGCCGAACATCTCGACGACAGGCAAGGTGCAGCGGCGGATCTCAAGAGGCTGCACGATCTTTCTCCAGCTGACCAAGGTGTTATTCAGCAACTCACTGGCCTGTACGAGGAAATCAGCGACTACAAGGGCATGGTTCAGCTGCTAGAAGATCAAATCCTGCGTGGCAAAGATCCCACACTGCGCGCCGATTTGGCCCGAAAGGTTGCGAGATTGTGGGAAGAGAAACTTGTCGATGCCCGGGAAGCAGCTGATGCTTGGCGGCGCGTGCTACGAATGAAGTCAGGTGACCCCGAGGCGACCGAGGGTCTGGAGCGAGCAAAGAGCAACATGCTCAAGCGGTCGTCCAGCAATGTGCAGTCGTCGCCGCTGGATTCTCCGGAAGATGCGACGAGCAGTGGCGACAAATTCAGGGGACACCCCTGATTCGCAGGCCGCGAATGCCAAATTCCCAGAGGCGGCACCGCCGCCGGCTTCAAACGAGCCCACGGAAAGGAAGCCAGCTTCACACAGCGAGACTGCGGTCCAACCGTCTACTGACGAAGGGAGCGAATCAGGAGCCGCCGCCGCACAGGGAGGCGCGCCCGCCAGTGCTGCGGTGGAGGTTTCGGCCGACAAAGGTGAATCGTCCGCGCAAAATGTCCCGGAGGCAGAGGAATTGTCTGGAACCGAGGCGAAGCCAGACAGCGAACCCGATGATGGCGGCGCGGCTCCGAGTGCTGATGACACGAAGGTGACGCCTTTTGCACCTTCCGAGCCCAGTGAGGCAGTTGACGACAAGCCTTCCAAGCCCGATGCCGGATTGCGGCGTGGAGCACCGCCAACTGCATCTGGCCCCGCAGCTTCTGCGCCGTCCGGTCCATCCGCTAGGCGGCCGCCACCCCCACCACCGATCCGCTCGAGCGCAAGACCGCCGCCCCCGGTGCCTCCAACCAAGGGGGCTCCGGGTGTACGCATGCCACCGCCTCCGCCGTCATTGCGGCCAAACATGCCACCGGTTCCGCCAGGTCCGGTGCAACCTGCCGGACCGCTTGCTGGACCCGCCAGTGAGGTCGAGGATGCGGACGATGACGGCATCTCTGTGGACGACTCAGAACTGCTTGAGTGACTTGCAGGTGGCGCCGTAACCCAATGCTTCAGAGCATTGGCTAGATCTCACCTACTGAGAGTTCGCCCCTAGTTCCGTCCAACGTTGCGGGTGTGCCCAACGGCAAGGGGGTGTTGATTGATCCGTGACCAAACGGCAAGTTGACCACCACAGGGACACCAGTTCGTCGTAGCTGTTCGCACAAAACGGTACTCACTTCCACCCCGTGGTTTCCTGAATCGCAATCAATGAATTGACCCAGAGCAAACGCAACCACTCGATCAACGACGGCAGAGCTTAGCAGTGCGTGTAGCAAGCGATCAATTCGATACGAAGACTCGGCGACATCCTCAAGAGCCAAGATGCAGCCATCAGGAAAGCGCAGTGTCCCCATCGCAAGGCTAGTGACTAGTACCGTCAAATTGCCACCCGCCAGAGTTCCAGCAATGCTTCCCGGGCAGAGAACCCGACCCCTTAGCACGCGAGGCTTGCTGGGGAATTCCAGCGCTTGAAGCCAATTCTCTCTAGCTTGATCGTCCCCACGACCCAGACCAACCAGGTTGCTTGCATGCATCGAGGCAACCCCCACTTGCCATGCATGAACGTGCAAGATTGTTGGGTCGGAAAAGCCCACGAGCCATTTCGGGTGTGCCAATAGACCACTGAAGTCTATTGAGTTCACAAATCGTGCTGCGCCCCAACCACCCCTTGCAACGACGATCGCCGATGCCTCGGGATCATCAATCGCGCATTGGAATTCCACTCGGCGGCGTTCGTCAGATCCTGCCAGGAATCCTTCGCGCTCAAAAATCGTTTGGTCGAACACCGGACGGTGGTATTGCGAAAGCCAGCTGACGCCCCTCCAAAACAGAGTGCGATCAAATGGCCCCGAAGGAGCCACAACTCGAAGTTTCGAGCCGCGGCGCAGCGAAGGAGGAACGATCACAGTACGCTCAGGAGGAACACATCAAGACATACGATGCATTTGAACAAGAAACCAACCGGACGCTCTACCAGCGCGCAATCCAACGAGAGTTCGCCGGGAGCAGCGCCGATAGAACAGCGGGCCATAGCGACGCAGTCCAGGACTTCGCGGGTCATGTTGGAGCGTCCGGGTCAATGAGGTAAGGTCCACTTAGATGTCCGAACTGACGACTTTGGCTTCAATTGGAGAGCCGAGGCATGCGAACCGCGAGCCGAAGGCGAACGGCTTCATTGACTGGGCCGCGCGCACGGCGGACGAGTTCAGCCTTCGTTGGCTGGGAGGGGACTTCGCACAGAGACTTGAACAACTCGGTCGCAGATATCGTTTCGATCCGTATGGGCTTGACATAAATACCGTTCACGTTGCTGCTCGCGTATGTGCGCTGTTTCACAGGTTCTACTTTCGCACAGAGATACATGGAATTGACCGAGTGCCAGAGGGGCGCGTAGTGATCGTAGCCAATCATTCAGGTCAGATCCCCATTGATGCTGTTATTCTTGGATGTTCGCTGCTATTTGATGCGCCCCGACCGCGTCTCGTGCGCGCCATGGTGGACCGCTGGGTTGCGAATCTACCATGGGTCTCAAGCTACTATTCTAGAATAGGCTCGGTCATCGGAAACCGGGAAACGGCAACCAAACTTCTGATGGCTGATGAAGCGCTGCTCGTGTTTCCGGAAGGAATGCGTGGGATTTCCAAGCCATTCACTAGGCGCTACCAGCTACAACCTTTTGGACATGGTTTCCTGCGCATCGCGTTGGAAACCAATGCTCCCGTACTGCCCGTCGCGGTCATTGGTGCGGAGGAACAGTTTATTAATCTCGGGAATTCCGAACGCTTGGCTCGTCTGCTGAAGTGGCCAGTCTACCCCCTGATCCCGCAGATGTACGTCCCATTTGGTCAGATGCCGTTGCCGACCAAATATCGCCTGTACTTTGGTGAGCCACTCAGGTTCAGCGGACCGCACGATGCTGATCCCAACGACATTGCGGAGAAGGTGCATGTCGTCCAAAATGCAATCCAGGAACAACTCAATTTGGGGCTCCGTCAACGAAGGGGCGTTTTCGTCTGAGTTGGTCAATGAGTAGTCGATTAGGCCCATTCGAGACTTGCTTCGTGCTGCCGTGCGCTGGCAGACGGAATCCTGTGCGTCGGCACCGATTCAGATTGTTGTTGCCAATAACCGTACTGGTCTGCGGGTCGGTTGCATACTTTGGATGCGGTGGCGATGTGCCCCACTCCGTATTGCCAGCCCCGGAATACGAGCGGCCAACGGTCATGCCGTGGCCGCCAACTGCAGACGCGGGTTCTCATTCGGCTCCCTCGCGTGAGTCTAACGCTCCCGAGGAAGACGCTGGCAACACCACTGACTCGACTGAAACGCGCCAACCCTGAAAGGCGCGCGGACTTTTACTTTTGCAAATCATCCTTACGCGCCAAAACGGCGCTTTGCGTCAAATGTTTTTCTAAATCGTGATGGCCGTGTGACGCGAAAACCGATGTGCTATGTTGCGGGTCTGCTGTCCGTGGCTTCCTAGCGCCGCCAGCAATCCATCTGAGGTACGGTCCAATGGAATCGAGTAATGTGCGCAAACAGGCCGAAAACGCACGCGCATCTTCGATGTGGCTTGCCACGTCGAGTCGTGCTCGGAAAGACGAGGCGCTTGCGACTATTGCGAAAGCGCTTCGCGCTAGCATGGCCACAATTGTTTCGGCGAACAACGTCGATCTCGAGAACGCTCGGGCGTCGGGGCTTTCCGATGCAATGATCGATCGACTGACTATGGGCCAGAACGTTGTCGAGAGTGCGGCGGCAGCCGTCGAATTCATCATGACGCTGGAAGACCCCGTGGGCAGTCGCACTGCCATGGTTCGGCGCCCGAACGGCTTACAGGTGGCCAAGCAACGAATCCCCTTGGGTGTGATTGGCATGATCTACGAATCAAGGCCAAATGTCACGGTAGACGCCGCGGCATTGTGCTTGAAATCAGGCAACGCGGTGTTGTTGAGAGGCGGCAAAGAGGCTGCCGAAACCAACGGCGCATTGGGTCGAGTAATCTGCGACGCTATCCACAGTGTGGGGCTGCCGAGAGATGCGGTGCAGATCATATCGGCTCAAAGCCGCGATACTATCGGGGAGCTGATTTCACTTAGTGACCTCGTTGACCTAATAATACCTCGTGGAGGCGAGGGATTGATTCGGTTCGTTACCGAACACTCGAGAGTCCCGGTCGTGCAACATTTCAAGGGCGTGTGTCATCTATTCGTTAACCGTGGCTGCAGCGTAAAAATGGCCGTAGACCTCGTCGTCAACGGAAAGGTTCAACGGCCGGGTGTGTGCAACGCGCTGGAATGTTTGCTCGTTGATGAGTCAATGGCTGCGGTCTCATTGCCCGATATTGGCAACGCCCTTTCAGCGCACGGTGTCGAAGTGCGGGGCTGTCCAGAGACGCTGAAGTACCTACCCGGCGCAAAGGCGGCGACGGAATTGGACTGGGGTTGTGAGTTCCTAGCCAAGATCCTGGCGGTTCGAGTCGTTGGAGACATCGATGAGGCACTGGCACACATAAGACGGTATGGGTCGTGCCATAGCGAAGCGATTTGCACAAATTCGTTTGCCAATGCCCAGCGGTGGCTCAACGAGGTTGACGCCAGCTGCGTGCTCGTGAACGCCTCGACTCGCTTCAACGACGGGGGCGAACTCGGACTCGGCGCCGAGATCGGCATTTCAACGTCGAAACTCCACGCGTATGGCCCCATGGGGCTACAAAGCCTGACAAGCGAGAAATGGATTGTGTTGGGCGAAGGTCAAGTGAGGAACTGATGCCAGCCGTAGGAAAAGGAAAGGGCAAGTCAGGAAAGATGGGGCCGAAGCCCAGACCGTCGCGAAAAGTCACGAAGATTCGGACGTCGCATGCACATTCTACGCCGACGCATGAGTCCAAACGAATTGCAGTTCTCGCCGCAGAAGCGGCGCTAGACAAAAAAGCGGCTGCGGTTGACATCATCGATGTCACTGGGAAAGTCGATTATGCGGACTACCTGGTACTCATGACTGGGCTCAACGAACGGCACGTAGCGGCCATTGCGCGAAACGTTGACGAACACATGCACAAGCATGGGATTAATTCGGTAGCAATTGAGGGCTTCCCGGCCGCGCGTTGGGTGCTCATCGATTTCGTCGATGTCGTTGTGCATGTGTTTTTGAGCGAAGCTAGAACGCTCTATGACTTGGATGGGCTCTGGCTGGATGCGCGCCGAATACCCATAACGACTTCTTCAAGCAAGCCGGACAGCTGAGCCTGTGCACGTGGTCGTGTGTGCGGTGGGACGGATGCGCGGTCCAGGCTGGACGGCATTGCAGGATGACTACCTGCAGAGAATCCGTCACTATGCGCGCTGCGACATAGTCGAGTACGCTGACGACAATGAACTACTGCGTCGATGGCCGAACGGCGACACGGTTGTGGCGCTCTACGTTGAAGGACAAGCACTTCACAGCACGCAGTTCGCTCAATTGGTGCGACGTTGGAGTCTTCAGGGAAAGGGCGACGTTGCCTTCATTATAGGAGGCGCCGACGGAATCCCTCCGCAGTGTTTGCGGCGCGCGCAGTTTCGGCTCAGCTTGTCAGTGATGACATTGCCGCATAGATTGGCAAGAATCGTCTTGCTGGAACAACTCTACAGGGCTTTTACGATATTGCGAGGTGAGCCCTATGCACGCGAATCGTGAGGGTACAATACAGCGGTCCCCAACAACTCTGGTCACGGCCCGCTGCCCAACTTGAACCGCGCATCGCCACAATCGAGCAGCGGCGCTGCCCAACGGATACAATTCCATCGAATACACCGAAAATTCAACCGAAGGAAACACTTTGACCCTGTCACCTATGTGACCGGTCTGATTCGTTACTCATGTGCCGGGTTCTTCATGAACCCCCGTCAATTCACCGTAGCCTCCGGTAAGCCTTGCCAACAAACGCGGCGAACTTTTCGAAGCTTCCGGAAGCCTCCAACAGTACGTTAATTTCGGCTGGGAGCCTTCCCGAAGCATGGCGGGATTTTCGCCGGAAGGTGGGCAGGCTTCCCTACGTATCCGGCAGTAGGCGATGATTGCAATGCAGGCTTCCGGAGGCTTCTACTCATGACGGGCGATGTGCAGCAGGGATCGTGGCCGCTCACTCGGCATGACGTGGCGTATCAGGCGTGCTTGGCCGAGATGCAAAGCCTGCCTGAGGCGAAAATCCAGCGTGTGCGAACGTACCGCTGGCGATCCTCAGTGCCTGTCCTCAGAAGGACACAGCACACCGCTGTAGCTGCCCACTGCGTTCCCGGTCTCGAACATTAGCGACCCCGAAGCTACGAAACCGCCCCTCGTGTGCCTGTATTTGTAGGTGCCGTGATCGATAATCGCTTTGGTGACGAAGAGCGCGGCTGAACCGTCCGTTGGAATATGGATCACACCAGTGTCATTGGTGTACATGACACCGGAACTGTCAGTGGCGGTCACAACACTGCTTCCAGAATAGACGAACTTCGTCGGATCCTTTGGATCATTGGCAGGCTGTAACGTCTGAAATGTAAAGTCGTAGAGGGACGGAAAATCACCCACCAATGTGCCATGTGTGCACAAGCCAATAGGCGACGTACATGGGTCGCCGGCAACAGATGTGAACGGCCCTGCGTATGCCACGCACACTTCGCGATCGTCTCTTGCTCGAGTGTTAGTGGAATGTAGCGTGGCCACTAATGAGGTCACAACCGCAAATACGAAAGAAATAGACTTGAATCGAGCTTTGTCGCGACGCATAAAACCTCCTTCTTGCTATCTCATACACAGCTCTGACCGCATTCGCAAAGGAAATCGGCTTAGTGCTGCACAGGCCAGGTGAGAGCGAGACCCTCGCACGGCGACCTCGACCACCGTAGGACACCGGTCAATGGCAGGGAAACTTCTCGTGGATCCGCCCGCGCAGTGACTCCACCCGTACGTCGTATTCCTGTCTCGACCATCCGAATTTCCGACAAAACGCGTTGACCGATGCTTCAGGGTATTCGGCGTCATGGGCATTCTTTTTTGCCAGGAGCGCCTCGGCTGCCTCCTTTGACAGGGCACCGTGCCTCCGCATCGCAGCGACTTCGACGTCCGTCGCACTGGCACCGTGAAGCTGGCGAAACAGATATCCAGACGCATCGTGAATTGAGCAGTCACCGTGACCGAGTAGCTCATCCCCATTTGGCCGACGGTAACCTACTTCTTCTTCCATGGACTGCTTGATCTGTTCCTCGTCGTACGCAAGATATTGGAAAAGCCCAAGAAAGTCAGGCAGCCTCGTTTTCTCGGCACTTTCCACATCTAGGAAGAACTCAGCATAGACTCGTTCCTTCATTGAGGGGTCATTCTCGAACATTCGGTCAAGCCATCCTCGAGCGGCATGGTCCAAATCCCCGTAGATCTCCGCGAGGCGATCAAATGAATGCGATTCGTAGTTGGATTCATGCAATGCGAGGAAATTGTCGGGGCTCCCATCATAGTAGTTGCGGAAGATCTGAAAAGGCGAGCGGCCATGTGCGACCATAGGAATTCCCTTTTCGTACGCAGTCTTGATGCTGTGAAAGTAGATCCCCATGGCGCACGCAATACACGGATCGCCGTACGTCTTGAATGATGCCTCGTAAATGCTTTGTGAACCTCCCAATTGGGCGAAAAGAAATAGTGATCGATTTTCAGCCGTTCGATGGTCGAGGCAATACTCTGGCGGGCGTATTCAGTGAGAAACCCGTTGTCAAAAGTAACGGCAAGTGCCTTCAGCCCGAAGCGTTGAGCGAGTGTATGAACGACGTACGTACTGTCCTTGCCGCCGCTGAAGCCAACCAGGGCATCGTAGGGACCGCGATCACGAAGCTTCTGAACTCGGTCATCCAAGAGCTGGCTAAGTGTCGAGTAATTCGTAAGCCGCTGGGATTGAACCTTCCAATGATTACAATAGTTGCACAAGCCGTTCGCATCGATCGTGACACCAAACGAACCTGAAAACAGACCGCATTGTTCACATTGCTTCACGAATGCCCTCCTTCGCCAGGCGCAAACGGCCAGATCGCCGAACACATTCCTTTATGCACGAGCGGTGAAGGAACGTCAATAGCCCCTTAATTGGGGGTGCACACACTTGTCCACGTTGCAAGATACATCCATGGTCCAAGCAAGTTGATCAATTGGTACGGGGAATATCCAACTTTGTGCGCAGTCGGTTGCGAAAGAGGCCTCACTTCTCCTATCATCAAGGGATTCCGCAGTGCGAGGAGCTCGTGAAATGAGAGTCGCTCTGATTCAGCCACCCCACAGCCTTGACGGATCGTTCAATTGCCTACCCACTTACCAACTGGGTATTGGGATGCTCGCGCTCAAAGAGTATCTTAAGCAACAGAATCACGAAGTGCGTATTTTCCACTTCCCGTGGGCGCAGTTAGGTGGTCAAGGGCTAGATGAGGCTTTCCGAGCTGTCGCTGAGTATTGCCCTGGCGTTGCGGCTGTCGGAATGAATTGGCTGCATTTCAGCGACGGAGCGCTGCAAACGGCACGGCGACTGAAACAGCAGATCCCCGGCTGCAAAATCGTTGTTGGGGGACAACACGCATCGCTTTTTAGCGAGGAGATTACCCGCAATTGGAGCAGCTGTTTCGACGCGCTGCTTCACGGTGAGGCAGAACGCAGCCTGCTGCAATTGGTGTGTTCCGTTGAAACAACAGGAGAGGTGGACCCAACTATCCCCGGCGTTATGATGGTATCTCAAGGTGCGTCGCCCCTCGCATCCATTCCAGAGCTCGTGGAGGACCTCGATTCTCTGCCGTTCTTCTATTATGACGACATCTGGCCTGAATTCCCGGCAGAATTCTACGGCGTACCGGAGGAATGGGAAGGTCTAGCTGGACGCCAGAGATCGCGTGCGGCGCTCGATACGGTGCGGGGATGCTGTCCACTAGACTGCTCATACTGCATAGCCTCACGTATTGGCGCGATTCAAGGTCGCCCTGGGTTGGCAGCGCATTCAGCAGCGTGGCTGGGTGAGCACATAGAGCAACTCTCACGACGCGGTGTCAGCTCAGTCACAATTCAAGACCCTTTCTTCGTCTTGGGCGACAGCGCGTTGATCGCGTTGTGTGAGGAGATCATGAGTCGTGGCCTCCACCGCAAGCTCAAGACTTTCAGCATATTTATCGAGCCCGGATCCTACTCACGAAAAGCAATGCAGCTGTTGGCCAATGTTGCTGAACAGGTGTGGCTCGAGTTCGGTATCGAGACCGGATCACCAAAGGTCGCTCACGCCATGGGCCGTGAGGACGACTACGACAGGATATTGCAAAGCCTTGTGGATACGCGCGAGTCAGGAATAATTGCAATGACATGGTGGATGGTTGGCTTGCCTGACGAGGGTGTTTCCGAGATAGAGCAGACCAAGAGCTTCATTCGGATGACGATGCAGGAGGGGGCCGTGCCAGCACAAGTCACTCCGCTGATCCTTTTTCCTCAGACACGGCTAGCTCGGAACGCCGACCGGTATGGGATCACCGTCTCGAAACGGACATTTGAGGACTTCAGTTGTTTCTCGCGTGAACCCATGAATGAGACAGGTTCATATCCGAATCTTCTTACGCATATATCTCTGAAGCAAAGCGCTGAAGACACTCTTCGATATGTCAAAGACATCAAGGGAACGTTCCTCGCCAATTGGTCTAAATTGCACGACCGCTACGATGAAACTCGCCACGCAGCGTCAGTAGCTGCTGCTGAGCGTCTCGTATCGACGCGGTTTTATTGATCGCCGGACCGATAGGAGCGGCTTGTCGCACCTCGATTATTGGAAAGACAGAACATCATCAACTCTACGCCGCAACGCGCGCGCGGTGGGAGGATCGGCACGCGCAATCCGGAACAACATGAGTTCAGCATGACCGATGGGTACATCGAAAACTCTACAATAGACTTTACGCAATTCCAGGAGTTCACGCAATTCAGAGGGTGACAAGCCATCTCCGTCGTGCACGAGTCGCGTATTGAGAAACGTTATCGTTGTCATGGGCTGTATCGACAATCCTCTAGCGGAGGCGGTGAGCCAAAGGCGGTGCAACGCGCGACCACCTTGAAAGAAGCCGTGTCGGTCCAAGCCATTTATTGTGAGCAGACCCACTGCTGAGCTGGCAGCTATGGCTTTGCGGGCAGGGCGCGCCAAACCGCGTCCACCGCCAATTGCACCAACTGTCTTCATGAGCGGCCACGAAGATATCAGTTTCAGGCCCACGACATCGGTTGGCGTGAATTCCAACGTGGCAAGGTCAAGACCGTCACGCGTGGAAAGAATTTCCTCGAGCGTCCAACGAACCTCACTCATCATCTCAGCATGCATGATAGGCGACAGCATGCGCACCAGCTCGATGCGCCCCAATACATCCGAAATGACTTCGAGTTCATCATCGGTTTCCAGCAATTGCAGGCGCGCGCCACGCGACGCGGCGGCATCAAACAGTGCCAAGCGGTCTTGCTCGCGCAACGGAATTCGCGCTCCTAACTTGCGATTGGTGACACGCGCGCCGATCTGTTCAACGAGCGGGTCAACGACAGGCGAAACGGGTCCAGTCAGCAAAAAGTCGCACACGATTGTTGGATCCGAACTATCGGGTGCGAAAATGCACTTGCGTCTCGAGCCCCATCGCGGCTGCCACGAGCTCCACGTTCTCTGCGACCGAACCAAAAGCGAGAAAGCTACCGAGATCCCGATAATTCAGGAAGGACCGCCCGCGTTCCTCGTCGTTGATGCACCTCAGCCGCCCTTCCTTGTAGCGAAAGCACCACGGTTGGCAGTTTCCGCCAGAAAAAGCGGTGACAGCGTAAGCAACCAGAACCCGGACGTTCTCAGGCGACAGCTTGCCTCGTGCATTTTCGATCGGAGGAAGGTCAGGACGCTGTGCCTCCAGAACAATCTCAGGTTCATAGCAGGCAGGACCCGGCACTAAGCTCGAGGTCTGCTCGTCGGAAATGAGCTGCGCCAGATCGACGCAGTACCTTCCCGAACGCGTCAGTTGGCCGAGCGCAATGCGGCGTGCAGTGTCCGTGTTGATGGCAGCGCCGAGCGAAATCTCCGAAGCAAGCTGCGGCCAAGTCTTGATCGTCGTCTCGATGTCCACCATCGACGCCAGCTGCCGGCTTGACTGAATGGACGGCGCCATGATGTTCAGAAAAGTGGGGACTTTCTGGTACGTTGTGAGGCCTTTGAGCGTTTCGGTTCGCACGTCACCAGTCAAGCCGTGAAAGAGAGGTCGCTCTGGTTCTTTGTCGAATCGTTCGATATCCATGAACCCCCGATCGCTTGTCTGCATCAATACACAAATCCCGTGCGCCCGGGCGCGCTCACGAACGAGGAATTTCATTTGCATGTCATCACATTCCTCGAACACGAAATCCAGCTTGCCAAAAGTGCCACCCACCAAGAACTGATCGATGTTTTGCTCATTGACCCCAGCCGGAAAGAGGGCCACATGAGCGTAGGCATAATCTCGAATATCTCGCGCGCCGTAATGTGCGATTTCTCTGCGCCCAGGTGATGTACACCCGTGCGGATACGGTTCATGTTGCTGAGTTCGAGACGATCGAAATCGGCCAGTTGATAATAGCCCCCGATCTCCTCGAGGGCGAGCGTGATAGCCGCAGCATGTCCCACGGACAGGCCGACGATTCCAATGCGAAGGCTGCGCAACTTCTCCTGTTCAAGCGCTGTGATCTTATTGCGATTGCTGCTGGTGCGCAGTTCGCGAAACTCCTTCTCCGGTAGCAGATGCACCAAGCGACGGGACCAGGGATAGTACACCCAACATCCATAGACCGCCAAAGGGGTCCCACTAAGATACTTTTCGATCTGTCGTATTCGATCGTCCCCAGAAAGCTTGAGCGACGGATCGCGCACCTCATGCAGACCAACCAATTGCTGATAGACTGTGTCGTGGACGGCAATCTTTGGATCGCGCTTCACGAGCCCAGCAAGCAGTTGGCGGTGTTCACCGTTGGAAATGTCAAATAACTGGGGACGCCATTCATCGCCGCCGGGTGGCGCAGCCACAAGCTCCTTCAGGAGCTCTACGAGTGAATCAGTCATTTCGTCCTCCGTTTCTTATACACATCGAGACATTCGGTCGTAGTGCTGATGTGCATGCGTAGCCCATTTGTTGGCATTGGTTGATGCAGCGGGGCTCTTCCAAGTGGACGCACCCACACCAACCGCACGGTACGATTCTGGACGTACCGCGCCAGCAACTAAGACTCCGACACCAGCAATTGCTCCTCGCTCAGAAGATAACCCAATCGACGTCATGCCGCTTTCGCCAAGTCAAGCTGACTAAACTGGCGAGTCTGCCCGCTGAGCGTTGACTGAGTTACCCAGACGCTGTCCGACTCGGAAACTCGGGCATCGAGTATGGCGAAGGTACTGCCTGACGAAACTCGCTGACTCTGGCCATCACGTAGTTCTGTCCGAAAGTCTTTGATCCTCCGGCTGTTGCCACCTGAAACCACTCTCCCGCGTGCCAGACCGATGGTACTACGCGATGAGGACAATTGGGTTGTGCTACAATGGAAAGCCCCGTCGCGATGCCGCGAACTAAGGCAGCCACGAAACCGTTTCCCTCGAAAACTATTGCGGAGATGAGCAGGCTTTCACTCGCGTGGCCTAGCCACCCCGCAAGTTTGCGCCGAACCTCGGCTGGAGGGCTCTTCGCGGCAGTATTGGTGACAATCGTTATGAGGGCGATGTCTTTGGATCGACCGTTGGAGAACCAATCGAAATATTCGTATAGCTTCGCTATGCCATCGAGGGTAGTTCGGTCCCTCCACAGCACAAAGAACATGTCGGAACAAGCGCCCAACGCGACGTCGTCATCGCAGTGGAGCACTTTCGAGATCTTGCCTAGAGGCTCAGCGAGAACCGTCATGACGATGTCTATTTGCGTCCGATACCAGGAGAAACTTAATAGCGCCGTTGTCGTCAACGCGCACATCAAAAGACCTGCCGGTAGTTCAATAGTCTTCAGTCGAAAACGGCCGGATGCCAAAGACCGAAATCAGCCGTTGAGCGACCGGACTATCAGCCTGCCCGCAGCAACTCGACTTCCCTGCGTCTTTCCGGCGCTAGCGGTGAGGTCACCTCAACCACGTGTTCGATGAAATCCAACACGGCACTGGCAGCGCATATCCACAGCTGTCCTACACCAAGATCGTCAGCGTCACGCAGGCCGTTAACATCCCAGTTGTTGCCTTCGAAGACGCACGAAAAAGCCTTCTTTCCGTCTGCCAAGTACCACCGCCGCGCAGCGTCGATGAGGTGATGGTATGCCAGCGTTCCCACGTCGCTGCAGGGCACGACACGAATTGAATCAAAGAGGCGAAACAGATTGAGCGTGGGAGTGCATTTGCTCTGCTATTAGCCACGCAATGGACTTTCCTGCTTGCCTAGCCACGAAGATACGTCGCTCGCGCCCAATGCCGATTGCGGCATACGCGGACCCAATGGCAGCTATATCTAGCGAGTCTGGCGTCAGATCCAAGGCCTCGCGGTAGGCGAGTGTCTTGCGCCTGGCCAACGTTTCGAGCAAGTGCTCGCATTCGCCGGAGTCTGCGATATCTATGCCAAAGTCTGACGTAGCGTCAATTCGGCTCGTAGGAGCATGCGTTGAAAGTTCCAGCAGTTGAATAGGGTACACAAACACGGTATCTGCGTGTTTGGCGGCAAACGCGAGATGAGAACGCACATGCCAACTGACGTGCCCTTCGGTGTAGATCACTGTCCAGCGATTGGACGCATCCCTGGTGCATATCTCGTAAGCCTGCAGATAGACATCCTGCAGTGCGCGAAGGGCGTTGGTGACATCTCTTGTTGGGTCAGATTTTGCCAGTTGGTGTACGAGCCAGCTTCGAGAGAAGTACTTGGCGGCGGAAACTGAAGCAGAGATTCCGGAATAGTAATTGTTGTGAATGAGGCCTCCAAGCGATCGGCTCTCGTCAAGCTTGCGATTGACCTCTTCGAACTCGACTCGCATGCTTTCGAAGTCTGGAGGTGTCTTGCCTGAGAGATTGAAGTAGCCTGATTGCCGAAATGTGTCCCAGGCCACCCGGGCGCAGGTGCTTCCTGTGCGATTCCGCGGATGCATGAGATCATCCATGAGTTCATGCCAAGTGTTGGTTGTGTGCGGGCTTGCGACGGACAGACACGCCCCGATACCCTCGCGCCGACCAGCGAACGTGACTTGTAACACACCGTTCCAAACCTCTTGACCATCACGGCGAATAGCTGCGGTGGGGAAGGTAAGTCCTGGGAAAGGCGATTTTAGCCCGCAATCGTAACTCAAGCGAACACCCATTGCAGACACGTCGAGTAAGTCGGTCGTCAGTACTTGACCGGCGAACTCAAGTGTTAGAGTAATACCCTGGGGTGCTCGTACGCGCATTTGGCGTCGCCGACGAATACGAACAACGTACTGAGGCAGCTCGAATCGAGATTTTGATTGGCGGGAACATGCCGTGAGTGGAAAGCGAAAGACGGAGCATAGCCCTCGCAGCTCCACCCATTGGGACTCTGTTGCGGCAACGTTCGGCTGGACAAGCTGGAGCCTGTTGTCATCATGATCATCGCAGCAAATCTCGGCGATTCGGGAGCGCCCACAACCGCTGTGTACGACACACCGGACCCCCAGATGGAAAGCAGCGTTGAAGATACGGTGGACGGCAAAGGAATCTGTAACTACTTCGATTCGCGCCTCGCCCGCAAGCGGCTCACCCGCCGCAGCTGGAAATCCAGTAGTCAACTTGCTTGCCGCGTCCTGTGCAACATTTTCGTGAACGAGAATAACCGAGTACACACCCCTGGCTGGGCCAAAATCCTTTGGAAGGACGCGAGCCCGTCGTAGATGTTGGATTTCCCCCGATCGTAGACTACCGCAGTCCAAGGCTCGGTTTGGCACTTCATCGAATCAAGCCACCAGAGGGGGGCAAGTAACTCAAATGCGGCGGGTGGCATTTCACTCGCAACCGGGAGCCCAATGTTGCCAGGAACAAGAACGAAGGGCCGTCGCACGCCGACCAGTGGCGACGGGCAAAGAGAGGGCCCTGTCAACTCATCCACAGAGTCATCGCGACTGAAGCTATTAGCACTCACTCGGCGACACGGCATGAATACT
The DNA here is from genome assembly GCA_963811985.1 of uncultured delta proteobacterium. Taxonomy (GTDB): domain Bacteria; phylum Myxococcota_A; class Polyangia; order Polyangiales; family Polyangiaceae; genus FEN-1139. The sequence goes on from CAWEUH010000037.1 coordinate 206,257, forward strand.
CGCTCTCGACTCCCACCCTGCCCGCATAAGACTACTCCGCCATGCTAACGACAATCTGACAGGCCATGCACTACTCGTCAAGCTTTGACCAGGCACTCGTCTTCTGCCGTTTTTGTCTTCCTATCATTCCAGCACTCCGCCCAGCGACGGATATACAAAATAAGATACGTGTGATGGATGCGGCCCGTCCCTGGATTATTTAAGCCTTCGCATGACATGGCGATGACATCGGAGGGACTCAGACAAGTAGGGCTATCAAATTCGCGCTCACCCGGATCAAGATGTGTCGCCACCCGCGCTTTCGTCACCAACACCTTGAACTTGGGAATTGGACAATGACAACGCCGGGCGAGCTTGCCTCGCATTCAGTTCGTCGTTCGCTTGGCGACATGTAGGACAATGTGAGCTTCTAAGTACAAATATGATACCAATATGTCGAGTGCTCAGCGGCCCGAACTATGCTCGATAAGCCGACAATAGGTCGCGCTGATGCACGGCCCGAAGCCCCATCCGCCTGCACTACTTAGCGACGAGTTATGGAAAGCGGCAACTGATCATGGGGCATCAGCACCGCTCCTCGTTGACCGAACTCAAGGTGCAGGCGTTAACTCAGGTTTCTTCCCGACGATCCACGCGACAACAATTGACACCGCGTACAGTAGGCAAAGCGGCACGGCAAGCAGCAGCTGGCTTATTACATCAGGAGGTGTGACGATTGCCGCAAGGAGAAACGCAGCAACAATAAAGTGACGCGCATACTTGATCAGGTGTCGGTGGTTGACGATTCCCGCTACCGAAAGGAAGAACACGACGATCGGCAGTTCGAAAACGAGCCCGAATGCGACTAGCATTCTTCCTACGAACGTCAGATAGTCGTCAATCATCACGGTTGGGGTTACGTCGAGCGCCGTGCCCCCAACAGGTCCGCTGAAACTTAGCAAGTAGCGAAATGCCACGGGAAAGGCAACTCGCCACCCAAACCATCCACCGACAGCAAACAGCGCGCACGAACTCGCAACAAACGGCAACGCCAGCCGTCTTTCCTTGACGTACAGCCCAGGCGCGATAAATGCCCAAAGCTGGTACAGAACCACCGGTAGAGCGAACACGCACCCACCAATCATCGCGAGCTTCACGTACGCGATGAATAGAGCCGCTGGTGAACCAAAATGTAGTGACGCTTTCGGACCTAGTCTATCATTGTGCCAGGCCACGACGAACGGACGGGTCAGCCAGGCCAGCAAAGGTTGTCGGTAAATCCAAGCTACCGCAACACCGACAGCCACAGCGACAATTGACTTGATAAGACGCCCGCGGAGTTCTTCGAGGTGCTCCCAAAATGTCATTGTTGACGAAGTCTGCGAATCGCTCATACGGCGGTTGGTTCGTTGGCGTGCTTCGTGTCTACGAGATCGTCGGCGATTGCATCGTAGTTGTCTGGACCTTCGACGGGGCGTTCGCGAGCAATGTCGTATTCGAAGGAATGCAAGTATGGATCAAGTGCTTCCTGCGGTGGGGTCAAGGTTTCGCTTGCTGTGGGCACCCCGGGCCGTAGATCGGATCGTAGCATTCCCCGAAGTTCGGACAGCCCACCATGCAACCCTTCTGCTCTCAAGATCTCGTCGATGCCGCTCTGTACACGGACCTGGCTGGAGAGATTGCGCAACTGATTGATCCATTGTCCAAGTGAACGAAACAACCCAGGGAGCTTTTGCGGCCCGAGTACAATAAGTCCCACTACCAGTACAACAAGAAGCTCCGTGAATGAGATTCCGAACACAAACCCAAGCTAACGCCGGACGAGAGCCTAGGCAACAGTGGTATGACGCAAGCAGAGCAACTAGCGTTGGGCTTGCTGCCGTCGCCGTTCGATTTCCCGCCGGGCCGCCCGAGCACCGAGGATGTATCCGCTGACAAGTCCAAGAAGCATGGCAATTGGGATGTACACAATGTGTGCCGCGGTCATTTCGGGTCTCCATTGTTGAGATCGGCTATGCGTGTCTCAATCTGGCGCAGCCGATCAGCCAAGCGTTGCTGACGCGTCCAGGTCATCCAGACGAAGAACAGAAGCAGAAGCCAGAATATTGCATACGCGGTGACCAACATCGTCGTGGCGCTGGTCGCCTCGGTTTGTGGCCCCGACACGGCAACAAATTCCGAGGATCGAGTCTGCGGATCGGCCGCAAGGGCGCGCGAGTTGATCGGCGATTGCCGGAGGCCAGGACCCAATCCCGGATCTTGCGATACGTCACTCATTGCCATTCCCAATCTCCGATCCGCCATCCATCTCCAGTGACGACCGCTGGCGTCGCCATTGATTGACGCAGCTGGCGTCAGCTGCTTCTTCCCAGCATGGCAGATCAGTCATAGTTATCCGAAAGTGAGAGTTGGTCCTCAAGGTCACGAATCCTGTCGCTCAGACGGGCGCTACGGGCGCGCAGCCAAAGCAGCAGCAGAGCTAGGACGGTCATTGCGAAGAAGCCGAGCAACAGCACGTGGCGCATTTCAGGCGCAATGCCGCCGCCTCCTTTCGTTATTACCGTCGGATGATTCCCGCCCCACTTGCGTACACTCATGTGAATAATCGGTAGATTGACCGTCCCCAAAACCCCGAGAGCCGACGCGAAACGCCGCTCTGCGTCGCCATCACCTGCGAAAACTCGCAAGACCACGACTGCGGCGTAGATGAGAACGCTAAGGAGCAGTGTTGTCAGACGTGGGTCCCAAGTCCAGTACACTCCCCAGGCCTTCTTGGCCCAAAGCGGGCCGCTGGTAAGCACAACCAGCCCGAAGATCACAGCGCACTCAGCAGCAGCGCGGGCCCAAGCATTGTTTGCGCTGGTTGGACGCAACAGATACGCGGCACTGCACGCACAACACACAATGCCGCATAGGTAAAGGGCATAGGCAGCTGGCACATGAAAGTAGAAAATCTTCTGCGACAATCCTCCTGCTTCGGGTTGGGCCAGTGGCGCATGAAAGGCTGCGCCATAGAACAGCAACGCTAGGGAAGCGGCGCAGACAACCGTGAGCAGCAGGGCCCAGTTCGACATGTAGTTGCGCATTGACCGCTCGGAGCCTAGTCAGCGGCTTCCGCAGACACAAGGGATCGGGTTAACACTGGGCCAAGAGCCCAAGCCTTGGGCTATCGGGCTTGGCCGGTCGATGCCTCGGGAGCGATCAAAAGCCAGCTCTCGATAGTGGCCGTGGCCACGGGTCTTGTCATCCCGACATATTTGCACAGAAGGTCCAAGGCTCGGCCAACCTGTCCCGAGCGAGCGACAGCATGGGCAAGGGAAGAAGCGATTTCGCGAACCTTGGGCGCGCCACGATGAGCTCGCTCGAGGTATTGGCGCCCCTCAAGATACCTGTTGAGGCCGACGTCAAGCACATGACCCAAGTTGTGAAGGTACTCCACATGATTGGGGGCTATGAACAACGCTTGCTTGTACGCTCTGACGGCGGCCCGGTAGTGGCCAAGTACAGTCATGGACAATCCAAGAATTCCCCAGGCTCGATCGGACGTACATTCGATGGTTACGGTTCGTGCCAAGCTTGCAGCCCTAAATGGTTGGGTGTGCACCACGAGTTCGGCGAGCTGCAATCTCCCGAAGCGGCGAGCATCCGAGCCTTCGGGCGCGACCTCAAGCAATCGCTCCAACATAGGCACCAACTCAGCCGGTCCCATGTCCCGCTTTAGTGCGAACGCGATGTCGCCAAGCAAACACTCAAGGCTGCGGCGGCGCATAGTCCTCAACGCACATCAAAGTTGAGCTAATTCTGCCACGTCGCGTTTGGTTCGTCATTCCCGCGCAGAACGAGCCTGCTCCGCTCGGGCCACTCGGCCTGCGATCTTGGCGCCGTTCAGCGCATTGACCACGGACTCAAGACTTGGACGCCTTACACCCACAAACGTGTGGTGGTGCCGAACGTTAACGTGCAAAATATCAGCCCGAGGGACTGCTGACTGCATCAATAGGGCTAGGACGTCTTCCGAGCTTAGCCCCTCACGTCGCCCTACGTTGACAAATACCTCTGAACCCTGTTCGGGTGACGAACTTGGCTCTGATTGTTTCTTGCATGCCTCATTGCGTGGCAAGTGCTGTTTGGAAAATCGGGTCACAACGGGTCGAGCGGCCTTCAAGTCGTCACCGTTCAGCGCCGAAACATCGCTGACAGTGTAATGGAAATCGAAGTTATCTTCGATTGGTACAGAGGCCGAGCCAAGACTCCGCTCTTGCACGGACGTCTTCTGACGAGGCCTGCTTCCACTGGCGATGTCGTCAGTTGACGACTTGCATTCGTCAATTACCGGCGCAAAATCGTCACTTGCCTGCCGTCTTGGTGGACGAGAACGACGATTGTCGGTCGCAACGGCGTTTGCATCAGGTCTAGTTCCCAGGTGGTCTCGCAGCAGCCCTGCAAGGACGCTCTCAACCGACTCGTGCGTCAAGAGGCGTCGGGCGAGCATCACATCGTCCACATGGGGTGACCTGGACCCAAACGCCTCGACGAACATTTCAACCAAGTCGAGTTCCTCCCGCGTGCGCAGTTCGGCTCTTGTTGGCAATTGGCGTTCGATGGGAGCAATCTTGTAGGTGAGGCGCAGAACATAAAGGTTGCCAATATCGGCGGGAGTGATCAGCGAAATCGCCGTCCCTGTACGTCCAGCGCGCCCGGTGCGACCCGTGCGATGCACGTACCCTTCCGGAGAATCTGGAAAATCGAAATTGATCACATGGGTCAGGTGCGATATGTCAATTCCGCGTGCTGCTACGTCTGTGCAAACCAGAAATCTGAGCTGACTGCGGCGCGTTGATTCCATAAGCGCTTCGCGCTCTGCTTGCGCCAAGTCAGCGTTGAGCCAGTCCGCGTCGTACCCGCGCTTTTCGAGGGCTCCAGCCACTCGCTTCGTTTCGTCTTTGGTGTTGCAGAATATAATGGCGCTTTCCGGATCCTCGACCTCTATCACGCGCAGCAGATCATCCAACTTGTCGCGCATTGAGAAGTAGGTCAGGTGTTGGATATCCAGCGCCCCAATCTGATCGCCACTCAGCGTCAAGAACACTGGGTCGCTGAGCCGGGACTCTGCCATTCGCTGAATATCTACCGGCAAGGTTGCGCTGAAGAGCAACGTTTGATGAGGCGTTGGTAGATAGCTCAAGATATCGTTGATTTGAGGCAAGAACCCCATACTGAGCATTTCATCGCTTTCGTCAAGAATGCATACGCGCACGCCGCTGGCATCGAGTGTCTGACGTTGAAGGTGGTCCAGCACGCGACCCGGTGTTCCGACCACGACCTGCGCCCCCGCCTTCAACTGCTCGACCTGGCGAAACATTGGTGCGCCGCCATAAACTGCAGCGACGCCAACGCCTCGGTACTTGCTCAGTCGCTCCAGCTCACGGTGTACCTGCAGGGCCAGCTCGCGCGTCGGGCACAATATGAGGCACTGAGTGGTCAGCTGATTTCTGCGAACGAGAGAGTCTATCAACGGCATGCCAAACGACGCCGTTTTTCCGGTACCGGTACGTGCCTGCACAACTAGGTCGAGGCCCCGCACGGCTGGCTCGAACACTGCACGCTGCACCGGTGTTGGGTGCGTGTATCCGAGTTCGTCGATGGCCTTGCGCAACTCAGTGCTTAGCGGAAGCACATCGAAGCTCGGCAAGTCAGGGGTCGCGATGAGGTGAACGTCGGGATTCGAATTTGTCATTACAAAGGAGCTAGCAGCTTAGTTTCTAACCGGTATTTGTGCCATTCAAGGAAGGTGTGGCGCTGTCCTTGGGGTGGCTAGCCCCAGCTGCGATTCGATCGACTGGATTCGACGTCGGCTGGGTGCCAGGTCCACTGACTCGTAGCGAACGGCGTTTTCTTCCGCCCAACGCCATTCGTCCACTGCCAGAAGCGCTTTCTTCCCCCAGGCATCCGTCTCGCATTGCCGCTCAAGGGATTTTCGCGAGTCGCGATCCCGTGCCAAAGCGCCTCGGAATTTCGCCATGGCTGCTCGTTCGCCTAGCACCTCGACAGCAGCGGCAGCGCGCGCCTGCCGAATTTCGCTGATGAGCCGATGGATCCCTTGGCCGCAGTCGAGCGCTGCCGTCGAATCTGGCGAGTGAAAACCCTGGTAAAGGATTTGCGCCGAACAGATTCCGACGAAAGATGCAACGATTGTCGCAAACGTCGCTATGCCGATGCGCCGGCCAAACACCTTTGGGGCGACGTTGCGAGACGCGTCATTCATGTTAGACAACTACTCGCCGCACTGGTCATGGTCAAACAGATCGTGCAGTGCGTGCGGCCTTATGGCCTATGCACCCGCCGTCTACGAGGTGTGGAGTTTGGGTCTCGATGGGCGAGAGTGCTAGCGTCGAGCCCCAGGTGCCGCTGATTCAAGGACGTGAAGTGGACCAAGTGCAGTTTCGACCCGATATGCCGCTGACTGAGGCGTTGGACGTATTCCAGAAGTCAGCTCATGACGCAAACGCGGATCAACGTCTCTTTGAACGTTTGGTCGAAGTACAGCACTTAGTCGGAGACGATCTTGACTGGGTCCAGTCAACTCTTGATGAAGTCGCGCTTGAAGGAATATCGCCTGCCACTGAGGCTGCGCACCATCTTGTGAGTCGAAGCGGCAAGCGCGTGCGTCCGTTGGTCGTACTGCTTAGCGCAGCCTGTTTTGGCCCTATACCAAGAAGCGCGCGCACCCTAGCCCTCATCTCCGAACTCATTCACAATGCGACCCTGCTGCACGACGATGTCGCCGACGACGGTATGCAACGTCGTGGTGTGGCCACTTCACGGCGTGTATGGGGGAATGCCGTCAGCGTATTGGCAGGGGACTTGTTGCTGGTGCACGCTCTGCAACGTACCCTCGCCGAGGCCCCCGTCATCTTGCCTGAACTCCTGACGACCCTGCGCGAAATGGTCGACGGTGAAGTACTGCAGCTACATGGCCGTACGCAATTGCAACTATCGGAAGCCCACTACTATCAGATCGTTCGTGGCAAGACTGCCTCACTCTTCGCGTGGTCTGCGCGCAGTGGCGCCCGCAGTTCCGGTGCGACACAGACACAGGTAGACGCCTTGGGGCGCTTCGGTGAGAAGTTGGGAACGGCGTTTCAGCTGGTCGATGACGTGCTGGACTATGTAGGCACAACGACTGGCAAAACGAGCCTTGCGGACCTACGCGACGGAAAACTGACATTGCCGCTTGTTTTGGCGGTTCAAGGGCATTCCGAATTGGTGGCAGATTTGGAGCAAATCCATGCTGGTGATTTGAGCCGGGTCGAAGCAGTTGCATCTCACGTCGTACAATCGGGCGCATGCGCCGAGGTCAGGGATCGGGCGCGACTGGCTGTGACGCAGGCCGTCGCAGAGCTCAGCGACATTACCGCTTCGCCTTCCCTGAACATGCTCAAAGGGGTTGCCGAAGATCTGGTCGCGAGAATAGGGTAGCGACAGGCGGCGCCGCGATGCAGCCTGGGCGGTCTGTGAGGCGAGCGACCTGCTGCTATCTAGCAGTACTGCCGTAGACGTTCCTGCCGCGACGCCCGCAGATCCTGGGCGGGGCCCTCTGAAGTCTTCGGCAGTAGGACTAGTTATGCTCTGCCGGAGGCACGAGAAGATTGCGAACTTCCCGTTCTAGCGATTCGTAGATCTCAGACTCCAATCGTTCGAGGCTGCCCGCGAGTCGCTCCACATTACGTTGATAAACGAACAGCCTCGCTTTCTGTGGTTGGCCGTCTTCGGGGCTCACTGCATCCAACAAAAGGGACGCCCGGGGATCGACGCCGTCAACCACTACTTCCACTCCCGGGAGATCGGCGACAAACACTTCGCCTGCCCGAAGGGCTTCTGTGAGTTCGGGACTGAGCCTGGCGAGCGCGCGCTCGACGGTGAGCAGAAACGTCTCGCGCGACAATGACCAAGAAGGAGTTGGAACCTCCTGGTCCAATTCACGAGAACGCAGAAAGGCGTGAGTCGCTTCTCCGATATTCCCGCCCTCATCGTGGATCAAGCCCATATAGTAGTAGGCGTCTGGATTGTTGGGGTTGGCCTTGATCGATTCTTGGATGAGATCGGCCGCTCGAGCGATCTTCTCGACCTCGAAAAAGGCCCGCCCCACCAGAAACGTATGCGTGGGATTGTCAAACGGGCCTTGAGGGAACCTCGAACAAAGTTCCTCTGCGCGCGACATGTCGCCCTTGCCCAGATACGCGTCAAAACAGAGAAGGAGTGCATCAACGGTTTCGTCGTCAGTCTCGGCGAGGTCCAGTGCTTGCTCGCATAGGCGTATGGCTTCATCATAGTCGCCTAGGGGATGTACGTAGACCTCTGCCGCATTTAACATCGCTTCAAGATACGTGTCATCGAGCGCGATTGCTTGATGGTAATTCTCGATGGCGTCTTCGTAATCTCCGCGCAGCGCCGCCACGTAGCCGAGCAAGTTGTAAGCCTCAGGGGATTGATTATCCAATTCAAGTGCGCGACGGGCGGACTGCTCCGCGCCGAGCGGGTCGCCACGTTGAACTAGGTCCCAACCTCTATCCAGATGAGCCGAGAATTGATCCATGATCCAACCCTTACTTGCTGGTTTGGCCACCAGAGTCAAGTCACTCCGTGTGACCGCAGCGCTTTACCATGACCGCGACGGCTATTCGTGCACGACGACCCAACTTCCAGGCCGCGTGCTGGACGACCAGATGCCGTGCCATCCTTGGGGCAGCGGCGGATCGGTCAGAAAGAATAGGCGCTTCGCATCAAGCGGCGACAGGTTGACGCAACCGTGACTCATTTGCACCCCGTAGTTTCGATGCCAGAAGGCCCCGTGCACGGCGTAGGAACGGAAGAAGTACATCACATACGGCACATCTTCGATGCTGTACGGTAGATCACCGGCCGCTGTGCCATCGCCGTCCATCGTTGTCGTGATGTGCTTTTCACGAATCCGCCACGTTCCGATGGGTGTCGAATGGTCTTTGTCCTTGATCTTCGAAGACTTCCCTGAAGAAATCAGTGTGGCAAAGACCGGCCTAGTACCTGCGTAGGCAACCAAGGTCTGTTGCGACAAATTGATGTCAATCCAGTGCTCATCATCCTTGATGCCATCAGGCGGCGTCCCAGGATTCGTCATGCGAACCTGCGAACGCTTGATCCATTTGCCGCCCTTCAGACCAACATACGCGACCCCTTTGATTTCGGTAGTCGCGTCCGTCAACTGGATCGGCTCAAAATGCGAGACCTTGCCCGCTGCTCGAATCCGCTTGCCGTCCGCGTCGATTTCGTAGGTAGCCGCTGATTCAAGTCCGCCGCATACCCAGGCCACGGGCAATTGCCAATCATCGCCCAATTCCACGCCCTTGAAGTCAGACGGACCCGCTATTGCGAATCGATCAGCAGGCACTACCATGTGCTTGGTTGTCTTGTACCAAGTGCGGCTATTCCAACGGAATGTGCGGTCTACGGCAACGTAGAACCCCTTTACCATGCGCTGCGCGAGTATGTCGTCCGAATCCGAACGCAGGTCGGACAACTTCATTTCGTGTAGTTTGTCTTCGGCGTTCTGTCGTTGCCACCAGGGCGTGTTCTCATCCTCTTGCGGGGGTGCAGTGGACGCGACCGGTGGCGGCGGGCTAACCGAGGTGGCTGAGCTTGGACTCGAGGAGGGTGCCGCTGCGGTGGTGTTGGATGTGCTGGGTGCGGGAGTAGGATTTTGTTCGCTCGTAGAGGATTTGCTGTCGGGGCCATCTTTTTTTGCTGATTGTGACTCGCTCGCAAGATACGGCTCGTAGTGCTTCATTTGGTCGCGCGTCGGAACCGTTTTGTACATCGGCGTGCCGTTTTTCGCGTTGCGTGCGTACGTATAGGGTAAGAGCTCATCCAGATTGGGAACCCTCAGCGTGAACTTCGTGCGAGGCTCTTTATCGTCGAGCGTACCGACGTTGGAGCAAACGAAGCCGCCGTCTACAAGTTCTGCCCAACCCGAAGGGCAATGTTCGCCAGGCTTGGGTTGCTCCTTGATGGCAAGCCGCGCTCCGCTTTGCGCATAGCCGAGTTTGGTATCCTTCTCGCTCTTTGGCTCGGCGTAAATGGCCGCCGATGGAACCAAAACCGTGAGCCACGGTCCCGGATGCTGGGCAGGCGTGACGCTCGTGCCGGCATCGGCTATAGACACCGACTTTGACGCAACCGCTGCCGCGGATGCGACGACGGGCGCACTGGGTACGGTCACGCTGGCAGCTTGTTTAGCGGGCTCCTTCGGTTTCGGTTTGGTCGCTGTTGGCCAGATCCGATCACAGCTGACGGTCAACAGGGCAGGGGCCGCAAGTGCAATCAACAGACTTTTTCGTGCCGTCACGTCCCAAAAAGCCGAGCGCCATTTTTCGAGCATGTCAGTTGAACCTGCAACTTCGGCCGCCAATATAGCCACTCGCCAGGCGGGATGCACTTGCGCAGCATGGACTCCGTAATGGACGGCCAAACTGGCTCGAGCGGTCCGTCTTGATGATGATTCGCGCTTGGCCGCGCGACGAGCTATGTTCGTGGACGAAATGAAAGGCTGGTTGGCGCAAGACCTGGACGACCGACGCGCTCGGCGCTGGTTGCTGGTCTCCATCGCGCTTCACTTGCCGTTCACGCCACTGGGTCCGCTGTTCGGTCTGCTGGCGTTGATGACTCGCGCCCCTCAGCCAGCACTTCCGACCGAAGAATTGACTGGAATCCCGGTCGAGTTATTGGAGCAATCACAGCCAGCAGAGGAGCCGAAAGACGAGCTCGACACGGCGCTAGGGAACACTGCTTTCCCCGAGTTTCCGACGTTCGTCCCCAGAAAAATCAAGTGGAACAAAACCGCAAGCAATCACCGACGAATTGGACGCCGGCACCTTTGAAGATTCAGGTAAAAGCGAACCAATCGTTGAGCTTGATGCTTCGACGACGCAGAGCGCATTAGCGATGGTCGAGGACGCCGGCGCTGACGCTTCGACGGCCGTGGCGCAAACGCCACCACGAAGCGCTGAGGAGGCGCTGGCTGCGGCCACGCACGGTATTGCCGATTCAAACGCGAATGTTCGCTTGAATCTGTTCATGGATCGAGTGCGACAGCAGCCACTTGGCGCAATGCTCGGGCATCTGCTCAAGTCCGTCTATCAGTGGCGCGACTTCTTTTCACCGGGTGGCCTCGATCCGGTTGGGGATTTCGACCAGATCTTGCTGTTTGGACCGCAGTTGAAGGACTCGTCACAAGTGGCGGCATTCCTGCAGCACCACGTGAAGACGCCCACGATGCGTGGTGCAATCGACAGGATCGTGAAGAAATCCGGTTCGCAAAGCGCTTGGCTGAAGGGTACCAAGTACCCGGCGGCTCGCGCGTTCGCCGATCGGGCCCAACGATCGTTCGTCATGTACCCAGGACAAGTCGTGGCCGTAGTGCCGCCGGGTGCAGAAAAGGACGCGCTCTCGCTGCCGAGTTTCAAGCTTCCTGCCGCCCAAGGCGACGAACTCGCCAGCGCGTACGTCAAGACCCCTTGGCGCGCTTTGCTCGGTACCAAATTTGAACTGTCAAAAACTATTCGGAGTGCGACCATCAAGATTCTCCCTGACGAGGATGGCGGGGCGCGCGTCGAAGCGATTCTTGACGATGAATCGTCTGAAGCGGCAGAACGCGATGCCAAGCAGATCAAACGCGTCGTGGACGCGGCCACAATGGCCAGCAACTGGTTACTCTCCGGCTCTCGACTTGCTGAGGCGCTGCAAGCTCGAGTGGACGATAACAAAATACACTGGCGTTGCGCGTGACACGCCCGCAAGCGGAGCGCATCTTCACGGTCGCCGAAGTCGCGCTCACGCCCGAGGGCAGGGAGGCGGCGCTGGCTGCTCGGAATGCTGTGTTGTCGGACGCGGCGGCACGGGCACCAACCCAGCCAGCAACGGACGCGGCGACCCGCGCGCCAGTCCAGACAGCGACTGCGTCTTCCACGGCAAGCGCACCGTCGACAGCCGCCCCAGCGCCAGTCATCGCCCCGAACCCAAGCCGTGAGCCAGCCACGGCGGGCGGGCAGGGAACGCAGGGAACGCACTAAGTTGCTCGCTAAAGTCGGCGTTCTTGATGTTTTGACGGCACGTGGCCAAGGGGGGCAGATACGTTCGGACACTATCCAAGGGCTGCGAATCTGTTCGCGCGGAATTAGCTTGCCTTGCCCAATTGCTTTGCCAATTCCGACAAGACCGCGTCAACGCGGCTGGGCTCGACGTCTGACAGGCAGAACCCTCTTCCGCGTTGAGTGACGACGACAAAACGGCAGCGCCCTTGGGTCGCGTCGAGCCAGTTGGCAAGTGCGAAATCGAGGCACAGGCCGCCGACTACAACCAAAAGGCCCATCCAGAGTAGCGGCCCCGACCACACGCGCAGACCATCGACCAAGAGCCTCATCCCGAGGAAACTACCGAGGCCAAGTGCAGCCAGGCCCGCGTAGGTCCCAGCGCGTGCAAACCGGACCTCGCGACTAAGAAGTCTAACATCGCGCATAGCCACCAGGCTTTTGCGTTCGCGGAAATTGACGACCGAGTAAGGACTTCTTCTCGTGGATTTCGATTGCTGTTTCGGTGACGCGAACTTCGGCATTCGCTCGATACGCCAAGAACAGTCGAGCCGCACAGTCAACGATTTGCCCAATAAGCAACCAACCTGTCAGTGCCGCGATTGCTGTGGCGAATGGCCCGCGTGGCACAGCGACAACCCTGCCTGACAGTGTGAGCATGGCACCTTCGAGGATGCTGCCATTCGAGCGACTGTGTTCGTGAATCGGGGCCGTCATGAGAGCAGAAGCTCTAACATGCCATCGGGATACTGCAGAGGACCGGCGCGGCTTTCTCTTCGGAATGATCCGAGGTGGCACGGTTCTGCCCATCGACACGAACCACTATCGGCCGGTGGGACCGCGCCTCCTCTGGGGTCATGTCGGCAAACGTCGCAAGAATGACCAAGTCGCCGGGCCGATTCAAATGGGCCGCGGCTCCATTTACGCATACCGCGCGGCTGCCGCGCGGCGCCTCTAAAGCGTAAGTAACCAATCGCGTGCCGCGCGTCACATTCCAAATGTGAACAGCCTCATACGGTAGGATTTGGGCTGCCTCTAGCAGGTCGGAGTCTATCGTGACACTGCCTTCGTAGTCAACGTCGGCGTGAGTGACTGTTGCTCGATGGATCTTCGATTTGAAGACATTTAGTTTCATAGCCAATCTCTACGTTGCTGCATGGCGGCCTGCTTTTGGGTCCGCCTGAACAACTCAAACTAGAATACGATCCGTCGCCTTTGGCGCAATAGTGGGTTACGAGAAATTCAGCGCAAAGATTGCAAAATGCCCTCGGTAACCCAATTTCAGAGCCATTGAACGGGCTGAAATCAGATTCGCGAACCCGTAGCGGGGTTTGACGCGGCAGGCCTACCCGACAAAGGTGGGGCGTAGCTCCCCAGTTTCAAATTGACGCATAGCGGCGATCGGCCAGTGCGCTGCCACGAACTTGGACGATTCGCGCCGACAATTTGGCCCATTTGGAGAGGGACTGTAAAAGGAACAATAAAGGCCAGATTGCCGGGAGAACCCCATGATTGTTGCCGAATCAGAGTGCGAAATGCTCCTCAACTTGCGGTCAATGCTCACCGAGGTCTTCCGTTTGAGAAATGAGGGAGCGTCATGCGCAAATTTGGCGCACTCCCAGGGCCTCGTTGACGGCTACATGCGAGCGCTGGTCAACGGTGGGGTCGCCACAGAGAAGGAATTGCTGAAGATCGTGACGGATCAGCGAAGAGCGGTCAACGGTCCAGCAACCAGGGAATTTGCGTCCGAAGAGTTTCTTGCTGCGTGAGCAGTGAGGTTGCGTCTTGTGTGCACGGCAATTCCGCGCAGACTCAGCATCCAGATAGCCGAGCGATAGCGTCTCGGCGAGCGTCGATGTTTTCTCGTGATATTGCGAGCAGACGTTCAGTTCCGACGCCTTCGACGCAGAACGACGCTGCCGCAGCAGCGCTTCGAATGGCTAAGCGGAGTTTGGTCGCATCAACCAAGCCAGTGCTGGCGAGCTGTCCAAGCAGCGCACCGGCAAAAGTATCGCCGGCACCGGTCGGGTCCAATTCGTTTTCCAACGGAAGCGCCGGACAGAAGAAAGTGCCTTCTTCGTCGAATAGCAGCGCGCCGGCATCGCCACGTTTCACAACCAATGCTCGGGGCCCCATGGCTCGAATACGCCTGGCTGCCCGGGCAATATTGTGGTCCTCTCCGAGCAGACGCGCTTCTTCGTCGTTGATTAGTAGGGTATGTATGCGAGCGATGACTCTTGCGAGGTCGCGCCGCTCGCCCTCGATCCAGTAGTTCATCGTGTCGGCCGCGACAAATTGAGGCTCACGAATTTGATCCAATACGCTCAGTTGCAGGAGCGGGTGGATATTTCCCAATAGAATATGCGTGCTGTTGCGGTAGTCTTCCGGCAGCTTTGGGTTGAAGTCTGCAAATACATTCAATTCGGTTGCCAGCGTCGTTCGACCTGACAGGTCGTGCGCGTACCGTCCGTGCCAACGGAACGTCTTTCCAAGTGCTCGTTCGACGCCACCGATATCGATACCGCGATGGGCCATGCGAGCCAGCCATTGTTCCGGGAAATCTTGCCCGACGACCGCTACGATCCTGGTCTTGACGTAAATGCTAGCCACGAGCGACGCGTATGTGGCGGCACCACCCACAACGTCTCGATGCGTGCCGCTCGGCAGCTCAAGGTCGTCAAAGGCCATGCTTCCAACTATTAGGGCGCAATTAGCCATGAAACTCATCCTTCCGAAGACGATGACCGTTTGCCTATCAGCCAATCCAAGCGAGCTATTGCCGCCGGCTCGCATTGACCCAAGTCAGTTACGATAGCGCCTTTGAGCGCGTCAAACGCTGGACTCTCCGCGGGGTTTGGTAGGTTTGAAACCAAGGCACGAATAATCTTAGGCGCAAGCTCGGCATTCTTCTTTAGAGTGGTCAACACAACTCCCACGGACACGCCGGCTACCGACTCGTTCCAACAATCATAGTCCGTGACGAATGCGATCGTCGCATAAGGCAACTCCGCTTCGCGCGCGAGTTTCGCCTCGGGCATCGCTGTCATGCCGATGACATCAACGTTCCAACTTCGGTAGAGGTGGCTTTCGGCTCGCGTTGAAAACTGAGGCCCATCGATGCAAACGTATGTGCCCCGCGAATGGACATTGGCACCGACTGCCTGGGCTGCGCACACGACGGATTCAGCTAGTTGCGGGCAAATGCGGGGGCGCCATTGACACGTGCGCGACTATTCCGGAGTCGAAGAAGGTCGCCTCACGTCGGCGAGTCATATCGACATAGTCGCTAACCACAACAACGTCAGATGGGTGAATCGATTCGCGCATCGAACCTACTGCGGAGAGACTCACTACGTGGGTGGCCCCCGCCATTTTTAGCGCTGCAATGTTGGCGCGATAGTTGATTCGATGCGGGGCGAGCTGGTGCTTGTCGCCGTGGCGCGCCAGGAACAGCAGCGTCTCGGTACCGCAACGACCTCTTACGACCGCTGAACTTGGGAAACCGTATGGAGTCACGATGTCTAGCGACTCGAGGCCGGTCAGGCCTGGCATGGAATAGATTCCGCTACCGCCGATGATCGCCAACGCTTGGGTCATCTACCCACTCCCCGGAGGTCTTGACCCGCCGTAGCCACGTCCATCAGTCAGCAAGCGCTCCGCCAAACTTGCCGAACGCTCACGGCGACACTCCTCGGCCAAGAAGATCGACAAGAGTCTCTGCGTGCTGTGCTCCAGATTATCGTTGACCAGCAAGAAATCGAATAGCCCGTAGTGGGCGATCTCGTTCAGCGCGACACTAAAACGCCGAGCCACCGTTGCAGCATCATCGCTGGCGCGGCCTGCCAAACGAGCGTGCAGCTCGGCCATGGTGGGGGGCAAGATGAATACACTCACGGCATCAGGCCGATGGCTCTTGATCTGACGTGCACCTTGGTGATCCACGTCGAACACGATGCCCCTGGCACCCAGTTCGACAGCGCGGTCGATTTCGGCTACGCGGGTGCCGTACAGGTTACCATGAACCTCAGCCCACTCGAGAAACTCACTCTTTTCAATAAGAGTCGAAAAGGCATCGTGCGACACAAAGTAATATTCGCGCCCATTTTCCTCCGTTGCACGAGGTTTGCGCGTCGTATGAGAAACACTAAAGACAACGTTGGGGACGCTTTTCATTAGCCGTCCGGTCAGTGTCGTCTTGCCCGCGCCAGATGGCGAAGACACAATGAGCAACAGAGGCTCGCTATTCGACATTTTGCACCTGTTCCCGCATTTTCTCGACTTCCGACTTCAATTCAACGACAAGGTGCGACAGCTCCAAGTCCTGACTTTTGGCGCCAATTGTGTTGGATTCACGCGCTACTTCTTGCAGTAAGAAATCCAATCGTCTGCCAACTTGTTCGTTCGACTCAAGTAGCGTCGCAAATTGGTCAAAATGGCTCGTGAGCCTCGCCACTTCCTCTGTTACATCGCAGCGTTCGGCGAGTAGCGCAACCTCTTGTTCTAGCCGAGTCCCGTCCAATTGGCTAAGTGCATCGGACAACAGCCGATTGAGTCGCTCCTGCAATTTGGCTCTGAACTTTGGAACTACTTGTCGAGCTCGTTCGTTGCAGTTGCTAGCAAGCGTCCGCGCGCGCTGAACATGTTGGTAGAGCTGAAGCGCCAGGGCCTTGCCTTCGCCGGTGCGCATGTTGTTGAGATCTGCGGCGGCATTGGCGAACGCAACTTCGATGGCACCCCTCAGACTTGCCTCGCGTGACGCATCCCCTGTGGAGAATAAGCCGGGAGCTTCGAGTAGACCGGCTATCGATATCTCGGCTTTCGGATCAAGTTCGTCGCGAAGTTCGCACAGGGTTTTGTACAGAATCCGCGCCCTCTCTGGAACAAAGACGGGAGTCGCAACCACATCTCCGCTGACACGAACACTCACGTCGAAGCGACCTCGACCCAGTGCCTTTCGACCCAACTGTTCGACCAAGAAGGCCAAATTGGCCAGTTCTGGGGGAACCCGCACGCGTACGTCGCAAAATCGGTGGTTGACACTACGCAACTCGACCACGACCCGTCCCCCGTCTAACGTAGCCTCACCAAGACCGAAACCGGTCATGCTTCGCATCGTCTCGACCCCGTGTTTGGCACCAGCCGCGTCCTGCCGCTAGAGTCCTTTTCGCCGCCGAATATCCTCAAGCATCCGTTGGTACTCGACTTCCCACAGGGCAGAGCCTTCCTTGACGTGCTTCAGTTGGCTTCGCACTTCGGCCTGTACCTCATCGTCGATTTGCGCGTGCTTTCGCAACGGGTCGCGCATCTTCCGTCGCAGCGTCACGTCGTCCGCGTAGATCTCTTCAACGTTCTGGGAATGCATCAGCATTTCCACTAGCTGATCGAGTACGTAGTCAATGGCCTCGTCGCCAAGCTTGATGCCCTGCTCTTGAGAAACCATTCGTTTTATTCGTGGTAATTCGCTCACGGGCAGGCCGCGTGCTTGAAGTACGTCCTTGGCGCGATCGACGATTTGTTGTTCGTCTCGAATGTACTGCTCCAGCACCGCCTGTATGTCGGCGCGGACTTCGGCTGGCGACTGTGCCTCGACGTCTCCCTGAGCCAACAGGACGTCCACTATTTGACGGGCAAGTTCCGGTACTTTGGCCTTGTGAAGCCGCATCGCGGCCATTGGTAGCCCCAGAGCAACCCAAACACCAGCCCAAAGTGTATCAAGTCGAATCTAGTGGTCACTCGCGGCATCGCGACTAGCGCCGTCGCGTCCCACCCGGTGCCGGTACCTCATGCCTGGTGCCAAGCTGCAAGCGGCGAAACACTGCTTCCTTTTGACGCCGCTTGTAGGCCTCATGGCTCGCATCCCCCGACTCATTGGCCGCCTCTGTTTCGGCATCAAGGAGCTGAAACTCGCACAGCATGTACACCACTGGACCCAGCAGTTCGGAACCAGAGGGCGCCAATTCACTCAAGTGATGCGGCACTCGAATGGGAACATCCGTAACGAAGTGAATTACCCGATAGGTGGAAGCGCTGAATCGATTGTCATTGGGAGTGAGTTCATCGTCCACTTGCTCCTGAGACCTGTCGATCATTTTGCGGAAATGCGCATTGCTTTCGCAGTAGGTTCGGAAATGAAAGATGGTGTTAGTGCTCTCGCCAGGGACGATGTACGTAAACGGAAACAGCTGTTCCGTTAGATAGAGCAGAACTGGCAACAGGTGTTCGCGAGTGCGAGTAACGATGCGAAACCGCAACTTGTCGTAAAGCTGTGCTGCTGTTGCCGAGCGCTTGGAGAGCAATTTCGTGTAAGTTGAGTCAAGATTCTTGCGGCCGCCAATGAATTCCGTGATTGGAAAACCCTCGCTAAGCATGGTACCGACAACGCGATATACTTTCTCTTCCACCAAGTGAAAAAGATCGCGGTCGCTCACAGGAAGCCGGAACAAAAGCTCCCTGCCTGCAAGGTGGTGAATGATCTGCATCGTCTTTAGCACTGTGCAGGCAGCCACCTGACGTTGACCCCGCCCACTCGCGCACATGAGCAAATCCTCAATGGGCAATTTCTCGAGTGGCTGCGGCACAGCGAACTGAAAGTGACGCCGCAAGTACTCGATGGCCTCCTTGCGAATATGATTGACGAAAGCCAGATCCGCGGGCTGATCGATGTGAAGCTCGTGATTCCTAATGAACCTTCGCGCTTGATCTACGCTCTCGAAGTTGAGTCGATGCCAATCGAGCACCGAACCCCCGCGTAAATCAGCCGCACCGCTTCCAGATCGTGGAGCGCGAAGTCGTCGATAGTCTTGAGCCTTTGGCCGCTGTTCGCGGCTGGCGGTGGAGCGCTTGGATGCGGCGCGTCTACGTCGGTTGGGGTAGTCAGCTTCCTGAATTCGTGCTGGTGACGTCGCCGGACGCCCTGCGTCGAAGCGACAGAGTCCCGAAGAAGATGCCCAGGGTCAATCCTAACACGGTTAACTGGGCACCGTACGCTCCGCTAGATGCCAACAGTACTACGGGCACCGCTCCAAGTAGCACATACCGAAAATCCTGCTTCATCGTAGTCGCGTCTCCACAGTCACCGTCGATTTAGACGCTGGTTGCCAGCAATCCATCAATCCAAATTGGAGGTCACGGCCCGGTAGGCCAGCTAGGCTAAGGCTAATGGTAACCAGATGTAGTTATTTATACCACAGTTTGGCGCAGCGCACCAATTCTTAGCCTGACGTGACGCATCGGTACAAGCGCGATTCGCTTAGCAGGAACCAGTTCGGTAGGTTGCTAGCTTACTTATACCTACGATTTACGGATTCGAGTCTCTATAATAAACAAGCAATTTCAAGCTATTGTAACATATTCAAACATTCGAGTACTCGTGCAATCGACGAGGTTGGCCGACTGTCTGTATTGACATACCAATAGGTAGGCCTTGATATCTAGGCGTTTCCGCAGTTCGCTGAACGGCTGTACGATTCGCTAACGACGTCCGTTGCTACCTCGACCGCGCAAGCCGTGCTTCTTGGCAAGGTCATGGAGGTGCTTCCGATCCATTCTTGCTTCGCGCGCAGCAGCGCTGATGTTGCCATGATGGCGCTCCAGCAGCCACGAAACATAGCGCCTTTCGAACTCGGATTCGAAGGCGCTTCTTGTCTGGCCGTAGCTCAATGCCGGATCGAATTCCGCGGGGACAGGCGACAAGGCCGTTGCTGCCACGCCGCCAAGTCGGGCGGCCGCATCAAATGCGTCTGAACGCCCAAAGTTGCCGTCTACGCTTGAAAAAGCGTGGGATATTCCCGTGTCCGCATTAGTCACTGTTACTCCCAGGCGAGGGGGATATTGGGTCCTCGTCTCGACGATAGTACTTGGTACTGCTCCCCCAGTGTCGTCCAGTCCCCCCCTTTCACAAAACATCCTAGGCCTTTGGGTCAAATGCTGATTGGTCGATTGCTCAGATTTCCTCAAGCATGGCGCTAGTTCGCCGGAGAAGCCCCTCAGTCCCGCGGACTGCCCGAGTTGTTCTTGTTGGCTCTCGAGCGTTGCCTGATAATCGATATGAGCTCTCTTGTGGTGCGGGTCGGCAACGAGAAAGCGGGCATTCTGCCTTTGCCATGGGCGATGCTGTTGGCAATTTGCTCGTCCGTTGTTGAGGTCTGCCAGGCACGATCTGTGAGATCCCTCGCACCGAGGGAAACGCCGTCCGGGCCGCTTCCGTCACCAGACTGCCCGTGACATCCGGCGCAAAGCGAGTCCCAAGTCGATTGAACGGAGATTGCCGAAAGCGGTTCTTGGGGGGTCGAAATCGCCGTTGCAGCCATCGGTTGCCCGGATGAGACCGGCTCGGGTGCCTGGTCGTGATCGCTTGGACGCCACAGCCGAGTTTCAGCGTCGGGCTTGGAGCAGCCTGCAATTATGGGCGTCACCAGCAAAGTAATGCGACACAGACTTGATTTCACGCCTCCGCATTACCACGCGTTTTGCAATCCGGAGGGCATCATTTATCATTGGGGAAGAAGTTCGGTCTTGGCCTGGGGCCAAGGTACGCCGAGGATGAATAATTTCCTGTTCTGCGAGGGCAACCGCCCCAACGCAAAGCCTCGTGTGCTCCGAGGTGGTCTATGCGAAGCATTCGGGACGCCGAACGTGGTCGCATGATGGATCTAGCGTTAGCGAAGGTGTAGAGACACGCGATGCGATTGGATTTTGTCCACCTGCACGTGCATTCGCAGTATTCATTTCTTACAAGCACCGTCCGGGTATCGGAGCTTCCGAAGCAGGTCAAGCGGCTTTCGATGTCGGCGGTCGCGATAACCGATCGCGCAAATATGTTCGGGGCGCTTCGGCACTACAGGTTCTGCAGAGCCGAAGGCGTTCGTCCCATTCTTGGTTGCGAAATCAACGTAGTACGAGGCGATCAAAGCGGCGCTTTCGATCACATGGTTGTGCTCGCGAGGGACAATGTCGGATATCAGAATCTAGTGCGCCTTGTGTCGATGGCTCATCTGGAAACGGCGGCGGATGGTGCAGCAGCCGTGTCCTTCGACACGGTCGCTCGGTATGCCAAGGGACTCGTAGCGTTGACGGGATGCCTTGGTGGTGTGGTCCCACAGCGAATACTAATCGACGGTCTGGAGAGATCAGTCCCGTTGCTGGAGAGCCTACGCGAGCTCATGGGGGCCGGAGCGCTTTTCGTAGAATTGCAGGACCACGGCCTTCCGGAGCAAGCGGTCGTCAATGCGGAACTGGAGCGAGTAGCGCGACGCCTTGGTCTCCCTACGGTAGCGACGAATGATGTTCATTTCATGTCGCCAGATGATGGAGAGGCTCAAGTTTACCTCGATTGCGTACGACAAAATCGCACCTATGGCGAGGTCAAGCCTCAGCACCACGGTTCCTTCGAGATGTATCTAAAGAGTCCGGAGCAGATGCACCATCTATTCCGACACAATCCCGACACGCTGAAGTCAACTTGCCTCATCGCTGAGATGTGTTCAAGTGTATCGCTTACGCTGGATACGCCCTTGCTGCCGGAGTTTCCGGTGCCGGCACCCTTTGACGTGAGCACCTACTTTCGTCACGTCGCCCGAGCAGGCCTTGCGGCTCGACTGGAGGAGTTCCGTGTCGTCGGAAAATCCGTTGATGAAGCGGCGTACAGCGCGCGGCTGGCGACGGAGATGGATGTGATCGAGAAGATGAAATACGCGGGCTATTTCTTGATCGTGTGGGATTTCATACGTGAGGCAAAGCAACGAGGTGTCCCCGTAGGTCCCGGTCGCGGTTCGGGTGCTGGATCGTTGGTGGCCTTCAGCATGGACATTACGGAGCTCGAATCCCATCCCGCACTCGCTACTGTTCGAACGCTTTCTGAACCCCGACCGCGTAAGTATGCCCGACTTTGACATTGACTTCTGCATGGAGCGCAGAGGAGAGGTCATTGACTACGTGTTAACCCGCTACGGCAGCCGAAGCGTCGGACAGATTGCGACCTTTCAGAATCTCAAGGCACGCAGTGTGATCAAGGATGTCGGGCGTGCAATGGGCTTCACTCCGACCGATGCGCAACGAATTGCCGCTTTGGTGCCGGAGAAGGGGCAGGGTAAGATGTGCACCATAGACGAGGCGATAGATCTTGAGCCGAAGTTAAAGGTTGCCGTCGAGGGCGACTCTCGTGTGGCCGAATTGATCGCTCAAGCCCGAAAACTCGAGGGCCTCACGCGGCACGCTGGAATGCATGCAGCAGGCGTTGTGATCAGCAAAGGACCTCTCTACGATCATGTTCCATGCTTTTTGAGTGACGCTGCCATTGTAACACAATATGACAAAGACGACGTCGAGGCGGCCGGACTCGTAAAATTCGATTTCTTAGGACTGAAGACACTTACAGTCATTGATGTCGCGCAGCGGCTCGTCAACTCGCGCCCAGACCAGAAGAGCAATCCGCTGCTTCTCAATAAGATTGCACTAGATGATCGCGAAACATACCAGTTAATCGCGAGTGGGGAGACGACGGGCGTATTTCAACTTGAATCCGCCGGTATGCAACAGATGCTGCGCGGACTCAAACCTGACTGCTTCGAAGACATCGTTGCCGCCGTGGCATTGTATCGACCGGGCCCATTGGGCACCGGAATGATTGATGACTTCATCAAGAGCAAGCACGGTCGCCAACCCATGCGTCAGCTGCATCCATTGGTGGACGATGTGCTCGCGCCGACATATGGGGTCATCGTGTATCAGGAGCAGGTAATGCAGATCGCCCAGAAATTGGCTGGATACTCGCTGGGAGAAGCGGACCTGCTACGTCGCGCTATGGGCAAGAAGAAGCCCGAGGAAATGGCCAAACAACAATCCATATTCATTGATGGGGCTGCCTCAAATGGTGTGGACCGCAACCAGGCATTGGCCATTTTCAAGGAAGTCGAAGGGTTTGCGGCCTACGGGTTCAACAAGAGCCATTCGGCCGCGTACGCGTTGATAACCTATCAAACAGCCTATCTAAAGTCACACTATCCTACCGAGTTCTTTGCGGCTGCGATGACGGCGGACAAAGACAAGATCGAGAAGGTCGTAAGGACAATTGCCGAAGCAAGAGCCTGGGGCGTCGTAGTACTTCCGCCGGACATCAATGCGAGTGAACACAACTTTGCGGTTGTCTATGAGCACCCCAATGGGGACGGCCCCCGACAAGGACCAGGAAAGCTCAAGGATCGATTTGCGCCGCGAATCCGATTTGGCTTGGGGGCTGTTCGCGGAGTCGGACAAAGTGCGCTCGAAGGCGTGTTTGAGACGCGCAAGGGCGGTGGTGCATTCAGAGACCTTTTTGATTTTGCAGTTCGAGTCAACAGCAAGCGGTTGAACAAGGGGCTGCTGGAGTCATTGGTGCAGTGCGGAGCGTTTGACTCAATTCTGCTTTCCAACGGCTTGACGCGATCACGTCTTTTCGCTGCGGTAGACATCGCCCTCGAACGCTCGCGTAGTGCTACGCGCGATCGCGAGCGCGGCCAAACGTCACTGTTTACTAGGATGGCAAGTGATGGATCCGCTGAGGTGGGCCTGCGTTCCGAGCAATACCCCGTCGTCGAGAACTGGGATCGAATGGAAACATTGGCGCGAGAAAAGATGTCGCTCGGGTGCTACGTGACTGGACACCCGCTGGAACGGTATGGCCACAAACTGCAACGGCTCGACGTCGTTTCCACCAAGGACCTTGCGAGCTGTGAGCCCTGGACAGTGGCGAGAGTGGCTGGAATGGTTGAGAACTATCAAGAGAAGCTGTTCCGCAGTGGCAGCGGCAAGGCGGCTTTCTTCACTTTGGAAGATCTCGGTGGCCGAGTTGGGGCAAAGGTCAGAGGGGAGCGAATCGAAGAATGCGTGACCCTTCTGCGCAGCGGTGCCCCAGTTATTGCGACCGGCAAGGTCAGCTTTCCGCAAACCGACGACGACGAGGGGGATCTCGAGCCAACACTACTCGTGGACTCAGTCGAACCTCTGAGTATTGCAGTACAAAGAGTGACTCGCGCGATCAATGTTCGGCTAGCAGCCACTCAGGCGCACCGCGATATCTGGATGAGATTGCGGGACGTGATTGGCTCGAATCCCGGTTCGTGCGAGCTTGAATTGGTAGTGGTCTTGGACAATGGGGTTGAGGTAGCCTTGGAACTTGATCAGTCGGGGGTTAGCCCCGACGATGCGCTGCTCGGTGCTATCGAACGTGTCGTGGGCAACAATTCGGTGGAACTTAGATAGACACGCTTTGTGACTGACCAACGGACCAAGGCAGCTCCTGGCCCAAATGCAAGATAGCGCCTAGCCGCCCGCCTTGTTTCGAGCTACGAAGCGAGCCCGCGAGTGGCCAGTGGTTAGCTCGCAATCCGGGTCGATAGCTCAGTTAGGTTAGAGCTGCGGATTTTTAATCCGTAGGTCCCCGGTTCGAATCCGGGTCGACCTACCGAGAAAACAGTGAAATGTTGATCGGACGGACGTCCCCTGCTGGTACTGATGCTGGTACTACTTAGCAGGGGGCGTCCCGGGACTTTCACGAGGTACCAGCGCCCCAATTAAACTGCGTGCACGAGCGCCGGCGTCCGCGCAAGCAGTCGCGATCGGCAGCGGGAATTCCTTCGCACTGATCACGGTGCTTGCATCCTTCGCAGGTCGGCAGCGGCTCGGGTGGCTGACTGTCTGCAATGGTCGAGCCGAGTCTGACCTCACTGTACGTTGAAACCGCGGCCTTGAGATCTGCCAAGGGTTTCCAATCACCGGCCGCGAACTGGTCAATCAGGGCCTTTGCTCGGGTTGCCAGAACGTCACCGGCAAGCAGGGCCAAGCTGTTGACGTTGACCGGTTCGGAAGTGTCGCCGCTCATGGCTGCACCGCTTTTGCGTCGTGGTACCGAGCCAGTGTTACTAGGTCGTTTGCGGCACCCCGAATGGCTTCCGGGTTGCTTGTAGTGCGTCAACGCGTAGCTCTGGGGCTCACCGAAGCCAGTGACTCGCCGGTGGCCTGACGGGTGCCTGTGGCGTGCGCTGTGGGCTGGCTGGGGCGACTCTTGAACCCGGGCCCTCGTTGTCGTCGCAATCATCCAAGTCCTTTTTGCAGCGACTCAAGTCTGATGCACAGGCGCGAGAGTCGTCCGAAGCCTTGGAAAGGCGCGCCTGCATTTCGTCCAGGTCCCTTTGCGCACACTCTGGCTTGCTGCTGCTGAAGGCAACGTAGCCGAGACCCAATCCGGCGAGCATCGCCGCCCCATATTTCACGATCCCCAAGTGGTCCCTGCGGGGTGCTGCCGTAGATTTCGTTCGTGCTGGGCGATTCTTACGAGGCGCCGTTCCAGGCGCCGCAACGTCGCCGTTTGACTCGGACTTCGCCGTTTCTCTCAATACGGCCAATGCTTCATCTTTGTCCGCGAAAACGGATCGGTCCCGATCACCGTCGTCACTCTTGGCCATAGACGCCTCGCTTGTACGATTGTACACGCCATCGTTCGGCTTCGGTAGGCGTCTGACGCTGGCGCTGTTGCTTACATCACAAGGCCATGTGCCAGTGCGAGGATGGCCGCGCCGCATGTTGCGACGGGACTTTGAGTCCGACGCGCGAGTGCTAAAATGCCCGTCCGTTCGCCTCGAAAATACGATATGTTGCCGGGATGGCGGACGAGTCGGGCGACAAGAAGAAAACGGTTTGGATTTTGGGGTCAGGTTTCAGCCGTGCATTGGGGGGACCACTGCTGAAGGGTCTGCTCTCTAAGAGCGCCTTGTATGAATTGCAGGCTACGTTTCCCGAACTCGCGAACTCGCAGGAATTTGAGCGAGCTCAAATAATCTTCGAGTATGGTGTGAATACGGGATTTTGGGATGATGCAGAGACATTTTTGGACCGCCTTGACGTAGCAGGTCGCAACTCAGACAGTGGCCCCGGGCGACAGATGCGAGTTGCATTCAACAACACTTATGACGACCTCGTGGGCGTTGATGCGGCCACAGCCACGGCCAAATTCTTCAGGTTGAGTGGGGAGGCTCGCCGATTTGTGGCACTTCAGTGTCGTCGATTTACGGATAGCTACGATCACGGTTTAGAAAGTTGGGGCGCCTATCACTCGTGGGTGACGAAGCTGCAAGAAACGGGCGCTATTCACACGATTCTGACGTTCAACTATGATTTGGTTCTTGAAAAGCTGAAGATTTGGACTCCGATAACGCGGTTTGGCGAGGGTCAAGAGCCCCATGATCGGCCCGAAGGGGGTCAAACGAAAGTTGGCGGGTTGAAGCTTCACGGAAGTGTTGACTGGAGGAAGTCTGGCGCGAGCAATCGCTATGAAAAAGCCCCTGACACTTGGGCGTTGTCGCGGTGCGATCCCAAGGACATAGCCATTGCGCCACCTGGGCCGAGCAAACGCGAATGTGTTGACGGTCCTCTGAAGGCTT
Organism: uncultured delta proteobacterium; assembly: GCA_963811985.1. Classification (GTDB taxonomy): domain Bacteria; phylum Myxococcota_A; class Polyangia; order Polyangiales; family Polyangiaceae; genus FEN-1139. The sequence goes on from CAWEUH010000037.1 coordinate 232,772, forward strand.
TATGGCAAGTTGGTCTCGACGTAATCCGCAACGCCGACTCAATCGTATTTGTCGGTTACCGTTTCCCACCGTCCGACGCCGAAGCGCGGAGCAAAATTCTTGATGCAATCCGATGTAACAAGGCCAAAAATGGATTGACGCTCAATATCGTGCTCGGGCCGAGACTAAGTAGTTCCCGGCGAAAAATGCGAATCGAGCAGGAAAGAAGCTGAATTATCTTGGCGCGGCATGGAAATAAGTAGGTCGGGGTAACTGTTTTCTCGGTGAATTCGCAAAAACCACTGAAAAAGCAGAACCCCGATGCGCGAGAAGATAACCCAACAGCAGCCCTTGATGCCAGCCCCAATCAACCACAGGCATACCGAGGAATTGCGCCGGATAAGTCTGGTGCTCGACCAGCTCTCGGATGTGACCGAGTTGGTTCACGGAGACTTGGTGCGGCCCGGAACCAAACCGCACAAGGGACGTCGGGGCATGAGCGCCGAGCAGGTTTTGCGAGCCTTGATTGTCAAGCTCATGAATGGCTGGAGCTACGCGCAGCTGGCTTTTCACTTGGCCGATTCCAGTTGTTATCGTTGGTTCTGTCGCTTGGCAATGGGCGATACGACGCCGGACAGGTCAACGCTTCAAAAAGCCATCAAGCACATTCGCGCAAAAACTCTGGAGACCATCAATCGTAAGCTCGTGACCTTCGCCGTGGAGCAACGCATCGAATCGGGAGACAAGGTGCGCACGGATTGCACCGTGGTCGAGTCGAACATTCATCATCCCACCGACTCGTCGCTACTGTTCGATTGCGTTCGGGTTATGGCGCGACTGATGAGTCATGCGCAAGAGGCTTTTGCAATCAACTACGCTGACCGCACTCGTCGTGCCAAGCGGCGGGCCTTGGGAATTCTCAACGCCAAGACGGCATCCCAAAGGCAGGGCCTTTATCGTGACCTGCTCAAGGTCACTCAAGAGACCGTCGTGCAAGCGCAGCGGATTGCCGAGCGACTCGATACGATTGAGGTCGGCGACATCATGCAACTTGCAAGAGCCCAATCGCTTGCATTTGAACTGCGCCGCTTGGTGGAGCTGACGGGGCACGTGGTTTCGCAAACTGAGCGACGGGTGCTACGAGACGAAACGGTACCGGCATCGGAGAAGATAGTCTCGATCTTTGAACCGCATACGGACATCATCGTCAAGGACCGACGCGACGTGTTGTATGGGCACAAGATATGTCTGACTGCTGGGGCTTCTGGAATTGTTACAGATGTAGTGGTGGAGCAAGGTAACCCTGCCGACTCGACGTTGGCAGTCAAGATGGTCGAGCGACAGTGCGCGATATTCGGTAAGCCGCCTCTACAAGCGACTTTCGATGGGGGCTTTGTATCTCGCGCCAACCTTGAAGACATCAAGAAGCTTGGCATAAAGGACGTGGCATTCGCAAAGAAGTGCCACCTTGCAATCTCCGACATGGTCAAGTCCACCTGGGTCTACCGATGCTTGCGCAACTTCCGAGCGGGCATCGAAGGTATAATTTCTTTTCTCAAACGAAGCTTTGACCTGACGCGATGCCGGTTGAGTGGGTTGGCGTCATTCAAAGCTCATGTCTCGGCATCCGTACTTGCGTGCAATCTACTCGTCGTCGCTCGGCATTTGATTGCCCGCGACGCCTGAGCGGCAACTCTCCAAGTAGCTGCAGCCCAACCGGTGACAATCATCAGCCGTACGGCGCAGCTGTGCCCGGTAGTGCCGAAATTCACCTGCGCTGACTTCCCTGAGGCAACGACCACCTGCCGAGCCAGCAATTCCTCAGCTGCAAAGGTGCGGCCGCTCCCTGCTTCTTGAACTATTATGCGTTTTTTCGCCGGGAACTAAGTAGCGACGACAATGTTCGACTTAAGGCCCTCTTGGCTCATTCGGCAGAGAACGGGGGACGCGTCGAGCGAACTACGGTGTTCCCAAGGCCCGGCGTGCCCTACTCACCTTATGAGGTTCGTGAGCATCCGCTTTTGGCCGAGGACTTCCTGACGGTATGGGAGCCGCGTTTGACGGGTAGCGCCTAAACACGCTTACATCCCGCAATTGCACCGCATGCCAACTTTGCTAGGCGTGTGCTGCCGATATCGACGCGAAGGCCGGGCATCTTTGCCGGCCGTTGACGGTCAGCGCGGCAGACTAAGACTCTGACGTGTTGGAATCCGATTGGGCTTCTGTCTCGACCGATTGCGACATCCAATCTGGTTCTGCTGGTTGGTAGTCAGTGCGGGCTGGCTTCGCCGTGTAAGCCACTACTCGCCCCTCGTGCTTGATTTCGATGCAAGTCTCGTTGAGAAAGAAAAGTCCGCTGTGCCGCTCACTAACTGCTTCATAAGCGGGCTGATTTAGATAAGTGCAGCCGGCTGGCGCACTACCAAGGCGGCACGCATAAACGACCGGGGCACCGACGACAGTCAGCCCAGCTGCGAACCGTACGAGGTGGCACTCGCCGTAGTCGATTCCGATACCTAGACCAGCGTCTAACAATACTGACTGAAACGATTTGCGATGGGCACGATAATGCACCGCAAATTCACTATGGCACCGCTCGGCCGCAGCCAGAGCGAGGTATCCGGCGTCAATGCCAGAGAAGAACTCTGGAAAGAAGGCCAAGATGCCGTCGCCTGTGAATTTGTCCACGATTCCGTTGTGCTCGAGTACAACATTCATGAGATTGGTGCACAGAGAAGTGATGAAGCTTGCGAACGCTTGAGGGCGTCGTGCTTTCAGCATTAGCTCGGTTGACCGTCGAATATCTACTGACATCACAAACATAGGCGCTTGCTCCGTCTCGAGAACCTGCTTCCGAAAGTCTTCACGCGAAAGCAGTGCCACTTGGGCAGGCGGATTGACACGCTCAAGAATGAAAGCTAGCTGCTGTTGTTCTTGCAGCTTGGCATTTGTATTCTCAAGCTTGATCACGTTCTTCTTGAGCTCGGCAGATGTGTTTCGTTCAGTCTCTATGGCTCGGCGCAGCTTTTCGGCCTCCGCGCGAAGTTCGACGTTTTCCCGCTGAAACGCCAATGCCCGATCACGATCAGCTACCGTTGCATGCACCACATCGTGCCGAAGAATTGCGAACGGGGATTGCACACCAGTCGCACCGGCGAGTGAGCCGCTGACTATGTTTGGAGTCCCGGCGATCAGGTCGTTGACAGAGCCCACAGGAATACCCGCCGCCCTGTTTGAATAAACATTGGGGCCAATGTTGCTCTTCTTATCGTCGCTCATGGGTGCCTCAAAACAGTTGGGAATCAGCTCGCATAACATTGACCAGCACCAGCCCCAAGCACAAGCCGCAGTGCGCGTTCAGCAGCTGGACTTGAGGCCACCCACCGCTCGAAACGCAACGAAGATTGCAAACCGCCCTTCGATCTGGCCGCTGGGCCGCGGCACCCCTAATTCGTGGCTACTTCCCACAGTCGCATCGCATGCCCACGGTCGCGCCCTTGCTCTCGGCGTCGGAGCAGCCCAGCCCTTTCATGCACGATCGCAAAACGGCGTTTGCCCGGTCCCAATGCGGCGAGTTCTTTGCTGAGCAAGCCGACGGACAGCACAGAGCCTTGACGTCTGAACTGAAGCACATTTCGGCCGGCGGCTGTTCGAACCAAAGGGCAAGGAGCAAAGCGAAGTTCATGACTTCCCTCCAGTGGCGATCCATATTCCCCATTTGTAGAGCAGCGCCGGTAGCAACGCCGCGGCCAGAAGCAGAATCGCGCCCGTGGTTATCATTGCGACCCCGTCTGTGGACATGTAGAAGAACCCACCAACTACGCAACCGGCGCCGCAGAGAATGCCGATCGCTGTGGTAACGAGCCAGACGCTCAGCCAGAGGCGACGGGCAATCGACCCGCCCTTCGCAGCCCCAATCTCAGTCCGTACATTTGGAAGCAACGCCATAGACCCACTCGGACTCGCTCGTCAGAGATCGTCGCGTTCAATCCCTCCGAATGTCAATACCGGCGTGGCGAGGAGGTTCAGGGCGTGTGACAGCGCGACCATGACTGCGGGATTCATCGGCGGTACCCGCGAACGGCTGGCACGGGGCGGGCTGCTACCCTGGCGGCAGACCTTGGCGCACGGTACGCCGGGCGGGCCTCGACATACGCGGGCCGGGGCGCGACGTACACGCCCGGGCGCTCGTAACCGTAACTGTAGGCGTACGGTCGCACGTAACCGGCCGTTGGCGCCACATACACGGGCGTGGGCGCAACGTAGACGGGTTCAGCGTAATAACCCGCCCGGGCGTAGCAGCCGGTAGCCGCGAGGGCGGTAACTGTCATCAGGAGGGCGGTCAATTTGGTCATGGCGGTTTCCTTGGGATCACCGTTGCATTGGGCGTGCCGGCGTTGTCCGGGCCCTTTGTGGCGGGCGTCACACCTCGTTTTCGGGTTGCCCCGTCTCACTGACGGCCGTCCAAATCGCCGGATCGAGATCGCCCCAGTTGCACTCATTGGCGAGCACGGCGCGATGCGAAGCGCGCCAGTAGCTGGGGCGCGGAACGGCTTGGCTAAGGTCGATCTCGCGACGGTAAACGTACAGGGCGTCGAGAGCGTAGGCGCGCTCGATATTTTCGAGCTGTTCGTCTTGCTGGGCAATGACCCAAGCCAAGGCTCTAAGGTTCTTGCTGCCATTCGGGCAGCTGATATCGTCCGACATGTCGGAACCTCCTCGAAAGGTTTCGGCCGCGGCTCCCGGCGACTGCAATCGCGCGGGAGCCATTCATTCGTGGGCACCCGTGGTGCCTCGGAGGGCATCCTCTGAACAGCGTCTCAGGTTTCTCTACTACCGCAGCCCCGGCCACCTTTCGGCGGCGCGGGGCGTTGGCGGGTCCGTTTCGCCGACCTCGCTAGCTGCAAATTCGATTGCCTGCCTTCTATCTGCGCCGTCGCGCCTGCCTGACCTTGCCGAGCAAACCTCGGCTTGCGCCGTTCCGTGCTTGTATCCCGCCGGGAGGCGGCGCCACTTGTGTCCCGGAGCAACCGGCTCGGCTCGCGGCATCGCGATGCCCATGCCTCTTAGTACGGCGAGAAATCCTAGATGGAAATAGCGATTCATCACACTCAGCAAAATGAGTATGTCCATGGAATACATGGAACTACTCCATTAGCGCGCCGGTTGAGTCGCCGCCATCGATCTAACGTCCTGGGTTCGAAATCGACCAGCAATTCAAGGCACGCTTGGCGGCGGATTGTAATCTCCGGCGGCTTAGAAGCTCACAGGATTAGTAGCAAAGTATTGGACGAGATCGGTTGCGCGACGAGCGTATTCAATGAAACCTCGGAGGTCGATGAACATTGTATCGCCACTCAGGTCACCTTGCGCCGATGGGTGGCCAGCGCTGTTTCTGTTTCTACGAATGAAATGAAACCCAACATGCAGTTGTTGTCGGACAGTCTCGACGTGTGACTGCGGCAGCTTCTTCAACTCCACTAGCCGCTCAAGTCGCTTCTTCATAGCATTATACTTCGTTAGTATCCTCAAGCCTGTCGAATCCTTCTCGAAAGAGGCCCTCTTATCAGAATCGACGATCGCCTTTCCAAATGAGCCACAGATCAACAGGGTTAGCTGCTCGGAAGCGCATCGCAACATGACCGCGCAAGACTTTAGACATTCGGCATTGAAGGCGTGCACAGCCTCGACGAAGTACTCATCAACAATTGGGTCCGTTGGCGTGACGACGCCTCGGAAGTATTCTATGAACCTATCGGGATCGTAGGGTTGCGGTTTGCCGTCCTTGAGCGACTTCCGCCCCAGTTCAGTGATGGTGAACCACGGCCAGTTGGGGTTTCCCTCATCACATCCAGGTACGATCAACCCCCTTCGAAAGCATTCCCACCAGGCGTGCCGGAGAGGCTCCGCCAATTTCGCCTCTTCAAATGACATGTCTCCCCAGCGAGTTTGCGCCTGGACAGGGCCTCGTGATTGCGAGAGCAAACCAGCAGCTACAGCCCGCTTGCATACGTCTTGACGCAGGTGCCCGAAATCAAGGTGTTGCTCTCGTTTCACCGCATACTCGGAAAGCTGTTCGATTGTGAGCGAGAGGATTTGCTGGTACTCGATTGTCCCCATGGCTCGAATCTTCGCATGGCTAGCCCAGCATGGGTCGGGAAATCTGTCCCGGGGAGTGGTTTGCAAACAAGCCAGCTACTTCTTGTCACCGCCCGTCGAGACGCCATTCTCGAGTCTGGTAATCCCACGTTGCATCCAACGCGCCGCCAAGCACCGGATTGATGAATTGCTCAGCGATCCGGGTCACATCCGCGAGGGTAGTCCAGGGCAAGTCATTGTCCCGAACCAATGTTGTGTAGGGCTCCTCCCACGCGGGCAGCGGCTTGGGAAGTGCACCAGGTACCGGATGCGTCTTGCGAAACGCGAAAGTTTGGTCGATCGCATTTCGCAAATGCCCTGCGTCCAGATTTCGCACAGTCGAGAGAAGTGCGATATCGGGCAGATCCTTCACCCGCGAATTTGGAGTCGGGCGCGGCATGGTATACGCGTGCAACTTCTCGGCTATGTGTGTTTCGATCGGGTACACCCGGAGCGTCGGAGGCGCAATTCCGGCAAAGTCAAGGACGTCTTCGGCCGTGACTATTTCGGGCTCGTCAACTAGGGGATCGCCGAATGCGACGTCCACCCCAAATTGTCGCCCGTATAACATCCCGGCCAGCTTGCACTCCGCACTAAAGCGCTGCCCGTCGTATTGCATACCGTCGTTTTGAATATCAGGGTGATCTTTGTCGGGAGTGACTTCGAAAACCATGAAGTCCCCGAGATCGAGACGCCCCGCCTTCTGCAATTTCTCGAGCACCTCGTCGGGAGAACCCGCTACGCACAAGTCTATATCCTGCGTGGTGCGCGCGTGTTTGATTCGAAACTCTAGGGCCAGCCCTCCTTTTAGAATTGGCGTATCGCCAAGTACGGACACAACGCGCGCCAGAAACCGATCGAAGACCAATAGCTGCCGTTTGCGTTCGAACTCGATTCCGCCGCCTGTTGATGTTCGAAGCCGATCTTCAAGCGCATGCTTGAATGTTAGGGGGGACGAATACGTGCGAACCGTCACGCGAAGGCCGACCCCACTGCATCGCCAATCTCGGCGCTAGTAGCAAGACCACGGCGACAAGCTTGCTGCACGGCCTGTTGCAGCAGGTCAGCGGAAAGGTGATCACGCGCACAGTCGATAATTGTGCGCGTCGGATTTGTTATCGGCACAGCGCCAAACCACGAACGGTCGTGCCGGGGCACGTCCGCGTAATGAAGCACGACATCTGCTGGTATCTTCAGGCGCCGCTTCTTCCAATTGCTCGGAACGGTAATGTGTATCTTTGACGGCAGGACATCAGAGAGATCGTGAAGCGCAAGGGCGGTTTGATGCGAAACAAAGCCCACCCGATCAGACCAAAGCCAGGCCGCCACGAGATCTTCATGCTCGCCAGCCGGAAAATGTACAAGCCTGTACACTCCGCGCAGTGGGCGGATCGCTTTCCCGGTATGCACGTAGTGAACGAGTAGCTGAGGGGAATAGCCAGCCTCAGCCGCCTGATGAGTAGTGAACAGGCCCTCTTGACTCAGCGCTGTATCGAACAGCTGGTTCCATTTCGGGTGCCTTGTAGCAGCAGTGCCCATGCATGAAACGTAAACCTCATTTTAGTTTATTGCAAGTCTCAATCATAATGATACAGCTGACCGGTAAACTTCGCAGCCTTTGCCTAGGCAAATCCCCTTACAAATCTTGCACTTCCAAAGTGCGAACCCTAAATCGGTCGCGCCCACTGGTTGCCCTTATGCGGGCCCTGCCGCGGCCGGTTGCGTCTGAAGGATACCATGGCGCTGACAGACCAAATCAATGTCCCGCTCGATTGCATGCAGTGCGGCCAGAAACTCCCCAAGCCGATCCGAGACCTGAAGCTCGGCGACGTACTCACCTGCGAGGCCTGCGGGGCTGCTCACCGCATCACCGGCCACGACCCGCAAGAAACCGCCGCTGGCTTCGACCGAATCGACAAGACGTTCGAACGCATCAAGCACCTTAGTAAGAAGCTCCGGTGACAACAAGCGTTCGAGCCGCGACAGAGTGTCCGCCAATGCGGTCAATAGCGGCAAAGCTTCGTCTTTCAGAATGATGGTCGTTTCACTGTGCATGTTGTCGCGCCCCCAGTTTGCGTAGCCTCGTCGCACGTTCCCTAAACGCCAACAGGGCGATCGTATCGCGATCAGCACCGTAGATAGCCAGCCCCCGAGCGCGCTCTGGGTTTCGAATGCTGTGTTCGGCGAGGGACTTGCCCCTTCTGTCGAGCTTTAGAACGGGACCACAAGCAGGGTGAAACCGCGAGGGGTCCCCGAGGGTATGAGGAGAGCGAGGACGAATCGCGCCAGCCTCAATCAAGCGTCGTCGCATTTCGCGGCACGAAGCCAAGCGGCACTTTTCCGCCTGAGCCTGTAGCACACTGGTATCGACCGCATCAGTGTCAATATCATCCTGAACAAGTGATTGCATGGCGTTGCATCCTTGATTAAAGCAACGTCGGCCCCTCCTACGTGTTGGGCCGACGTTGAATAGGTTCAGTTAGCGGCCTCGAACTGGCCCCGAAATTTATGGGCGGTTGCACTTGCCCCGCCGGCAGTTGCACGGGACCCCGGTGATCATGCCACGGATCTGAGCCGGGATGCGAGGGCACGGGAGTCACCACTGGTTGCGGCGCACTAAGCACGCGGTCAAAGCTCTGTTGTGCGGTTTCGGGCTGTGTGGGCTGATTTGACATAGCTCGTTCCCGGCGAAAAATGCGAATCGAGCAGGAAAGAAGCTGAATTATCTTGGCGCGGCATGGAAATAAGTAGGTCGGGGTAACTGTTTTCTCGGTGAATTCGCAAAAACCACTGAAAAAGCAGAACCCCGATGCGCGAGAAGATAACCCAACAGCAGCCCTTGATGCCAGCCCCAATCAACCACAGGCATACCGAGGAATTGCGCCGGATAAGTCTGGTGCTCGACCAGCTCTCGGATGTGACCGAGTTGGTTCACGGAGACTTGGTGCGGCCCGGAACCAAACCGCACAAGGGACGTCGGGGCATGAGCGCCGAGCAGGTTTTGCGAGCCTTGATTGTCAAGCTCATGAATGGCTGGAGCTACGCGCAGCTGGCTTTTCACTTGGCCGATTCCAGTTGTTATCGTTGGTTCTGTCGCTTGGCCATGGGCGATACGACGCCGGACAGGTCAACGCTCCAAAAAGCCATCAAGCACCTTCGCGCCAAAACTCTGGAGACCATCAATCGTAAGCTCGTGACCTTCGCCGTGGAGCAACGCATCGAATCGGGAGACAAGGTGCGCACGGATTGCACCGTGGTCGAGTCGAACATTCATCATCCCACCGACTCGTCGCTACTGTTCGATTGCGTTCGGGTTATGGCGCGACTGATGAGTCACGCGCAAGAGGCTTTTGCAATCAACTACGCTGACCGCACTCGTCGTGCCAAGCGGCGGGCCTTGGGAATTCTCAACGCCAAGACGGCATCCCAAAGGCAGGGCCTTTATCGTGACCTGCTCAAGGTCACTCAAGAGACCGTCGTGCAAGCGCAGCGGATTGCCGAGCGACTCGATACGATTGAGGTCGGCGACATCATGCAACTTGCAAGAGCCCAATCGCTTGCATTTGAACTGCGCCGCTTGGTGGAGCTGACGGGGCACGTGGTTTCGCAAACTGAGCGACGGGTGCTACGAGACGAAACGGTACCGGCATCGGAGAAGATAGTCTCGATCTTTGAACCGCATACGGACATCATCGTCAAGGACCGACGCGACGTGTTGTATGGGCACAAGATATGTCTGACTGCTGGGGCTTCTGGAATTGTTACAGATGTAGTGGTGGAGCAAGGTAACCCTGCCGACTCGACGTTGGCAGTCAAGATGGTCGAGCGACAGTGCGCGATATTCGGTAAGCCGCCTCTACAAGCGACTTTCGATGGGGGCTTTGTATCTCGCGCCAACCTTGAAGACATCAAGAAGCTTGGCATAGAGCGCTTTTCATTGAAACGGATCAGCGAACTGCATAGCCGGCGTGCCTGAACCAACTGAGGGCATCCTTGGTTGTGATGGCCAACAATGCTTTACCAAGGGCGGTCAGTAGTTTGGCCCAGCATCGTGGCCCCAGCTCTCGGAGAATACTTTTGGCCTTGGACCAGGCTTGTTCGATCGGATTCAGATCGGGCGAGTACGCCGGCAGAAACACAAGGGAAGCGCCCCGCTGTTCGATTGCGTTCCTGAGCCGGATGTCGGTATGAACGCTCAGATTGTCCCAAATCACTATGTCACCGGGGTTCAGTGCCGGGGCGAGACTTTGCTCAACCCACATGAGCATAGCTTGGCCATCTATGGCGCCGGGAACAACCATAGGGGCCACGATTCCGTCAATTCCAAGGGCAGCAATAACGCTGTAGTTTGACCAGCGATCGCCGGGAACGTTGTTGAACGGCTCGTTCGCCAACGGGAGCCCACGCCATGCTTCGGGTCATGGACAGATTCACACCACTCTCGTCTACAAAGACCAACCTGGCTGGATCCCATGCTTTTTGTGCTTTGCGGAAGGCTATTCGTGCTTCGATAATATCGGGTCGGTCGCGTTCTGACGCGTAGAGGGTCTTTTTTTTAGCGACATGCCCATCCGGTACAGGGTGCGCCAAATCGTCGTGTCGCTCACCTTGCGACCACCGCGGCGTGGAAACAGTCGAACCAACTTGTCCAAGGTCGCATCAGGCCTTTCCTTCACAAGGGTTCGCAGAATGTCCTCTCCCTCGGAGTCAACAATTCTCGGCTTGCCAGGTGGTGATTTGGCAACCGGATCTCCGGTCTGTTTCACTCTGACTCGCAGTTTTCGCACGAAACTTCCGCTAATTCCGAACCGTTCAGCAACAACTTCCGACGAAGATTCCGTCTCAAGTGCTGCCAAGACTTTTTGCCGTAGATCGAGGGAATAGGCCATTGCCCTCCTCTAACATGCGGTACGTTCCATGGAAAGAGGCTATAAAGGACGTGGCATTCGCAAAGAAGTGCCACCTTGCAATCTCCGACATGGTCAAGTCCACCTGGGTCTACCGATGCTTGCGCAACTTCCGAGCGGGCATCGAAGGTATAATTTCTTTTCTCAAACGAAGCTTTGACCTGACGCGATGCCGGTTGAGTGGGTTGGCGTCATTCAAAGCTCATGTCTCGGCATCCGTACTTGCGTGCAATCTACTCGTCGTCGCTCGGCATTTGATTGCCCGCGACGCCTGAGCGGCAACTCTCCAAGTAGCTGCAGCCCAACCGGTGACAATCATCAGCCGTACGGCGCAGCTGTGCCCGGTAGTGCCGAAATTCACCTGCGCTGACTTCCCTGAGGCAACGACCACCTGCCGAGCCAGCAATTCCTCAGCTGCAAAGGTGCGGCCGCTCCCTGCTTCTTGAACTATTATGCGTTTTTTCGCCGGGAACTAGCTAACATATCCTTTTCTTGTGTGTCTCTGAGGGGGTCACCGGGTGACGTGGGACAACATCACGCCACCCGGCAAGTTTGATTTCGTGGAGTAAGTGACCCGGGCGTGCACATGATCGACAAGGCGGCGCCGTAATACACGCACCCGGGTCAGAGTCAATTTGTCGCCGTCAGTGTTGACGACATAGGTCGATAGTCAATTTCGACTATGCCCGTTGGCTTCTCAAATTCTGGGTCCGTGTACTTGGCGAACGTGGCCTTGTACGATTCGATCCCGGACTCAAACGCATATGCCAAATTCTTGAGAGGGAACCACCGGGCACAGCTGGGTCCGAGATCTCGATGTCGAGCAAATCGCCGACTTTGGGCAAATCATCCTGATCCGATTCGTCCGCGGGGGAATCGACGGCGTTGCTGGCGATGGGGGCGTGTGTAATAGGCGCGACCGGCTCCGGGACAACGGGCGATGCAGGCGCCGGGGCCCGGTTATGCACCGATAACACGTCCCAGCTGGCAAGCGAAATTGAATAGAGACGTTCAATGGCCTTGCGTGCATCCCCGCTCGGACGCTTACGTCCAGCCAACCAAGCCGCAACCGTGCGCCGATCGACGCCAATCGCCCTGGCCATTTCGGCCTGGATTATGTACTTAGCGTGGGCCCTTAAAGCATGCAGGCCGTCACTCTCCGATTTGCCCGCGGGATGCATATTATGCTTGCCCCGTCCCAGAACAGATTTCCGCTTCCAATTGATCGAGGCCCCGCTCCAGCAACATGTCTGCAAAGCGCGACTGGGACGTCGGTACGCGGTCACGCTTGCCAATGAACTCGCGCAGCTGATCGAACCGTGCAGCCGTCGCGTCTGGCATTGCCACGCGCAAGATACGTTGGGAGGGGTTTGACTTGGCCATAGATCAATCTCCAGCAAATGGTGGATGTTCTATCTTAGGCCTATCCCCCTCGATCATTTTTTTTGGTCCAGGCACCACGTCTGGAGTGAACGCGCCAGACGCTAAGTGAGGCCAACGTTGCGACAAGTGGCGAAGGCCCGGGCTCGGGTAGCGAAGGCCGGGCTTGTGGGTGACGCCAACGCCCCGCGATGGTAAGAGGTCAAGCCATCCTAACTAGGGGGCGCCACGGGGGTGATCACATCGCGGGAGCATGTCTGCCATGCCAATTGCCCCAGAAAATTGGACTCATGTCTCCCGCGATCGTCGAAAGCAGATCACAATGTGATCGCCCCTCGAATTGGCGATCATGATCCCCTTCGGCCCGTGGGGAAAAATAGAGAAATTCGCCCCCGCGTACGCGTGAAACGGCGGCTGGCGTCAGACCCTATTTATCTGTGACCCCCCGGGGTGTCGTGCGTGGCGCCCGGAGGGCGGTAGCGGCGCTCCGCTGCCAGGTTGCCAGCACTGCCAGCTCTCCCCCAGAAGTATCTAGATCTATTCTCATGGGAGACTTTAGGGGATTGCCCAAGTCCCTTGGCAGTGACGGGTTGGCGAACATGGTTTTGCTCGCACCAATGCTCATAAGCTCTGACCATTGCCCGATTTGCGATCTCGTCGTCCGGGTTGCCCGTGACGACAATGACGTCTTCAAAGAAACCGGCGGCTTGGTTCATGCTGGTCCGGTAGTCGCTCGTCGCCTTCGCGACGGCTGCGCAATCGCCCAAGCCGTCGCGTTGCCAAGCCAGGCACCCCTCAACTAGCCAGCGAAGCACCGCCGGTGCGTGGGCGTCGCTAGTCAGCTTTTCTCGCAGCCGAGGGTCCTGCTCGCTCTTGGGCACTTGGTTCACGAACGGCACGCAGCGCATTCGCACCCACATGCCCTCGTCGTCATCGCGAATTGTGGGGCGGTCGTTGGCACCCATCCAGAGGGCGAACGTCGGCGGGAATTCGATTTCATCCTTGTACTTGGCGGCCGCCACGATGCGATCGCCGCCCGTGACTTTCTTGACCAACGCTTCGTCGAATTTCATCCCGGGACGGATCTCAAGGCTGGTGACCAGCCTGGCGCCGAGTAGCCGGGTTAGGTCGCCTCGGTTGCCGCCAACCGTGCCCTGTACGAGCCACATCGAGGGCTCGGCGGAAACGTGATAGTCGCCAAGGATGTCACCCACGACCCCTAGCAACGTGCTTTTGGCGCCATCGGGTGGGCCGTAGCCAAACCAGAAATGTTTCTCATGCCACGCACCGACGAGCGCATAGCCCAACGTGCGTTGGATGTATGCGGCGAGTTCAGCGTCCCGGCCCGTCGTACGTCGCACGAAGGCATCCCACAATTCCGATCGCGCTTTCGGTTCGTAGTTGGTGGCACAGCATTTCGTCATGAGCAGCGCCCGATCGGGTTCCGATAGCTCTCCAGTCCGAAGGTCAAGTGTGCCGTTTCGGACGTTTAGAAGCCACGGGTCGGAGTCGAGCATTTCCGCCGTTACGGGGACGCCCGGCTCGCTTCCGGCGAGTTCAATCATGTTGGCGATACGCGCCCGATCTTGCGCCTTCACTGCCCAGGCAAGCGCGGCCTTTCGGCGATCGTCATCCTCGTTTAGCGCCTCTTGCCAAAGAGACTCGGCGGCGCTCTTGGCGCACCGCTCGATCTCCCCGGTTCTGTCTGTTTCCCAGTAAACGCCATTCCACACGAACCAAGTTCGATACGCGCGGAAGTATCGAAGCCTATCCCCATGCATGCGTACAAGCCGGCGCGCATTGCCGAGATCGGAGCGCCGCTCCGTCGCGGGTTGCGTACTGTTTTCGTTGGCAGCGCAATCCTGGGCTTGCGCTGCGAGTCGTCTGCCGTAGGCTTCCGCGGCGGCGCTGTAGTTCACGATTTGGTCAAATCAAGCGTCGAACGTTGCGACCCGACATGCGCAGCACCCGGGCCGCTTCCGCGATTGTCACAATTGCTGGCAACCCTTCAAGGGCCTCTCGAACCCACGCTGCGGGCTCTGGCGTTGCGTCGGCATTCGTACGGGTGGCGACAGGTTTGGCTGATTTAGGCATAGAACGACTCGTTTCTTCGAATCGCTTGCCCTGCGCATGCCCCTATTCGCTCCGGCGTTTCGGAGCTATTACAGCGTTTCACGTGCGCAGCATGCGTAGGCTTCCGCTGATCGCCTCAGGCTGAGATGTTAGACTAGATTATCAGTTGTGGTTTCCCACCTTTGATCCGCGTATGCGGGCCTTTCAATATACTTGTGTCAATTTGGGCGTAGATGCTCACGCCAGAAACTGCACGTGTCGCGTCTGCAGCGGCGATCCGCCGCACGGCGTGCACTTCGGTCAACGCAGTCAACACTCCACGACGGACGGCTCGGCAAGGTTCGTTAGCTTTCGAACCGCACCGAGGGCAGGAGGTCAAGACTGCGTCCGTCACGCTGTCTAATGTAGGCCGGCCGTGCCCCGGCGTTTGCCGGGTGGCTAGTTTCGGCCGATTTTTGCCAATTCGGCCTCTAGTCCCATGGCAGCTTCCAAGGTGCGGGAGGTCGCGGGGATGCCCCGGACCAAGCCAAGGTAGTGACGTTCGGCGACCGCGACGCTGTGCCCGAGCTGCCGCGCACTTCGATAGGCACTCGCCGCCCCAAAGATGCCCGGCGCATTTGTGAGATACGTTCCGCAAGTGGCGCGGAGGGCTTGCCAGTTGAACGATGCTGGAGCGTCAAAGTCGGATCGCAAGCGCCCCATCGCGCTGGCAGCGCCATCACTCGTGAGATTGAGCACGCGGCCCTTGCCATCCTTCGGACGCAGCGCTGCGAGAATTGCTCGCAGGGCAGGGGACACGGCCAGGTCAATGACACGGGCGCGTTTTGTCTTCGTGGCGCCCGTCAAGCGTATTTCGCCCATCGGGCGCCCTTCGTTGTCGGGTGCTTCGAGATCGACCTGACTCCATTCCAACGACAACGCCTCGCCGAGCCTCATTCCACTCAGAAGGATGATCGCCACCGTTAGCTCGATCGGGTCAAAACGGGGCGTCTTGCCTACATTGCGCGACTTGTGCTCGGCGCGCGTTTCGGTGAACGTTGCTGCGTCGTGACGCGCCACGGCCTCGAACAGCTGTCGCAATTCATCCCTGCCGAGAAACTCGATCCGTTCGACGGCCTTTGGCAGTTTCTTGAACGCGATTCGCAGGTCACCCTCTTTGACCTTCGTCAACAGGTCTAGATCGGCGAGGTACCCAAGAACTGCCCGCAAGGATGCAAACTCGCGGTTGACGCTGAAAGGGCTTCTTTGCGCGCCGGTGGCCGTTACACGTGCGCCGCGCTTGCCGCCCCTGGCTGGCGCCCGCTTGGGTTCTTTGATCAGTTGCTCCCGGAGCCCCATGAGCTTGGCGCGCGTCAAGTCATCCGTGCTTTGCACGCCTGCCCGCGGCGCCCAGCGCAAAAGCTTTTCGACCGCGGCGCGGTAGTCTCGCAGGGTCTTGTCGCGAAGCCTTGCGTGTGCCTCGAAAAAGCGGTCCGTGGCCGCTCTTAGCGCGGTGCTGGTGGCCCGCGGTGCCCCTTCGCTCAATTCAAGCTTGCGCTTTTCCAGGGCTCTTGACTTGCGGGTCGCCCAGTCCTCGCGTGCTTCGCGTGTACTGAGAAGGTGGGGCAGGGTCTCTTTGACCGTCGTTCCCGAATCCGGGTCCTTGTAACGGGCGCGCCAGCCGATGCGGCGTACTGGATCGGGCTTGAGCAGGACAACCCCGGGGTGGCGGCGGGCGCGTTTGGAGGGGCGGATTGGCGAGGACATCAGACCTGCGGATTTCGGGGTTGCTGGTACCATTTGCTGGTACTACTTGCCAGCCTATCCAGTCAAGCTGTGTCTCAATACGCCTGGCCTAATATTGATAATTATCCGTTAAATATCGCGATTCAGCAGAAACGCCGCTGAGCCAGAAAAGCGCTTGAACGGATGTTTAATCCGTAGGTCCTCGGTTCGAATCCGAGTCGACCCACTGAAAAGACAAGCTTGGATCTGCTACTTCGCAACAGTTCCGGAGCCGATGGTCGTGGAAGCACTCGTATTCGCGGGCGGTTGCCGCGAGTTGGAGAGTCCATATGGCCGCTCTATCCTTTCAAGGAGTCTCGTCTCGACGTTCTGTGGTTTTTCGGACGTCGATTGCGGCGGCGTTCCAACTCGTGCCGCAACGCGGAGTGCGCCCGGACCAACAATGCCGGGCAACTGCAGGCCCAGCACCGCGGACGTGGAGCACGCGACCGTGGTGCTGTCAGGGAAGTGGCTCCCATACTGTGAGGCACTCACGACCCGGCCTTGTTCGTCAACGCGCAAGCTTAGTGCCAGTCTTCCCCAGAGGCGGGCGTCACGCTTGCGTCCTTCGCGGATACACAACTCAATGGGTTCACGAATAAGGCCGAATGCAACAGGATTGGCGGACAAGTCTATCGTGTGGAGTCTCTCGTCTCCGATAACGGGTGGGAGCTGGGCGTCGCCCGGAAATACACGGACTCGCAATGCAAATGTTGCGCGCGGTAAATTCTGGCGGTCAAAGGTGATTGAACGCGTTGCTTTGAACAGGCACGCTGCTATCTCCGCCTGCGCCAGATTCGAACCAATCAACTTAGTACTGGTAACTCGACCTCGGCCAGAAGTGCGTACCTGGATCCAAGTTTCACCGCCTCTATTCGGAACAATTCCCGCGAAGGACTCGAAACATATTCGGTAGGGCCAGTATCCCAAGTTGCGAAATACGGCCTGGTAGCGGCGGAGCGTCGTTCGACTCTCTGCTTGTTCGTGGATGCGCCAAGGGTTGAATCTCAACGATAACTCGAGTGCCGGGGTGAAAACCGGATCGACTTGACAAGTAGTTAGGGTCTCCGCTACCTCCAATGTTCCAACGCGCTGCTTCTTCGTCTGCCAGACTAGTCGCAATCGTTATCGTGTTTCGCGAAGTCGCTTCAGGTTTGCGCAGCGGTCCCCACGTGATACTGGTTGCAAGGTCCGCTGAACCCGACCCAACGACAACGCCAACACTTGAATCGGTCGGTCCTCCGTCTGATTCTGTCTGGGTTCGAATTGATCCGGCTTCGCAATGCCCAATCCTCGCTTGCGATGAGAACAGTTGAACAACATGGGCCCACGTGGCCAGTTGACTTGCCAGACGCTGGTGGGGCCGCCAAGCACGATTGATACAGCGCTTCGCGGAAGTTGGGCTTCGGCGCATGCTACACCAATACTTACTGGCATTGCTCAACGCATATTGCCGACCTTTCGTTCCGTCAACACACGGCGTGTATGCCACGCTGCGATTGTTGAGGATCACGTGTACTTGAGTCAAGTCAACGCTTGCGCCGCCAAAAGTGTTTGTCCGTTGGCGCGGGTCCGAAGTAGCCGTCCGTGCGTACTAGGCATTTGCGAGCATCCTCGCTACCCGGAATTCCAATGGGAAATATTCGAACGTCGAGCAATTGCTATGCGTTTGGTGTGTCAACGTCGAGCAGCTTCTCGACTTCGTCGCACTAGTATGCCCGTCCTCTAGAGAGTTGCAGGCCATGCTTCCGCTTCGGTCGAGAACGAACCGGCCGCACTACAAAACGACCTTGGCAGCCGCCCAACCGATAGCTGGTTCAGCAAGATATTTGGTTGGACGTCCGGGGCACTCTTTGTTTTTCTTCCAAATAGCTGCTAGATAGAAGCGATCGGTGTCGTGCCGACGTGCAAGTTGTGGAGGGGATCATGCAGGAACGGGCAAATTCCACGAAAGTCGAGATGGTCAACCCATCGACAGTGGACGTCGAAGGGGTGACACAAGTTGGCCATGCGCAGATCGATGAAGCGATTCCATTCACGATGAAGAGTCCGACATCGACGCCGGAGCGAACATCCAGACCCACCCGGGTTCTAATCTGCGACGACGAAGCGCGGCTAGTGACACTTACAGCAGGACTATTGCGCGAACTAGGGTACGACGTGCTAGCGGTGAAAAGTGGCGAGGATGCGATCGACTGCGTTCGCCGCGAGGCGGTTGATGTAGTCGTCTTAGATGTGAACTTGCCGGGCGAGGATACGCTAACAGTCGCTCGACGACTGATTCAAGACAAGGTGCCAGCCATCGTGCTGTCGAGTGGCTTCACGGAAGAAGACGTCGAATCGGAGCTGCTAGCACTGCCAGGCGTTCGTGCGTTCCTAGCCAAACCATACGGAATAGAAGCACTCTCTACGACAATTCGAAGTGTCCTCGCTGGCCTGGCAACGAAATAGGTTCTTTGCCGCCACAATCTGACCGTCGTTGCGCACAATTGGCAGTGACATCTAGCTGCCACGTCAACAACCCGAAACCGGCTCCGCCGGGCTGGCCAGCGAGAAGGGACGCTCCTCGGCAGATTGCCATGTCCGGGTTGATTTCGGGCTCGCAAATACTATGCTCGGTTCCCAGCCAATCGCGGGAGTAGCTCAGTTGGTAGAGCACAAGCTTCCCAAGCTTGGGGTCGCGGGTTCGAACCCCGTTTCCCGCTCAACGGCGGACATCCAAGACGTCTGTTTCGCGCATATTCGTTGGATGCTCTGCGAGGCAAGAGTCGAATCGTACGTTTGTTAGAAGCAAATGGCTGGTCGGATGGACTGGGCCCGTCCAGGTTCGATGGATCGTGTCACGTCAGGCGCAGCGAGCTTTTCGAAGTCGTTCAATAATCGTTGTCATGTCCTTCGGCGCATCTGAACGATATTCCAGGGGTAGGGCAGTGAGAGGGTGCCGAAAGCACAAATAGGTTGCATGAAGCATGAGCCGTGGCACGGGAATGTCTTTCGACGACGCGTGCCGGTACACCTTCTCGCCGAGCAGCGGGAAACCCGCTTCAGCAAGCTGAATTCGGATTTGGTGAGTTCGCCCCGTTTCGAGTCGGCATTGAACAAGCGCGGTGGACTCAAAGCGCTCGAGCGAGCGCACATGCGTTGTTGCATGACGACCCAATCGAGGGTTCGATGTAGAGCCGCGTCTTCCATCCCCCCGATTCGCAACCAAGCGGCTACACAGAACCTGGTTTGCGGGGTGCCCATATACCAACGCAAGATAGCACCGTTCGATGTCGTGTCTTCTGAACATTTGCTTCAGAAGTAGAAGAGCCGAATGCGTTCGAGCAAATACGACGATTCCGCTCGCTTGTTTGTCAATTCTGTGGATCGTATAAAGAGTGGTCTGCCGATTCGGTTCGGCGCTTCGGATTATTTGACGCACTCGATCGACAAGCGTGCCCCGTTCATCCTTGTCATAAGGCACGGTACTGATTCCCGGGGGCTTGTTGACAACGACAATCTGTGAGTCGACAAACAACGTAGATACGCAGGGAATCGGTGCGATCAAGTCATTGCGGGCACGTGGATCGAAGATAATCACGTCGCCGGAGCGCACACGAGCTGTCGGATTTCGTACGGTTTCGCCGTTGATCGAAATCTTTCCCGTGGTAACCAACCGACGAGCCTGTTGCCAACTCAATGGGTCCAGTTGAAGGCGGACGTACCGATCGAGTGCGATCTCGCGAAGATGTTCGGGACAACACCATTTCCGGATCGGCTCAAGACGCATGTTCACAGCGCGCGTTCGCGCAGTTCCAAAGGCAGGAGTCGGCTGGGCTCACCCGTTGCCGCCAACCAGAGCTGGTGGGCGGCACGGGTCATCGCGATATGCAAGAGATGGCGCGCTTCGTCGGTCTCCGGAAACGTGTAGGTATTTACCTCTACAATAACAACATAGTCGAATTCCAAGCCTTTGACCTGGCGAACGTCTGTCACGTCAACGCCAGGCCGAAAAGGGAAATCTTGGTCGGCAATTCGGCGCAATCGTGGCACTTCACCCTTCTCTAGTACGTCGAAGTAGGCGTCGGCCTGCTCTGGAAACCTTGCAATGACTGCCACGGAAGCCCTCGGCTCTGTGTGCATTAGTGCTCGCAGCTGCTCCGCAAGAAAACCTGCGGCGTCACCGCTGTGCGCGAACTGCAACAGTTCGACCGGGGCGCCACTACGTGCCGCTATGCCCTTTTCTTCGGAGGCCAGTTTCCCCAACACCCAATGCGCCACATCCGTTATCTCTTGAGTCGAACGATAACCAAGTCTGAGTGGCTCAATTTCTACGTGCGACAAGCCAAGATCGGCAAGCACGGTTCGCCAGTCGGAAAAACCATTGTCCATTAGCAGTCGCTGAGCCGTGTCACCTGCCAAAGTGATGCTACGCCCTGGACTCAACATGTCCAGCACCAGGGCAAGCTCAACTGGGCTGTAGTCTTGAGCCTCATCGACCAAGATATGCTCGTAAATCAGCGCTTCTTTGGTCTTTGCGCCGCGCATAAGTGGGCCTTTTAGCTTTTGATGAAGCCGCAGGAGCAACGTATCGTCCTCGCGATCAAGTGTAGTTGCCTCGTCCACTTGTCGCCCGTCAATGCCTAATTCCCTGTCATCATCATCCGGATCATCGTCATCCGCATCGAATTCCATACGAGGTTGGTACTGATTCCCGTGCGCTTCTTCCTCACGCGCCCTGTCGACCTCACTGAGGATGCGAGTGCAACGCGTTGCACTCCATTCATGAGCGCGGGAAAGTTCTGACTGACTGAATGTTCCGGGCGCGTATTCGTCGAACTGTCGTTGCAAACGCGGCAAGTCGGACAGGATATCCGCCCACGCGGTGACGATATCTCGCGACTTTCGCAGACCCGCGGCAACAATCCGTTCCAGCGCCACTCGCGAATCTAGACCAAGGGACTCGGGGTTCTTTGCGGCAGCGCTGCGAACCTGGTAGATGCGGTGTCGAAGGGGTCGCCGGGCGTTGGATTTCCAAGCTTTCGTTAGGAGAACGTTGCCCTCGGGGATTGCATTGCGTTCGAGAACAGTCCGCAGACCCGACTCGAATTCGCACGCAGCGTCCGACACGTAGTTGTCGATGAGACGAAGCATGAGTGGATGCTTCTTTAGCTTGGAAACGGAACTGGGGGTGTCAGCGTTGTAATTCGAAGTCAACCCTTCGAAATGCGCCAACCTGAGCTTCGCTGCGAATTCACTGTACGTCCGGATCGCAACACCTTCGACGCCCAGTGACGGCAAGACCTGCGAAATATAGCGGCATAGCGCCTGATTGAAGACGACCACAAGCATGCGCTCGGCACGAAAACGTCGTTGGTCGCGATAGGAGAGATACGCCAAACGATGCAGGCCGATGGTCGTCTTCCCGCTACCTGCGCCACCCTGGATGACCACTAGCCCTGAATCTGCGCACGTAATCAGATCAAACTGGTGTGGATCTATCAACGCCGTGATCTCTCTTAGCGACTTGTCGTCGATCAGCGTTGCGTCGCCGACACCCAGAACCCCTCGACCTCTTGCCTCAGGCCGCGTGGCGGAGCCCTCACCGCCATGTAGCCGTCTGGATGTCACGTCCAATCGGCGCCACGCTCCTTGAATGGTGCGAGCAAATGCGCCCTGCGGACACCCGATCCGTCGCAATTGACCCTCGGCGATGGTCAGGCTTCGTCGGGTTACTATCTCACCTTCAGTGTCTCGGCCGCCGAAGTTCTCGGAATACTCGTCGCCTTCTTGATAGCGATAGTACAATCGACTAACGGGTGCATCGCGCCAATCGACGATTCGAATACCGCTTTGTGTGTCAAGGTATGTGCTTCGTCCAATGAGTACCTCGCGTTGCCGACCATTCTCGGCCAAGACAAGTCGGCCAAAGTACGGCGATCGCACGTCCACCGTGCCCATGTTCTGGTCCTTGCGTCGCCGATCTGCGAGGCTCTGCAGGCGCTCCATTTGTTCGAGCAGCGGAGGCAAATCCTCCAGGCGAGTGGAGACCATCTCATCTCGCAATGCCAAGAGTTGCGCATCGTAGTTGCTGTACGTCGCGTTCGCGCGCGCAGGCGGCTTTGATCGACTATTTTGAACGTGCTCGATCACCCGTACAAGGCAGAGTTGTTCCTCGTTGACGATTTGGGACAGCTCTGCGTCAAGCTCGTGCGACAGCCGATTGGGCTCGACGGCGAACTCGCTTATGGAATCACGTTGAAAATCACCCATTGGCGTGAGCGGACGGTTTCGGGCCCGCAAGACGGGCCAAGGGCGGGCCCTAGCACTCTTTTGTTCGGCAGTCAGTGCGCCACGTGGCCGAATCACTTGAGCCATTCAGGTAGCACGGACGCCGTGGCTCTTATCACTTCCGACGTGATTCCATGGCCACCCGCGAACGGTACCCACGTCAATTCCCAACCTGCTGAATCAAGCTCGTTGCGCAACGCTTCGGCGATAGCGTATGGAAGTACCGGATCGGACGCGCCGTGACTTATCAGTGCTCGCGTGCCAGGCCGGAGACGAGCGAGCGCCGCAACCGATTCAGGGTTCACCATGGTTCCGCTCATCAGCAACAGTCCAGCGAACCGGCGAGAATCATTGAGAACCGCGTCAAGGCATGCAACGGCACCCTGAGAGAAACCACCAAGCACAACGCGTTCTGACTGTATGCCGAAACTCGAACACAGATCGTCGAGCAACGCCAACACTTGTTTTCGTGCTTGTTCAAGGCCCCGTGCCAGGCTTCGAGCTGCGTTTTGCACTTGACCCGACATCATGGCAACCTGCAGTTGGACCATGTCAATGGGCCACCACGCACGACTTCCAGCATAACCCGTTCCGAAATGCGAGCTGAGGTCCAGAGGACCCTCCGGGAAGAACAATCCGACACCTTTGGGTACGCTCAAGATATCTCCAAGGGAAACCAAATCCGTACCTGGGGCTCCAAATCCATGCAGCAACACTACGGCCCCGTTCATAGCGTTGGTTTTGGTTGTGGCCGACGTATTCACATGAACGGTAAGTCCTGCTAGCTGTAGATTTGGCATTGACTTGATTCTGATACCTGTTTGCCGTCGGTCTTACAACTTCAGTGGTCCCCATTGTGAAATTGTTCGACGGTCCCGGCTGCTTTCGCATTCAACTCGTGCGGTCTTGGCCAAACGCGATATGCTCCCAAGGACTCATGTTCAATGCAAGAACCACTCTACTAGGCGTTCTGCGATATCTTCGGCATCATCCCGAGGAAGTCATCCGTCAGCTAAGAAATGCGGCCCAGTTTAGGCTTGGCGTTCCCATTGCCGCACTGCAATGGCTCGTGCACGAGTTCGAAGCCGGGGGGTGTGGGCCAAGGGACGTAGAGATCACCGCGAGTTCCCCTGGGCTTCGCGTTGCTGCGACCGTCGAACAAATGGGCACGCTCGTCAGAGCAGATTGTGTAGTCTTCGTCGAACGGGTCATGATCGACGGAGAGCAGGCGCGCGTCGAACTGCGGCTCAAGAACGTCGTGTTGAAGTTGCTGGATGAATCGGCCCAAACCGCACTGGCAGCCCTGATTCGCTCAGGGACGCTCGACTTGACGCGTCTGGCCAGCCTAGTGGCGCACCTCCCTTCGCGCCCCGCGGCACTGATCGAGGCTAGTGACGACCGTCTGGTTATCGACTTGATGAGATTGCCCAACCGGGCCCGCCAGGAGAGGGTGCGTCGAATCATTGGAATGCTCTCGTCCGTCGTGACGATTGAAACGGTCGAAACAGCTGATGAGCACATCGACGTGGCCATGAAGGCGCACCCAAGGGGCGTCTCAAGGATGTTTAGCTAGCCCAAACGTCAAAGCGGCCTTGCGCCCCGCCCAGTTGGCGGAGTCACGGCGCCAGGTTGAGTTCGCGTGAAGTGCCCGGTGTCTTCGGCTCTTGCCTGCCAGCGATCCAGGCTCGCAACCGCTCCAGACTGAAGGGGCGGGAATACGCGTACAGGATGAGCAGCGAGAGCAGCAAGTATAGGTAGCTCATGGCGACAAACTTGTCGTCGACCCAGTAAAATTTGTTGAGAATGATTTGGCCCGCACCGCTGGCGACTAACAGCGGTGGCCCCAAAGTGGGTCGCTGCCGAATCAGCGCAGCAGCCACCATGAAGAACGAGTAGTAGTAGCAAGTAAGCTCAGTTGTACACATGATGAGAGGAACACTCATTATCGTGCCAACCCAAAGCAACTTCGTCTTTCTCAAGGCCCAGGCAGTCCACAGCATGATGAATGCAATGACTGCAAATCGAATTGGCTTCTGTGCGTTATTACGATCAATTCGCCCTTGCTTCCATTCTTGGAACGGGTCGTCCAGATTGTCATTGCGTCCAAAACGCATCCGGCTGGCCCAGGAGTGCGCCATGATGCTCTTGAGACCCATATGGTTCGTCAAGGGCGTGTTGTCATGCGTGCGCAGCGTGTGTTGGTAGAAATCCGCGTATGAGTCGGGGCCTGCGACAACGATGCTCGCCGGGATCAAGATGCTGGCCGCAATGATGCTTCCGGCGATCAGCCGTTGATGTTCGCGTTTGAGCCAGGTATCCGGCGCGAAGTAGCCAAGCGGAGGTTTCTCGCCTGCCCGGTAGGCTTGCCAGCGCCTGAAGACGTGAATTGCAATGATGACGCCCCAGCCGTAAAAGGCGATCATCGGGAACACACGCAGCAAGGACGACCAAGTTAACGCCGCGCCGGCGAGCGCGAATTTGCCTTTGCGCGCGAAAGCTACAGACGCGACGAAACACAGCAGCCAGTCCTGCCGCAAGAACGCTCCACCGGTCCAGTAGAAGTTAGCTGGGCCGTTTACTCCCCAGAACAAGGTTGTCACCAAGCCAACGCGCCAGCCGAAAGCCCACCACATCAGAACCAATGTGCCGATATGGAATAGAACATCGATACTGGCCAACAGCTTGAAGAAACCGTCGCCCGCCGGAGCTAAGCTAGAAAATAGCTTGCCGGTCATCGTCCAGACCGGCGGCGGATTGTAGCCGTGGTCCTTCTGCATGTTCTCCCAGTACTCGCCGCGGGCTGAATTGTAGAACCAATCGATGTCCTTCTTGAAGGCCTCCCAACGCTCCGGCGTGAACCGGTCCTTGCATTTACTGGGGTCGTTGTAGACGATCGAATCCGTTACCGGGATGATCAGGTTGACGTGAAGATCGCGGATCTCGCGCTTTTTCATCTCCGCACTGCGTCCAAGATCCATTTCGGCGACGATCGTGCACTCATAAAGCCGAGTGTAGCCGAGCTCACGATTGTACTTCGAGCCGAGGTAGTAGTGATAAAGCTCGTGGCGATGGTAGTATTCGGAATAGCGCGTATGCGCGTTGTAGAAGTCGAAGTAGCTGCAAAACGAAACAATCGAGAGCCCAATCGCCCAACGCTTAATGGTTCGCTTGCGCAGCGGTTCGCCTAGCTTGCGCGCCCGAGCTTCGTAGACGATGAGGAAGGCCCCGCCCAAAGCCAGCAACAGGCGGATGAATAGAATGATGCCATCCCACTTTTCCGTCTGGAATATCGGGTTGTCCCAGAAGAAATCCGAGAAAGCATGGCTAGCATAGGACGCGCAAAGGTACGAAAAAGCATTCATCATGACAATCTGCAGGGGAGGCTAATACCGAGCCGGCCGCCATCGGCCAGAAAATTCGCGCGCGCGCCGCAGCGTCGAGCGTTTTGGCCCGCGTGGTGCCCACGAAGTTCGCCGCACCATGCCTAAAATCGACCGGCCGGAGTGGGGTTCCGAGTAGTCTGCAAAACGATGAACTCGCACCGCCCTCGCCTCGCTCCTGCAGTAAGTCGAGTTCCCATCGACCTGGATCGCCCCGCACCAGGCGGCGCCGGCGTGCCTGCTCTGCGATGTTAGCCAGCCTTGGGTGGTTCAGCCCGAATCGGAGCAAGCATTCCGAGGCGAACACGGTCGCGATTCTTCAAACGCTTGCCCTTCTTCGGCTTGCGCAGCCACTCATGACGCAGACGAACATTCCAAATAGCGCGATTCGACATGGGCCGCGACGATATAGCCGACCAAGCAAGCTCGTGCAAGGCACCTTTGGCCACACTTCCCGGGCCGGCCAAAGCTGCGGATTGGGTCGGGGTGGTGGGATTTGCGATTCCCCCTTTGAAAAGGCGGTATTTGCGCGCGAACAGCGGAATCACCGGGAAATCGCAGATGCCCCATGTGACATGGCACGACGTGAAGTGACGTAGGGTGACGTTGCGGTGGGCAACTGGTGGGCAATAGATGCTCGCAATCCACAGTCCAGTGGCCGGTTATCCTGGATCGTGATGACGCCTTCGACGAGTACCGGCGGCTTGGAACCGCTGGCGCCCCCGGGACAAAACACCCGGATCAAGGGCCAGAAGAAACAACGGGGCCACTACCGAGCGCAACGAAAACCAACGCCGGGGGTGCGATCGGACAATACGGAGCACCAGAGACGATGCGACGCGCGGACTTGCAGGGGGTCATTATAGCCCCAACTGCTACCGCGACAAACAACGCCATTCGCCTCGCACTTGGCACCTGGTGCATACGACTCGCAGTAACGACTCGATGTCCATTCCACAACATTTCCAGACATGTCGGATAGACCGAAGGGGCTGTTCCCGCTTGGGTGACTACCCACTGGACATGTTCCGTCCTCCCGGTTCCAGCACAGCTTCTCTGGAGACGGAGCTGCCACGCCCCATGGATAAATGTTCCCGTCCGTGCTTCGGGCAGCATATTCCCACTCTGCCTCCGTTGGCAGACGTTTGCCGGCCCATTCGCAGGAAATCCTTGGCCTGCTGCCAGTCCACACAGTTGATGGGATGGTTGTCCTTCCCGTTCTTCCCCCAGTTGCAGAGTTCATTTATGCCCTTTTTTCCTGGTGGTGGATCTAATCCGAGTATGGCCTCAGGTGCTGAGCATACACCGGTGCTGACGCACGCCCTGTAGGAAGCAACCGTTACCTGGGTCACGTCCATCTGGAAGGCTGCCACCTCGACTGAATGCACCGGGTTCTCGTACTGTCTGTTTGAGCCCATCTCAAAGGTACCTGCAGGAATGCGCCTCATCGTACCGCTGGTGGGCGGCACACTTTGTTGAGTAGATGCTGCCGGCGGAGTCAGTATGGGTTTCACGGGGCCGGGTTGACTAGGTTCCACCGGGACTGCCCTGTGCAGCGCAAGCAGCCCTACTCGCAGTGGAACCGCGCACAGTTGCCGCTCCTGACCAGATTGCTGCGCGGCAGCGCAAGCATCGGGATTGCCCTCGTTGGCCACTCGCGCTACCGACTCGTCTGAGTTGCCACCTAGCCCCGCCCCGAATACGGTGGACTGTGCAGTCAGAACCTGCCGATTCCCAGAGGCCATCCCGAACCCACCTAGGTACACTCGACTGATAACGTGTGTTGCTCGCCCGCAACCCGGCCCCTCTAGGTCACTCACCTGAACCACTGAAGTAGCCGGTATAGCGGCCATCCCCACCAGCATATAGTCCGCCCGCAGCGAATGCTCGCCGTCCAACCGCCCAGCAAGTCGCGCCGCACCCAGGGGAAGCTCTGCGAAGAGTTCCTGCTTGCTGGACACGAGCTTCCGGTCGTTGGAGGCATAAGGGGCGTATTGATATTGCGATTTCCCGACGCAGTCGGGGATGAGTTCTAGCTCCACGTTGCAGCCGGTCGCCTGATAGCGCACAGCCACCACACCTTGATGCCGTAGGTTGTTCAGGTTCATGCGTGACCCCGGATCCCACGCCATCAAATCTGGTTCTGTCTGAGGCCGCACTGCCGAGCACTGCACCCCGGCGAGATCGCCGAACGCCTCTTTGTTGGATGTAGGCGTCTGCGTCGTGCCACCCGTCGGAACGCATCCAACCCAAAGCCCAGCTGCCACAAGTACCTGCGCCCACACCGATGAGATTCCAGACTGAACTGAGAGCATACAAGGCGCACTCTAGGGCACGTCGTACAACTTCCGCAATACCAACATTTAGCCGGCATTTGCCAAGTTCTGGCCAGCTTCTCAGTTGCGACCGATGGGCCGCAACTGAGTTACAACAAAGGCAGCTCCTTCAGCTAGTGCAGAAACACCCCCAATTCCTAGTCGCAACTTAGTGTACAGTGAATACCATGCGTCTTTCGTGCATCGCAGCGCTCTTTCTCGTCCTGACCAGTTGTGCATCCTCGCCTAATCCATCACCGAGGGATCCCTCGGCAACGACTGCAACGGAAGTGGTTGGCGGAAAGGTCGTAATGGATCTGCCGAGCGATACTGGCGCGCTTGTCTCAATTGGCGCTGGTGGCGAGTCCCTCGTACTCGAATTCTGGGCTCCAACCTGCAAGCCCTGCGCAATAAAGGTACCGGCCCTTGTTGCCCGTGAAGCGGAGCTACGTTCCAAGGGCACACGGCTGATCTTGGTTGCTGTTCTGTCCAAAGACGAATCGACAGAGATCGCACGGTCCAGCCTTGCATCCTGGGGCGTCAATCACCCTTTTCTGATCGATCACGAAGAAGTTTCGCGGCACGCGGCGGGAGTTGTTGGACTACCAGCAACACTCGTATTGGAC
The DNA here is from genome assembly GCA_963811985.1 of uncultured delta proteobacterium. Classification (GTDB taxonomy): domain Bacteria; phylum Myxococcota_A; class Polyangia; order Polyangiales; family Polyangiaceae; genus FEN-1139. Next base: position 261,607 of record CAWEUH010000037.1, read on the forward strand.
CGAAAACACTTTGTAAGATGGACGGCAATCCCAACGTCTAGTGTTGAGGACGTTATCTCCGCGGCGACATTCTAGAATCCATTGTCCAGCGATCAGGCCCACCCACCTAGGACTGAAACGAGCCAGAAACTGAACGTCTTGCATCCCGCCCAATAGCGGTCTAGCGTTTTGAGATGTCGGATAAAACTGTACTTGAGACAATGGTGGGAACTCTTCAGGATTTAGCACGAAAGCAGAGCGCCGACGGAAATGACGGAGAGGCATTGGACAGTCTATTGAATGCGCTGAACATCTCTGTCAGAAGTCTCAAGTCTCCAGCCGAAGAGCTTGAGCCTCTCGTCTTGGAGCTTCACAACCTCATCAAGAAGAAACGATGATTCGTTTGGCAAGGTCAGCACAAGGGATGCGACGAAGCAGACAGAACAAGGCGTGCGTTGTGCGCCATGCAACGCGGACTGGTCACAGGCAACGGTCAGTAACGCCCCCAAGGTCCCCAATCGTCCGGCAGTTCTCCAGGTGCCGATACGAGCCCCGCGAAGGTCAAGGATGACGAAGTACTAATGAAGGCTGGCAGTCCAAGGTCAGCGAATCTGTTCGATTGCACGGCACCGCCTGCGCCTCGCACAGCAAGTGCGACGGCGGTCACCAAGTCATCGTGTATTTTGCTCCCTTCTGGCGCGCCGTAGCGCACGTGCCCAGATCTCGAAACGGCAGCTTCGTACAAGCGAAGCTCCTGGATCAGATCGACGTGTTGGGGCAATAGGGCAAGCTCCTTGCGTTCGAAGAGAATCTGGAGGGCCACGATCATCTCAGCCTTCTTTTCGGCTGAGAAGCGCACGCCTTCGCACCAGATACCCTCTTGCTTGAGAAGCTCCAGAAGCGCGCTTTCGCTCGTAATGTCCACGCTCACTTTGGCGCGCCCATAATGCCGGGCGAGTTCGGCAACCCGATGAACCTGCTCAATATAGTCGAATGGCCGCAAATCTGCGATTTCGACAACGCGCCACGGCTTCTTCGTTACATCAAGCACTGCAACACCTGATCGGTCCCGAACCCGTGCAGGATCCCAACCTATACTGAATCGCCGGACATCCGTAGTCGCCGTTTCGTCAGCCCCGATCAGGCAAGCGCGAATTTGATCCCACTTGAAAACTGCACCTTGAATATCGACGAATTCGCCAAGGTATTCAGCCGCAAACTGTGACTCCGTCAGTTCTGCCTTCTGAGCTTCGATGTACGCCCGATCAACGTGCGGGTTATCCACGCTCTTCATCGTAAACGAACGAACTCGCTCGTCTGCCCCGACTTTACCCTTGTCCCACAGTCGCCAAAACAGTGACCCCTTGCCGGCTGGGCTCGAAGCAAGAACAAGTTGGCCTCCAGTATCAGCCAGAATGGGGCCAATGGACTCTTCGATAACGTTGTCCTCTAGGTACGCAGCTTCGTCACAGATCACGCGGTGCGCGCTGTGGCCCCGTAACAACCTGCCGCCATCATGGGCTGCTCGAAGGAAGATCCTGCCGCCTCGTGAAAGCCTCAATTCGGGGAAGGGTGACGCCACCTGACTTTCTACGACGCCACCAAGCGGAGAAGCAAGTAGGAGTTTTGCTATCGTGCTGAACAAGAGCCGCGCCTGATCAACGCTGGGAGCTGCGATCAATTGCTGAAACGGCCTATTCTCGTGGATTGCGATGATTGCCTTGTGGATCGCCTCCAATGCAACAACTGTTGTCTTGCCCGAACGTCTACCGCCGACCAGCACCTTCGTTGGGCTGTCGTCGAGCAGGTAGTCCAGTTGCGCATCGTGGGGCTCGATGCCGAGCGCGCTCACAGCAAAAACAGCGGCGTTTTCCAGACGATTCATTGGCCTGTTCCAAGTCGTGCACGTATGCCAGCCGGCAGCGCAGCCGCGTCAACGGTATCAGCAGCCACGAAGGCGTCCATGCGCGTCAAGAAGATGTTCGTCGTTGGCGGAGAGACTTCTCCGACCAATTCTCCGAGCAAGCGGTGGATCTGGTTCAGGGTGCTATGACCGCGGAACTTGATAGTCGCGATCACTGGGTCGGGGTCACTCGACTTGAAACGTGAAATCTCACGTCGTACGTCATCAGCGGCTTCGGTCACGCGATTGACGAGGTCGAACTGACTCAGGACCAGGCGTTCGTGCACCTGCTCGTCGCGAGCCGCAAACTTCGCCAATTCCGCGCGCAAAGCCCGACGGTAGTACAAGATGGTCTGGCGGCTCTTCGACAGCCGGCGAGCCAATTCTGCATTCGAAATGCCCGGATTCTGCTCCAAGATCGCGTGGATACCCTTCACGACCGTAGGGTCTAGTTGCTTCACTCCGCGTGCGTACCGGCTCGCCTTCTTAGTGCTGCCGACCTGCATACCAACCGCATACCGCGTCCCCGCCAACAGTGCAGTAACAGCTTTTGGTGTAACGTCGCCCCACACGAATTGCGCCAAACTCGACAATACTTCGAGTCAATAACCGGCGGGACTTCCGAACGCGTTCGCGCCCAGGCGTCACTCGTAACTTGCCACGGGCGATGACTCGACCTAGATGTGGCGCAAATTGCCAGACGACAACATTCCAGCCAAACTGGCGGGCGTCACGCCAGCTGGCCACGTGGCTGAACGACGCAAATGGCACATTGAATTCGGTGAACCCATCGTAAAGTCCAACACCAAGGCGCCCAGCCATAGCGTGTGGGCTGGCTCAGTCGGGGAAATCTGTGAAGTGGCCCCGGCGAACCAGTCGTGAAATTGCTGCGAATCCCTGAGATCGCTGTTGCCTGAGGATGGCAGACGAACGTGGCACAAAATGAACTGCCTTTGGCTACGTTGAGCAGCATCGGCTTTGTTCCGAATCTGCTTCAGTAACATCGGCACGAGTGATTGTATTCGTGCCGAAACCGACTGAACTCCGCTTGAAGAAACAACTGTGGCGGCGGGTACTAGTGTGACATCAAAAGAGGTCGTGCCTAACACGAGAGGAAGAGGGGACCCGGGCACCGTTGTATGTCCACTGAGAGCAAATTCAAACGCAGCCACACCGCCGGAGTGCCGGATTTGCGGCCCGAGTGCCGGCTGGCTAATCGTTCCCTGGCTCTGCGTGAAAAAGTTGACCGAGCCAAGTCCGTGCTGCATTGCCCAATTTGCGACAACAAGGCGCAGTTCGTCACGAACCAGAGCGAAACCGCTGCCGCTCGCCGGCTTTATGTCACACAAGATGGGGAGGCCCGGGCAGCTAATCTCACAGTCAAATGCGGGGTTGCGGTTCTGAGGCGACCGTGGTGGAAAACCTAGTGAATGAATGCGGCCAAGTCCGTCCAAGTGCGAAATCCCGTACAATTCGGTCAATACACTAAACCAGTCTGCTTCCGAGCCGACCTTGCCGTTGTTGTCAGCGAACAGACGCTCTATGTTCTCCAGCTGCGAAATTGGCCATCGCTGAGTAAGTGTCGTTAGGCGTGTTTCAACGTCACTTAGTCCAAAGTCGTCCTCAACATCACGGATGGCACGAAGAAGGACTCCTACGTAGCAGATTGAAAGATCTGGCTCGGATGCTTGCCTGAAGACGCCAAAGAGAGTCGGAAATCGACGCAGGATGCATAGCAGCACTTCCTGCTCCTCTCGTTCGGCGTCGAGCCAATTGTGCAGTTCATCGCACTCAGCTGCGCGGCAAGGTTCGATTGAATGGAAATAAGCCCGTACTCGAATACGATCAATATCGCGCTCGTCCAAGTGTTTCATGATGGAAGTCCCTCTGCATTAGCACGCAAACCAATATTTTCCCCCTTCGAAACGAGGATTGAACTTCGCATTCGATCCGGGGGTGCATTGGGGCAAAAATATCACAATAATGCGCCTACGGTGGAACGTAGAAGATTCGAGAGACGATCTTCCCATTGATGATTGAACCGTTATGCTTCGACGCCAAGGGGCGTTAGCTGCTTGGATGGCTGCGGAGACACATCAGTCCTGGAAGCGCCCGCCAACCAATCGGTGGCGGTTCAGCAAATGTCCACATTGGGGATAGTACTTCTGGAACAAGCGAATGTTCCAGAAAGTCAACGCCCAGATGAGTACACGCCACGGCAACAAAACAAGCTTCAGTAACGCCGGTTCGGTACAGCGCGCGCAATCTCTACAGCCTGACATATTGGGACCTCACAGCTTGTGAACAACGACCACAAGTGCGCACCCGTTACCGACCACTTTGGTGGGCAGAGGATCACCCCAATTGACCTGCATCACCCGGCTATCCGTATTCCCCTGCGTTGAACTTCGAACTGGAATTTCGAAAGGCGATTTGGTTTGGACCGGGTAACCGTTGTTCCGAATCTCCAATGACACGGGGTCGAAGCCAATGGCGAACATGTGAATCTCACCACCACCCGGGTCAGTTTCTGCTGCCGTTCCTTCGTTGGTCGCCACGACAATTCTGGAATTCACCAGTCGGAACACGTCCCCACCGGTTGACATGGCGTCGAACAGTCCCTTTAGACCGACCGTAGCCTCTTGCAGGATCTGGGCGCGTTCCGACCTGCACTTTCCCGCATTGATCTCGTCTACACCGATCGTCTTCCTGCTCTCCCAGTCCGCCAACGCCCAACTTGCATAGAGTGGCGCCAACGCGTTCTGAATGGAAATCCACTGCCCATCAACAAGGATGCCGAAAGTTGGGACAGATGTCTTTTGCGACTTCCTTTCGTACCACCCGAAGATCTTGGTCCTCGTATCAGCTGATGAGATTCTGGCCACACCTGAAGCGTCGGTGCTCGCAGTCAAAGCCTGAGTAGGATGGTCCCATCCAGGCTGGGTGCGAAGGCCGAAGGACACCTTTACCGGCTTGTCATTCTTTCTCAGCGTGATGACGATGTTGGTCCAATTCTCGCCATCGTCCTCCAAAGTCAGTGTGCCTGAATATGGCCCCGTGGTACTGGGGTGGTTCACAGTTCGTTGGGCACTACGCGATTGACGCGTCGGTTGTGGCGCACCGGACTGTGCCGAGCCCGGCGGAGTTTCGCAAACACTGTTGGTTTTCTTGTCGACGTACTCAGTAGCTTGCTTCTCTGATTGGGGTATCGACGCGAGATTCCGCTTCCAGTACGAGCAGCGAGCACTGTCATCGGCTGGTTCCTGCGCAACAAGCTGATCTACGAGGACCGCCTCGTCCTGTGTCATGCTGATCCACTCCAGCGCTTGACCGTGTCGAGACACGACTCGCGTAGCCGAAGGGCTGCACGCGATCGCCGTAATCAGAAAGACTGCAAGCAGTCGGGGGGCCGCACCAAGGCGGCACCGATGAGCCTCGGTGCTAAGTGCAACGTGCGCGACCATCGGAACATCCTTATTTGGCGGTTGGGATCACCTTGAAATACACCGTGTCGCTCACTACGCCTGCGCCCACACGTATCGTCAGCTCCTTTGGAGTTTTCTCAAACTTGTAAGCCAGTTTGCACTTGAGCAACCCCTGGGGCGGCACAGCTCCGTCGCAGGAGGTTCCATCCATGATGTCGAGATCCCCCTGGTCACCTTCCTCGGAGGTCACGTGAAAGAAGAGCATCGACGAGATCTTCTCTTCTTCCGTCTTTCCGTTTTTCAAGAGAAGCGTGACCTTCGCCACCTTGCCTTGGACGGCAGCCTCCTTCAATGTCACCGAAATCTCGCTCCAGATCTTGGTTGAACCAATGGCGTCAAAACTGGCAGCAGCGGATGCTGGCGCGCTCGCAGCGGAAGCCTGTACTCCGGAAGCGGGCTCTTGCTTGTTGTCGGCCTTGCCACTTTCTTGTGCGACCTTCGTACTCGCCGCAGCGGGCGAGGTGTCCTTGCCGCCCATGGCCTTGCCGATCATCCCGAGCAGCACCAAACCGCCGACGACGATCGACACCTTCTTGCCGGCGCCCATTTTGAGTCCCGTCCCGCATTTCGGGCAGGTCTTGGCATCCTTCGCCACATCATTTCCGCACTGTTTGCACTTGATTAGCGCCATTGCTCTCCCTTTCGTTGACCGAAATCCTCGGCTCATGCCGCAAGATACGGAGCCTGTTGAATAAGGGAACCGTAAATGAGCATGTTTTAGCAAGTGCTCGTGACGGCCACTTCGGGTCGTGCGACGCGAAGACCCAGATCAAGTGGTTCGAGATGTAGGCAGACGAGTGGCCGAACTGCGTCGAGAACTGGGTCTTACACAGGAGCAATTTGCTGAAAGTCTTGGTGTGCACCCAAGGTACTTGGCTCGGCTAGAACGGGGAGGGCAGAACCTGACACTTCACCGTCTGGTGTGGCTTGCCGGCCACCTTGGCGTACACGCGTCAGATTTGATGTTGCCTCCCCGTAGTCGAGAGGTGCGAGTTGGACGACCACCGGGGCAACGAAATTCCCGACCTTCCGCAAAGCGTCGCGGATGAACGACGCCAATCCAGACTGATTTACCGCTAGGATGATCCCTTTCGTGATTTCTTTGGCTTCTGCTCTGCCTCATCTAGACCCCTTGTTAGCAACATACGCACGGCATCCGCTCGCGTGACTTTCATGCCCGGCGAATCATCCTGGAGTCGCTTCACGTGATTGTCGAGCCTCCTCAGTAGAATCCGTTGGAAGCCGAAATGCCGTCTGTTGTGTCTCTGCCATAAGGTCATCGTCCCTTTTCATGACTTCAGTCCAATCGTCCACGTTCGCGGCACCGGCTTTTTCGGGTTGGTCACGCGTGATCCCCTCAATTTTTCGTCTAGCGTGGGCGACTGCGCGCCAATCGACAGTCTTCTTCATGCTGCCGTCATTCTGGCCACTTGCACAGCCACGAAAGGCTTACTGACACGTGTTCGGACCCCAAGACGGGTCAGTTCGCCAGCAACTTGACGAAGCGAAAGTCCAGCGCGTCGCATTGCGCGCGCTTGTTCGAGTATCGCTTGTTCGGCTTCGTCTTCAATCAGGTGAATGCCGTCATCGGAGACTCGGAACCCGTAGGGGGCTTCCCCGCCGGTGAATTCGCCACGTGCGGCTTTGTGCTGCATGGCGGCGGCTGTTCTTTCCCCGATAGCTTCCCGTTCCCATTGGCTGACGCTGCCAAGTACATTGAGAACTAGGCGTCCCGCCGCGGACCTCGTGTCAATTTGCTCACCAACCGAGAGCAGCGCGCATTTGCCATTGGCGAAGTATTTCTCCACTAGGTCGCCAAGATCACGAACTGAGCGGGTAAGTCGATCAAGTTTCACAACAAGCAGTGCCTCAGCTTGGCCCTTGCGCAGCATCTCCAAAGCTCGGCCCAGACCCGGACGGTCAATTGACTTTGCGGATACCCCCGCATCAACGATGATCTCAATCAGTTCGAGGTCGTACAGGGCGGAGTACGCTTGAACCTTTGCGCGCTGAGCATCCAAGCTCACGCCCTTGTCGGCCTGCTTGTCGGTTGATACTCGAATGTATGCCAAAGTTCGCGTTGCCATCGTCCATTATTGTATACCATTGTATACCAATGTCAATCAGCATTTGCGGTTCGAGGTAACAGCGGGTCCCCGCTGTTACGGTTTTGGCGTTCATTGCGTACCGAGCCGTTCGGAAGCCATTGGCGTTTTCTGAGGGCCTCACGGAGTTGTTCGAGCAATTCTTCGCGGTGCGAGCTGTCAAAGCCCAAATCAGCCAGACGAACGCCACAAATGTGAATTAGACGTGCCAACGCCCAGTCTTCGATGGTGCTGCCGCGCCCAAACACGACCTGGCCCAAGTGAATATCTCGACCGGTTGAGCCACTTTTTGTCCGCAACCAGATGCGCACGAGTGGCTGGCCCCGCCAGCCCCGCATGGTGTCCCCGTACCGGTGGGATCGAGAGCGAACTTTGCGTACTCTTATGCGCATTGTTCGCTTCCCAATTCAGGAAGTTGGCTCGCGTCACTGGTCTGGGGACGCTGATTGAACGCGTGTTCGTTCGCGAAAGTGGCAAGCTGACTCAACAGATCTTCAATAATGCCCTTCGTGGCAACTGCCGCTGGAAACAGTCCGGCCGAGCGCAACTCGCGCTCGTAGCGCCGCGCAGTGTCGGCGCTTATGCCCCAGTGCGCGACGATCTCTCGGCGTGAACAGTTTGAGCGCGCCTGCACGTACGACCACAAGCGTCGCGCGGCCTTGGCTCCGATTCGGTCTTTCAAAGCGTCAAAACCGGTTAGTGTCGATTCCAATCCAGGCCTCACGTCGAGGTCAGCTAGTCTTCTCTTGATCACTCCCGCAACTGCCACTGGCGTTGAAACGTCAGCCAATGTGGGACCGTTTGCCAAGCCAAACGCCTTTTTGATTGTGTCTTGACCAAATAGGCGCACTTCAAGACGGATGGCATTCGTCGCAAGTTGCGAATGCTGCGGACAAGTCTTTTGGGCCTCGTGTTGCTTGTCGTAAATGGCTATCTCGACCCGCTTTCGCTTGCCCTTGGTTTTGAAATAGGCCGTTTGGTTGTTGATTCGAACAGCCGTAAGCCGACCCGGCGGCTGGAGATTCAATAGCCCCTGAAGTGCCGCTGCGTGCGGGATCTGCCTTGGTCTGTAATCGAGCACCAAGTCCAGGCGCCGTACATGCCACGAAGAAACTGATGGGACATCGCAAAGACGCTGACCGTGAAAGTCGAGGAGACCCCAGCCCTGCACAATCTGGTCGAGCAACTCAAGCACAACTGCAAGCTCTGACGTTCTTACGGTCACAATATTGTGACCGTAAGCCAGCCGTGGAAGGCTGACTTCGACAACGAGTTCGTGCTGCGTGTGATCGTAGATGCAACGGACATGTCGAAGACTCGGATCTAGCTTTTCTGTTTGCAGACGATATCTCTCGAAATAGGCGCCCCTTATTGTCCTCCCGCAGGACTCCCATTTTTCGTCATCGACTCCAACGGGCATATTGAAATTTGGTTGGGCAACACGGATCGTATCGAACATCACTCGACTCCGCTCGCGTGCAGAATCGTCGTCATAGCGGCAGTGGTTACTTGTGCACGATCGAAGTGAAATCGGTGGCTCGCCACACGCCTTGTTCGTCTACGCAGGAAAACAAAAGCTTCCATCGACGGAGAGCGTCCCCCAGTTCCGATGCAAAGCCGAGTGAGGCACACTAAAGAGGTTTCGAGTAAGACTCACTTGACCTTGTCCGGATCTTCGCTCTGACCCCGTTTCGGTCGTTTGCCCCGAGATCGATTCTTTCGTGGGTGGATGTGCTCCGAACGGGCCTTTTTTACCGCGTTGGTTTCGCTCTCTAGGAATTTTTCGGCGAAAGGCAACAGAAGACCTCGGGCCTCTATCCTAAGCAAAGCGATTTCTCGGTACGATAGCCCGTGATCGCCCTCTTTGGCTGGCCGAACCAAGCGATCCACAATGGCCCCGTACGATGAGGCGCTGGCTCGCCCAAATCGGTCTGACGTGCGGCATGCTACCAAGAATGCCTGATATCCAGTCGAGAAGGACAGTATGCCAATTTCTTTCAACGTAAAGGCATCCATCCCAACCGAGCTATCTGCGTTCTCATTTGCGCACTTCGTGAGCGATTCGCACGGCGGAATTCCATGCATCAGATGAAGTTGCACGTGATCGGCGGTACGACGTTCGAGCATCTCGTTGAGAACGCCGTGCCTGTGTTGAACTTCGGATAGCTCTTTTTCTAGCCGCCCCTCGAAACCCCGTGGCACCTCAGTCGCACGGAAAAGGTCTCGGCGCTTACCGTCGTCGATGCCGCGCTTAGCCAGTTTGTTGTGAAGGGCATCCAGCTCCTTCCGTTGCAGCTCCTTGCGAGCATCATCCGAAAGCGTCAGGTTGCCTTTGGGTTGTCGAGGCGCCGCCACAGCAAAATACTACGGGGCTGTTGGAGAAGCTCGCAAGATCAGATCAAGTGAGGCAAGCCGGGCGATCGTCGGCCATGTCTCCCTTTTGCTCGCAGAAGGGCCAGCTATCGTGGCCTTGTGGCTTCCAACCTTGACGGAGACTCGGACGCAACCACCCAGTGGAGTGGGTCTCGGTCGCGCAATCACATTCCCGATCAATCACCGTGCCCACGCGTGATCGCGGCAGGCGGTGAAATGTCCAAGCTTGGTGAAACGCACCTTGGCCAAAACGGACAGCTCCGGAACTTTGTCGCGATCGAAGAAGCGGCCGGTCGGCTTTCTATGAGCCCTGATGCACTCCGTGCCCGATGCAGGCGAAACGCTCGTGGACGGGGCCGCGATGTCATCGCTCGCATCGGCCCCGGGGTGACGGCTTTCAAGTTTGGACGTTCGTGGCGCATTCGATTCGACACGTAGATTTGTGGTGGCGACGGGCGGATCCGATCTAAAATGATTGGGTTCGCGCGTGAACGCTGCCCTTGGAGAAGAACATGGGCACGAAAAATACTTCAGGCGTTCGCAAAGTGATTAGGGGCGGCAAGCCCCGCTGGTTCATTGACTTTCGATTTACGGACAAGAAAGGCGTTCGGCAACGTTTTCGTCGAGACGCGAGTGTCCAAAACTATGCAGCGGCCGTCGGTGAAGCTGCCCGGCTTATGAAGCGCGCTGCGGAGACGGGTATCGTTGAAGAAACGGCAGCACAAACTGAAAGGTCGACGGCCATAACATACAGCGAGTTCGTCACCGGGGCGTTCGAGTCCGTCTTTATGCCAGGGTACCGACCCGCAACGGCGAGGCGATACCGGGAGCTTCACGACCAGCGCATCATGGAATTCTTCGGGGCCATGCCTCTCGATGCGATTGGTCCACGCGAGTACCGCAAATTCGCTGCCGTACTCAATATTGCCAACGTACAAACAAAGGGCCCGGTGAACCTCGTACGCACCGTAATCAGGGCAGCGTTCGATGAAGGCTATATTGATAAGCTGCCGGAGTTTCCGAAAGGTCTGATCAAGACAGGAAAAAAGGTTCTCGACGCGCCAAGCTCCGAGGAGGTCAACGCAATGCTCAAGGCACCTGGCTGGCTTGGCGTTGCAATAGCGCTTGCTGCTCTGGCAGGAATGCGGATGGGCGAAGTTCGAGCCCTTGAGGTTCGAGATATCGAGTTCGACCAGCACCGGATCATTGTTCGTCGCGCACTCTCGGAAGAGTCTTCATTGAAGCCCAAAAGTGGCGACGAACGCATTGTCCCGCTAGCGGTTGGCCTGGAGGTGAGGCTTCGCGAGGCAGTGAAAAGCAAGCTGCCTAAAGCTCGTGTGGTCATCGGCTGCGATGGACAAACGCCGCGACGACAGCAGGTGCTTTACAAGTTCAAGCAGTTCCTTCGCCAGAACAGCTTGAAGGAGCGTTCGTTCCACTCGCTGCGCCACTACTTCGTAACGGAGTTGATGAGGAGCGGCGCGAGTGCCGAAGTGGTGCGCGTTCTCGCCGGTCACTCGAAACTGGAGATGACCCAGCGCTACGCGCACGCCACGCAGGCCGACCAGCGCGCCGCCATTGATAAGCTGAGCAGGTAGCCTCAGCTTCCAGTACTGAATCCCGTCGCCGCGCTGGGCAACTGGTGGGCAACAGCCCGACCGTCCTTCACGTTAGTGCCATTTCTCCCATAAAATCAAGTGTTAGTCGGGGTGGTGGGATTTGAACTCACAACAACCGGCACCCAAAGCCGGCCCTCTACCAGGTTGAGGTACACCCCGGGAAACGGGCCCGACTATAGCAGGCTCTGGCGGTGTGTCACTCCGGAATAGGCACCAATTCTACGGCCAATTCGATCGGCGATCGATCGGCCTCGACCAACTTGTCCCAAGGGAAATATCCCTCGCGTGTGACGGTGATTCTATGTTTGCCCACGGGCAATCGCAAACCTTGTGCCACGATGAGATACAAGGGGCCGATGTATTCTTCGTCAACTGTGACGTTGGCGTCCCTTGGCGTGTTGCCGGCGCGCTGGAGTTTCATTGGGACGACCGCGCGGGGTGTTTGGAAGCATGCGGGAACGGCTGCAACAGGAACCAGAATTAGAGCTGCGCTCAGCCATTGAGCCCAGGAACCCCGACAGAATCCATGTCGTGCCATGCTTACTCCCATTCAATCGTTGCCGGCGGTTTGCTACTAATGTCGTACACGACGCGATTGACGCCACGGACTTCGTTAATGACTCGCGCACTGATGCGTGCCAAGACATCGTACGGAATTCGCGCCCAATCGCACGTCATTCCATCACTGGAGTGCACGGCGCGCACGACGCATGTTTCTTCATAGGTGCGATCATCGCCCATCACGCCGACGCTTCGAACGGGCAGAAGCACGGCGAATGCCTGCCAAATCGACTCATACAGCTCCGCACGTCGTATTTCCTCGTCCACTACACGGTCAGCGGCACGCAACACGCTGAGACGCTGCGACGTGACAGTGCCCAAGCAACGCACAGCAAGTCCCGGACCAGGGAAGGGATGACGCCACAGGATATCGTGCGGGATGGCCAAGGTTTCGCCGACACGGCGCACCTCATCCTTGAAAAGTTCTCGCAGCGGCTCAATCAGCTTCAAATTCATACGATCTGGCAAGCCACCCACGTTGTGGTGGCTCTTGATGACTGCACTCGGTCCGCGCACGCTCATGCTCTCAATGACGTCCGGGTACAACGTGCCCTGAACGAGATAGCTCGCGTTGGTCACGTGGTGCGCCTGCTCCTCGAAGACCTCGATGAACACGTGCCCGATGATCTTGCGCTTCCGCTCGGGATCTGTGACGCCGCTCAGAGCGCTCAAGAATCGCTCGCGCGCGTCGGCGACGATGAGATTCAGATGCAATTGGCTCCGCATCGTGTGCTCGACGGATTCGCGTTCACCGGCGCGCAAGAGGCCATTGTCCACGAAAATGCATACAAGCCGGTCGCCAAGCGCTTTTTGGCATAGAACGGCTGCAACCGTGGAATCGACGCCGCCGGAAAGACCGCAAATCACGCCTTGTTCTGGACCGACCTGTGAGGCAATGGCGGCCATGGCTTGTTGGGAAAACGAGCCCGGAGTCCAAGTGGGTGCAAGCCCAGATACATCAAAAAGAAATGCGCGCAGAATATCGACGCCGCGAGGCGTGTGCGCCACCTCTGGATGAAACTGGATGCCGTAAATGCGTCGTTCCGGACAGGCGATTGCCGCAAGCGGTGCGGCTTCGCTGAATGCCAAGCGACGAAACCCTGGTGGCAATTCCACAAGTCGATCCCCATGGCTCATCCAGACAGTGAGCTCCTCTTTTGCGGCGAACGGTGCAAATATCCCGATTGATTCGCTGACGTGAAGCACGGCCGGACCGTATTCCCGGTTGGGACTCGCCTCGACGCGGCCGCCAAGCTGCTTCGCCATCAACTGCTCGCCATAACAGATTCCGAGTACGGGCAGGCCCAATTCGAAAACGCCGGGGTCACTCGTCGGTGCCCCAACGTCGTAGACGCTCTGAGGGCCGCCGGATAACACAATAGCCGATGGCTGCAGCTCGCGAATCTTGTCAAGACTGATCGTGCAAGGGTGGATCTCGCAGTACACGTGACATTCGCGAATTCGTCGTGCGATCAACTGTGAGTATTGGGCTCCGTAGTCGAGTATGAGGACCGCTGGGCGATGCGACATTGCACCGCGGGCTAGCACGACCAGAAGGTCGTTGAAACTGTCTTTGTGCTTCAGGGTTGACGGCGCACGCGCAGCACGGTCACGGTGGCCGAAGTGAAGGCTTGATTCAGGTAACGCGAAAAGCCTGAAGGCTTGCGATCTGGCACTACAGAGCTGCCCCGCCAAGCGTCCAGCAACCGTCGCCGCGGGTCCAATTCGGCCCGCCGAATCTGAGTTTCCGACCAAGCTTTCGCGGAATCGATATCGCTGACTTCGGCGCCCTGTCGCGACAATCGGGACAAGAGATCGCGCACTCGAGCGATCAGGTCAGCCAACTTGGACTCGTCGTCGACGTTCAGACTGATGACGAGCGACCGATTGTGACTTGGACCCATGATGTCAGCTGCACATGAGCTACGGGTTCCAGATTGCGACACGGTCGTTTCGAGCCAACCACCTGGACGCGTTAGCAGCCACAACAACCAATGTTCGTAGACGACGCGCTCTTGGCTCTGCGAGGCCAGCTGAACAGCTAGGTAGGCACTCGAATCGTGCGCATCAATGCTCCGCGTGACAACCTGAATGTCCTGACTACGTCTGGCGGCGGCTATCGTGGGCGTGCATTGTCTGAGTTCGGACCGATGAGGGTCCAGCCAGCGATGCAGCGATGAGTTTACTGCAGCAAGCTGCTCCTTGTCTCGGTTCAACAACGCGCCCAAACGCAACGGACCGTTCAACCAGGCAATTCGCTTGGCGCGCAGATGAGCAGTATCCACGCTTCGAATTGAATCGAAAGTGCCCAAGGGTTCGAACGTGGCGGGGTGGCCCGACGACAACGAATCGACCAATCGCCAATAGCCCGGTCGCGGCGTGGGACCCACACGCAACAGAACCTGCTCGCGGAGCGAAGCAAGTTCGGCTCCCGTCACGGTACCCGTCGCAATAATGCTACCGAGCGCGTTGCCCAATCTTGTCGCGATGGACAGCGATGTCTCCGATTGTGACTGCGGTTGGCAATGGGCAATGAAACCGATTCCATCCGCAGTGATCCAGGGTTCAACCTGCACACCGAGATGGCCCGAGAATCGTTGCGAAAGTGCCTGGATCCAGGCGGCAGTACTGCCCGCATCTTCGACAGATTCCAGTGAGGTCCCGCAAGGCGAAGCCAAGAGCGACCACAGCTCCGTTTGCCCCAATTCCATTGCATACGCGGTTTCGATTGGGCTTGTGTTTCTCTTGGCTATCGCGTCGCGCAAGGCCGTTTCGAGTGTCTCCGCGCCCTTGTCAGTAGGCAAGAGTCTCAACTGGATGTGTAACTTGGGCTTTGTGGCCGAGTCGGTCACAGACAGCGAGTTCCAGGCGACTTGGCGCGAAGCGCGCTCCGGGTCATTGTCAATTGCCCAGTCTCGGTTTTCGAACGGCGCGTGGTCCGCCGTGTCGAGCGCGATACGTGACTCTGCGACGGCAACTCGGGATAGATTTTCCAGATTGGACGTGGCAATCGCGGTGTTGTCGCTTGCATTCGACAGGTCGATGCGTAGGCATGCGCCAACTCCGCGCGCAACTGACGAAACCGCCTCGACTTTCCAATCTGCGTCCAGCGCCGAAACTTGTGATAGTAAAGGCGATCCGTTTCTTCCCAGGATTTCAGCAGCTTGGTTGGCTTTTGCGATTGAACCTACGCGCCAAGCAAACGACAGTTGGCGCGGACTCCCCAATACAATCGATGTCTCGGGGGGGCGATCGAAAGGCTCGTTCGCGCGTTCGTTGGCCGGTGTTGCCCGGGGCCACGGCGGCATCTCATTCAATGCTTGTTCAACGTCGTGTGCGATGATTCTAGTGCCAACCAAGGCGAATCGCGCATTGTTCGAACTATAGATTTCGACTCGCGCTCGCTCGGCCGCCTCTCGAAGCTGAGCGTGACTGCTGAGTAACGCGGTCAGTTGACCGTCAACAAAAAGCTCCCCCGAGCAATTGGCCAGGGCCACGTCACTTGCGCTTGCAGGAGGGGCCGAAGCAAAATCCGCCCGCAGCTTCTCAATTATCAAATTGTCTATTTCCGTTATCTCGATCGGCCTGCGTAGAGCCAGAGCGACGTCCCTTAGCGCGGGACGTGCGTCCTTTGAGCTAGCTATCGAAACTACCAAGGTTAGCCCAAACGAACTCGGGAATGCCTGGTGCTGTCCAGGGCTCGCCGACAGGCGTTTTTTGACGATCTGTGCGAGTGCCGCGGTGGCGGCGGGTCCGGCTCCGGTCTTGCCTGCGAGAGCCAGTGCGGCAAATGGGTCGCCATGCCTCGCGATGACAGTCAAGCTGGGTTTTGAATCCCAGTGCCTTTCGACTAGGGTAGCATGGCCGGACCCCGACGCCGACGTTGGCTTCGGGCGCGCGGATCCACAGGCGGCAACGTGAAATAGTGCCGCGAACAAGACTGGGATCTTTCCACTAATGGAGTGCAATGGATGGAGCCAAATACTCGGTGGATTGACGAGGCGGCACCTGGATACTTGAAATCCACCTCGAGTTGTCGCTTAGCACAGGGTCGAGGCCCGCAATGCAGCAAGTCATTAGTTGAGCTGATGTTATGCGGCAGTGCGGTAACTGTACAACATAGCTTCAAGGCGGCCGCGGAGTTTGTGCTTCTTCGTGTACACCGTTTTCACGCTGATTCCCATTTCGATTGCGACTTGCTCCGGGGCTAAGCCTTGCCCGAAATGCAGCAGAATGAACTGCCGATCCTTGTCGGTAAGTTCGTCCAGAATCCGTTCGACGATTTCAGCTCGTTGCTGCTGAATGCAGAGCTCTTCTGGCAAAGGCGCCGATTCGGCGATATCGGACACATTTTCGATTGGAACGCCCGCAGGCTTTCGTCGCATCGAGCGGAGGTGGTCATACGCGGTGTGCACGGCCAGCATGGCCAGCCAGGTGCTGAGTTTTGTGCCGCGGTCCCGTTCGAAGGTTCTCAGGCGCCGCTTGTCTTGGGCAACGAGGCTAAGACACAAGGCGGAGTACACATCCATAGCGTCATCTGAGCCAACCGAGCGCGAAAACCGCTGCACCACTCGACTAATGCAGGCGCTGAGCATTCGAGCATATCGACGATTGAACTCGCACCAGGCTTGCGGGTTTCCCTCAATTAGGCCGTCCAATAGTTCATTTTCGTTGTGATAATCAGAATATGCGGACGCTTTGGTACGACGTTCGGATTGGCATTGCGTTGTCATAATTTTCTTCCCGCAAAAAGCGACCGGATATCGGTCCCGTTTGCGGGTAGAGCACTTGCCGTGCCAGCGTTAAACGCAATAATTTCAATGAGTTATATTATGTAACTTCGACTCGATGCAGGTTACGCACTCGTAACCTGTGACGAGTTCTGCTCCTCCAATCGCTTGTTACGTTCTTTGCCAAGCAGCCCTTCCCTTGGTCCGGCCGCAAAGAGGTTTAGCCAAAATGCTGTCCGGTACTTGTGGCACTCCAGCGCAAGCGCTAGGCAGGCGGGGCTCGGAATGTCTATGAAAGAAGACTCAAGATTGCCGCCGCTGGACGGTTGGGCGCTCGTTCTGGGCGCGTCCAGCGGCTTCGGTGCGGCAGCGTCCACTCACTTCGCCCGGGCGGGAATGAACATAGTGGGCGTTCATCTCGACAGGCGGGCCAACTTGGAAAAAGCCCAGCAGCTAGTGTCAGACATCCAGTCATTGGGTCGCGAGGCCTGGTTCTACAACGTAAATGCCGCCGACCCATCAAGACGCACTCACGTGTTGACCGATGTCCGTCGGCGTTTCACCGAACGGGGACGTAGTGAGCGATTCCGAGTCCTACTGCATTCGCTGGCATTTGGCGCGCTCAGGCCATTTGTGCACGCGGAACCTGACGCGCGCATTGCCGTCTCCCAAATGGACATGACTTTGGATGTCATGGCAAACAGTCTTGTCTATTGGACGCAGGAGTTGGTCGAATTGGATCTTTTCGACCAGAATTCGCGAATATTCGCCATGACAAGCACCGGGTCCGGCAGGTCGTGGACGGGATACGGTGCTGTCAGCGCAGCCAAAGCGGCACTCGAGGCGCATATTCGGCAACTTTCGCTGGAGCTTTCCCCTCGTGGGATCACCTCGAATGCCATTTGTGCAGGTGTCACCGACACGCCAGCGCTGAGAAAGATCCCCGAGAACGAGACTATGGTCGAGACGGCCCTGCGAAAAAATCCTTCCAGACGCCTAACGCGCCCCGAGGATGTAGCGAACGCACTAGTTGCGCTGGCCCAGCCGAGCACCTATTGGATGACAGGCAATGTCATTTGCGTTGATGGAGGCGAGGCTCACAGCGGCTAGCCCGGGGAATCAGCCGAGCCTATCCATCACTTGACTCGAACCAAAAGCGGGGCGATTGAAAACGCCGATACATGTCCGCTCTCTTCGGCAATCAGGGTGCCCCAGCGGTCATCAACTCTGACAAGGTCAGGAACCAGATCACTCGGTACAACGCCGAGAACGGCTCCTGTTTGAGGGCGCAGGACTTGTACCTGATGTTGTGGGACAAACAGCGCTCCACCTCGGAAGACGGGTTCTAGCCGTCGCGGCTGGTCGTGTTCCAAGCCCTGCGAGAATACGTGACGATACCTAAGAGCACTTGTT
Organism: uncultured delta proteobacterium; assembly: GCA_963811985.1. Lineage (GTDB taxonomy): Bacteria > Myxococcota_A > Polyangia > Polyangiales > Polyangiaceae > FEN-1139. Next base: position 279,775 of record CAWEUH010000037.1, read on the forward strand.
GTTGATTCAACACAAACAAAAGTGCCGTTGGCACCATTGACCATCAGCAGGTCATCGACCATAAGCCATGCAACAGCTCGCGGGAAGAATCCGGGCCCAAGGTTCCAATCCGCGCGTCCCGTGTTTCGAGAAAAAGCTCGGGCGCCGCAACCGCGCGCATCGCGAGCAGGAACAACTACGTGCGTCCTGCTGTGAAGTGGAGCTTGCCCCAGAATTGGCCGATCCTCGACCTCGGCCCGCCAATGGAGCTCGCCGGACCAAGCATCAATCGACTGCAGGCTAGCTGTGCCCTGTGAGCCCGACGTCACGGCAAACACTTCGTCACCGCTAACACTGATGTCGCCGGTATATGGGAGACGATCGCAGACTCGCCATACGGTATCGCCGGTCGCGGCGTCGAGAGCGACCATGACGGAATCGCCTCCCGCCACTAGCAGCAGGCCCCCGGCGCGCCGGACGCGAAACGGAGCTGGACGTGCCGCGGTGTACCTCCAACGAATTTCCCCGCTGACCAGATCGACGGCGGTGACGCGCCTATCGCCCTCGCAAACGGCGAGCAAGCGAGGCAACCCGGGTGCGTAGACCACCGCTCCGCAAGCCCCGCCTTGGGCTCGCGGTGTCAGGCGCAGGCAGAATCGTTCGTTGCCGTTTTGGAGGTCGTGCAGCGCCAGTCGTCCGTCGGGAAATAAGCGCACAAGTCCGGCGGGTGTGCCAATCGATGCAGCACGTGCCGTCGGGATCCGCCAGCGCGTGTCGCCGGTCGCTGGATCCAGACAGCAGGTCTCGCGTTGCGAGCCGACAATTAGGGAGTCCGCGCAATGAAAAACAGATTTTAGGTCGATCTGCGGAACCGTTGCGAGAAAACGTGGCGAGAACCTCAAGCCTGCACCCTGTTCCCACCTATGGTTGGAGGGCGACGCTGGCGAAGCAAAGCGCCGGTACGTTTCGCGCTTCGAGTTGACGAGGGCCCGTTGATCCGCTTGCGGTCGAATCTGCTCGGCGATCTTGTCAATTGCCGCGTCTAGGTTCAAAAGGCGAAGATTGAATGACTGCGACGGATCGGAATGACGCACGGCCTCACGCAACGACTTGGCGAAGAGCGTGACCGCCTGTGCAAACTCGGCGGGTTCTAGCTGCGGAAAAGTGACACCCTGGTCGCTCGAAGCGTGTGCGCTACCGAGGCTGACGGCCAGCGGGCCTGCAGCGGGAGCGCGCCGGACTCCGAGACGGACGTGGCCAACCTGGATTCGACGAAATAATGGGCTTGCTGATTGCTGTGCTTGAATTGCGGCCTCAGCCAGCTCAACGAGGCGCTCCGCGATTAGGAAAATGGGCGCGTCAGGTATGCTCCACGTGCGTCCACGTGCCGTCACGCCAAAAACCCCTTGGCACAATAGCGCGTGTAAGTCACTGCGTTCAACCTGGCCCCTCGCGGCGGCTTGTTCAACCACGCGCAGCTTCGTGTCAGCTCTGAACGCGAAGCCGCGAATCGCTTTCGGGGTAATGGCAACCGACCGGGTCAAACGCGGTTTGCCATTTGGGGAGGCCTCCGTATCCCGTAGCGCTCGTTGCGCATTTTCAAGACCCTGCCTCAACGGTGCGGGACAGTCCTGCACGGAGACGTTCCTCAGGCCCTCTACAATGCCGTTGCGCAGCTTGTCGAGGGGCACGCGGCGTTCAAACACGGAAACCTCAGGGTCGTTTCCAGTTCGAAAAACGGTGAGCAACGCATCGCCCGCGTCGGCTTCAAGTCCGAGTTCCCAGGCCTCGCTCGTTGCGTAGAGTGGCACAACAACTCGCGAACGGTGGCCACAATGAAGGTCGGCCACGGCCGTTCCAAGGTCGGCAAGCAACGTTAGTGCCTGATTTTCACCGATTCGGGCCGTAACGTTGATTCCATCGACCACGACGTCGAATAGGCCGCAAAGTGGTATAAGTCGCTGTTGGCCCGAGCGTTCGGCGCCGGGACGAACGACAACGTGAATGGCTGACATCCGAATTGGAATGGTAGGGGACTCCCCAGTTGCAGCGATACTTTTGCGGAACAATTGCAAAGGATTTGGCAGTGTCGCCAAATACAAGTAGGGGGGGGCAGAGTGCTGCGGTAGGCCTGCTTGCTGCCAGCGTGGCTGCCATGGGGATGGCGCTCTTTTGGGGCTTTACGGTGGACGACGCCTGGATAACGGCTCGAGTCGCCTGGCGTCTGGCAAGCGGGCAAGGCTACCGTTTCAACACGACGGGCGCTGGCGTTGATGCCGTGACCCCACTTGGTTGGGTGTTTCTCTTGGTCCCGTTCGCTAGGCACTCGGCCTTGGACGCCCTGCTGGCAGCCAGGGTGTTAGGCGCAGCAACGTGGCTATTGGCGGCGGCATGGTTCGGGTATCGACTGAGAACCGCCAAAAAAAAACCGTTCTATGCGGTGGTGCTGCTTGCATCGGCACCGCTCGGGGCCTGGGCATCTGCGGGAATGGAAACCGGGCTCGTTATGGCCCTCGCAACGTTCGCGCTCGGGCAATCAACGTTGGGGGCGTTGGCCGCAGCCACCGTAGCTGCGTGGCGACCCGAGATGATTCCGTTTTGCGCAGTCCTTGGTTTGCGTCCAGTCGTCAACCCTTCCAAGTCCGTGGCCCGGCGCTTCGGACCATTGGCACTGACGCTAGCATTCCCCGCTGTCGTCGCTCTGCTGCGCCACATTGCGTTCGGTCAGGCAATTCCGTTGGCGGCATTGGCCAAACCTTCGGATCTGCAACACGGGCTGCGTTACTGCTTGGGTGCTTTGTTGTTTCTTGGGCCCACTTGGCTATGGTTCGGCAACGGGTACAAAGCTCTAAGTCGGCAGGAACTCATCACGGCGCTCGGTGTCGTGATTCATTTTGCTACAATCGTTGCGGTCGGGGGCGATTGGATGCCGATGTGGCGGCTAGCCGTCCCAGTGATACCTGCGGCACTCTGGGTTGCGGCCTGTCTTCACACGCACCAAAGACCGCTCGTCAATCTACTCGGTTTGGCGGGAGCCCTCGGCGTGTCGCTTGTCGCGGGATATCGAGTTGGTATTCCAGCCCGACACGTCTATGCGGCCAGACTCGGACTCATCGATCGAGCGCGTCCATTGTTGTCGGGTTTGCGGCAGGTCGCGGCGCTGGATGTGGGTTGGGTAGGGGTTGCCTACTCCGGCGAAATTCTCGACATGGCCGGTGTCACCGACCCGAGAATTGCTCGGCTTGTAGGTGGGCACACGACCAAGAAAATCCCAAACAGTTGGTTCGATGCGATGCAGCCTGATGGACTTGTGCTGCTTACGGCGCCTGGTGAAACGTTGAGAACCCCTTGGCAAGAAACGGCATTTGCTCGCGTCGTCGAGAACCGCGTCAAAAGAATGCCGTACTGGCAGTCGTGTTCTGTTTCTGGAACGATCGAGCATCAGCCACACGTCACAGCGGTACGTGGTAGTTCGTTGCCCGTGAGGCTGCTAGGAAACGAGATCGCTTTTTTGATCGCGTTCGGGGCTGATGGCGACGAGTGCTTCGCCGCATGGCCCGCGAATCAGGGTAGCGATTGCGCGGCAACGGATCAGTGGCTTTCTCGACTATTTGACGCCAACCGTCTGGGATGGCTCGAAAGGCAACTTGCACGGCACTGTCTGCATCGAGCCCTTTCGGTTCGCTTCGGAACTCGGCGCTCGTCAACGGCGGGGGCCGCCCCGTCAAGCATTCAAAGAGAATGCTGCCCAGCGCAAATAGATCGCTGCGCGCATCGATCTCGAGGCCCTGTTCCTGCTCGGGCGACATGTAACCCGGTGTGCCCAGCGGTGCGCCGGCGTTTGTCAGGCGTGTCTCGGCCCATTCCACGCGCGCGATGCCGAAGTCAAGAAGCTTGACGCGTTCGTCCTGCACTTGAAGACTGTTGGGAAGAATCTCGCCCGTGCTATCGCCCGGTTCGCGAATGATGGACAGAAAGATATTGCTGGGTTTGAGATCGCGATGAACAATGCCGGCGGCGTGTACGGCTTCGAGAGCATCACACACTTGCAGAGCAATTGGCAGTAGATTGGCAGGCGACAACGTACCAATGCGTTTGAGACGCGCGGCGAGCGATTCGCCGTAGAGACGCTCCATGACTAGAAAACTTGTGCCATCCAATAGATGACCGTCATCGTAGACCTCGACAACATTCGGGTGCCAGGCAAGACCCAGTGCCGCTGCCTCGCGACGCAGTCGATCCGCCGCGACCGTGTCGTGAGCAATGGCGGCGCGTAGCAACTTGATAGCTACGGGAAAGCCATCAGCCAAACGCATCGCTTCCCAAATGGTCCCGCTGGCTCCCACCCCCAGTTTCTCGGTCAACTGATATTGACCTGCCACAACGACACCCTCATGAAAACCGGAGTCATGTCGCTCCCGGATTTCTCGCAACGAAACCGACCTTTCAAGTGCACGCAGACGCACGAGTTGTGCGACGGATTTGGCTCTGTACCTGGAGATCGTCACCCAAGCCGTTGACACAAGTAGCCCTATGGCCGCGCCAAGCGTTGCATGCGTCAACCACACGTGTGACAGGGGTGCACCCTGTGCTAACCCCAGCATGCTAGCCAGCAGCGCGGAACCCAACCCCACGCCCCCGCATTTTAGTGCTGACGACTGTCCCCACGTTACTCGAAAGTGCTGTTCAAGAAGATTGGTACGAGCACTTGGCCGAATCGAAAATCGTACCTGAGCTTTTGGGAGGCCGAACAACCGGGGTACACTGGCAAGCTCAGATGCGCGAGCAAGCGCGCAAAGTCCGTCGCGCTCTTCTGCGATGTCGGCGGGTACGAGCACTTGGCCGGTCCAAGAATCCAGCCCTTGCTCTAGCGTGAACCAACGCTCGGAAAGAGAGTCGTCGCCAGCGTAGCTTTCCAGGCGTCTGTACGCCATCAAAGGATTGTCTGCTCCGCGCAACAGACGCGCCCATGCACCGAGATTTTCGGGGTGAACCAACGCAGGTACAATTCGGGAGATCTCGGAGCGGCCCCAGCGCGATGCGAATTTCTGCAATGCGAGGTGCCATACCTGGACGGAAAGCGCACGAGTCTCATCGTTAAGGTATTCGCGATCCAATTTCATCGACAGGAGAAACGCGTCACCCTGCGCGCGGCCATATCGCTGCTCGATATGAAGCAGCAATGCCTTGATTCGAAACGTGTTGGTGCTACCTTTTTGAAGGCCTGTTTGCACGACTGCCCTTGAGACTACCAGATGCTGAGGTCAACCGGCGAGCTTGACACGACAAACTTCCCCGGTCGACGATCTAGAACAATTCAATGTCAGTAGAATCGCAATCTGGCGATGCTTGCGGACTTACGTGTGGGCAGAACGTCATTGTGACGGTTTCGAGGAGCAAACTCACGTTGCGAGTGCGAACACGTGGACACTTAGGTATGATAAAATACCAATGGTGTTAGCACGCAGGAACATCACAGTGGACGGCCGAGGACAGCACGTAGATCGCGTGCGTTGCCCCGAACGTTTCGCCGAACGCAACCCGGCACGAATGTTAGCAAACCTATGGCGCGAAACTCGTTGATCTTGAGTCAAGTTTCAAGGACGCAGTTGTTTGGGCCGGGGCCCAAACAACCAGCACAATCGAGACGTCGCGACGGACGAAGCAGGTAGCGCTAAGGCAGAGATCACCGATAGCACAGGTATACATATGGCCTCACCGGGTTGGGCGGGAGTCCCGTTAGGCCGCAACTATTGCCGCCAGCGATTCGCTGTGAGACGAATCGCGAAACTTTGATTGGCTGCTGTGTCAGTCTTAAGCACGCGCAATTACTGGCGTATTTACCCTAGTACTGCCTAGATATTGGCCAATTGATTTGGCCCATCCCTGGGCGGCAACAGCGATTATTCCTTGGCCCATTTTTTGCGTTCCGGTGTTAGACTACTGGGTAGTCGTAGCTAAGCACGGAAACAACTCACGATGGAACTGAAACAGCATGTTGCGTTGAGGCTCGAGCAGAAGCTCGTTATGACGCCTCAACTGCAACAAGCAATCAAGCTGTTGCAGCTTTCGCGACTGGAACTGATCGACGAGGTTCGCAAGGAGCTTGACAACAATCCAGTACTTTCTGAAGAAGAGCCCGACGGGGCTACGCGTGTTCGCCAAGAAGCTACGACCTCGAATTCCGTGAGCGAAGATCGCGAATTTGACCGATCCAGATCACCCACAGATCGCGAGGCCGAACGCGCCGCGCGGGAAGTGGATTGGGAGAAATTCCTGCGAAAATCGCACGCTACAGCAGGTTCCGGCAGCCAGTCGCGGTGGATTTGAAGAACTACCCCCCATCGATCAGAACCTGACTCGGCCTCGAAGTCTGCAGGAGCACCTGCTCTGGCAATTGCAGATGAGCGATTTCACGGAAAACGAGCGGCAATTCGCCGAACTTGTCATCGGCAATTTGGATGAACGCGGCTACCTCGATCTAACCGGTGCCGAACAGCCTGATGGAACACGCTCGCCGGACTTGACCATAGACGACTTGGCACGCGAAGCCGGCTTGCACACCGACGACGCGCCACTCGTCCTCGAGCTGTTGCAGAATTTCGATCCAATTGGAATTGCAGCACGGGACCTCCGCGAATGTCTGTTGGTTCAAGCCAAAGCCTGCGGCTTTGACGATATTGAGGTTGAAATCATCGACAAGCATCTGCACAACCTGGAAAAGCACAACTACCAGGCCATTGCGCGGGATATGCGAATTCCCGTAGAGGAAGTCTACGAAGCCGCAAAGGAGATTCAGAAACTCGAGAGTCGCCCCGCGCGGGACTTTACAGACCAAGATGATCGAACCATTGGCATCACGCCGGACATATACGTCATACGGGATGGTGATCGTTGGGTAGTGGTCAACAATGATCGCGGTATGCAGCGTCTATTCATCAATGAATCGCTCACGCAAAAGCTACTGCGCGACCCCGCCGCCAAGAATTTCGTTGGTGAGAAACTTCGCAACGCGCAATGGCTGATTCGAGCCATCGAACAGCGCCGAAAAACAATCATTCGAGTCGGCGAGTGCATCGTCGAAATGCAGCGGGACTTTTTCGAGAAAGGCGGCGCTCATTTGCGGCCGATGATACTGCGCGACGTTGCGGAAAAGTTAGAAATGCATGAATCGACCATTTCGCGAGTCACCACCAACAAGTATTTGCATTGTGCGCAAGGTTTGTTCGAGCTCAAGTACTTCTTCAATTCAAGCATTCGGCGTGTCAACAGCGCGGACGTGTACGGTGAAGACGCCATTGCAAGCGAAAGCGTCAAGCAAGCGATCAAGCAGCTGATCGACGACGAAAACAAATCTGAACCGCTTAGCGATCAAACAATAGTAGAGCGTCTCGATCAATTGGCAGGGATCAAAATTGCACGGCGCACCGTGGCCAAGTATCGGGAGATGTTAGGGATTCTCGCGTCGTCCAAACGAAAGAGGCTCTTCTGAAGACCGCGTCAACCGCAGGAAATACTGATATGGCTCGAGCGCGGGGCAAAGGCTGCCGTTCAGATACCGCAAGCTCTTGCAATCGATTTGCGGGCACAGGATTCCCAGCTTTTCTGACTCGACCCGGAGTTGTCAGGAGGATACATGACCATTAGTTTCACGTTTCGTCACATGGACCCCAGCGATGCCATCAAGAGTTACGCCAAAGCCAAAATCTCGCGACTCCAGAAGCTACTGTTACACCCAATGACAGCAAAGGTCACCCTCGCGATTCAGAAACAACGACATGTCGCCGAGGTTCAGCTTGCGAGTGGCCGTGAGCACATTGAAGCCAAGGATTCCAGCGAGGAGCTATACGCTTCGATTGATCAAGTTGTTGATAAGCTGGAGCGTCAAATCAACGTGAATAAGGGTGGTAAGATCGCTCGCAGTCGCAGGACTGGCGCCAGCGTTAGAACGAGTGTGGCTCCGGCAGCAACGGGTAACACGTCCGATATCAGCAAGGCAAACAAGACAAAAACTGTCGAGAAGAAGCGAGTCGCCCGCAAGAACGTTGAGGAGTGATCAGAAGAACTGCGTTACGCGCAAGGGACCAGAGATGCAGCTCAGTGATATTTTGCCGATACAAAGGGTAGTTGTTGACTCAGACGGCACGATGATCCCGAACAAGGATGCCGCACTGAAGATGCTCGCTGGACTGATTGCGCCCGCATTGTCCGCCGACTGTGATTCGGTATATCGGCTGTTGGTTGACAGGGAGCGACTCCAGAGTACGGGCATAGGAGACGGTGTGGCCATTCCCCATGCTTCGGCAGATTCTGCGCTTGGCCAGGCTGCAGCTCTGTTGTTGTGCCCTCGGGGAGTTCCCTTTGAGGCCATTGACGGGTTTCCAGCAAAAATCGTTTTTGGCGTGGTGGGCCCCCGGAAAGCCACAGGAGAACATCTGCGAACATTGGCTCGCATATCGCGCCTGTTGAGGGACGCTTCGACCCGGGCCAGATTAATCGATGCGCAGTCTGCTGAGGCGGCACTGGCCATCGTCTCGGATCATGATTCGAGTCTGTGAGGAGAAAATGGCAGTCTTTGATTCGCCGGAAGTCTCTCGAACGCTGACGACGAGGGAATTACTCGCAGACCAGGGACTTCAATTGCGATGTTAACTAATAGCGGGCGCCGACGGGTTGGATCGAAACGTCACTCATCCGCGAATTCAGAAGTCAGGACTGGCGATGGTGGGGCACCTGCATGGCATCGTGCCGACGCGAATCCAGATACTCGGCGAGACGGAGATCAGCTATGCGGAATCTCTTTCGAGCGAACAGCAACACAAAGCGGCCGAGCAACTGTTTAGTGTCCAGTTGGCTTGTCTTATAGTCACGCGGGGCGTACTGCCACCAAGACCCTTCATCGAACAGGCCGAGCGCACATGCACCCCCTTGGTCGTATGCGAAGAGCGATCCTCAGCTGCCATTACCAGCTTGCACACGTTGCTGGATGAGCGATTGGCACCGAGAACCCGCGTGCACGGTGTGCTCGTTAACGTGTTTGAAGTGGGTGTGTTGATGGTGGGCAAGAGTGGCATAGGCAAGAGTGAATGCGCGATGGACCTGGTGATGCGGGGTCACCGACTAGTCGCCGACGACGTCATTGAGTGCGATTATAAGCCACCGAGCTTTGTTTTCGGGCAGCCCGCTGAGCTGTTACGTTACCACATCGAGGTGAGGGGCCTAGGAATTCTCAATGTCAAGGACCTCTTCGGCGTGACGTCTATTCGGGAGCGCAAGCGCATCGATCTCGTCGTGCAGCTCGAACTATGGCAACAAGATGCAACCTATGACCGAATTGGCCTAGACGACCGGTTCACAGAAATACTGGGTGTTCCCGTCCGCGAGGTTCGATTGCCGGTAAGGCCGGGCCGAAATATGAGTTCCATCATCGAAATAGCTGCTCGGATTGAGCTCCTGCGTCAAACCGGACATTACCCGGTCAGAGACTTCATCGACAGAATCGATCGGCACCTTGCCGCATCGGTTCCGATTGATCTCGACGCAATGCGACCCTCGCGGCCCGTGCAAACCTCCTGGCGTCACGCGGACTACTACGAAAGCTCCGCGCCTCCGCCGGTCGTATCACCTACGCCACCAAAAGGAGACAATACGTGACGACCCAGACGGTTGTCGTAGTGACCGGCTTGAGCGGTGCCGGTAAGTCGACTGCCGTGGCGGCCCTGGAGGATCTCGGGTTCTTTTGCGTTGACAACCTTCCAATCCCAGTTGTTGGGCCAACCCTTGACGCGCTTTCGGAGCATGGTGCTGCACAAGTCGCTCTTGGAATTGACGTACGCGTCGGCGGATACTTGGAACTGGCGCCCAAGGTAATCGACGGCATCAAGGCTTCGGGGTCGCGCGATGTATCCGTTCTATTTCTGGATGCAGCGGACGACGTCCTAATCCGGCGATTCGGTAGCACGCGTCGGCCGCACCCCCTGAGCACCTTGACCACTCCCGGCATCGAACGGGAAGCAATTGCGGTACTGGATGGAATTAGGATTGAGCGGGTAAGGCTAGCACCCCTACGTTCAAGGGCGTCGATCATTGTAGACACGAGCGGGCTGAGTGTTCACGAACTTCGGCGTGCCGTGATTGGCCACTATGACAACAGTGGAGAAAACCGGCCCAAACTGCATTCCCGCGTCGTGAGTTTCGGCTACAAGTATGGGTTGCCAATGGATGCCGACTTGGTGCTTGACGTTCGCTTCCTTCACAATCCATATTTTGTCGATTCGCTGAGGAGCAAGACAGGGCTGGATCCGGAGGTACAACGCTACGTTCTGGACAATTCGGACGGCCGTGATTTCATGAGTCACGCACTGGGACTCGTTGGCTTTTGCGTTCCCCGTTTCGAACGCGAAGGCAAAAGTAGGGTGACAATAGCCGTTGGATGCACCGGCGGCCGTCACCGATCCGTCGCCGTTGCCAAGGCCATCGTGGATCAATTGCACCGTCCACCGTTGTGGCCAGCAGAACTGGTTCATCGTGATCTAGCAAAGGATACCGATGCCGATGAGGCAACGGCAAGCTGTGAGTCCAACAAGCTAGCGTCGGGGAAAGGTCTCTGACATGGGTCTTGTACGTGGGAGCTTCTTGGTTCGCAATCGTCTCGGACTTCACGCAAGAGCTGCGACAAAACTTGTGACGCTGGCGTCGCGCTTCCCATGCGATATCTCCGTCAGTCGCGATGGGCAGGTTGCCAACGCGAAGAGTGTCATGGGCGTCTTGCTGCTTTGTGGCGCGAAGGGCACTCAACTTGTCATTGAGGCTGAGGGTGAGCAAGCTGAGACGGCAATCCACGAAATAGGTGCCCTGATAGACAATGGATTCGGGGAAGGGGATTGAGCGAGTGGACGAGAAGGACAATTCACCGCGGTTGTCGAAAGAAGTTCCCGTCTTGCTCGATGGAATCGCGGGTGCGCCGGGCCTGGCGATTGGTCGCGCAATCGTTATCGAGACGCGGCGACCTGGGGTAGTGCATCGTCGTGTTGCAAAACATCAGGCAGACGAAGAAGTCCAACGCTATCGAGTTGCCGTAGCAACTGCTGCCGCTGAACTACAGGATGTAGCCAGTCGTGCTGTCGGTGGTCCGGTGGAATCGTCGATACTTCAAGCGTACGTGTTGATGGTTCAGGATCAGACTCTCGGAGACGAAGTCGAGCGTCGCATCCAGCTAGACCTGGTATGCGCTGAATGGGCACTCGACATGGCGGTCGAGCAAATGGCGGTTCAGCTTGCTCAGGCTCCTGACCCCTATTTGGCGGAACGCAGCCACGACGTGCAGTTTGTTGGCGATCGGATTCTTGCTGTATTGTCTGGACGGCGAACGCGCGTTTCATTGCCAGATTCGGACGAAATGTGGGTCATCGTCGCGCACGATCTGTCTCCGGCGGAAACAGCTTCTCTATCTCGCGACCGGGTGATGGCGCTCGTCACCGAAGTGGGCACTCGCACGAGCCATACGGCCATCGTGGCTCGAGCGCTTGAGATTCCAGCGGTCGTGGGTACCGTCGGAATTCTTCAGCACGTTGCAAATAACGATATCGTGGTTGTGGACGGACTTCGGGGACGAGTTGTCCTGGCCCCAACGAGTGACTTGATAGAAAAGGCAAAGTCACGGGCCGAAAGATATTCAGCGCTAACTCGGGAATTGCGCGAACTCCGTGATCGTCCTGCCACAACTCGGTGCGGTACGCATATTCATCTGCGCGCCAACATCGAACTGCCGGCGGAAGCCGACGTTGCCCTCGCGCATGGTGCAGAAGGCATTGGTCTCTACCGAACCGAGTTTCTCTACGGAAACCGTTCTGACGCGCCCGGCGAGGAGGAGCAATACGATACGTATCGGCACGTCCTTGAAGCGGTCGCTCCACTGCCTGTGACCCTGCGCACGTTCGACATTGGCGGGGACAAGGTTGTGCCGTCGCTGCAGGGCCCGCAAAGCACCAATCCCGCGTTGGGCTTACGCGCAGTTCGGCTCGGGTTAGCGCGACCTGAATTGTTCTTGACGCAGCTGCGCGCGATGGTCCGGGCGTCGGCGCACGGACGCCTACAAATCATGATTCCCATGATTTCGTCCGTGGCGGAGTTTCGCTCCACGCTCCGCTTGCTCGCCCAGGCGGTGGATGACATCGACAGGCGAGGTCTGTCGCGAGCGGCATTCATACCGTGCGGGTGCATGGTCGAGGTCCCGTCAGCCGCCATGATGGCTAATGAGCTTGCTCAGGAGGCGGCGTTCCTCAGCATTGGCACGAACGACTTGGTTCAGTACTGTCTTGCCGTTGACCGAAGTCAACCGGAGTTGGTTGGGCTGGGGTCGTCATTCGACCCTGCAGTGCTCCGCCTCATACGGCGCACCGCTCGGGCCGGTGAGCGCCATCATCGTCCGGTCCTGGTGTGTGGAGCGATGGCAAGCGACCCGCTAACCGTTCTGTTGCTACTCGGAATGGGGATTCGCGAACTGAGTATGGAAGGCTCGGCGATCCCGGAACTGAAGGAAGCGATTAGCCGCATATCTATGGCGGAAGCAGAGCAACTAGCCGACGATGCACTTGCCTGTTCGACTGCTGAAGAAGTGGAGCGAATGGTTACGGAGTCCTACGCGCCATATTTTGCTGATCTTTTGGACGGGGAGCCGGCCTTTGAGGCTTTGAAACCCCGAGGTCCGAGCCGAGGTACCGACCTCGGTTGACCCTATTAGGCCCGCGCGTATACTGCCCCACCCAAAAATACCAAGGAAAGATACATGCCCCAAACTCAGGAAGCAAAGGCTTCCGTGATAACTAACTACAAGTTGCACGAAACTGACACCGGCTCACCTGAGGTCCAAGTTGCATTGCTTAGCCAGCGCATTGAGCACCTCATGGAGCATTTCAAAGTCCACAAGAAGGATTTCCATTCGCGACGTGGCCTCCTCATGATGGTTGGCAAGCGTCGTCGTCTACTCGATTATCTGAAGAACGCAAATATTGACCGGTATCGAAAGGTCGTGTCGTCATTAGGTTTGCGTAAATAGGCTGTAATATTGCTGTAGTACGAATACTGCGCCAGGTTGCTTCAACTTCGATTGGCGAGCGTCACCCTCGGAATTGGTAGCGCGCGGCAACCGGGGCTGAAGTCGGGCGCGCGTATTCACGAAACGGTGCTGGATTTTCTACATCCCAGCAAGGAGTGCCCTGGTTATGATTGTTCGTGAATCTGTACTTGTCGGCGGTCGCCCGTTGACCATTGAAACTGGCCGTCTTGCGAAGCAGGCCCACGGAAGTGTTCTGGTCTCGTTCGGAGAGAGTGTGGTCTTGGTAACCGCGGTCTCGACGGACGAAAGGCCCGGCATAGATTTCTTCCCTCTCACGTGCGAGTACATGGAGAAAACCTATGCTGCCGGTAAAATCCCGGGCGGATTCTTCAAGAGAGAAGGGCGTCTTCGCGATGGTGAGACGCTTACTTCCCGATTGATCGATCGCCCGTTGCGACCGCTTTTTCCAAAGGGATTTAGGAAGGATACTCAGGTTATCGCCACAGTCCTGAGTTCCGACAAACTCAATCCAACCGATGTGCTTGCGCTTACTGGCGGAAGCGCGGCGTTGCATATCTCGGACATACCTTGGGATGGTCCGGTGGTAGGGATTCGCGTCGGTCGAATCGACGGCGAATTCGTGGCTTATCCAACCTTCGTCCAAATGCAGGAGTCCGACATCGACATGGTCGTCGCGGCGAGCAGAGACGCCATAGTGATGGTTGAAGGGGGAGCATCGGAAGCTGGCGAATCCGATATCATTGATGCCCTGCTATTTGCGCAGAGGGAAGTCCAGCCCATTTTGGATTTAATTGAGCGCATGCGCGCGGCAATCGGCAAAGAGAAGCGACCGTTCGCGGTTCCGGAGCTGGATTCCGGGGTAAAGTCGAAGATTCGAAACCTCGTCGATGCGCGACTTCGTGAGGCGTCGATAATTCGAGAGAAGAAAGCGCGCTACGACGCTTACGATTCACTCGAGCAGGAACTCAACGGTGCTTTGAAATCCGACATGGGTGACGAGGCCTTTTCTAGTAACAGCAACCTAATTGCGGAGGAGTTCGAGCACCGCAAAGCAAAGGTTGTCCGCGCAATGGTGCTCGACGAAGAACGCCGGATTGATGGTCGCGAAACGAAGACCATTCGCCCAATCTCGTGCGAGGTAGGCCTGCTGCCGCGTTGCCACGGTTCGGCCCTTTTTCAGCGCGGCGAAACTCAGGTCGTAGCAACGGCGACCCTTGGCACGGCGGGCGACGAGCAGAAAATTGATGCCTTGATAGGCGAGAGCTACAAGCAGTTCATGCTGCACTACAACTTCCCCCCATTCTCGACAGGCGAGACCAAGCCCTTGCGTGGTCCGGGTCGGCGCGAGATTGGCCACGGTGCGTTGGCAGAGCGTGCCCTATCGCGAATGGTTCCCGCTCACGAGCAGTTTCCCTACACGATTCGTGTCGTTAGCGAAGTCTTGGAATCCAACGGCTCAAGTTCAATGGCCTCCGTTTGTGGTGGTACATTGAGCTTGATGGACTGTGGCGTCCCGCTCAAGGCCCCGGTCGCCGGGATTGCCATGGGTCTTATCATGGAGGGCAACAAAGTTGCCATACTTAGCGATATTCTGGGGGACGAGGACCACCTGGGGGACATGGATTTCAAAGTGTGCGGCACGTCTCGCGGGGTTACTGCGATTCAAATGGACATCAAGATTCGGGGGCTTTCACGCGAGATTCTCGAAAAGGCGCTAGCACAGGCTCGCGAAGGACGACTGCACATTCTTGACAAGATGTTGGCTGTGATTGCGAATCCAAGAAGCGAAATCAGCAAGTGGGCTCCTAGGATAACAACGGTCAAAGTGAAGCCTGATCAAATACGAATCGTCATCGGCCCTGGGGGCAAGACCATCAAGGGCATTATCGACCAAACGGGCTGCAGTGTGGATGTCAGTGATGACGGGACCGTTTCTGTAGCAGGCGCCGATCCCGATGCCGTACGTCGCGCGATTGAGATCATCCAGGGCTTGACGGCAGAACCTGAAGTGGGCCGAGTGTACAAGGGCACAGTCAAGCGCGTAGTCGATTTCGGTGTCTTCGTCGAAATCCTACCCAATATCGAGGCCTTGCTGCACGTATCGGAGATATCCCACGAGCGCGTCGAATCTCCTGCAGATGTGCTCAGCGAAGGCGACGAGGTGGAAGTAAAGGTGATCAGTGTTGATCGCGAAGGTCGTGTCCGACTCAGCCGCCGTGAGTTATTGCCCCTTCCAGCGGGCGAAGAAGGTGAGCGAGCCCGGGAGCGAATCGCGAGGGCTCGCGAGGCAGGTGCCCCACAGAGAGGCGGCGAACGTGGGGGGGGGGCCGTTTTGGAGGTGAGCGCCGTGAAGGGGGCAGGGACCGTGGCCCGCGCCATGGCGGTCGTGGTGGAGGCCGCGACCGCGGTTGAGTCGAAATCTAGACCAACTTGAGATTCTTGCCGTGTAAGAGCTCATTGTGAGAGCCGGTGCGATACCCGGCTAGGTCGAGTGTCGTGAAGAGAAAGCCGCATTCTTTTCCAACAGCAACTATGCTTTCACGATTGTTGTTTTGAAGCGCCTGTTCCAGTTCACCCAGTGCTACTTCAATTCTCGCAATCTGATCGTGCCAACGAACGCGAACCTGGCGAAAACCCATGGCTTTTAGCTTGGTCTCGAAGCGCTCGATTTGTGCGAGTCGTTCCCGCGTGACAGACGTTCCGTATGGAATTCGACTAGCCAAACAAGCCGACGCGGGCTTGTCCCAAACGTCCAACCCCAAGGCATGTGCGGCGGCGCGGACATCCAACTTGGTGAGTCCCAACTCAAGGAGGGGACTTCTAACGTTGGCATTTTGTGCGGCTGCAAGCCCCGGTCGATAGTCACCCATGTCGTCTCGATTCGTGCCATTGACGATGAACTTCAAACCCAGCTCCACCCGCTTTTGCTCGGCGATTTCATACAATTCGCTCTTGCAATGGAAGCACCGGTCTTCCGCATTCCTTGCGTACATTGGATTTTCTAGTTCTCGGCTCTCTACTAACACCACATTGGCGTCCAGACCGCGCGCAATGCGCTCGACCTCCAGTCTCTCCGCTTCGGGCAAGCTTGCGCTGACAGCAGTGAGTCCTACGGCACGGTCCCGCAGCTGCTCGGTCGCGACAGCAAGTAGCAAGGCGCTGTCAATGCCCCCGGAGAAGCAAACCAGAACTGATTCAAGACTCCGGATGTGATCGCGCAATTCTTCAAGGAGCAAGCCGCCAGAGGGTGCAGACAAGACCATTGCAAACTAATAGCGCCATCGAAGCTATGCCGCTACCGGTGTTCTCTGGTGCCGGTGGCCAACGGCGTTCTTCATGGCGCGTCACGTCAGGCGGGCCGAGCCGACTCCTTACAAGATTGTTTCGAAACTTCGGGGCGCGCGTACACCCATGGGAGGTCGGAGGCGCTTTCGTGTTAGGGTGGTTGCCTGTGGTCCAATCGCAACACCCAAAAAGGTGCTTTGGAGTATGTTCGACCCTTCTCCATGGCCACGAGTGGTAGTATCAGATGGCTGTCCAACGACCAATTGGCTATGGGAGCTGAGTTCGTGTAACCATACGGTCCAGTAGCATGGCCTCGAGTGTCTCTGCGGTGCGCGACGGATTCCGACTTCCCGACGGTAACGGTACCCTTGTGGCTGAGTTACGGGGATATGTTTTGCGCCACCGCAAAGTCATGAGTGAACAGATAAGAGCATCGGGGAGTCTTGGCGGGAAAAATGCCGGCTGGCACTATGCCCGAGCACTGGATGGACTCTTGAGCGCCCTTTTTGAGGCACTTCGCGCCGTGGCGATGGATGCCTCTCGTTGGGTTGACTGCTCTTTGAGTGCAGTGGGTAGCTACGGGCGAGGGAATCTTGCGTACTCCAGCGACCTTGATGTACGCCTGCTGGGCCATTCGGTTGAGCCCACTGGGGACCTCGCCGAGGCGCTACTGTATCCACTTTGGGACGCTGGCATTTCTATTGGTCACCAGGTAGTCACCGTTGATCAGGTATTGCGACTAGCAGCCGAGGACCTGCCGACAGCGACCAGCCTACTCGACTGGCGAAGCGTCGCCGGAGATGCGCAACTAGTTAAGCAACTCGATGATCGCGCATTCTCTTCCTTGTTCGGTATTGGGACTGTCGAAAGGTTTCTAGAACAACTTGAGCGTTCGACTAAAGAGCGGACGAAGAGATACGGAGACAGTGTGTATCTGCTCGAGCCCGATGTGCGAAATGGTGCAGGGGGACTGCGTGATAGTGACGTACTGCACTGGATAGCACGGGCACGCTGGCGGGTGCGTTCACTCGGCGATTTAGTGAAGGTTGGCGTCCTGATACCTCGGGAATTGGCCCCCATTGAGAATTCCACGAACTTCATGATGCGTGTTCGCAATGTGCTGCATCTAATTGGGGAACGAAGAAATGACCGATTGAGCTTCGATAGGCAAGAGCAAGTATGTGCGACAATAGGTTACGGCTCGGACGGAGTAGCGGTAGAACGATTCATGCGGGATTACTACCGGCATGCGCGGGTATTGTCTCAAGCTCGGGAAACGCTGTTCATGCGGGCTGCACCACCGCCCCTGCGTCGGCCGCATGAGGTGAGCCTGGGGCAAGGTTTGAAACTCATAAATGGTCAGGTGACTCTCTTGAGCTTCATAGGTGCTGACAATGATCCTGCCATGATATTGCGCCTCTATCATGAGGCTGTTCGTCGAAACGTGAAGATTTATTCGTTCGCGCGGACGCAAATAGCGCGACTGCTTACGCTACCCTCGCTGTGTGAGAAGCTGCGCGACAATGTGGAAGCCGCTAGGCTGTTCGTGAAGCTTTGCTTGTGGGTTCCCGAATGTAGATTCTCAGAAGATTCTGTTCTGCGTGAGTTGCACGAAGTCGGAATCCTCACTGCAATGTTGCCAGAATTCATCCCCGTAGTCGGTCGAGTACACCATGACGTGTACCACGTCTACACGGTTGACGTGCATTCATTGAACGCCGTAGACAGGTTGCGCAGACTCTGTCGCGGGGAACTAGCCGAGCAGCACCCTGTAGCGTCGAGGCTTGCGGCGGAGGTTGCGCGACCGCATATTCTATTCTTCGCAACGCTGCTCCACGATGTCGGTAAGGATATCGGCGGGCCCGATCATTGTGAGCGTGGCGCTGAGTTGGCGCGCGCAATACTAGAACGGTTGGGATTTGTCGAAGATGACATTCGGGAAGTGCAACACCTCATTCGTCAACACTTGGTCATGTATCACACCGCCACCCGGCGAGATCTAGAGGATCCACGTACCGTCGAGGAGGTAGCTGCTTCAGTGCACGGCCACGAAGGGTTACGCGAACTGTTCTTGCTGACCGTGTGCGATGTCGCGACAACCAGTCCGGAGTCTTGGACAAGTTGGAAGGCGAAGATGCTCGACGAACTCTACCTGCTAGTCGAGTCATGGCTGAACGCCGGATCATTGGATGCGGGAAGCGCTGCGCGGTCCGCGCGCCACAACGTGCACGGGCACATTGTCGATAACGCTCTTCAGTCGGCTGTTGACCGATTTCTAGATGCCATGCCCGAGAGATATGTTCTTGCAAACGACCCAGAGAACGTCGCGTTGCACGCGCAGCTGCTATTTGAGTCACGTAACAAGAAATGTGCCGTCGGCGTTGCCAGCTTAGCTCCGCCTTACGCCGAGTTTGCTGTTATCGCCGACGACAGGCCCGGGCTGCTGGCGATGATTGCGGCAACCATTGCTGCCGCCCATGTTGAGATTGTCGCCGCTCAAATATATTCGTTCATAGATACCGAGGGTGTGCCGAGAGCACTCGATCTTTTCTGGCTCCATACTGGTGATCGCGTTCGCACCGGTCGAACACTGTTGACACGTATCGAAAGGGACTTGGCTCGACTTCTTGCTGGGGAGATTCAAGTTGCAGATTTGTTTGGACCCGCTGCGCACAACCGAAGATATGTTCGACCATCACCGAGGGTGGCTACTCGAGTTAGCTTCGACAACCGCGGCGCTACAAATCACACAATCATCGAAATCACGACCAAAGACAGGGTCGGCCTGCTGTACGAACTGGCCAATGCGCTTCAACAATTTGGCCTCGCGATTTCGCTGGCTAAAATCAACACTGAAGGCACGCGGGTAGCGGACGTTTTCTACGTAACAGAAGCGACAGGCGGAAAAGTAGTCAATCTTTCTCGCCTTGAGGAGTTGAGACAACGTATATTGTTGGCGGTTGAATCAGGACTGACATCACCAAAGGAGTAAGCGTTATGCTCGCGTGTGCTGGCCAATTCTGCGCTCGGTTACCAGTCGTGCTTATCCTAGCGCTCTGCGCGTGCGGGTCGAGCTCCAAAGCACCGGAATCAGCCGCAAGCGTGATGCCGCTCGATGACAGGCCAAGCAACACTTCTACCAATACTTCATCCGCGGACACGCATACTCCCAGTCCGGAAGTCAGTCGTGCAATGAAGTTAATTGAGGCACAGAAGTTTGCAGAAGCCAAAGACGTGTTGTCAAGAGCGGCGGCAACCGACTCCAAGGACGTGCTGGCCCAGTACTATCTGGGAGTCGCCTGCGGCGGCATGAAAGATACAGATGGCGCGTTGGTTGCCTACAATCGGGCCATACAACTTGATCCTAGATTTGCGGAAGCCTACGTCAATCTATCTGCGCTACAGCTTGATCTCAAAGACGCGTCGGGAGCACTCGCCACAACGGATGTGGGGCTCAAGAACGCAAATAGCCCCGACCTATACCTCAACCGGGCTTTGGCCCTGGAAGCGCTTGGCAAGAAAGACGAAGTGGTTGCCGCATACGGCGCGGCGGTCAAGCAGATGCAAGACAATCTGAGTCTACGTGTCCGATACGCGCAGCTCCTAGCCGACAGTGGAAAGAAAGAAGAAGCGCTAGCTCAGCTCCGGCGAGTTCGTGATGGAGATGACCCCAAGCTCTTGGCGCTTGCTGCGATCTTGGCAAGAGAATTGGGAGCCTATGCGGAATGCGTGGCAGTTCTTGATCACGCGATTTCTATCAAGGACCTAGCGGCGCTCAGAGTTCGTCGAGGCATGTGTCGTGAGGATCTCAAAGACGATGCGGGTGCCAAGACTGACTACGAGCGCGCGATAGCCATGGAAGCCAAGTTTGCGCCCGCCCATTACTACTATGGCGAGATGCTCCGCAAGGCAAAGGATCAGAAGAAAGCCTGTGCCGAATTTGCGTTGGCCATCGAATATGGTGGGACTCAGGGCATTGGGCCTCAAGCCAAGAGAGCCAGCTCAGATTTTGGCTGCCGCTAGTGTCACGTCGTGGTTGAGTTTCCAAATCACTAGAAAATCATCTCCAGAATTCGATCGAGTTCCTCAAGCGAACCATAGTGAATGAGTAGCCGGCCCTTGCCGGCATGGTCAGCGACTTCGCAACGGGTACCGAGTTTGCGGCAGAGCCTGGCCTCCAGATCGCGTACACTTGCTGACTTGGCGACGGTTCCGGCGGTCCCATCACGCTGTCGATCGCGCTTGGCACTTCGCACAAGTTCCTCAGTCTGTCGAACATTCAAATGGCCCCGGATCACTCTTTCAGCAAGTTTCACGAGTGTCGCAACATCAGGCGCACCCAGTAGCGCACGCGCGTGGCCTTCGCTCAATTCTCCATTGATCACTCGCTCCCGAACTTGCGAGGGAAGTTTGAGCAGTCGCAACGCATTCGCGATTGTCGAGCGGTCCTTGCCAACACGTTGCGCCAAGGAGTCTTGTGTGTACCCATGTTCATCTACGAGCCGTTGCAATGCTTCAGCGAACTCGATTGCATCCAGATCTTCACGCTGAACATTCTCAATAAGCGCGAGCTCAAAAGCATCTTTGCTTGATACGTCGCGTACAACAACAAGAACCTCTCGCAACCCGGCTTTCTGAGCTGCTCGCCAGCGCCGTTCACCCGCGATGATCTCGAACTGGTCGCCTTGGGGCATGCGTCGCACAACGAGAGGTTCAAGCAACCCATGCTCGCGGATTGAACCTGCTAGCTCGTCCAGGGCATCGGAATCGAAATGTCGGCGCGGCTGCGCATGCTGCGGTCGAAGCTTGTCGAGCGCACACCGAAAGACGTTGTTGTCCCCGTAGACGGCCAGGTCGGTTCGCGGCGGTGCACTTGAGCGAGCGGGCAGCAACGCGTCAAGTCCGCGACCTAGGCCGCGAGCCGGCGGGTTAATTGGAGGGATTTGTGTCACGGTGCGGCCTCAATGACTTCTCTCGCCAAACTGAGATAACCCTGCGCGCCTTTACTCTGCACGTCATAAAGCAGTGCGGGCAGGCCGTGCGATGGCGCCTCACTGAGTCTCACGTTGCGCGGAATAAGAGATTCGAACACGTGAAAGTGCTGACGAACTTGCTCAGCAACTTGATGCGCCAATCGATTGCGGGATCCCACATAGTCAGCACGATTCCAAGTACGGTGAGCCCAGTGTTCAGCGACTCGCGCACCCTGTCCACAGTTGCCATGAGGTAGGTAATACCTTCCAGGGCGTAGTACTCAGGCTGCAAAGGAACAATCAGGGCCTGAGCGGCCGCTAGCACATTCAGTGTGAGAACTCCAAGCGACGGCGGAGAATCAATCACTACAAATTTGTATTCGCTAAGGTCAGTGCCCCCAAACAGTCTGCAGAGATGCATGCCCCGTTCGTCATCGAACAATTCGTACTCTGCTGCGGTCAAGTCTTGTGTGGAGGGAACCACGTCAAGACCAGCCAAGGAGGTTGCGCGAATACACGCACGCAGCGGAGCGCGGCCAATGAGCGCGTCATAAATCGTCATCTCAGCCGTGCCGGGTGCAACGCCAACGCCGCTTGACGCGTTGGCTTGAGGGTCCATATCCACCAGAAGCGTGCGTCTTTCGGCTGCGGCTAGACTGGCGGCAAGATTGACGGCGGTCGTCGTCTTCCCGACGCCGCCCTTCTGATTGGCGATTGCAATGATTCTTGGAGATTCGTTCATCGGCTAGGGTGCTGCAGGCAGCTGACTATTACCGAATTCGGAGAAACCTGACCCGATTTCTTGGTCATCCAACTGAAATCACCTACATTGTAGGTGCCTGTAGGGATTTGTATCTGATGCTCGTGTTGATCCAGGAAGACAAGAATCGCAGTCAGCCAAACAGCCCACCCACGGATCAGGGGTTCATAACCCCCGTATCGGGTCAACCCATTCTGAACTTGACATTGGCGGACTCGCAATAAGTGCGATGCAGAAGTATCCAGCGACTTTAGCAACGACCAGCAGATTCCGACTAGGTATCTCCCTGAAACTGTTCAAATAGCCTTGGAAGGAGCCTCACCTCATGTACGGGAACCGCAGCTTTCGCAGTTTTGCTGATTTCGAACGCGAGCTCATCCGGCCCGGTATGAGAGCCGGCTGGACGGTTGATGAGCTAGAGGAATCGGGCATTGACGATCTCGACTTCGACCTGGATCCCTTTGAAGCAGCGCTCCAAGCGGCGGAATCGAACGATGCCTAGAGGTCACTCGCACATTTGCGGTCGATAGTTTGATTGCATACGAACGTTTCTCTCACGGGAAACGCTCTGGCCCTCGCGAATTGCCTCTCGCGGGGGCCATTCCTATTTGCCCCATCGTGGGGCAATCTTGACCGGCAACAAGCTCAGTGGCAAACACGCCGTCCGTCATGCAGGTCACCGTCCAGAAGCTAAGTCCCGTACTAATGGAATTCGACGTCGTCGTCAACGCAGAGCGAGTGCACGCCGAGCTCCAGAAATCGTATCTAAGTATAGGGCGAACGGCCCGCGTTCGCGGATTCCGACCTGGAAGAGCGCCCAGGCAGATCATCGCTCAACTCTACGGCTCGCGAATTGCCAACGATGTTGCCAAACGCCTTGTCGACGAGACGTTTCCTCAGGCACTAAGTGAACGTCAAATACAACCGATTAGTACGCCGGCTATCGAGTCACAGCCCGTGGCACCCGACCAGCCATTTGGGTACAAAGCACGCTTTGAGGTACTTCCCGAGATTGAGAGCGTCAACTACGATCATCTGCACGCGAAACGGCCGCCGATTGTAGTGACTGACCCTCAAATCGGGGACCAACTGGAGAAAATGCGACGTGAACATTCGACGCTTGAGGCGACAGGCGAGGATCATGGTGTCGCGAATGGGGATGTAGTTACGATCGATTTCACCGTCGCGGTAGGCGATCGCTCTATTCGGGATGCGGGCGCACAGGATTTCAATGCAGAAATTGGGTCGGGAACACTGCTCAAGGAAATCGACGCCGAGCTCGTAGGCAAGCGTACAGGCGACCAAGTCACGATTGAAGTTGACATGCCTGCGGGACATCGCCACCCCAAGCTCCGTGGAAAGCGGGTCCAATTCAAAATCGCGCTTCGTGCGGTCAAAGTCCGCATTCTGCCAGCGCTCGACGACGAGTTTGCGAAAGACGTTGGAGACTTTGCCACGCTCGACTTGCTGAAGGAGAACATACGCGAGCAACTTACGAAAGCCGAGAAGGAACGAATTGAGAACTCGGTTGCCGAACAGCTTGTCGCCGATTTGGTCAAGACGAATCCCATCGCCGTGCCCTCTTCATTGGTCGAGCAACAAGCCAGAATAACAGAACAGGAGATTCTTCAGCGCGCGCGTTCGATGGGCAATTCCCCTCAGGGATTGGGTGATCAGCTTCAAGCGCAGGTTCGCGCCGAAAGCGAAATGAAGGTCCGCGCTGGGCTACTCATGGCGGCGATCGCCAAATCAAATGGCATAAGCATCGGCGACAAGGAAATCGAGGACGGTATCGCCGAGTTGGCAGAACAGACACGGACGAATGTCGCGAAAGTGCGCGCGGAATACCGCGAGAAGCAGAAGCGCGACATGCTGATCGGTATGATTTTGGAAAACAAAGTCTGGATCTTATCGAGGCCAAAGCTCATATCGAAGAAGGCTAGTTAACATGATGTACAAGCGACCCGGAACGCGTGATCAGGCTATTTCGGTTCTCGAATCAAGCTCGCGTGATAGTCACCCGGCTACGAGAGCCAGCGTGATCTACCCACATGTTGTCGAGACGACACATCGTGGCGAGCGAACTTGGGACATTTTTAGTCAACTGCTCAAGGACCGAATTGTTTTTCTTGGCAGCAGTGTTGACGATGACGTGGCCAATATCGTTATTGCGCAGTTCTTGTTCCTCGAAAGCGAGGATCCGGACAAGGACATACAGCTCTACATAAACTCACCTGGAGGAGTCGTCACCGCCGGTCTGGCAATATACGACACGATGCAGTACGTTCGTTGCTGTGTAAGCACAATCTGCGTTGGTCAGGCGGCAAGTATGGGCGCGCTGCTGCTTGGCGCGGGGCTCAAAGGTCGGCGCTTCGCCCTGCCGCAGGCAAGAATTATGATTCACCAACCACATGGTGGTGCGCGAGGAAACGCGAGCGACATCGAAATTCAAGCGCGTGAGATTCGTCACATCAAGGACGTATGCATTGACATTTTGGTTGCGTCCACTGGACGCGCGAGGGAAGAGATCACCCGGGACATAGACCGCGATTTCTTCATGGGCGCCGAGCAGGCCCGCGAGTACGGGCTGATTGACGAAGTATTCACGCCAAAGAAGAAAGCTCTGTAGATACCGTACGCTAGGGGTTCCCGGCGGCTTGTTGGCCTCCGGTTGGCGGGCGTAGGGGGTACCTGGCCGCCGAACGGGGCTGTCAATAACTCTAGCGGCAAAAATCTGCGGCGGATCGTGGCGTTCGCTTGCGACTGGAACAGCAGGGACCTAGAATATCTGACTGAAATGCTTATTGAGTCGAGAATTGGGACGATTTAGGTAACGTCCAAGGAAGGAAAAGTGGAGCGGCGCCGCGACGAATCCAATGGAAATCTGTGCTGCTCCTTTTGCGGTAAGTCGCAAAAGGAAGTGAAGAAGCTTATCGCGGGCCCGACGGTATACATCTGCGACGAATGCATAGCGCTCTGCAACGACATCATCGCGGAGGAAGGCGAGAAGGACGAGCCGGTAGAGGGAGGCGCACCGATACCGAAGCCCGTCGAGATCAAATCAATCCTCGACGAGTATGTAGTGGGTCAGGAGCGCGCAAAGAAAGTCCTCAGCGTCGCTGTTCACAACCACTACAAGCGAATCGACAGCAAAGTAGCAACTGACGATGTCGAGCTCAGCAAGAGTAACATACTGCTGCTTGGCCCGACTGGAAGCGGCAAGACACTCCTCGCTCAAACCTTAGCGAAGATTCTCAAGGTTCCCTTTGCCATTGCTGACGCCACGACGTTGACCGAAGCTGGCTACGTTGGGGAAGATGTCGAGAACATCATTGTCCAGTTGTTGCAAAACGCTGATCACGATATTGAGCGGGCTCAGCGCGGCATCGTGTACATCGACGAAATCGACAAAATTAGCCGCAAGAGCGACAATCCGTCCATTACGCGTGACGTGTCTGGCGAAGGTGTTCAACAGGCACTCTTGAAGATCATTGAGGGAACAATCGCGAATGTTCCACCAAAAGGTGGTCGCAAACATCCGCAGCAGGATTTTCTGCAGGTTGACACCACCAATATCTTGTTCATTTGCGGCGGTGCGTTTGTTGGGCTCGATCAGATCATTCAACGCAGGTTGGGGCAATCCCGCATTGGGTTTGGAGCAGATGTCAAAGGAAAGCGCGAGTTGAAGCTCGGGGACTTGTTGAGTCGCGTTCAGCCTGAAGATTTGCTCAAGTTCGGGCTGATACCAGAGTTTATCGGCCGGCTTCCCATGATTGCGACGTTGCATGAGCTAACGGAAGACGCGTTGGTTGATATTCTTACCAAACCACGCAATAGCTTGGTGAAACAATTTCAGAAGCTCTTCGAGATGGACGGCATCAAGCTCAAATTTCACAAGAGCGCTTTGACCGCCGTCGCAAGACGTGCCATCGACCGCGAAAGCGGCGCGCGTGGACTGCGTGCGATCCTTGAGGAAGCAATGCTCGACATCATGTACGAGGTACCGAGCAAGCAAGGTATCAAGGAAGTGGTTATCAGCGAAGATGTCATATTGAAGAGCGAAGCTCCGATCATTGTGTATCAAAAAGAAGCTGAAGCGGGTTGAAGCCGCATGACGCGCAAACCTCCCGCAGTGGCACAGCATTGCGATCCAAGAATTGCGACACACCGCTTCTCTTGGTCGCGCCGTGATTGCGCGTTCGACAGATGCCCCGTGGCCATCTCAAAGCGTGAGGAATAATCCCCAATGTTCTTCAAGTCTGAAAATGACAAATCTCCGGCTCGTCGCTCGTTGCCGGCACTCCCGTTGCGCGACATCGTGGTGTTTCCACACATGGTGTCCCAGCTGTTCGTTGGTCGCGAAAAAAGCATTGCGGCTCTCGATGAAGCAATGGCCAGGGACAAAGAGGTATTCATGGCGGCTCAGAAAAGCGCCAAGACAAACGAACCAACGCCGGACGACATTCATACGATTGGTACGATCGGCGTGGTAGTCCAATTGCTTCGATTGGCCGATGGTACCGTGAAAGTGCTAATCGAGGGGCGCCGCCGGGCGAAGATTCGTCGGTTTGCTGACACGCACGACTACTTCTTGGTCGAGGTTGATGAACTGCCGGATATTGTCGAGGCAGACGTCGAGGTAGCGGCGCTGATCCGCAGTGTGCAGAGCACATTCGAGGTCTACGTAAAGTTGAACAAGAAGGTGCAACCGGAAGTGCTGATGACCGTGCAGGGCATCGACGATGCATCGAAGCTGGCCGATACGATTGCCGCGAATCTGCCCACCATCAAACTCAGCGATCGCCAAAACTTGCTCGAAACGCCCGAAACCAAGTCCCGCCTTGAACGCCTCTATGAGCTTATGCAGGCGGAAATCGAGATTCTCCAAGTCGAGAAGAAGATACGTTCGCGTGTCAAGAAACAAATGGAGAAGACTCAGAAGGAATACTACCTGAACGAGCAGATGCAGGCAATCCAAAAGGAGCTCGGTGGAGAGCGCGATGAGCTCAAGACCGAAATCCTCGAGATCGAAGAGAAACTGCGAAGTAAAACGTTGAGCGAGGAGGCGCAAACAAAAGTCAAGAAAGAACTCCGAAAGCTCAAGCTGATGCACCCAACCAGTGCAGAAGCAGCGGTTGTTCGAAACTACATAGACTGGATTCTGAGCTTGCCTTGGGGCGAAAAGACAGAAGAGCGCTTTGACATCGGCGAAGCGGAGAAGATACTGGACGAAGACCACTATGGACTCAAGAAGTGCAAAGAGCGAATTGTCGAATATCTAGCGGTTCAGGCGCTTACTAAGCGGCTGAAGGGGCCGATTCTATGTCTCGTGGGGCCACCTGGCGTAGGCAAGACCAGTATTGCCAAGAGCATCGCTCGCGCGACAGGAAGGAAGTTTGTTCGGGTGTCGCTAGGCGGCGTGCGGGACGAGGCCGAGATTCGCGGTCACCGTCGGACTTATATCGGAGCGCTTCCCGGCAAGATCGTTCAGAGCCTCAAGAAAGTCGGTTCGAACAACCCCGTGTTTTTGCTGGATGAAATCGACAAAATGAGCGCCGATTTCCGCGGAGATCCAGCGGCTGCGTTACTTGAAGTACTCGATCCGGAGCAGAATAGTTGCTTCAGTGATCACTACCTGGACATAGACTACGATTTATCTGACGTCATGTTCATTACGACGGCAAATACGCTGGGTGGCATACCGCTACCACTCCAAGATCGCATGGAAATCATTCAGCTTTCGAGCTACACGGAGTTCGAGAAGCTCAATATTGCTGTGCGCTATCTGGTGCCACGCCAACTATCCGAATGTGGGTTGTCAGGAGTCAATATCGATTTTTCAGAGAACGCAATTCGGACGATCATACACCACTATACAAAGGAGGCGGGCGTACGCTCGCTTGAGCGGGAGATCGCGGGACTATGTCGAAAGATCGCGCTGGACGTCGTCAAGGGTGGCAAAGAGCGAACTTGGTCATTGAAGGGTACTGACATTCCACGCTACTTGGGGATACCCAAACATCGCGTGGGGCGGACTGAAGAATCTGACGAAATTGGTCTGACTCACGGGTTGAGCGTGTGGATGTACGGTGGGGATGTGCTCGACTGCGAAGTCA
Source organism: uncultured delta proteobacterium (assembly GCA_963811985.1). Taxonomy (GTDB): domain Bacteria; phylum Myxococcota_A; class Polyangia; order Polyangiales; family Polyangiaceae; genus FEN-1139. The sequence continues at coordinate 307,966 of CAWEUH010000037.1, forward strand.
GCGTTGTGCCGGGCAAGGGCAAGCTAGTGATCACGGGTCTACTCGAGAAGGGAATGGAGGAAAGCGCTCAGGCGGCAATGAGCTATATTCGTTCGCGCGCCGATCGATTGGGACTTGACAAGGACTTCTACCAGCAGGTTGACGTACACGTGCATTTTCCGGAGTTTATCCCCAAGGACGGCCCAAGTGCCGGCGTCACCATGGCAACTAGCATTGCCAGCGCGCTTCTGAAATTGCCTGTGCGCACTTTGGTGGCCATGACTGGAGAGATCACTCTTCGAGGGCGGGTCATGGCCATTGGAGGCCTAAAGGAGAAACTGCTCGCCGCTCATAGAAATCGCATCGAAACTGTGATCATCCCACTCGAGAATCGCAAGGACCTGAAGGAAATTCCAAGGCGAGTACTACGCGGTCTTCGGATTGTCCTCGTCAACCATATGGACGACGTCTTGCGCGAGGCGTTGGTTATCAAGGATCCGGACACCATGTTGGGGTCGCGCCGCGTATTTATTGAATATCGCGCTGGCGAGCTCTATGAAGGCCCGCACGCGGCACTTGTACCCGAGGTAACACAAGAGCCAACCGAGCAACCGTTAACCTCGGGTCGTCCCAGTGTTGTGGAGGACGGCGTCGGGGCCAATTTGCCCTGAAAGTGCAGCAACGTCTCGCGCTTCGGCGCCGGCTGTGGTATCGAGCGTGGCTCTCGTACGCGCAGGCAATTTGAAAATCGAGGGCGGGTAGCTCAGCGGCAGAGCGCTGGCCTTACAAGCCGGATGTCGCAGGTTCAAATCCTGTCCCGCCCACCAGGAATCGGATCAGAATTTCTTCCAGCCAGTGAAGCCGTGGCTGTCTTTATTGGGCCGACCGCCCCTGCATTGGCATCTCATTGGCGGTCGGTGTGTTCGTCTTCGGATGCCATGCGCTACGTGAACCCTGTCCAGATGCTTCCGTTCAGTTGCGTCTCCACCGTTATCCAGTTGAGAAATCGTTCGAGCAAGTCCGCATCAATGGTGCCTGGACTGATCCAAAATGCGTCAAGCGTCCCTTGGTGCGTCAGGCCCTCTACGTCGTATACGGCCTTGCCAAGGCACTTTGTGGGTGTGCCGTGGCGCAATGACGAAAGGCCCACGGTGCTGTTGATGACGACGGTCCCGTTGGCGTGACGCAAGGCCGAGGGCAGGGCCACGACGTCTACGTATAGCAGCCGCGAACCTAAGCCATGTTGTTGGCGAAGCCTTTCGATGAGCATTGTGTAGTTGCGATAGGGGCGATCGAGTGGGTGGTCTTTCACGATAAGGCTACATTGCATTGGTGCGTGTTTCGCGAATGAGCTGACAACGTGCTCGATAAAGTCCGAGACGTCGCGAAAACTGCAGTGAGAGATCTGTGAATCTAGGTGCACCTGCAGAGGTACTAGGAAATACGGACCCACTCGTCCTTGGTCCATGTGGTCTGTTACGCGTCGATCACGAATGGACCGGACGAGTCGCCGAAACCCGCCGCGCAGCCAGATCATTCCTTGGCGGAAACAGTTGATGTCGCGGTGGTGGCGATATCGAGGCGTGACGCACTGGAAGAGTGTCGCCACTACAGAATAAGTAATTGAATGCACTGCGCCCCAGGCATAGGCATGTCGAACGGCAATGGGCTCTTCTGCGGGACGCAACGGTTGCGTCCGATAGAATTCTGGATCACGAGGCAGCTTCGAATTGCCGTTGACGCCGTTACGTTCGAAGGTAATGTAGTCGGGACGTACGTAGCCTTCTTCGAAAACGTAGACTTCAGTTCCCAGTTCCCGCGCGCAAGCAATGGCCGCTCTATGATAGGGTTGACAATCTCCGAACAGCATCAATGTCGAGACAGAGCCACTGGTGATCCGTAAAGACAAGTAGTCGGGCCATTTCTCCAGAGTGCCGCGAAAAAGGTATGATTGCGCCGAGCCAGCAAAGTACACGCAGTCGGCAACATTGAAGTTGACTTTGCTGATACGGGCCCCATGCTGACGCAGTCGCTTGGCGACGTGGCGAAAGAATGGCCCCATTGGCCCTTGCAGCAGCAGCACGTGCTTGCCGTGAAACTTCGACCACATGTCATGTGACGTATGGACGGTCCTTTGTGTCACCGCAACACCCGTCCATTCCCCGCAATTCGCCCTAACAAAAAGACCCCGAGTGACCTCGGGGCCCTTCTGATTTTTCGTTGCGTTTGCGTGAGCTAGTTCATCCCCGCGTCGTCCGTGCCTGGCGGAAGTCCGATATAAGACTGATCGCAATTGTTCGCGGCTTCTTTCGCAGCATCTTTGGTGAGCAGAATGACGTTGTCGATCTTGATGTCGAAGGCGGCTGCCGCAGTACCCACGCCTTTGGGTTGGAACATATCCCACTGCATCTTCAAGATCTTGGTGGGATCGAAGGGCGGATCGTTCTTGCGGGTTGCGGGGTTTGCCCAGCTCGGTATTCCCACTTCCGAAAACAGGACGCAGTACGTCTTCCAAGTGCCCGTGGGTGCGAGCGTATTGTACGTGTTTCCAAGCGTCGCCAGAATCGCCTTGCGATAGTTCGCAAAGCAGGTTTGATAGCCGTTAACGGGATCGTTGGTGCTGGTATAGTACGTGCAGCCTCCGGGCTGGCCAGGCGCGGGGAATGCGTCGTGGTTGTTCGGAATGTCCGGCAAGTCTGTGCCAACCATTGGGAACGAAACCCAAACCGTTTGCATGCCATTGACGCCAGTTTTCATGTCAAATGCGACACCGATATATGTGCCACCCAACGTCGCGTCAAATGGCTTGTTCTTGTCCTGAAACCCAAAACCCATGCCAGCCGCTGGGTACGCAGGCACCATGGCATCCGGGTAGAGTGACTTCCAATACTTGTCGATTGTGAAGTCGGATTGGACGGAAACACCGACCGTCTCATTTGTTGTGGGGTCGGTGACAGCCCATGGAAGCTCGGTGGGCACGCTACCGGTGATTTGAAGAACCTTGCCGTGGCTCGCATCGCTATCCAATACGGGCGTCAGTGCCACGTCCGCGTTAGTCAATGGGAGGACCGTCGCGTGATACGGGGCCTGTGCGGGATCTGTGGGATCGTCGTGATCCGAATATGTCCAGAAATATCCTCCAAACGGTGTAGTGTTGTTCTCGCCGCTGCTTATAACGTGTTTGTCGATCGCCGTAATCGGAGTCGAAGATCCGCAAGCGGCCAGAACGAATGCGCCCAGTGTGGCTGATCCTAAACAACAGATCCTCTTGATCATTTTTTTTCGCTTTCCTGTCGCAGTGGCGCCGAATTGCGCGGCACCTTGGTTGACCAGCGGCGCACCCAGGCGGTGATTCGAACTTTCTCAACCGACTGCGTTTTTACCGCGCCGCAATTCTCGCAGAGCCCCCGTGAGTCGGCAACTCTAAAGGCGGAGCGCGCAGAATGAGCGTTTGTTCACTTGGGCTGTAACTTGTCAAATGAAGCTTAGTTAGGGCAATCCCGTGCGAAGTTCTCATGCAAAGCGTGGCTTGATGGATAGAGAGTATGGGCGATTGCTTAGCTGGTTGCATGCGTGGCTAGTGGCAGCAATATCGACCTCATCGGGATCTGAGTTGTTGAGTGTGGCGCAGCCAGGGATTGTTCGGGCCGCGCGTGGAAACATTACTAGAGTGGCAAGGGACCGCATCAGTGCGTCGCAATGCTTGCCTGTTTCGGCAGCAGGCGGGGGCCAGAATGTGCAGGGGGATTGAGAGTCGATTCGAGTCCGAGGACGCCGCATCTGGGGCGCTAGGTGTTGTCTTGAGGGTATCGGCGCCAGAGCACGTGCCGCATGAGGTTCAAGTTGAGTTTGCCGTCCTGGGAACGCGCAGAAGCCCCGGCTGTGCGCGGCCGTCGGGGTAGCGCTTCTCCGAAGGCTCTTGGCTTCGCGTTTTCGCCTTGAATGAGAAGCCCGGAGGACGTAGCAGGCTTTCCGGCCGTCCAGTTCCCGGCATGATCTCTGTCGCGGTTTGCGCTTGTTGAGACAGGCGACCGTGCTAGTAAGGGCCTCCCTGTTGGGGCGGTAGTTAAGTCGGTTATAACGCCGGCCTGTCACGCCGGAGGCCGCGGGTTCGAGTCCCGTCCGCCCCGCAACTTCAAGTTGCAAAAAGTGCGGCTGCATCCCTGGCCCCCTTGCCAAATTGTTGCTTATGTGGGGCGACACGGTGACAAGTTTACGAGTTCTTGAGCCCAATAGACGGTCAGAATGCGTTTCCCCGGATGCAGTCCTGCAGGCGGCGCGCGCGTCGCTGCTTGCGCAATCGCGAACGATTGTAGAGCTCGCGAACCGCCTGGATGACGAGTTTCGGGCAGCCGTCAACCTGATCACGCAGTGTGAGGGGCGACTGATAGTTTGCGGCATCGGCAAGTCTGGTCATATCGGCCAGAAACTGGCTGCTACTTTCTGCTGCTCGGGAACGCCAAGCATATTTCTCCACGCCGGTGAGGCGGCTCATGGCGATCTGGGTGCTGTCGGTAGCGCAGACGTTGTCATCTTGATTTCAAACAGCGGCGAGACACAAGAGGTGGTGCGTCTCATCCCGTTCTTGCGTGAAATTGGGGTCCGGATCATTGCGCTCGTCGGCGACCCCGAGTCGTCGATTGCCCGAAGTGCCGATTGCATTCTGAACGCTTCGGTTGAAAGGGAATCTTGCCCGCTCGATTTGGTGCCTACAACCTCTACGCTTGCTGCCCTGGCGATGGGTGACGCCGTTGCCACCTCCGTGATGCGCCTGCGCGGTTTCTCAAGGGACCGCTTTCGTCGATACCACCCTGGTGGCTCGTTGGGGCGGGTTCTTTCTGGATATGTTCGTGACGTCATGCAAAGGCATCCTTTGCCCACTTGCGCGCCAGACTGCTCGATTGCCGAGGCACTCAATCAGATGACCGATGGGCATCTTGGATTGATCGCGATCACCGACGATTCAACGGTTCCGCTCGGTCTGCTTACCGACGGAGATCTTCGGCGCGCCCTGCAGCGACACGAGAATCTGCTAGCATTGCCTGTGAGTGCCGTCATGACCAAAGATCCGGTCACGATCCAAGAATCTTCGCATACGCGAGAGGCAAGGGAACGAATGAGTCGTCTAGGCCTCAGGACGCTGCTGGTCGTAGATTCCAAAGGGCAACTGACCGGCGTAATCGAGAACCTTGGCGATCTCGCATCCGAGTAATCACGCGAACGACGCACAGTGTCGCGTAACATTCTGCCATGCACCCCTTGTTGGTTCAAATCCAGGTAGTCCACGCTCTGGTGCTTCGAGAGACTCGAACTCGATTCGGGCAGAGTCGATTGGGCTACCTGTGGGCGGTCTTGGAGCCTCTGCTCTTCATCGGGACGTTCGTACTTGTCTATCGTGTCGTCGGACGCAGCGCACCTGATCGCATGAACATCGTGCCGTTTCTGGCGACCGGTTTCATGCCGTACCTGCTGTTCCGCGAAACTAGCAGTCGCGCAATGCACGCTATCGAGGCCAATCGCGGCCTGCTGTTCTACCCGCAGGTTCGTCCACTGGATCTTGTGCTTGCACGAACGGCACTCGAAATTGCCACGAATGTTTTGGCTTTCGCGCTGATCATGGCGGCCTACTCTGCATATTCCGCAGAGTTCGAGGTCTCGGATCCATTGCAAGTTCTTGTCGGATTGGGTCTCTCCGCCGGAATCGGCGCTACGTTGGGGCTTGTGCTGTGCGCGTCGAGTGTGTTCTCGAGCACCGTCGAAAGGCTACATGGCCCTTTGGTCCGGCCACTGTTTTGGTTTTCGGGTCTCATGTACCCAACCGGTCATCTCCCATTGCGCTATCGCAATGTGCTGACCTACAACCCAATCGTGCACGCGGTCGAACTCACACGCGCTGGCTACTTCCGCGGGTATCGAGCCGACCACGTCGGCATTGCGTACCCGATGATATGGATTGTTGTGCTTGCATTCGCCGGCCTATTGCTCGAAAGGGTCGCACGCCGACGCCTGGTGCTTTCGTGATTACACTGCATCGAGTTACGAAGGCTTACCCGACTTTGAATGGCATGAATGTCGTTCTGAACCAATTGTCTGCGGAGTTTCCTGAACGCCGCAATATAGGAATCATCGGGAGAAACGGGGCAGGCAAGTCAACCCTGCTGCGATTGATCTCGGGTGCCGAGTGTCCAGATTCAGGAACGATTGTGCGGCGGGCACGAGTGTCGTGGCCCGTCGGATTCTCGGGCGGTTTCAGCGGCTCGCTGACTGGCGCTGAAAACGCGCGGTTCGTCGCACGCATTTACGGTATGGACGTAAAGATTGTGGTTTCATTCGCGCGTACTTTTTCCGAACTTGGCGAGTACTTCGACATGCCCGTCAAGACGTATTCATCGGGCATGCGTGCGCGGCTGGCATTCGCGTTGAGCATGGCCGTAGATTTCGACGTATATCTGGTCGATGAGATTACGGCGGTCGGAGACACTCAATTCCAAAGGAAGTGCCGCGCAGCGTTCGATGAAAGGCGCGGTCGCTCGACCGTCATCATCGTGTCGCACGACATGGGGACAATACGAAACTACTGCGACAGTTGCGCCCTGTTGCGAAATGGCCGGCTAAATCTCTTTGAAACCATTGATGAGGCCCAGTATGCCTACGAGCATTGAATAGGTCGGTCGGATGCCTGCACAATTGACCCCGAACTGCGACGTTGGCGAAAGCACCCAACAGACCGCAAGGCAACTGCGCCGCGACTGGACTCGCAAGCTAGCCTGGCGAACGCTGTGGTTTGTCGGCGTGCCAACCGCGCTTGCGATTGCTTACTACGGGTTTTGGGCCAGCGAGCAATTTGACTCAACGGCCGTGCTGGCGCTCGAGGGGACAGACCAGGTCAATCTCCCGAAATCCGATGCATTGTTGAGTGCCCAATCCAATTCGACGACGAGCAGCCGGGAATTGCTGGCCATACGCGAGTTCATTCTGTCGCGCTCCATGTTTGAGGCAATCGACCAGCGGTTGGGTCTTGTTCGGCATTATCAGAGCAGGCGATGGGACGTGTTTGCAAGGCTTTCTGGCAGGGCGTCACGAGAGCAGGCATTTCGGTACTATGTAACAAAGATAACAGCTGAAGTGGATTCAGCCAGTGGAACGTTGGTGCTTCGCACAAGGGCTTTCCAGCCAAGGACTGCCGCCGATATTGCAGAATCGATTGTGGCAGTAAGCAGTGCGATGCTTGAGTCAACATCGGAACAGACGCGGCTCGTGTTGCTCCGCAGTGCCAACAAGCAGGTCAGCGAAGCGAAAGAACGGCTAGTGGCTGCCAGCCGGCAGAGTGCTTCGGACGCGGCAAGCCCCGAGGTTCTTGAAAGAGAGCGGCTTGACCTGTCATTTGCGGAGAGGGTCTATGAGTCGTCGGTAGCCATGCTAACCGACTTGCAGCTTTACGACCTGCGTCACCAAAGACGCCTCGTCGCCGTTGTCAAGCCGTCTCTGCCCGATGAATCGGCGTATCCCCGGCGATTTGCATCCGTAGTCGCTGTCTCTATATTTGGCTTTCTCATCATGGGAATTGGAACACTGACCGTGACGGCAGTACGTGAGCACGTGCGCGTCTAAGCAACGGAGAGGCGTTTGTCCAAGCGAACGTTCAGATGACGACCATGGAGCTTTCCGGCCGCGCAATTGGCAACTCAGAACCGATCTTCCTAATTGCCGGGCCCTGTGTCATCGAATCGCCAGAACTCACATTCGAGATAGCGTCTCGTTTGGTCGAAATCGCAAAGCGATGCGGGGATTTTCCTCGTATTCAAGTCCAGCTTCGACAAGGCGAACCGAACTTCGCGAACATCCTTTCGCGGGCCGGGATTGGAGAAAGGTCTGGCGGTACTGGAGAGAGTCCGCACGGCGCTGAATGTGCCCGTCCTGACGGACGTGCACGACAGTGCGACCGTTGACGAGGTGGCTTCCGTCGTTAACGTCCTGCAAACGCCGGCGTTCCTGGCGCGCCAGACGGACTTCATCGAACGCGTTGCACTTACGCATAAACCCATGAACGTCAAGAAGGCCCAGTTCATGGCACCATCGGAAATGGTTCACGTGGTTGACAAATGTCGAAGCGCGGGAAACCTTCAGGTAATGTTGTGTGAGCGGGGTGCGTGCTTCGGATACAACGAATTAGTTGCCGATATGCGTTCGTTGGCCGCGTTGCGCCGAACAGGTTGCCCCGTCATATTCGACGCTACCCACAGCGTCCAGAAACCAGGCCATATGGGCTCTGCGTCGGGGGGCGAACGTGCGATGGCGGCGGTTCTGGCCAGGTCTGCCGTGGCTGCGGGCATCGCCGGAATCTTCATGGAGACACATCTCTCTCCGGATCAAGCGATGAGCGATGGTCCTAACATGTGGCCTGTCGATCTTCTGGAGGAATTGTTGAGAGTGCTCGTAGAACTCGACCGTATCGTGAAAGCAAGGCGATTCATCGAAGCGTCGGTTGACCCCAGTCTGGGAGGCTAGCCAATGCAACTGAGCAATGGCCTCGAACCGCTCGAACGCGCGCGTTGCGTGCAACTCGTTGTTCTTGATATCGACGGCGTTCTCACGGACGGATCGCTCTATATTTCGGCCGACGGCAAGGCAACACGACGGTTCAATGTTCGGGATGGGTTGGGCATTCAACTTCTGATTCGTTCAGGCATCGAAGTGGTCTGGCTATCCGCGCGAGACACACGCACCGTGAGCGCAAGGGCAGCCGAATTGGGCGTAAGCGAGGTAATCGGTGATGCGGCGAACAAACTCCGTTGTCTGCACGACCTAGCGGCGAAACGCGGCCTTTCCCCGCAAGCCATTTGCTATGTCGGTGACGACTTGTTGGATGTCCCGTGCCTACAGTCGGTTGGTCTTGCCGTGGCAGTGCGCGATGCGGCTGATTGCGCAAAATCCTGTGCCCATTACGTCACGTTGAACAGCGGGGGAAGAGGGGCTGTCCGCGAAGTGGCGCAGTACATACTGGACGCACGATCCATCCTGAAAAGCGCTGAGGAAGCATTGGTGGGTGCCTCAGTCTCGCAATCGACATTGCGCAGCGAGATTGCTTCTGAAGTTGGGGTCATAATCCCTGCGCGATTTGGGGCGTCACGTCTGCCGGGCAAGCCTATGCGGTTGATATGCGGCAAGCCACTGATCGTGCACGTGTACCAGAATGCCCTGCGCGCCAAAGCAGATTTTACGATTGTAGCCACCGACGACACGAGAATTGCGGAAGCAATTCGCGCCATAGGGGGCGACGTTGAACTTACCTCTCCCTCGCACCGTAGCGGCACCGATAGACTGGCAGAAGTCGCCGAGAAGCGACGGTTTGGAATTGACACGCTCGTGGTCAATATCCAGGGCGACGAACCTTTGCTTGATCCGGCGAATGTGCGAACCGTTGCAGAGTCGCTGATGCGCAATCCGGGCGCGGCCGTTAGCACATTGGCTGCTCCAATTAGGCATTCGCGCGATGTCTTGAACCCCAATATCGTGAAAGTGGTGATCGATAAATGGGGCTATGCGAAGTACTTCTCGCGCGCGCCGATACCCTGGGTGCGCGATTCATATCCGTTACCCCCTGAAACTGATGTGGCACTAGCGAATGCAGCGAGTACTCTACAGCACATTGGAATCTACGGCTATCGAACCGAAACATTGTTGCGATTGGCTTCACTACCCGCTTGCGATTATGAGAAAGCTGAGTCCCTCGAGCAGCTTCGCGCTTTGTATTGGAACATTGCCGTGCATGTGTCGGTGGTCGAGCGCGGCCCAACCCGAGGTGTGGATACTGAGGAAGATCTGAGATTCGTGGAACAGGAACTGGCGGCAATCAACGGTTGACTTCGCCGGTGTTAGCGCAGTGATGCCCTCTGCTAGGGCCGAACCGACCGTAGCATCCGCAAGAAACTCGCTCCCAGAACGCTTTGAATGTCAGCGTCTGAAAGCCCGACGTCGAGAAGCGCCTGCACCAACTTTGGCAACTCAAGGCAGGTGGGCATGTCCTTAGGAGTCACAATCATGCCGTCCCAATCACTCCCAAGAGCCACATGCTGCGCTCCAACCAGCCGTACCGCGTGCGCCACATGTGCGGCGATTCTCTCCAAGCGTCCACGAAGCAACCCGCGCCCCAAGAAGGAGCCATAGTAGAATACGCCTACGACGCCCCCTGTATCGGCAACCGCTTTGATTTGCTCGTCCGTCAGGTTTCGCCAACTCTTATACACGGCGTCAATGCCCGTGTGCGAGACCAATACCGGCAACGATTTATCATGTGATTCCAATGTGTCCCAAAACGTACGCGGCGACGCGTGCGCCAAGTCAACGATGATTCGTTGGGAATTGAGGCGCTCTACGAGGCCACGTCCCGCAGCACTTAGGCCGCCATCGCGGCCAAACTGCAACGGTGAGCTCGTGAAGCCGAGCGCCGAATTGGTGAGGTGCACGAGTGTGACCCGTAGAACTCGGGACTCGGCTATAAGACTCCAAGTTGACGGATACCTCGATAGCGTTTCCGCCCTGTATGCCGAGAAATGCTGCATGCAAGTTTGAACGTCTGGCGCCGATGTACTCGGAGTATGTTCCAACAACCATGACGTCTGCGGCTTGAGATTCGAGAATATTCGTCAGATGCTGAAGATTTCTGGCAAGCGCGCGCGCCCGTCCAGCCCTGCTGCGCCATGGATTGGTCGTGATGACCCATGTGGCGCCCGATATGTTCGCCTCACGAATTCTGGGAATGTCTACTTGGCTGTAGTAGCGTCCCCCCAGTAGGCCTGAACCATGGCGTTGTTGGAGTCGATAGCCGAGAGAGCGAGTCCAGATGAAGCTGTCCACGTGAAGATCGACAACATCACTGTCTAGGTACAGATCGATTGCATGCTGCGATATATTGAGCCGGTGAGCCCATTCGGTGGGGCCCATGTCGCCCCTAAAGGCCTTTCGGAACGGAGTTCAAGTCAACGTTGGACAAGGCAAATCGAATCAGCGCGCTGCGACTTGCCTTTGTGAGGCCTCGTTGTTTGAGCTTGGTGACCATGTCGTCAAGGCGAACGAGGTCATCGTTGTAGAGACTTATGCAGATAACTTTGTAGTTATCCGGTCTTTGGCTGCGCGTGGAGGCCGAGTTGAACTCCACTTGTCGGCCGGAGAAGAAACAGTCACTCAGGATCTGCTCGACGTCGTCCGTCTGAAGGACCCGGCCTGCAGCTTGTCGAAAATCGCCACGCTCGGTCATGATGCGACACTTTCTTGTCTAAGAGTTGGCGATTCGGCCCCATCCGCTTCGCTAAGCAGCCGCGCAACGACTCGAAGGTAGTCTTTCGCGGCCGTCGTGTCGCCGGCGTGCTCGAACAATGTGCGCCCAACCGAAGGCGCTTCCTTGACGCGGCTCGCCATGCGTATGGGCTCGAGGCAACGGTCACCAAAATGCTCCCTGAGTGTGGATAGCGCTTCAGTACAGACACGTGCGCGCGTATCGAAGAATGTCGGAAGAACACCCCAGAGACGGACGGGATGCGACAGCACTCGATTGACCTGTTTGATGGTCCTCAGCACTTGTCGCACGCCAACCAGCGATAGGTAATCACAGGCAACCGGGCACAATAATGCATCCGCAAACACGAGCGCATTTTGGTTCATCAGCGACAGGCTCGGTGAACAGTCCACAATGATATGATCATACTCGTTTCGAAGCGACTGCAAACGCGATGCAAGAACGCGGTCGCGTCGCTGTTGACCCGCAAGGTACAGTTCCGCAGCAGCAAGCGTTTCGTTGGATGGCAATACGTCTAGGTTGGGCCTAATTGCGACAATTGCTTCGCGCGGGTCGCAAGCCGTAACCAGCACGTTGTACAGCGTCTTTTCAGCGCGAACGTCGAGAGATACCGCGACATTACCCTGAGCGTCCGTGTTGACGAGAAGAACGCGACGATCGCAAGATGCAAGCCCCGCCGCGAGTGTTATCGAGGTTGTGGTTTTCGCGGTACCGCCCTTGTGATTGAAGACCGCTAGTACCCTAGGCGCGCCCGCCAAATCTCCTTCAATCCGGCGCCAGGTTGTGCTCGACGGTGTCTCCTGCGAGTGCACGAGCAGTGGCTCGGGACACGCGGGTTGACTGCCCGATTGGAGACTCGATCCTCCTATTGCATCATGCAGGCGGGCGCCCTGCAACATCCGCAATAGTTTGCGGCGACAATCGCTGTTGCAGGCAAAGTAGCGAAGCTTAGCGTGACTGACCGTCTGCGAAGCGTATTCGATACTAAAGGGTTCCTTGCAAACGCTGCACGTAGTCTGCGACGCCGTCTGGTGACTCTTGCTGACGCAATCGAGTGAACAGTAGTAGGTCAACGTAGTTTCTCCGCTTGGCTGCGCCGGACATTGGCGTTCAACCTGGTAGCTGAACTCAGGCACGAAGGAGCGTTCGCAGACGCTGCAGGTTCTTGTATCTTGCTGGTTCATCTTGGGCTGTTCCTGAGAATCCTGGCAAAGACGCGTTGTTCGCTGAGGACCAGTTATTGAAGTGCGCCCGAGCCTATGCACGGCAAGTGGAGCGTGGCCAAGTTTTGAGCAGGCGTTGGCGGAAGGGACTAGGGGCCAACTCGACTATCACGCTCTTTTCAGGCTGATTCGCCAGCGACCATCGGGCACAGAACGCATCGATCGCGAGTCAAGTTTTGGATACGCGGTCGTTTGGGCCGGGGTCAATGGCGGAAGTGCCTGACGCCCGTAAACACCATGGCAAGCCCGAGCTGATCGGCCGCTTTGATGACTTCAATGTCGTGTTTGCTCCCGCCGGGCTGGGCAATCGCCGTGACGCCTTCAGCGGCGGCCGCCTCCACACCGTCGGCAAACGGAAAGAATGCGTCGGAAGCGAGAACACTACCCTGCGCCAATTGGTTTGCCTTCTTGCAGGCGATTTCGACAGACGTGACACGCGCCGTTTGCCCGCCCCCGATTCCCGTCGTGACATGGCTTGACGGTACCTGACCTTGTCGCGCGAGCACGATGGCATTGCTCTTCACGTGCTTGCAAACCAACCAAGCAAATTGCAGCGTCGCAAGTTGCGCGGGCGACGGGTGGCATTGCGTCACGACGCGCCCTTTGAGCACTTCCTGCGAGCCTGTGCCATCGCGATCCTGGACGACGAATCCCCCGCTGACTTGGCGGAATTGGCGCCGGCCGTGGCCGGCCGGCAGCCAGTTCGACGGTTGCCAGCAAGCGCAACGCTTTCTTCGATTGAAGCTTAGCCAAAGCGGCCTCGGAATAGTTGGGTGCGATGATACACTCGAGGAACGTCTCACAAAGGCTATTGGCGGTTTCGATATCGACTTCACGATTCAAAGCCACAATGCCGCCATAAGCGCTGAGTGAATCGGCCTCGCGCGCAAGTCTGTAGGCTTCGTCGAGTTGGCTTGCCACAGCAACGCCACAAGGACTGTTGTGCTTGACAACGACGGCCGCGGGCTCGTCGAATTCGAGCACAGCGTCAAGGGCAGACTGAACGTCCACTAAGTTGTTGTAACTGAGTTCCTTGGCACCAGTCCCGAGACTCTCGGCGCGCGCAAGAGTTCCCGCCATAGCGGATCGTTCCCGATAGAAAGCAGCCGTTTGATGGGGGTTTTCCCCATATCGCAGGGAATAGGCCTTTTCGATGGCAATAGACGCATATCGCGGATACCCGTCGGGCTCTTCTTGCGCCGAGAGCCAGGCTGTGATCATGCCGTCGTAGGCACTCGTGTGAGCAAAAACCTTCGCTGCCAGACGGCGGCGCGTTGCCAACGTTGTGTCGCCGGTCGCCTCGATTTCCTTCAATACGATGGAATAGTCATCAGGATCGCAGACAACGGTGACCCGTTGGTAGTTCTTGGCAGCCGAGCGAAGCATGCTCGGACCGCCAATGTCGATGTTCTCGATGAGTTCATCGTGCTTGGCGTCGGGTTTGGCCAACGTCTGCTCGAATGGGTACAAATTCACGACCACCAAATCAATATAGGCGCCGCCGATTCGATTGAGATCGGCGTCATCAATACCCTCTCGGCCAAGCAGGCCGCCGTGGACACGCGGATGCAATGTCTTGACGCGACCGGACATGACCTCCGGCGAGCCCGTGTAGCTCTCGACGGATGTCACTGGTATGCCCGCGTCTGCCAGAGACTTCTGCGTGCCACCCGTTGAGAGCAGCTCGATGCTGCGAGCGGTCAAGGCACGTGCAAACTCAACAAGACCTGTTTTGTCCGAAACGGAAACCAGAGCGCGTCGAATAGACATGGGGTCGTCCCCCGGTAATGCTAGTCGGGCTGCGAGTCAACAGTGACCACTCGGTCTGCCTCGAACGGCTGTTCTATCGATGCGTGACGGCCCATATTTTCGCGTCGCCCGATTGGATGGATGCTATAGTGGCGGGCGTGGGCGATGAGCTCACGCGTGAACTTGCGAAGGGAAGCCGGTGCAAAGCCGGCGCGGCCCCCGCCACTGTCACCGGGAACGAAGCAATAACACCACTGGGCGAAGAGCCTGGGAAGGCATTGCGGAGAACGATCCGGAAGTCAGGAAACCTGGCAAGTTCGCGGGTACTTCTTGAATTCTGAAGGGGTACGGCCCGTAGGCGACTCGCGGGGTGTCGAGCGTCCGGATCGAAACGGTTGCATCCGAACGGGGCATTTCGATCTGGCATATCGGTGACCGAATTCGCCTCAAGAGCTTCGCGAGACTCGCGCAGCAATGGAGATGCAAATGAAACGGCTACGAATCAGAGGCGCACTCTTGGGATTGATTGCTTGGTACTCGGCGGCCTGCAGCAGCGGCAAGGCTACAACGAGTGAAGCATCAGGTAGTGGAGGTAATCCTTCTTTCAGTACGGGCGGGACGTTGGCATTTGATGCCGGCGATTCGGGAGACATGACCGATGGTTCCGGAAAGTTGGACGCCCCCGAAATCGAAGGTGTCTATAAGGACGACTATGACACGAATATCCGGATCACCTCCGATACTTGGTATATCGGCACCGACGCATTCCATCTAGCAGTTGTTGACAATGCGATCGATTTTGCGATCGCTCTCAATGACTCGAACAACTCCTATTTTGCGGGTCTTTGGAGCCGATTTGATTGGACTACGGACGACAATAGCAACCTGTGGTATTGCCAAACTGCTTATTCCGAGGCCACTGAACAGCAGGCAAATCAGACACCCCGCGCTGACGTTCAGAACCTTGATAAGGGGTGCGGCTCTTTCCCCTGGTCCAAACTGACGCCAATAGCCGATCTCGACGCCGACATTTAGGGCCGCTCTAGAAGAATCCCAGCATTCTGGGTGGCAACCCTGTCGGGTCGTCCCAGATGGAATCAACTAGATGCCACTGGGCTGGACTATTGAACTCCAGTCGGTGAATCGATCTACGCTGGGCATCAGCCATGAAGCAAAGACCGCAGTCGTAGTTGCATGGCCCAGCGCTTAGCGTGACCGGCACATTGGCTGACTGTAGCACTTTGACAGCTTTCCCTGTTTCAACGTCAACCACGTAGGCTTCGTCGTTTATGAGAGGCGGCCCCAAGTCGCCCAATTGCAGCGCAAGAACATGTTTGGGGTCAACAAAGGCGACATCGAAGCCAAAGGAGCGACCGCCAACGCTGCTGGCCGAAACTCGCCAGATTTCATGCAGTCTTGGTTCAAGTGTCACCCCCACAATCGCCGAAGCGCCCGAGTCTGCCGTGCTCGTGCCGTGCCAGCGGCCTGAGCAGACCGCAGCCACGCTATTCCGATCCGGTGCCACGTCCAGCCCGCTGCAACCCGAAAGCCCTGTAAGCCGCACGCTGTCAATGACGGCGTCCGATGCCGGGTCGATGGCAGCAATCCACGAGTCCCCAGAGTCGTACGCCGTGTCATAGTACGGAACCACGATGTATACTCGACCGCCGACGCGGGTCGCTCGATCGGGATGAACGGTGAAACCAGCTGATTTTGGCAATGAGCTGGCCACGTCCACGCGACCCGTGATCGATGGAATGCTCGGATCGATGATCAACAAGTCGCCTCCTTCATCATAAGGTTCCCTCCCGGGGTCGGCATTTGAATCAAAACGCGTTACATACGCTTTTTGGGGAGAGATTGGTGCATAGTCGTGCGGATTGGCGGAAAATCCCGTTGCCACGGACAATTGCGCGCGCACGCGGGCGGTGGCGAGATTCACCCATGTCAATACACTCCTTGGGTAACGATCCAGAATCACGACTTCATCGCCTGACGCAGGAGTAGATGGAAACGCGATGTCACCGTCCAACGCTGTCGTGAACCCGGCAGGAAAACTTGCGGTCGAAATGATCGACGCAGAGAGCACCTCTCCGGTCGTGCTCGCCAATCCGATGTTCGCGGATTGGCTAAGGTCGGTCGCCGCTACGACGAGGCCACGAGGACAACCTGCATCGTTTGGTGTATCTAACGCTGCATCCCCCAACCCGGTCTCCGTAGGCTTGTGTACCGGTACATCGCACGCCAGAATCAGACTTGCTGCCGGAAGAATCCATAGTCTCATGGGTGACGCTCCCAACTTATTTCAGCGCCGAGCATCACAGTGCGAGGGGGCAGGGGATAGCCGACCATATCAAACGAGGAATAGTCGAAGATGTTGTACACGTTGGCTTGAAGCGACACCGGCACGGCAGAAAGGGCGAGGTCCAGCCCCGCATCAAAGGTCGTGGAATGAGGAATGATGATAAGACCGGGCACATCCTGGTAGCGTGAGCCGCGGTGGGCACCTCGCAAGGAAATGCCGGCTCGCGACAGTCCGAGTGAAGTCGGGCGTGTGTGAAGTCGAATCGTGACGTCCGCTACCAGCCGCGATCGGAAAGGGATGATGTCGTTCTTGGGATTTCGGCTGGGTGTCGTGTCGCGTGGATCGAGCAGTGTGACGGCTGATTGGACCTGCAGCGTTTCGAGGATCTCTAGCCCTAGCGAGTTCTCAATGCCTTGCAGTCGCGCCTGCCCCACGTTGTAGGGCTTGATTTGCCCGAAGCTCGAGCGTTGCCAGCTGATAAGTCCGTCGACACTTTGACGAAACGCGTATGCTTCGAGCGCCAATGTCGCGAGTTTTCCCCGAACGCCAACCCGAGTTCCCAGATCAAGATTGGCGCCTTTTTCGGCCTGAAGCGACGGATTGCCTGCAACCGCTGCGGACGTGCCATAGAGCTCACCTAGGGTCGGTGTGCGCACATATTTGCCCCAATTGAAAAGCAGCTGCCAACCAGTCAGCAGGGCGATCGCCCCCCCAATTCTGCCTGTGGGGTAGGTATCTGAATTTAATTGCGCGTTCGCCTGGGTCGCCTGAGTCACAAGGCGCGCCGAACCGAGCAGAATCAATTCGTCAACAGGCATCCATTGAGAACTTGCGCCCAATGTCCCTTGGCGACGTGTGGCATCAAGCGCCGATGGACCGGACTGAACTACGTCGAGCGTCTCAACGTTACCTGAACCCATTGTGCCGAACGTTACTCGATCCAAGAGCGGCCAAGAGATCTCCAGCCGTTGAGTCACGCGGGTGGCAATCGACGTAAATCCCGCGGCGCCCAGACCCAGTTCGTTTGCTGGATCCTGCAGCGATACGAGGGCTCTTTGAAAGCTGGTGGCACCAGAAACCTCGCATTGTGTCGCGAGCGAACACCCGAATGTTGCGCGCGAAGATGCCCCAAAGAGCTCGCGCGAAACATGGGCGCTCGAATGCTTGGCAGGATACAGTGAGATACCCGTAATGCCCTGAGATCGGTCAAAAGCGTTCGACAGTAGCAATATCTGACCAGACTTCCGCAGCGACATGCGGCTGAGGGCCCAAACATCAGTCGTAGATTGCTGGGCATTGTCGCGAGTGACCCACCGCTCGTCGGCGGTTCCGCCGTTTTCCAAGTAAGGATAGTTGTTGTCCGCCGACTCTCTGCGCAAGGCGACCATGGCGCTTGAACGTTCCGAACCTTGTCCCAAAGCTCCGTAGATAGACCGACTGCCCCAGCTACCTACGGTCATGCCGCCGCGCATGGAGGACCCCTTCGGGTATCGAGGCTCGAAAAGCACTGCACCTCCAATACCAACTTCTTCCAGGTTCGAGGGACCGTGTCCGCGATAGATCTCAACTCGATCCAGCATCCAAAGGGGGATTGTTCAACAGATCGGCCGTACCTGACAGGTCATCATTGAGCCGGATACCAGCCAAATATACAGGCGTCTGTGCACTCGACGTTCCTCGTAGGCTTGCGGTGGCTAGATCGGCTCCGCCCCCACTTCGCTGAACCTGCACTCCGGGCACTAGTGCCAGGACGGTTGCGGCATCGGCACCAGGGGCTTCGAGTTCCGGCCTGCGTATAACGGTTGAAGCGGCAGCCACGTCACGGCTCGAATGTCGATCAACAGGATTGCCACTCACGGTGACTTCTAGATCGTCATCAGCCAGGGCAATCGATGTTGACCAAGAGTATGTGATGAGTATCGCACCCAACGCGCAGAACTCGTGGCGTAGCCACACGGTAGCTGCCATTGCGTCCAAGGTACTTTGTGGAACTGCAGACTGCCCGCCTAAACCTCGAAATGGGGGAAGTCTAAGGCGCCACATTCAACAGACCAATGGCTTCGAGATCAAAACCCGCGCTGCCCGTAGTGGGATAGGGGTCGTAGACGACGTGCCCGAAACTATCCCGATTTCGACCATCTCCGATGACATCGACGATTCGAACCGATGTGATCTGGGATAGATTCAGGAGGCCCAATTGAACTTCGGGTCTGGCTTTGAGCCAACCTAGGTCAAATGGTGTGCCAAATCCGACCCGATACTTGCCCGCGTAACCCTCGAGTTCATGAGGATCGAGTGTGCCGTAGGGTCCGACTGGGGCAGCAACCAGGCTTGCTGTGTCAAAACGAACAAAGTGCTCACCGTCACTACTTACTTCGACGTACGCCAGTTCCAGATACTCGTCACTGAAACCATTTTCGAAAACGGCAAAGTCGTACCCGCTTCCGTCAACAAGCGTTGCGTCGAACCCCAACGTGATGGTGCCCCCTTCGCCGAGGCTGACGACGTCCGTGGCATCGCCCGTGGCCGGCCCCAGTGCCTTGTCGGGTGTCTGCCAGCTGGTATCAACGTTCTCACCATAGCTAACGGCCAGAACCTTGGTCGCCCAGGCGCTCAGGCGCGCATCGTCTCCTGCGATTGCCGTTGAGCCCGGTTGCCCAGCAGCCGGCGGAAATAACTGCCGAACTGAGTACTCATGAGCGAACTCGACGGCATCGGGACAGGTTGTTTCCGACAACTCGGCGAACACCGATATCGTCGAATCATCCGTTGGCAAGCTGATGCTTGAAGTATTGCTCCAGGCGCTGGGCGATGACACGCCTACGTCCCCGGCGCCAACTGACAATCCATCGGACGTACGCGCAAACACCGGAAGCGTCGCACCTGCTGGAACGAACTCGAGCACCGGGGCATAGGGATTCGTGCAGGGCGCCAAATCCGGCGCTACAGGTGGAACAACCAAGGGCACCGCTCCACCCGAATCGGAATTAGACGCCCGCGCTTCTTGTTGCACGCTGCCCGCGTCGTCGATGTCGCTTGTACCAGAATCGCTGTCTAAATCGAGATAGGCGATTCGAATCGCCGCACGCCGTGACCGTGAAGTGCGCAACAAATCCAAAACCAACAATTGTCTTTGATTTCATGCCGGAACCTCCGCCAATCGACCGTTGCGAAGGACCACGCTGTGGGCCATTCAACCCACTCGAAGCTGCGTCGGGTATTCCGGCTTGCGCATCGTTCTACTTCCGGCGCCTTCCCGCGGCCATTTGGCCGCAGTGGCAACTTGCCGGGTTCGTCCGCGCTTACGGCGGCGGGACCGCGTCGGCTTCTAACCGAGCTTCCCCGTGCGCAGGTTCTAACGTCGTCTGAACACTGGCTTCTTAGCAGCGGCCCGGGCGAAGGTCAATCACCTGGTGCAGGCAAGTCTGCTCGCGAGAAGGCCAGACCCTACAATCGATCGTTGAGTGGTGCCGAGTCGAAGAAGCTCTTCAAGTCAGCGGCGAGCGGAGAGACGACTTCCAGCTCCCGATCGGTGAAGGGGTGGGGCATCTGGTAGCGGTGCGCGTGGAGCGCATGGCGGGGCAGTTCCAATATCCGTAAATCTTCGCCGGTAAGTTCACGATCGGCTGCGCGTGCCAACAACCGCTCGTTGGGCCCGTAGAGCTTGTCGCCAACCACCGGACAGCCGACGCTTGAAAGGTGGACGCGGATTTGATGCTGCCGCCCCGTGTGCAGCTCGCAGGCAACCAGCGCATAGCGCCCACGCGTCTCAAGCACGGTCACGTCCGTTCTTGCCTCGAGTCCCTTTCCTTTGGGAGCCAAGCGCATCTTGACGCGGAGCGGATTGTCCGTATCGACTTCCAAGGGACACTCAATTGTTCCTTCGACGGGCGTCCCCCAAGTGAGCGCAAGGTAGGTTTTCTTGACAGGGACAGCGGCTCGGGCGCGTTTTTCCAGCGCCAAGCGTTCGCTTCGGCGCATTTGCAGGAAATGTCTCATTTTTCGCAACGACCATCGCCTGAACGCTGCGGTCTTCAAGCAGTCGCTTGAATGCGCGCTCGGCAGGTCTCGATTTGGCCACCAACACAAGCCCGCTTGTCTCGCGATCTAAGCGGTGGATCAACGAGAAGAACTCGCCTGGCCGTTGCGCTTCGAGCCGTTTGATCAGCGTGCTGTGGTAGTAACGCGCCGTTGGGTGAACAGCTACGAATGGCGGCTTGTCAACGACTAACAACCAGTCGTCCTCGTACAAGATCTCAAGATGTGAGTCTTCGGATTCTTCCTCGAAGGGTGGCCGCCACAAGATAACGTGCTGGTTGGCTTGAACGCGGCTGTTGTGCCGAAGTCGCAAGCCGTCGGGCGAATAGGCGCTGTTCTTGATGATGGCTCGGGCACGCGTGCGGCTCGTGTTGCGAAGCTGCAACTTGACGAAGACGTCCAAGCGTGTCCCGGCAAATTCCGGGGGCACGCGGATCACTCTTCGGATCGAGTCTTCTGGCACGTCGCAGGGGCGGACCGTTCCTTCAGGAGCCTCGGCGAAGCGGCTTGAACGGTGAAGTCGCGACCGATCCGATGGCTCGCTGCGACTGCCGGTCAAGTCAGTGGATCTCCGTGCCGACACCGCGATCCGTGAAAATCTCCAGGAGCAGCGCGTGCCGGCGGCGACCGTCAATTATATGCACCTTCTCGACGCCGCCATCGACGGCGTCCAAGGCGCAACGAACCTTAGGAACCATGCCATCAACGATAGTACCCTCGGCGATCAGTCGCTCAATGTCCCCTGCGCGCAATGTAGCCAGCAGCTGCTTGTCGGAGTCGAGAACGCCCGGTACATCCGTCATCAGCACGAATTTGGCTGCGCGCAGGGCCGCAGCGACCGCCGCAGCGGCCGTGTCCGCATTGACATTGAGGGCCTCTCCATCGGGCCCGGCTGCAATGGGCGCAATGACGGGAATGAAGCCTTCGCTCACGAGGCGCTCCAACAATCCCGATGACACCTGAGTGATGTCACCCACGCGACCCAAGTCCACGTTGACCGTCGAACCGTCAGCAGTCTTGGATTTCATTACCGCGGCGCGCTCAGCGCGCATAAACTGGTCGTCCTTGCCGCTGAGACCGACAGCGCGGCCACCGAATTTGCAGATGTTCCCGACAATATCTTGATTGATGGATCCGCCAAGAACCATCTCGACAACATCCATCGTCTCGTCGTCCGTCACCCGCAAACCACCGGAGAATCGCGAAGCAATGCCAAGGCGAGTGAGCGTCCGATTGATTTGAGGGCCGCCGCCGTGCACGACAACCACGCGAATGCCCACGTACCGCAACAGGCACACGTCGCGCGCAAAACTCTCTTTCAGTTCGGCATCGACCATGGCATGACCCCCGTACTTGACAACGAAGGTCCGCTCATGAAAGCGCCGGATATAGGGGAGCGCCTCATGCAAAATGGCAGCCTTGCTAACGAGCTCGTCCATGACGAGCGACATTAGTCCAAGCTAGAGCGCCGGCCAGTCCCTTCGACCAACCCTTGAGCCCGTGCGCGGTTGCTGGACATGCCCCCTATTGGAATATCGCCGGAAACTGGCCGTTTGCACAGAGATTTCGCGACGTCCTCGACCACACGTGGTAGACGGAACCCGGCATGGACATCTTGTTGGTCACTTCTGAGATAGCCCCCTGGGTCCAACGCACGGCTGTGGCCGAGGTGGTCGCTTCGCTCGGCAAAACACTCAAACAAGTTGGTCATTCGGTGACCGTGGTCGTCCCGTACTCAGACGCGTACGAACAGGGCGGTCTTCTCTTGGCCCGGAGGCTTTCGCCGCTTCGAATGGAAGGGCACCCGGGGCTCACGGTTTTCGACACGCAGTTGACATCCGGCGTTCAACTCACGTTGCTGGCGAGTGATTCAGGAACGAACGGACACAACAGTGCAGTCGATGCCGTTATCTTTGGAAGGGCCGTGGCGGCATTCATCAAAGACCGCGCTGAGGTTGGCGTGCGTACTGACATCGTTCACGTCCATGATTGGTACGGGGGGCTTGTCGGTTCGGCACTTGAACTGCAGGAAGATTCCAAACCGCCCGTCATATTGACAGTCTGCGATATCAAGTGGCAAGGTACTCTATCGTTCGACGCTGCGTCATGCCTGGGACCGCTCCGCGACATGCCCCAGTTGCGCTTGGATGGCCAGTACAACATTATGGCAGCAGCCTTGCGCACGGCTAGTTTCGTCACGACGCTCAGTGAAGGATACGCCAAACTACTTGGTGAAGGTTCCTACGCGGGACCCTTGGCCGAGGTTGTCAGCAAACTGGAGAAACCTCTGCTCGGGATACAGGGAGGGATTGACTATGCGCGCTATAACCCAGCGATCGATCCCTTGTTGGCGGCGCGCTATGACGCCGAAGACTTCTCTCAGAAGAACACGTGCAAGACAACGTTGCAGCGCGAACTCGGGCTGGATCTGGACCTGAATTGCCCGCTGTTCTTCGTGCCAGGGTCCATTGCTGAAGGCCCCAGCGCGCGACCGTTGCGTTACTGCTTGGAGAAAATGCTCGATCAGCCGTTGAGCATTGTCATTGCGTTAAACGCAAAGGACGCTGCGGACATGAAGGATGTCGCTGCGCACCTGGCTTCGCAATGGCCTGGTCGCTTGGCTACGTTGACCGCCGACACAGCTCAAGCAATACATCGAGCGTTCAGCGCCGCCGACTTCGTGCTGCTTGCGTCAGAGAATCCGCCGGTTGAGACGAATCACTTGCTGGCCCAGCGCTACGGAGCCCTGCCCGTTGCCATTGCCAGGGGAGTCTTCCTCGACAATCTTGTTGACTGCGACGCCAAACTGGAGACAGGCAGCGCTTTCCTGTTTGGCGACGAAACGGCTGAGGGTCTTCTAGGCGCCGTGGCGCGAGCGGTGACTGCGTTCGGCCGTCCCGAGTTCGAGCGATTGCGTCGCAGGATCATGAAACGTGACATGGGGTGGGAACGCCCGGCTCGCAGGATGCTGCAGATCTATCAACAGGCGCTAGGACCTCGCGTGAACATCTGAAGACCCGCGCGGCAGCACTCGTGTCGGCAGAGTCGCGACTAATCGCCAAAGCCAGAGAGGGCTGTCTTGCATTTCCGTCGTGACGGCACTTGGACAAGGTTCAATGCCCAAAGCCACCAGCCAATGTGCAACGCGCAAAGTGCGACGATGGTGACTTGTCGCACGAGCGCTGCAGCCGCTAACCCGACGAGCCCCAGAGATTGTGCCGAAGGAAGACACAATTCGAGCAGTGGCGGGCCAGCGATGGCCGGTGCGACGAAGACGGCGGCTGCAGCAGCGCACCGGACCCGGCATTGATTCAAGCACGCCAAAGCATGGACCGTGGAATCCAGAATGCTACTCGCCTTCGTAACCACCAATGCACGAGTCAGGTCGCTTGCAATGAACGTTAGAACAATGGCAATGGACATGAATGCGAGAAGCAGGCACAGCGCTAGATCGGTTCCTAGCTCACCCACGACCGGATAGACGAACGTTGGTATCATGAACATGGCAATGTTCGCAGTGGCCACGATGCATCCCGTGGTCAGCCAGCATCCGATCGCAATCGCGATGAATCTTGGCGCAATTCGTAGTATTCGACGCTGCCACTCTGCCCACCTCGTCGGCGCATTGCCGGCCAGGGCGGCAAAGAAGATCGCAGTCACAATACTGCCCAACGCAACCAGGCCGATGGCCATCAATGCGTCGTGATGGACAATCTGCATCGACCTAGAACGCTGTTCAGCCAAGACGCGTAAGAGCGCGGCGGCGCCTGGAGCGAACAGCTCCAGGTCGCGCCTTCTCTGAGCCATGATCCAATCCGGTGCGAGCAACTTGGCCCATCCCAAACCCATTCCCACGGCAACCACGAGGCGCAAAGCGTATGCACAAATGACCAACCTAGGCCTACGAATCGCCTCTAAAATGGCCGATTGGATGGTCACGGCATCACCATCCAGAGCAACCATTGGAACAGACAGGTCAGCCAATTCAACAATATGACCGGCTTTGAAGGCCTGTCTCGCCAACGCGAATTGTTCAAACGATTGGATTCGATCGTAACCCTGTTCTCTGGATCGATGAGTACGTTCTCGATGGGCGCAAAATCCGTGACGCTTAGATTCAACTCGGCGATATCGGGTGGCCAAGCTCGGTGGATCACCCGCCCAGACTGCAGAGTCATCGCTACGTCCACCGGAAAACTCAAGGATCCGATGCGACTCAACGTTACCGAGCTATACCAGCGATCACGGTCTTCCTTTCGCGTCGTCAATTGCGAGACACGGTAGTCAATCCAACCATTGTCAATCATGGCAGTTCGAAGATTTCGGGCGGGCTCCGGACCCATCTCGGCCGCGACCGCGTCGATGAGTGATTGCGGCGACGGATGCGAGTAGCGCTCAGACAAAGCGTACCGGCGCAGTGCTCGTTCCAACGTCGCTTGACCGTAGACATTCGCAAACGTGTTCATCAATGTTGCGGTTCGGGCGTAGACGGTGGCAGCCAATTCCCTGAACGAGTGAAATTCAGAGGCGGCCTTCGCAAGCGGCCCCGCTTCGGCTCGCACGATAGCGGCTGCCTCCGCGACGGCATTCGCTGATACTGTGACGCCAAAACCAGAAAATGCCGAACTGATGCCAAATTGGTTGCTCAGCCCATCGAGCTCTGCCCATGTCGCCAGGCCTTCATCCAAGACGGGAAAACGGGCTTCGTCATTGGCGATTATGCCGTAGAACCATTGATGTGCGAGTTCGTGCAGTGTCACCGCTTGTAGCGAACGAGCGCCAGTCCACGAAAGATACCAAGGTCCCCCGGTAACGATCAGACCCGGATACTCCATGCCACCTGCGGGCGCTGCAACGTCGGGAGGATGAACGATGACAAACTGCCGATACGGATAGGGACCGTACTGCGCTTGAAAATGCTGGAACCCGAAGGCAACGGTCTGCAACTCCAGACCCACATTCCGTGAATGTCCCGGTGGTGCGAACAGTCGTATCTGAATTCCGTTCCGTTCGACGTCCGTTTCGACGAAGCGGTTCCACGCGAAGAACGCAATGTCGTGCGCCCCATTGAGTTGGAACCGCGTAGTTTGACGTCCAGCATGGTGAGCGACGATTGTCCGATCGCCAGGTGCGGCGACAATCGTTTGTTCGGGCGCGTCAATCGACAGATCGTAGTCTCCGAAATCCGAGCTAAATTCCGCGAGCGGCTCGTAGGGAAAGTGTCTCCAAGTCCCGTCCGTTTCAAGTCGAGCCAACTTTGGAAACCACTGCGCCGCCGCATGAAAATCCTCGACCCAGCCCATGCGTTCGATCAAAAACGGGAGTCTTGTAATGAACTGAACGTAAAGTTCGATCGTTTGGGTTGGCAACAGGGGTTTGGGCAAAGGCACGCGACGGTCTGTGGCGTCGTCGGGGTCGCCTGGCGTACTTGGCTCGGCTTGGACCCAGATATCAGGTCCTTCTGCATCGTTGACGGAAAGTCGAATGATCTGCAGACTTCCAGGGAAATCGAGTCGCGTGTGCCGTGAACGCCGCGTACCGGCAGCCATGCGCAAAAAGCGAGTCTTTTCGTGAGAAAACGCATTGGGGTAGAGGTGGAACCACAACTCGGTCAGCGTGGCTGAGCTTTGATTGGTAAATCGGATCGTGCCGCTTGCGTTGATTGTATGGTTCTCGCAATCTAGTCTTGCGATGAAGCGGTAGGAGGCGACGGGATCCGGTTGTCCTGCAATGGTCGCCACCGCCCAAGCCCTGCCGGAGAAGAGTGCAGTGCTCAATGCCAGGGCACGCAACCAAACCCCGAAGCGCAAGCGCAGGGTCTGCACGCCTTCACCGTATGCTAAGCAAAATGGCTCTCTGCTCGCGCAGTGTAGTCAAGATCCGAAGCGCATCCAAACGCGACATGCCTGAGATGTCGAGCAGCTCCTCGACGGTCGATACGCCGTCCACCAAGGAGAGCAGGAAGCCGGCTCGATGATCAAGGTTCAGCCAACGCAGCTCTTCAGGCGGCAAGACGACACTTATGATCTGGTCAAGTCCGCCGAGTCGCGACAAGTACATCTGAGTCAGAACATCTCTGCAACTGGTGGCATACCGTTGGGCTTCTAGATCGGATGGGTCAGCAGCAAGCAAGCTTTCGGCAATCTCGAGGGCGCCCGAAAAATCACCCATGGCGTAACGATCCTTCATGGTCGGGCGCGACTTGTCCTCTCCCGGAGGCAAAGTGATCCCGCCGATGGCGTCCGCCTCTGTTCTCCGGTGCGGATCGTCGTCCGCGGGCACCACTGTCGTTTGCAACGACGCGGCTGGTTCGGGAGGCTCTGTCGGCGTCAGGTCAGCATCCGGGCTGTTTGGATTCATGTCCGAGATGTCAAGCGCCAGCGGGTCCAACCTGCGGGTGGGTGCGGCCGGTGGCACTGACTTCAATTTGAGTTCCGGGCTGTTTGCTGAGCGTAGAGGAGGAAAGGGGTCATAAGCTTCGATGGGCTTGGCCGGACCGGACCCTTCCCGCAAGGTCGGGGGACCTGTCAACGGTCGAGCATCGTTGGGCGGTGTGGAACTCGGAGGCACCTGCTCGAACTCTTCCTTTTCCACCTGAGCCATGGCGCGCGCCACGAATTGATCCATGGGAATTTCCGGAACAGCCGTGGGACGGTCTCCCTCATCCAAGTCGAGATCAAGCTCCAAGGGGGCGAACGCAGGCTTGATGGGACGATTGTTCTGCGCCACCAAGTCATCGTCCCAACTGAAATCGAGTTCACCGAGCTCCGGCGGCAGGGAACTTGGCCGCAAAGAGTCCAGCCTATCCAGCGTGTCGAGGGGCGCTCGACCGCGAGGCGGCTTGCTGGGGCGGTTCTGATCGGCGGACATTAGTTATGCGCGTTTGTCTCTCGTGCGGACCGGATTACGTACCTCTTGAAACAACACCTCTGAACATGCGAATCGTTCGTTCCAGCATGTCAACCTGTTCACGCACGGCCTGTGTGTCCTTGCGCTGAACGGCCTGTCGTGCGCGTTCCACGACACTTCGAGCTTTAGCCAAAGCGTCGCGACCAAAATCAGAAGCGCCAACGACACGCTCGACAACTGGAATCATGGACTCCACCTCCGCCATCAGCGTTTCCGCTCGCTGGCGTTCTGTTTCGAAGGCCTCATCGCTGCGACGCTCAACCATGTATTCTTGAGCGTTCTGCATCATGCTCCTGATCTCGTCGGAGGTAAGGCCACTGGTAGCCGTTACTTGAATGGATTGCGCCTGGCCCGTGTCCGTGTCCTTGGCGCTGACACTGACAATGCCGTCCGTGTTGATTGCGAACGTGACTTCGATTTCAACTTGACCCTTGGGCGCAGGCTTGAGACCGGTCAATACAAATTCGCCAAGCAGTTCGTTCTCGTCGGCCTTGCGGCTTTCGCCTTGCATCACAAGAATCTTGACGGCCGTTTGGTTGTCACGGCTGGTGGTGAAGATTTTGGCGCGGCTCGTGGGGACCGTCGTGTTTTGAGGAATCAGCTCCTCAAAATGACTGCCGACGGTCATGATTCCTAGATCGTGCGGTGTGACGTCCAACAGCACCATCTCGTGACGTTCCTCGACCAGCGCCGCGCCCTGGATCGCAGCTCCCAGCGCGACAACTTCGTCGGGATGGACGCCCTTTCCGGGCTCCTTGCGAAAGAGCTGTGCGACGGAACGCTGGACCGTTGGCATGCGAGTCATGCCACCGACTAGAATGGTTTCATCGATGTCCTGAATCGACAATTTTGCTTCCAGCAGAGCTTGTTGGGTAATTTGGATCGTTCGCGTGACGAGATCTGCCGTGAGCTCTTCGAGCACAGGGCGCGACAGAGTTCGCTGCAGGTGCAGCGCCTCGTTACGACCGGTAGAGATGATGAAAGGAAGGTTTATTTCGGTCTCCACTACGCTTGAAAGTTCGCATTTGGCTTTCTCGGCGGCATCGCGCAACCGCTGCAAGGCCATTCGATCCTGTCGTAGATCAATGCCGTGCTCCTCGTGGAAACCTTTGACGAGCCAGTCAATAACGCGACCGTCGAAGTCTTCACCGCCCAGAAATGTGTCACCCGTCGTCGCAATGACCTTGAAGACGCCGTGCGCGCCAATTTCCAGGACGCTGACGTCGAATGTGCCGCCCCCCAAATCATACACAACGATGGTTCGGTCAAATCCTTTCCCGAATCCATAGGCGAGTGATGCGGCAGTCGGTTCGTTGATGATTCGAATGACGTCGAGGCCCGCGATCTGTCCGGCATCTTTGGTAGCTTGGCGCTGGTTGTCGTTGAAGTACGCCGGGACCGTCACGACGGCTTTGCTGACGGGCCCCCCGAGATAATCCTCCGCGATTACCTTCATCTCCTGCAGCACCATGGAACTTATCTCCGGTACGCTGAAGGTCTTATCGCGAAGCTTTATTCTCACGTCGCCGTGCGGGCCTTCAATAATGGTGAACGCACTGGCTAACAGCGTGTTCTTAACCTGCGGAGAACTCCACTTCCGTCCAATGAGGCGTTTCGCGGCGTATACGGTATTCTCAGCGTTAGTAATCGCTTGCCGCTTGGCAATGTGCCCTACCAGCCTCTTGCCCGCTTCGGTGACGGCTACGATGCTTGGCGTTGTCTTGTAACCACCCCGATTGGGCACCACGACAGGCGCGTCGCCTTCCATCACTGCGACGCATGAATTAGTGGTACCAAGATCAATTCCAATGACGCGCTCCATGTGAACCTTTCCGCTTTAAGTGCTGTTCCGCCCTAGGCGACGGCGCAGTTCTCGAATGCTATCATCGTTGGGTGCCAGTCGTGCTGCCCTCTCCAACTCGGCGACGGCGCTGGCATTTAGCTGAGCTTCTGCGTATATTTCAGCTAGAAGTGCGTGCGTTGAAGCTCGCTCGGGCGCAATCTCGATCGCCTTCTTGGCCATTTCGGCTGCCGCGCGTAGATCCAACTTTGCTTTTAGCCCGCAGCGAGCGGCCCGCTCCCAGAGTTCGGCGCTTGGGCGCACCTGGGCCGCGTGTGAAAAGTTGCGGCTTGCGACGTCCAAACGGCCGTGTTCCTCTTCGTACTTGGCCTGCTCCATGTAGCGTTCAGCGAGAACGAAATTGGCTTGTGCCTGAACTTCGGCGAGGTGACTCGCAATGGCGGCGTCGTCCGGCGCAAGCCGCTGCGCAATGCGAAGCGCATCGCAGGCGGATACGGGATCGTTCTTCGTTAGAGCGTCCTTTGCCGATTGTATGTGGCCTTTTAGTTTCGACTCGCGCGCTTGTCGCAATCGTGCCTCATAGTGGTGGCGCAGTCCGTCAACAGCCGTAGTCAGGTCAGGACTCGACGAACGCGCATTGGACTGCCCACCCGAAGACGATCGCGAGCCTGTCGCAGAACGACGCAGCGCGTTGGCTAGCGCCTGACGCCGCTCCTGATCGGTAAGCACCCTGACATTCTGCATCGACATCGACGTCCCAGTCGCAATCGGCACATGGGCGCCAACCTCATTGGGTGGCAAACTGGAGGCTGCTGCATCCGCCAATCGCATGAGCTCGGTTTCAAGCCGATCCAACTCGTCCGGAGTAACCTGCATGTCCAATGCGCGCTGAAGCTCCGCAACTTGTTGCTGACTCCTCAGATAAGCATCGTATTTCTCGCGTGTCTCTTGCCTGGACAGCACGTCATAGGCTTCCGTGATGCTCTCAAAGCAACGCTCCATTTTTCCCCGGAAGTGTCCCAGGTTCTTCCCAAAGTACTTGTCTGGGTGAATCAATGCGACAAGTTCATAGTACGCGGATTTGATTGCCTTGCGGTCCGCGTCCGGCGGCACGCCAAGTGCCTCATAGTGGTTCAAAGAATCGATGCGATAGTACCGATCCAAAATGAGGCGTCGCTTTGAGATGTCTAAGTCGAAGTCCCCCTGAAGATCCTCCGACGCGTACGCGGGCGGACTCTCGTGGTCAACGGCGTGAACCCCCGAGGTTCCTTGAGGGTCATGGATTGAATCGCGGGCGGAATTGGTCGCACTCCGAGCGACATCTTTAGTTTGGTCGCCAGTGGCGTGACCCTTGTAGCTGATTGCGCCAAGTTCTTCGAGTCGAGCGAGCGCATGTTCCACGCGTTCCGGCGGCAAACCAGTCGCGAAAACGATGTCTTGTTGACTACTGCGCCCGTCAACCCGCGACAGCACGAAAGCCTCCTCCGGCCCAATGGCAAGTTTGAGAATATTTACGCCTGCCACGAGGCGAGGCTTGGTTGCGTCAGGGGCCGAACTCACGAGCGACTAACCATTCCTTAGCTTTCGGAGCAGTCTACGCTGACCGCCGTGACTTCTCCAAGGGCTGACATTACGGAACAGCGCTGTTTGCGATGACTTCGCCTCAGTCTAACGCCGTTTCCGAGGCAGAGAATGCTCAATGGCCTACAACGGAGTAGACAGGCCGGTTGGCTGTTACAGGGACATTCAGTCTGCTTCGAGCCTCGAGTGCAACGATGAAGTGCTCACGTGCCCTTGCTTCTGGCACGATGACGCCCGATCCATCGAGCGCGAGCGAGGGCCCCGTGAATCGAATTGCAACCTGGATTTTCGTTGCGGCAGTGGCGCTGGGCACATCAGCTTGTCAACGCAATCGAGTGTCCTTTCGTGGTTGCCTCTTCAGGCACACGCACGTCTCCAGGACCGTACAGACGAAAGCGAAGCCTTCGTCGGGTAAAGAAACGGCACCCGAATCCCAAGAGGCACCCAAAGAACCGGTCGAACTTTCGACACCTGAAATGACCTGGTACCCATGGATCAAGAACGCAAGCGAGGGCCGCCCCGTGGCTCAAATGCTGCTGCGTCAGCGTTTTGTGAATCCACCGGGATATCAGCGGATCGCGGTTAGCCCCGAAACGTTTGGCGAGTGGTTGCGATTTCTACCGCTTGCTGCGCCTGGAACCACAGTGACCGATGCGAGCGGCAAGACCTCGATCGTATCGTTGGGCGGGTTTGCGGCCGCGGTTATGGCGATTGATATGCATGCCGAAGAGTCGGCGGACGCTCTGTTGCGCTTACACGCCGAATGGCAGTTTTACAAGGGAGGTTCCTCAACGATCAACTATGCGTCGAATTCGGGCAAAATGATGCCGTTTAGTCGCTGGCTTTCAGGCGAACGCATAGTGACGAAGAAACAAGATTGGCATTGGGTCTTCAAAGCACCCGCTGCCAGTAGCCCGAGCTACGCCGATCTTCGCAGTTTCCTCGATGCCGCGTATCAATGGACGGATCCTCGCGCCCTAGCAATTCAAGGCAGAATTCTCGACTCCACCGATGTTGCGCCGGGAGACTACTTCGTGCATTCGGGCAAAGATCCCGCCTTGGTCATCGTATTGGACGTCGCAAAGAATGCCAAGGGCGAGCCCGCCATGTTGTTGGGTCACGTCGCCGCGCCGCACCAGAATATGTACGTCATGCAGGCGTCCAAGGACGGCGCCTGGTTCATGCCACATGCCGACCGAGAAATCGCCGTGCCTGGGCTCAAACCGTTCGTATGGCGGGAGCATCGACGCTTGCCGCCAGCGATGATTGGGAAGCCTTATTAACTTTCCAGCCGCGGAACTCAACGGTCGCGGAGAAGCGCTATCAGGAACTTACGGGGTTCGGCGGTGCTTCATGATTTGAAGCTGCGAGCTTGCGCTTCTGGCCGTTGCGGCACGGTCAAGTTTGCCAGTGGGAGTGACAGCAAATTCCGTCAGGGTAGCCCAAGCGCGCGGTCGCTTGAACGGCGCGAGGTATTGGGCAATTTGCGACTCAAATGCGTCAAGATCGAGGTGAAAGCCTTGGCGCAGAATGATTGCGGCTGCGACCTGTTCGCCCTTTACGGCTTCGGGAATTCCAAAGACGCACGCACGTTCGATTGCTGGCAGGGCTTCCAGGACCCGTTCGACTTCGGCAGGAGCAACATTTTCCCCGGCGGTGACGATTCGATCCGCTGCGCGCCCGACGACCGTGAGACGCCCATTGGCATCAAGTCGCCCCCAATCACCTGTGTGGAACCAGCCATCGTGCGTGGCAATGCCAGCGATGCTGGGGCCGCGCATCGAATCAACCTCGACAGGCTCGCCGGCATAACCGTCGAACAACATAGGACCCCGAACCAGAATCTCGTCGTTGAGTATTTTGACCTCGACCTGAGAAAGGGCAGGTCCGACGTCGTGGCAGGGCCCGACGAGAGTGCGGAGATCGTCCGGTAATTGCGTCGCAATTTGGGATGCCATTTCGGTCATTCCGTACGTCGTAAGTACCGGAAACCCCCTTAGCCGTGCCGCAGCGACAATCCAAGGATCCGCCTGCATTCCTCCTAGCAACACCACCCTCAGTTTGGACCCGCGCAAAGTATTGTCCGCAGCCATTACTCGATGCAGTTGTGTGGGCACGAGACTCACCAATGTCACGTCATAACTTTGGATGAGACGCATCAGTTCGTCCGGATCTCCCCTTGGCGCACCCAGTACGACTGGCTGTCTTGCGATCAGGCATCGTGTGGCAATTGAGAGCCCTCCGATGTGGCACAGTGAGAGCGACAGTAGCCAGCGATCGCTCTTGAACCATCGCAAACGGTCCGCGCTTGCGTCGGCTGCCGCCAAAAGCGCCCTTTGCGATAATTTGACGAGTTTGGCCCGACCCGTGGTGCCGCTCGTGGCAACCAGGACGGCGGCAGGACATAAGTCGAATCCTGCCGCAGTTGAGCCTGACACAACGGTCACGCCGCTCGAATCGATGGACACCTCAAGCGCTCCCGCTTGCTCGGTCATCGACCGATGATCCGAAGGCAGCAGACGCGGATTGAGGGGGAGTGCCGCGTGACCCAATTCGAATAGGGCGTACAGAAGCAGCAAGGAGTCGAGCGTAGGATGAGCGACCCATGCAACGGGCTGACTCGAAGGCACCAATCGACTGAGCTTGTCGGCTATAGGTACAACGCGTCGCGACAACTCTTCAAAGTTGATTGATTGCCCGCCGACGACTACGGCAGTCTGGTCCCCCGCGTCACGGGCTGCCTGGCTTACGCTGAGCATGGTGCTTCTTCGCGGTCGAGTGCCAGCCCGGGTTCATCCGTCAACCAGAGCCTACCGCCTCGAACGTGACGAATGGCATGCTTTGGGTCCAAGAGCAACGCAGGATGTGGGGCGACACCCTGTGCAAAGTCCGGCGAGCCGACAGCCAAAGCCATCGCGCCCGCGGCGGACAGCGCAATTGGACCGTCGAAAAGGTGTGAAATGATGACGTGCAGGCCCATAAGGCGAGCGCGGGCCGCCATGCTGATACAGCGAGACATGCCACCCAGTGCCATGGGTTTTAGTACGACGGCGCACACGTTCAGCCGGGTTACGTGCGACGCAAAGTGATCCAGCGCATATCGCTGCTGCAGGCCTTCGTCCAAAGCGAGCGGGACGGGGCTAGCGCCAAGTTGCTCGAGGACCCCAGCCTCGAAGGGCTCTTCGACGAATTCTGGGTCAAACTCGACGAGTTGCTGCAGTAGATGGGTGTCCGCCAACGTCCAGCCGCGGTTAACGTCAGCCGTATGCGTGCCGCAGTACCGATTGCGTCGCGTAGCGCCCGAAGTCGCGATTGGTCGTGCTGCCATTGATCGGCCGGGCCCAGTTTGATTTTAATTGTCCCGTAGCCCGCGGCAATCGCGCCACGCGCCGCAGTGACAAGCTTTTCGGGCGTGTCCCCGGCAATGACCACGGCCAGGGGCACGCTGGGGCGCGGTTGCTGGCCGAGAGCAGTCGCCAACCAGTGCGCAGCAGACAGGCCCATTCGCCTAGAGGAGCGGTTGAACGAGCGCCGTCTCAAGAGCGTGGCGTGCCGCCGGCAGTTCGGAGGCGCTGAGTGGCACTGCCGCCTTGAGCACGGCAAGGTCTACGCAGGACACGTCTTCGATCGTCAGATTGCCGAGCGCTCGTTCGCACAAGAAGAGATTGTCCGTCGAGTAACCAGGCAGAGGACTACACTCGCCGATCCCTGGAGGGCCATCGACACCCCCGACAGTCAGTCTAAGGCCTTGTCGTTCACGCGTGTAGTGGCCGTTGCCCCCCACGGGGGACTCAAGTTGCGTGCTGAGCCGCTGCCAAGTTAGCCAGAGCGGGTTCACGGCTTTGCAAGGACTCCCAGCGAGAAAAAGACACTGTATATCAGCATGACCTGTGCGGTTCGCGCCAGCAGTGCATTGAGCCCTCGTCCCCTTGTCCGAGCCACCCGCCGCATCGTGCCGTACGCGATGGGCAGCGTCAGAAGTGGTGCCAAGACGGTCCAGCGAGCTTCCCCCGTGATCCATGCCGCTACGGGCACCAAGTACGCCACGGCCAGCAACGTAGCATACTGGGCTAGGCAAATCGCTCCCCGAATCGAACTGCGAGGGTACGCTTTCCAACCCGATTGTCCTGGTCGATATCGCGCAGGTTGTTCACAACCAGTATATTTGCCGCCATCGCCCCCTGGCTGACGCCAGCGTACCATGCAAGGGTCGGGGCAGTTCCCAGCTGGACGTAGGCCGTAGCTGCCACAGCGACGGGTCCAAAGAAGACGAACACGAACAGGTCACCGAGTCCGTGATAGCCGAGTGGAAAAGGTCCGGCCGTGTAAGCCAACGCGGAGACTGCCGCAAGAACCCCGACTATGGCGATTGGCGGGCCGGCGACGCCGACCAAATAGGCGCCTGCGCACACGGCCAGAAGCAGTACAACCCCCAGCCCAATCTGGACTTCACCTGCGGTCAATAGACCGCCGCTGACAACCCGAGTTGGACCCAGTCTGTCGGGCTGATCAGCACCCTTCTTGTTGTCGAATATGTCGTTGGCCAAATTGGACGCGATCTGAAGCGACAGAGCGCCCAACAAGGCGGCCAGCGCCGGAAAACAAGCAAGGCCGCCAAGATGGGCAGCAATGGCCGTGCCGAGTACCACGGGCGCAACCGCTGCGGGCAGTGTTCTAGGTCGTATGGCAAGCAGCCAGGCCCGCAAAGGGTGCATACGTCACTCTCATGGAAATCTTGGGAATTTGCTGAAGTTCGGGGGTCTCTTCTCCAAAAACGCTTGCTTGCCCTCGCGGCCTTCCTCACTCAGGTAGTAAAGCAATGTCGCATTGCCGGCGAGCTCCTGTAGCCCCGCTTGTCCGTCACAATCAGCATTGAGGGCTGCTTTGAGGCAGCGCAATGCCAGCGGGCTGTTCTGCAGGATTTCGCGACACCACTTTAGTGTCTCATCCTCGAGTTTGTCCAAGGGCACAACGGCGTTGACCAAGCCCATGTCCAAAGCTTGCTGGGCATCGTATTGTCGGCAAAGAAACCAGATCTCCCGGGCTTTTTTCTGCCCCACGATTCGGGCCATGTACGACGCACCGTATCCCCCGTCGAAACTCCCAACTCTGGGACCTGTCTGGCCGAAACGGGCGTTTTCAGCAGCAATTGTGAGATCGCATATCATGTGCAGGACATGGCCGCCCCCAATTGCGTAGCCGGCCACCCTTGCGATGACTGGCTTCGGCAGCGTACGGATTTGGCGTTGAAGATCGAGCACATTCAGACGGGGGATGCCGGATTCATCTACGTAGCCGCCGACGCCGCGCACCTTCTGATCACCTCCCGAGCAGAATGCTTTGTCTCCGGCGCCCGTCAGTATCACAACGCCAACCGATGAATCGTCACGAGCGTCAACAAGAGCTTCGGACATTTCGGTCACAGTCAGTGGCCGAAACGCGTTTCTGACCTCTGGGCGATTGATCGTGATCTTGGCAATGCCTTCACTGCATTTTTCATAGATGATGTCTTTGAATGCTCGGGCCTTCTCCCATGAGACACTAGTCATGATCCATTCCTTCATCGATGGCCGCCGCTAGGGCTTCCGGACGCTCAACCGGCAAATGGTGGCCAGCTTCTGCTACCACCATGAGCTTGCCGTTGGGCAATCGAGACAGCAGTTCCTCGCCGAGTGCAACGAATTTCTCGTCAAGTGCGCCCACCACGATGGTTACTGGCACTCGAACTCGAGAGAGTTCTTCGGCATAGCTAGGCATGCGGGACAGGGAAAGCCCAAACAACGCCTGTGAGAGAGCCACTGGGTCGTGCTTGAGCCTCTGGTAACGGAGCCGGCGCAGCTTCTCCGGAGCCACAAGTCGCAAGGTCTCGAAGAGGGGCTGACTCTCCCAAGCGTCGAGGAACTCGGACAATGGCTGTTTTTGCAGGCGTTCGGCCCAAAGCAAATCCGTGGTCCGGCGTAGCGCACGGTCCTCACTCGAATCGAGTCCGCGACGTCCGCTAACCACGGTTGCCGAGCTGAACAACCGTGGAGCCCGAACGAGCAAGCCAAGAGCCAACCTCGCTCCGAGGGAGTAGCCCACAAGATGAGCGGGTAGGGGACGCGCGGAGCGTTCAATCCACTGCTCCAGACGCGCAATCTCTTCATCGAAGCCTCGAGTAGCATCGGTCTCTCGGACCCCGTTGTGCCCGTAGAGCGTGGGGATGCACAGTGGAGGCTTGCGTTTCAGTGCCGCCACGACATCATCAAAAGCCTCAGGCGCACCAAGGAAACCGTGAAGCAGCACCAGACTACGGGGAACCGAGCCTGTGCGTGGCAATTCATGCATACCTTCCAGGAGTTGCGAGTTCATCGCAGAAAACCAGTCAGCGACCCATTGGCTCGGAAATCGCCGTGCACACGGCCTCTCGGAGTGCTCTTGTCTCAATGCGCGCAGAATTTGGACTGACCCGGACTACAATAAGAGTGGCGCAAGAAGTTTGCAGGGCCGTACTTACAGCGGCCCGTAACGCCGGTAACGTAGTTGGCGTTGTCGATTGAATGCCATACACGGCGCCTGCCAAGTCGAGACTGAGCTCGTGCGGTGTTGTCCAATACTCGAGGTCTTTCGACTCCACCCCGTCAATTACCGGCAATTGCTCAAAGATTCGGCCGCCTTGGTTGTCAATGACCACGATGGCCAGCGGACTGTTGGTTTTGCGCGCAGCGTGAAGCGCGCCGATGTCGTGCAAGAAGCTTATGTCGCCCAGAAGCGCTAGCACGGGGCGCGCACCCCCACGAGCCGTGCCAACGGCCGTGGACAACACGCCGTCAATGCCATTTGTGCCGCGAATTGCAAAGGATTCCAATGCACCATGGCCGGCAGGCCACACGAGGTCCGCATCGCGTATGGGCAAACTGTTGCCTAGCACGACACAGGTGCCTGGTGGACATGATTCGAAAACCGCGCGCACTGCATGCAGTTCGCTGTCAGGTCTGTCGGTTACGGCCCAGCTTTGCAGAGTTTGTACTGCACGCGCGTCACAGTGATGCCATTGCGTAAGCCAAGGTTGTTGAGGCGCCTCAGGTTGGTCGCAGTCTTTGACGGCCAGGGTGCATGCGCGCAAGGTGTTGGACGGATCGCCGTTGACAACAAGGCATGCTCGTCCCGATGGGTCAGGCCACCCATGGCGTGCCAACACGCAATGCATCTTGGCGCCACAACGTGCCAGCCAGCTTTCCCAATTGCTGCTGGTCGGGATCGGGCCCACTTGAACAATCAATTCGGGAGCCAATGCAGCAACCAAACGTTCGCAGCCCCAAAGTAGCTCGGCGCAACGGATCGTATGATTGGCCAAGCTCGCAGGGTGGTTCCAGCGCAGCGGATGCGCGACGTCGAGCCATACAGGGTAGCCGGTAGCGCCCGCGAATTTGGCCAGCGCTTCGGGGTCAAGCGAAGGTGCCTCGGCGTCATATCCGCAAACGACTAGTCCCCGACGGTACATCTGGCACATCTGAGCCAATTCCTGTAGCTCCGTTGGGTCTGGCGCTGGCTCCCCGGCGATCCATCGAGGCGTTTCATCGCCGAGCAGCGCCTGGAGGGCGCCTTCCAGCGTTCGATCCTCGGTGTCGGCGGGCAAACATGGCTGCAAGGGTTTTCGCGCGCGTGCGTTGAGCTGCACGGGCCCCGGATGGGGAGTCAATGCGACCTGGACGGCGCTCATCAGCAGCCGGCGGAAACTTCTCAGGGTTTCGCACGTTACCGCAGCTTCGCCCAGCTCGAAGTACCCCCTAACGTGGGTTCCGTACAGCTGCGTCTGGTCGGTGGTCTGCGGTGATCGAGCATTTTGGGCGTCGATTGTCCGATCCGCGGTTAGAACGATCAACGGCACGCCAGACTGATCTGCTTCCACGATTGCCGGCAGATAGTTGGCCGCGGCCGTGCCGGACGTGCACAGCAATAACACTGGATTTTTGAGCACGCGAGCCAGTCCAATCCCGACGAAACCAGCAGACCGCTCGTCGATGACTGAGTGGACGCGTACGTTAGGTTCAGAAAGCAACGCCAAAAGCAGCGGTGTCAACCGAGACCCCGGACTGACAACCGCGTGCGTTACGCCCATTCTTACGAGGGTTCCGACCAACAATCGAGACCAGGCAGTTTGCTGGAATTGGGGCGTCATGGGCGGCCCTGCAGCGCTGGTTCGAGAGGTTCGCTCGTCAATTCGAGGCCGAGCGCGTCAAAAAGACTTCGAAACTTGAGGTCGGTTTCGTACCACTCCGCATCGGCTTCAGACCCTTGAACAAGTCCGGCCCCGGCGAAAAGCCTGACCTCCCGGCCTCTGACCAGACCGGACCGCAGTGCAACCGCGAGTTCGCCGTCGCCATTGGCATCGAACCAGCCAACAGGACTAGCGTATCGACCTCGATCAAATGACTCATGGTTGCGGATGAATTCTAAAGCCTGCTCGACCGGCACGCCGCCGACCGCGGGTGTCGGGTGAAGACGTTCACCGAGCGCAAGAAGGTGCGGAGCCGCAAGTTTTCTGGCCTTGAGGACTGTGTGAAGGTGAACGAGAGGTCCAAATTGCCTTGGCTGCGGGCGTTCCGGGACATCGATGTCGGCACCTAGGTCGCGCAGGCGCTCGACGATTTCGCGCACAACCAATGAGTGTTCCAACTGATTTTTGCGATCCGACAGCGCACTTCTCAACGCCGCCAAGTTACCGGCTGCCGCAGACCCGGCTAGTGCCTCCGAAACGATCTCCGAGCCGCGCTTACTTACAAGACGCTCCGGCGTCGCGCCCAAGAAAGTCGATGCGCCACGACGGAGCGCAAAACACAGAGTACCGTCCCCGCGACGCAGGAGCCTTTGGAGCACAGCCTGCAGGTCCGGTTGTGAGGTGCATTGCAATGACATTTCGCGCGCAAGGACGACTTTCTCTAGTTTGCCGCGATCCAGTAAGTCGCAGGCGTCGGCCACGTGACGACTCCAGTGCTCGCGAGTGGGGTTGTCACTGCGCATCGCGAGATTTCGGCCCGGGGCGTTGACTCGGGCGTCCGAATCCGGATCGATGCACGCCAACGCACGAACTTGTCCTAGAAACCTTTCCCGCTTTGTTGCGTCTGAAAGCTCTGGATTGGATGCGAAAAGCGTCAGCGAGGCCTGATTGGCGAACAAACGATATAGGATTCGAGGCATGCTGAACTCTGCTTCCGGGAAATCCTTCCACTGGCCAGAGGCACGATTGAACTGGGCTGAGGTGTAGCCACCAAAGAACTTGGGTTCGGCGGCCGCCGCACCGACGCCTACGCACTGAAGACTCACGAGGGCCTGCTCCGCCTGCCCCACAATCGATTCTAGCCAATTGGGACCCGACCCCTGGCAACATGCAGCGGAACCCACGCCGACTTCGTAACTCTGGGGGCTTGGTGCCCAGAGAAACGCAGGTTCGCCCGGCGCATTCAGGAATACTCGGGCTGCGGGCACCACGGGCGCGGCAATCGTCACAGCAAAGTGGAGATTGCCGGTGGCAGAGAGCCGTTCGAGGACGCTTTCGAGTTCTGGCTGTGCGCTCGCCATCTCGCTTGAATGACAGCCATGGGCGCCGCTCATGGAGGAACCTCGTCACCGCGGGTGAACAAAAACAGATGGCAGGCTCCAAAGCTAAGTGGGAGCACGTCAACCGGTAGCAGACCCGACCGTTGAGCGAGTTGAACGAACTCGCTGGGCGGGGGAAATGCGGCGATCGACCGCGAGAGGTAGGCATATTCGCGCGAACCAGACAGCAAGGCCCCCAAAATCGGTACGACCCAATGCACGTGGAGTCTCGCGACGACACTAAAACCGCGTCCACGGGGCTCAGTCAACTCCAACAACGCGACCGGCGCGCCCGGACTGGCCACGCGCGCGATCTCGCGGAGTGCCCTCGCTCGGTCCGGCACATTGCGGATACCAAATGCCATGGAAACAGCGTCGAAGCTGGAACTGTCGAAGGGTAGCCTTTGGGCATCGCCCTTGACGTATTCGATTCTACCTACAAACCCCATGCGCTCTGCTTTGCGGCGGCCTATTTCAAGCATACCCTCCGAGGGGTCCAGCCCGATGATTCTCGCATCGGGGTTGAGCCGAGCTACCTCGAGCGCCAAGTCTCCGGTGCCTGTGGCGAGATCCAGAACATGGCGCGGGGACCCAAGTCTTCTAGCGGTCTCCTTGCGCCAAAAGCGATCTTTGCCTAGTGACATCAAGCGATTGAGCAAATCATATCGTCGTGCGATGGCATCGAACATAGCGCCAGTGCCTTCAAGGCCGGCGGGCAGAATCTCCGAAGTGACGGGGAACTTGGGCACAACCACGCTCGCTTAGCATGGGATGGGCCAAACGTCGCGCCCCGGACAGAACACGAGGTGTTGGCATTGCGCGACTGCCGTGAGCTACATTTTGGGGCTGGGGGGGCCAATGGAAAGTGGGGACACGCCTCCAAACCGGGCCTTGCTCAGTTTGATCCCTGATCGTCTGGTGCGCGCGGCGACCTCCTATGGCAGAGTTGCTTGCATGCAACGACTGCATCGACTTGTGGCTGTCGCAAGTTTCGCGATGTTGCTCTGTATGGACGCGGCGGCTTTCGCGGAAAAGACGCTACCTGCCGCCGACATTGGTGAGAAAGTACCGGGTGCGGAGCGACTCGAAGGTCGGCTCTTGGCACCTTGTTGTTGGGCGCAAACTCTGGACATCCATGGCTCCGATATTGCCAACGCGCTACGGCATGAGATTCGCGCCCGGCTCAAGGCAGGAGAATCCGCCGACAGCATCGAAGCCAGTCTGGTCGAAAGGTATGGCCAACGTATCCGCGCCGTGCCCGATAACGTTCCGTTGGACAAGCTAGGGGGGCTGGGTTGGCTCGCAGTCACAGGCGCAGCCGCGTTCATTGGCTTGGTTCTCTGGCGCTGGCGTCGGCGGGGGTCCTCACCGGACTCGGGCTCGATCGGAAAGGGCGACTTTTCTGCTGGAAGTGGTGCCGTTCCAAGCGAAGCTTCTGATGAAAGACTGGAACTGGAACTGCACCGTCTCGACGAATCCTGAAAAGGGCGAGCGGGACTCAACAGCTGGCCCGCAAAGCTGCATCGGGGACGCGGTTCCCGGCGGCCACGCCGCCGTCGGCGGAACCCGCCAGGTTGTCTCGTCGTGTCGTGATTGCGCGCATTGACAGGGGAAAGGCCGTTTCAGCAAGGGCTTTGAATCCCCATCTGCCTGGCGAGAGACCGCGACTGCGGCGTTTCGTGTGGCTTTCATGCAAGCGACGTTTGTGGCGTCAACTCGGTTCCCAATCGCCCAACGTCAGTCAACCAAAATTGGTAATGACGGCCTGAGCCGATGCATGCTAGCTTCTTCTAATCACGTTCTGCGGATTGCAATTCGTGGCAGACACACGGCGCAGTTCGACGATGACATGACTCAAATCAAGGTCAGTTTTCCACTCACGGAAATTGCATTGATACGATCGCGTACCGGTGCGAATCGCCGCCAACGTACGGTGTCGCGCGCGGACCGCACCGAGCCACCGCGGAGTTCCGCGTCGCGCGGCATCGGAGACAACTGGGCTGCCTCTGCAAACGCCCAAACCACAAACGGGTACAGGCCATCTAGCCTGTTTTTGCTAGACCGGTCGGTAGACGTAGATTGCCAGTTGACACACCACAATAGATTGCAATATATGCATTGTAACGAGCCGGCGGGACGCCCAGCCGGCACCTTTAGGAGGTTCCATGGCAGCACGCAAGAAGAAGGTAGCAGCAGTAGTAGCCGGAGAGGCACCCGCACCGAAGCGCAAGGCCAGCAAGAAAGCCGGTAAGAAGAAGGCGCGTCGAGCGAAGAAAAAGGCAGCGCCTGCGGTAATGACCGCTGGTGCGCCCGCTCCGGCAAAGAAGGCCCGCAAGAAGGCCGGCAAGAAGAAGGCAGCCAAGAAGGCCGGCAAAAAAGCCGGCAAGAAGGTCGCAAAGAAGGCTGGCAAAA
This sequence comes from uncultured delta proteobacterium, assembly GCA_963811985.1. Taxonomy (GTDB): domain Bacteria; phylum Myxococcota_A; class Polyangia; order Polyangiales; family Polyangiaceae; genus FEN-1139. The sequence goes on from CAWEUH010000037.1 coordinate 350,838, forward strand.
AGAAGGTGGCCAAGCGGCGCGCGCCCAAGAAGGCCGTTCTCCCTGCTCCAGTGGTAGCTGAGTGAGTCTTCAGTATTGCCAATGGCCAGCTTGGATGCCCAGGTAGGCCATTGGCTAGTTGGACGATAGCCAGCAAACGCATCGTAAAGCCACAATCACACAGATATGTTGTGATTGTGGCTTTTCGCACTTAACGAGCGTCCGCAGCCTTACCTTGTGGCCTGCAGAAGGTTCGGGTTCGATTGCGTTTGCGTTCTCCCGTTCACTTCGAGTCTTGTGACACGCCTAGTTGTTGTACGACGGATCATGCGACGGGTTTGCACGATGGAGATCTTGATGAGACTGCCCTGGATCGTCGCCCAGCTAGCCCTTGCCCTTGCGTGTTCGCACCGTTCCCAGAACTCGGCAGATTCTAGGTCATTGCTACCTAAGCGTGGAGATCGCGTACTCGTCGAGTCAAGCGCCGCTCAATTCTACGAAGCTCGTGTCATAACGGAAGCAACACCGCAACTGCGGGTTCAAGCAATGCCGTCAGGTGACACTGCATTGGTGCAAGCGGCGGATACCTATCGACTGCCGACACAACCCGTTCAGCTTGCGCCTCAATCTTTGGCAGTATGTAATGTCAACCGGGGCCGCTGGATCGGTTGTCGAATCGCCAGCCCCAAGCCAAGTGGGGCCCGGGCCTTTGACGCCGACGGCAATTCCTATGACATTGCCTGGTCGCAAATCGTGTCGCCGAATCCCCTGACCGAGTTGAACCTCAGGCGGTTGTTCGACAAGGCGGGCGAAAGACACGACTTTGACCGCGATATGGCCAAGGCTGGGCCACCGCGACCGGTGCCTGGCTGGCAACCCATAGCGGGTCGCAGTGTGCTCGCGAGAATGGACGGCAAATGGTGGCTCTCTTTCGTCGTGTCTTCGAAGCATGGCATGATCCGAGTCAGACTCGCTGGGGTTGATCGAACAATAGAGGTTAACCGAAGTGACATCGCGCCGGAACCTCCGTATCCGATGGATGTGCTGCAGAAAAGCCACCTGGCCTTGCTAAGACCCGCCAGTGTCGGTCAGGCTTGGTCCTCTGTGAAACTCATTTCGATCGACCCACTCGAGGTGGTCGTCGAGGACGTGAGTCATGGCCGTCGGGTCGTGCCTTTGCGCGACGTGTGTCCGTTGGGTCATGAATAGAACCAGAGCCCCACCTTGAATGTCACCAAAGGTGTTTATTGCCAACCCCCTATCGATGGTGAATTGTTGACAGCAGCGCTGATGACTTCCCCGACCGCACCGTAGCCCTCAGACGATACGTATGGGATTTGTCGCCGGACGGCGCACAGATGTCAGCATGCGCCGTGTCAATGTGTTGTTCACCACCCAGCACCTCTTCCGTGGTGGTATCAATGATCCGAAGGTCCACGCCGGTGGCGTCGCCATCGAGTGATATGAGGTAGCCTTCACATTGTCCGGGCTCAAGCGTGACCTCACGCTCCAAGATTTTGGTGTCCGCCAGCGATATGGACTCCCAGCTCGACAATTGACCGAAAGACGTCGCCAATCCAAGATTCCACGCGCGTTGAAACATACGAGCCGCTGCCCGCGGTAGATTCATTGCGTGCGGATTGTCAACAACATCTTGCCGCTGCTCGACCTGAACCGGCCCGCCACGACCCACTGTCTCGAGGACCACGATGATTCTGCCAGTTAGGCACGCCAACAAAGGGAAATGTTGGGTGCCCCCGTCGGAGTCAAGAAGCTCGCCATCGGCGGAATAGATTCGAGCCTGCACACCCAGACTGGGAGCACCGGCAAAAACATCAAATCGCGTGCAACCGCGCCCTGCGTGAGCCACGAATCGATGTTGGAATCCTCGCTCGATCTGAAAACTTCCCAGAATCTTCGCTTGAGAGTACCCAAGGTGATCGAGCGTCTCATGTTCCGAGTCGGTCAATAGTTGAAGCGATTGCGTCTCGCCCAACTCGATCGCCTGCCGCGTCGCGCGACCCATTTCCAGCGTACCCCGCGATACCAGAAGAACTACAGAACCGTTGCCGTCATGCGGACGAATTTGCAGGGTCGCTGCCCTGGATTCGCGCGAACACGCTATCATCCAGCGCTCCCCATCCGCTATGGGCGCACGACCTAGAGTATGCCCGTTATTGTCTTGGAGCTCGATATCCAATGCCGACACGCGGGTAGTTGGAATCACCAACACATCAATGCACGAACTCTCTTGAATCAACAGGCTGGCCACCGCGGGGACGCGGGAATCAACAACAATTGTCGATTGCGCCACGGCGATCCACTTTCCACCGATGGCTAGGTGATGGGCCGCGACTCGCTGGTCCAGATCAGGAGAGGCACCGTGAGCCACGTTGCTACGCGACTCATCTTCTTGCAGTTGCAGTGCACGCCGCACCGGCTTCGCGGCTTGCCCAGCTACACGATGCGCGCCGACGACTACGACACCCTGTCCAGTGGCAATGCGAGCCGTTATGTAGACGTGTCTGGGATGAGGCGGGCAGATCAGCAGTGAGGGCTTGGCATCGGGGCGATCGTTCGACCGACAAAATCGATCCAGACTCGTTATAGATGTATAGATCGAGATCGGCTATCTTATCCGACGCACGAGCCATCACGAGCAGGCAGTCACGCTCGTCAACGTCAAGCACACTGGTAAATCGGTCGCCAACGGCACCGGCCTCTGCCACCAATATCCTTGCCGGATCAGCCCCAGCCACCTCCGCGCGCATGCCGTCCTCCATCAGCCATCGCTGCAATGCGGGACGCGCACTACCCGTGGGGGTCCCCATACTGCCGGGCGCGGTGCAAGCCGACACCAATAGGACTATTGCCGCAAGAGTCATGCCTCGAAAGGATAAGTCTCTAACGAATTGGGTATTCACGAATAGTCCGCGAAAAGTGGACCGCTGGCGATCGACCAGAGCCCCAAAATCGATACAACATCGGCGCCTCGTGCATCAATGTCTAGCTTGATACTGGTCGCTTGGCTCACGCAAAACGCCACTGAAGCGCCCACCGCGTCAATTGAACTGTCGGCAATCCAATGCGATTCGCTGGAAGCCGCCAGTGATATCTCATTGACTGGGCCTTGGCTGGTTGCAGCAATCGCCAAATAGCATGATCGCGGCACCACCGGCGCGTGCAACGACGCTGCGCTAGAGCTACCGATCCACGATTTGCGGGGAGCGCCGGCAACGACGGAAGGTGGCGGCGCACAAGCGCCAAAGCCATTTGGTCACGCGCTTGAACAGCCCAATTGGACGGAATGCCTGCGGGCCACGGAAAATGTGACCGAAACAGGGCAGCGTGTGTGTTCTTCGGGCAAGCGTCAAACGTGATTTTGGCGATGCGCGCGACCGCCGTGCAAACGTGAAACGCTGGCGACATCGCATTCGACCAATCGCCCGCCGCCGCCTGCCCATCGTCGGTCCAGACAATTTCTGGATTCTGGACGGGCAACTCCGGGTGTTGGGCGTCACCCTCGCTGACCATTTGCACTTCGTGGCATCCTGGATCAAACCCGACCAATATCTCCCCAGACTGCAGGTCCTCGCCGGGGACGATTCGGCGCTCCGTACGATCCGCACCTCGAAACGCGGCGCGTAGTTCCAACTGGGTCAGGCGCGCCGCCAGGCTGGGAGAGGCAGCCCAATGAATCAGGTTTTGCTCGGGTGCCTCGTCGCCTGCCGTACGCCACGGCAGCACGCGAAGCGCGACCGGTGCGGATTGATTGTTACTGAACCCAATTATGTCCACAGCCCCACGCGGTGACGCCATGGTGAGTGTGGCGCCGGCCACAGCTGCTTTGCCTGAACCGCAGCGCACGGTTTCGACAAGACCTGCTCGACTTGAGAACGTCGAATCTTCGCCGGACTCATCGCTTGACGGCGCATCCAAAATGAACTGAACAGATTGCGCAGCCAGCGCAATCAAGTGAAGACACGAGCTTGAGCCAGAACCCGCCAAGTTGTCGGGCACAAGCAGTGGTAGCTCATCAGCTTGTTCGAGAATCCGAGGGCCAAGATGATAGGGTTTCTTGTCTTTGTAGCGACGCATCATGAGCGCCACGTCATCTTGGAGGTCGGCGCGAGAGTGCGAGGATGTCACCAGGGCCACCAGGAACGATACTGCGCAAAGACCGCGAAATGTGCGCATAGAATACCGCCTACAAGCCCAGCAATTCCACGATGTGCCGTGTGGCTGTCCACGCACCTTTGGCGAATGTGCGGCACGTTTCGAATTGAAAATGCTGGGCGTGTGGAAAACTGGACACCAAAGCGGGCGTTTCAGCGGCCACGGAACCGACACCCGATCGGCGGAGGTATTCCATTGCTGTTGCTGCCGCCGCGTCATTGGGAACGGAGACGGCGGATTGGCATAGCCGAGATTGGCCCAAAGGACCAATCTCTCTGAGTCTCTCTTGCCGAACGTATTGATCGTCCATGATGGGTCAAACTCGATTGTCTTGACAGTTTGGCCCCACGTAGGTGGACCAAGCAATGTCTGAAATCACTGGTTGCTCACCGCACAGAGGGCAGCCACGCCGGCAATAAACCTTGTGCTTCCGCAGGGTGTCCCGCTTGCCGTCATAGCTGTAGGCGTTTCCGTAGTCGGGATTGCCGTGAAGAACACGCAATGCGAGATCAGTAATGATGGCAGCGCCAAATCCTACAACCGAACCCATTACGCCGGCTTCAGCACAGGTGGAGGCTCGATCAGGGGCAGGCAGGTCTTCGAAGAGACACCGATAGCAGGGTCTTCCTTCAGGTCCAGAGCTAATCGCGGTCGCGACCCATCGCACGGCAGCACCCTGAACACAAGGCTTCTTCTCGATGTGGCAAGTGTCTGCGCAAAGGAACTTGGTTGCGAAGTTGTCTGAACCTTCTACGACAACATCCACGCCCCGTACGAGTTCGCGCGCGTTGTCGGGCAACAGCCGAGACTGAACGGGGTCCAGGTACGTGGGGCTTTTTGGGCACAAGCGTTTCAGAGCCGCAATGCCGGAAGCCAGCTTGTCGTGACCTATGTCCGTCTCTGAGTATAGTATCTGACGATGAAGATTGCTGACGTTGACAATGTCGTCATCCAATATCCTTAGTAATCCAACGCCCGCTTGAACCAACATCAAAGCCGTCGGGCAGCCTAATCCTCCTAGGCCAACTAGGAGCACTCTTGAATCTGCGAATTGAGTCACGGGCCTAGTGAACCTCGAACATTTCCGAACATCAAAGCAGGCCCATCATGAACATGAAGCGCTGTGACAAGGCTGAATACTACATCAGTCGGCATGAGAATCATCATACACTTTCGCCAGTTGCTCCGTGTACTTCTGAATGACTTCTTGGCGACGCACCTTGAGTGAAGGGGTCAAAAAACCATTTTCTACCGTAAAGTCCTCGGAAACAACGAGAAGTTTCTTGGGCCGCATGTAGGAATGGAGGCCCTGAAGCCGGGATGCCACTTCATGCTTCAGCAGCGCGTACACGTTGGAATTGCTCTCAACGTCGGAGCAATCGAAACCCCGCAAGAGCGCCTCGGCCTCTAGCACCGACTGGTTCGGCACGACCATCAGCACGCAGTATGGCCTGTCAGCTCCATAAAGCAGGCAATTCGAAATGAGTGGGGACAGCTTAATCTGTTCTTCAATCGGGGTAGGGACGACGTATTTGCCATTTTGGAGCTTGTACTGTTCCTTGATGCGGCCGGTAATGATCAGATAGCCGTCGTCGTCCAGCCTGCCCATGTCGCCTGTGCGCAATCGACCGTCCGGCATCAATACACGTGCGGTATCTTCGGGAGCGCCGTGATATCCCTGCATAACATTGGGGCCGCTGACGATGATCTCGCCCACACTCGGATCCTCTTCGACGCTGGGGTCAATCGTTACCGTTACACCCGGAATTGGCTTGCCGACGGTGCCGAAACGCCGATGCTGCGGCGTATTGACGCTGACAACAGGGCTTGCCTCGGTCAACCCGTAGCCCTCGTAGACCTCGATACCCAACGCGTTAACGAACTCGGCTACGTCACGATTGAGCGCAGCAGACCCGCTGATTGCAAATCGTAGACTCCCTCCAAAGCGTTGGCGTACTCGGTTGAAAATGAGACGTTCAGCCGCCATCAGCCACAGACGATCCATCAGCGCTTGCGTTTGGCCTTGCGATTTTCTAGTTGCCGCCGCAATGCCTTTCTCGAACAAGGTTCGGACAGCCCGCGGTCGCTCAGCGATTTGCCTGCGCACGCCTTCGTAGACTCGGCAGAAGACCCTCGGGACCGCAATGAGTATTGTCGGCTTTACTAGACTCAGGTTGCTCAACAGCCCCGACAACTCGCCGTTGATTCCAATTTGGCAACCCACGTGCAATAGGAGGTGTAAGTCCACGGTCTGTCCCAACGCATGAGCCCACGGGAGGAACGACAACGAGCGGTCTGCTGGGCTGAGAGGGAAAGTGCTTGCGGCAGCCACGACATTGGACACGATGTTACGATGGCTCAGCACGACGCCTTTGGGATGGCCCGTAGTGCCCGACGTGTAGATGAAACCTGCCGGATCGGTGGGTTCCGGTCGGACGATTGGCGCCGTGCGTCCGTCCAGGCGTCTCAGGCATTCGCGCAACGAAGCGGGCTCCGAGTCCGCGCCGTCAAGAACAATGACGTGGTCGAGCTCTGGCAACCAAGAACGAATCTCGGCCAATGGGGCTGCCTCTTTCGTCGAATCAACAAAGGCCAATTTGGCGCCGCAGTCCTTGAGAATGAATTCCCAATCAGCACGGCTCTGCGCCGTGTACATCGGTACCATGACAGCCCCCAAGCCCGCCGTAGCGTAACAAATGGCGGCCCAGTCAACGCTGTTGTTAGCGATCAAGGCAACTCGGTCTCTCTTGACGATCCCCAGCTGTCGTAGCAGCGAGCGCATTTCGGCGACGCGACGATGCACGTCGGCATAAGAAACCCAACTGACCTCTCCGTCGGTCTTCGTACCGAAAAGAGGGGCGTCTCCTCGCGCTTGACAACTCGTTTCGAACAGATCAACGAGGGTCTCGATTTCCGACATGCCAGGCATATTTAGCGCGATTATCTCGCCGCACCGCTATTAAGATCGACAATTCGGCCCAATGTTGGGGGCTGGAGCCGGACGAGAGCAAGCCCCGCCCGTGCGCCCATGCTAGTTTGGCGCAGGTTGCTGCCTCGATGAATCGCTTTCACGTCATTACATTCGGCTGTCAGATGAATGTTCACGATTCGAGCCGGATGGCGGAAGTCATGACGCTCGCTGGTTACCAGCCCGTGGACGATGCAGGCTCCGCGGATGTGGTCTTACTCAATACGTGCAGCGTCCGCGACAAGGCGGTGCAGAAGCTGCGTAGCGAGGTAGGCCGTCTTGGAATTCGCAAACGCCAGGGCCAGCTGAAGACCATCGTGGTGGCAGGTTGTGTCGGACAGCAGGAGGGGCGAAATCTGCTTCGCTCCGCCTCCGAAATCGATCTGGTTATTGGACCCGACAATATCACTGAGCTCCCAGGCCTGCTCAAGGAGCTGGATCTCGGAGGGCTTCCCAAGGCCGTCACGCGGCTTGACGATAGGGACGTGCATTTTCTGCCCATTCGTGCCTCAGTGACCGGCGTCCAGCCCGCAACCTACGTCACGATCATGAAGGGCTGCAATGAGCGTTGCTCGTTTTGCATTGTGCCGACCACGCGTGGTCCGGAGCGCTATCGACCTAGCCGGGAGATTCTCGAAGAAATCGAGCAGCTTGTATCCTGCGGGACACGGGAAGTCACGCTACTCGGTCAGACCGTCAACAGTTACCGGGACCCCACCGGTTTGCTGCAACAATCAGGCGTATCGGCGCCGGAATCCTGGAACAGTACTGCTCGCACGAAATCGGCTGATGACGTGAGCGAGTTCCCAGCGCTCTTGCGGGCGATCGTGGCTCGCTGCCCGAGTTTGCAGCGCCTACGTTACATGAGCCCGCATCCAAGGCACCTGACCCGCGCCCTCGTCGCGGCTCACCATGATCTGCCCGTGCTTTGCCGTCACGTGCACCTGCCGGTGCAATCGGGCAGCAATCGCGTTCTAAAGCGCATGGTCCGTCGCCACACGGTCGAAGAGTATATCGAGCGCACGGAGGCACTCCGCGAAGCCGTACCGGGTTTGACGCTGTCCACGGACGTGATCGTAGGGTTCCCAGGCGAGACCCGCGAGGACTTCGCGGCCACTCTGAGGCTGGTCGAACGCATGAGGTTCGTTGGGTTGTTCGGTTTCAAGTACTCGGAGCGGCCCGGGACTCCCGCGCTGCGCCTGGTTGACTTCGTTGACGAGTGCGAAAGCGCCGCGCGCCTGACCGAGCTATTTGCCTTGAGTGATGCCCGTCGCCAAAGCTATCTGGCAGGTCTTGTTGGAACGGAGCAGACGGTACTCGTGGAAGGAAAGGGGAGTGACGGTGCCTACACGGGCCGCACGGAGCGCAATGAAATCGTTCATTTGGCCTGTCGTCGAGACGTCACGGGTCAGCTGGTTGACGTCGTCATCCGCCAAGCTTTCAAGAACTCCTTGGCAGCCGAAGCAGTCCTTGCAGAGCTCGCCGCACCCGTCACCGATCTGCCGCGACTCGACCCTCAAGCAAGACCAAACCCCCTCGTTCAATCCATCGGCGCAAGGCCAGTCCCTTTAGCGACCCTGAGGAGAAAAACTTACTGATCTTGAGTCAACTCCTCAAGACGCCGCGTTCCGGGCCGGGACCACGGGACGTGGTATACGGGCTCAATGGCGATCATTCGAGCCTACAACGCAAAAACCCCAACCATCGCTGACGACGTATTCGTGGCCGAAAACGCTACAATCATCGGTGACGTCGCTGTCGCAGCGGGTGCCAGCATCTGGTATGGTGCCGTGCTGCGGGGTGATGTCGGGGCTATTCGGGTGGGTGCCCGAAGCAATGTCCAAGACCTCGTTTGCATTCATATGACCACGGACCTATCCGACGCTGTCATTGGCGAGGACGTCGTCGTTGGTCACGGCGCAATCATTCACGGCGCAACAATCGGCAACCGAGTCCTGATTGGAATGGGGAGTATCTTGCTTGACAATGCGGAGATCGGCGATGAATGCATCATAGGTGCCGGGGCATTCGTTCCTGCACGACTCAAAGTGCCTCCGTGTTCTCTGGTCCTCGGATCGCCGGCTAAAGTCGTGCGCCAGCTGAGAGACGGCGAGATCGCGATGATCCGCGAAGGTGCCAGGGACTACCAGGAACTTGCACGCCGCTATTGCGAGCCATCGTAGGCCGCTACCGCAAACATCGGCAATATCCTGGGAAAACTGCGAAGATCGCGCGTTGCAACTTGGTAGTCTAGACCGATCGCCGTAGCTCCAATTATGAGATCATGAGCACCAATGGGTGTCCGGACGGGGTAGCAGCAAGCCGGGCGTGAATGCGCGTTACGACCAAATCCAAGGAAACAACGTCAATAGGCGCCAATAGCTGCTCCACGTAGGCCTCTCGGTAGCCGACAGAGCAGTAGCCATCGCAGCCGGGCTGAAAGGCAATTGTTCGCGGTCGGGAGGCTATGTCAGAGAGGCGCCATGCGTGAGGAACGACTTTGACTGTCTTTGTCGCGGTTGCATTATGAACGTCGGCGCGCACGTTGCGCGCAACTCGATTCACTCCAACGTGATCGACTTTGTTGTCGTGGCGGCGCGGAATCGCGCGTTCGAGCCGAGGTGCGTTTCCGCGACGTCACGACAAAGAGAACGAGACGGCACTGGGATGCCGTCTCGTCTTGCCGCATGCCGGGGATGCGGCTTTCGCGCGATTAGAACTGCGCGATGAACTGCCAGGCCAGCGGTGGAATAAAGGCCTTCAGGCCATCATCCCCGGTATTGGTCCCGTCATCCACAACCGCCGGGGTGTGCGCGCCATCGAACGTGCACATCTTGACAGGATAACCCGCTTTGCACCCTGCGAAGTCGTAGCAGACATATTTCTTGCTGCCGACCGTTGTCGTTGGGATGGTCGTGGGAATCGTGCACCCATTGTCCTGGGCGTGGGTAATCGCGCACCATTTCCCGCCCGTCTTGCTCGCATCTGAGTTGACGTAAGGACAAGTCCCATCACTCATGCCGACTGTACCCATGTACGCGATGGGCGCCGCATTCGAATCGGTCGGCTCGCCGGGAAGGTTATAGTTGGCCGCTGCCATGGCAACCACCGCGCGCAGCTTCGTCTGACGCGTGATCGACAGCGCATAGGTCATCATCGCTCCGAAGCTGAAGCCCGTGGAAAAGACCCGGCTGTCGTCGATGCACAGGTTCGCGTTGACCTGGGCGAGAATGTCGTCGAAGAGGACACTGTCGCGAGTGAAATCCCATGGCGTGTTGCCGCTCCCGGCGGGCGCTATGAAGATGGCGGGATCGTTCGCCGCCATCGCTTCGCGGTGGAGCCCGTAATAGGCATAGTTGGTTGCGTCGAAGTTAGGCCCATTGAAGGCGGGATATAGGCCAGTCGCATTGCCGGTGTCAGAACCATACGCCTGGTACCAGGAAAAGATCAGGCGATACGGGTGCGTCGAAGAGTAATCCGCCGGAATGTCGATGATGTATTCGTGACTCGCTCCGCCGCTCGTGATGGTGAGCTCTGTGCGAAGTGCTGAGCCCGCCCGAAACCGCCTGTCCGCCGGCTATCAGAGTTTGCATCCCCTGCGTGCCGCAGCCTGTACTCGGGGTGGCTCCGCCAGCCGCGGTGCTTCCGCCAGCCGCGACTGCCGCCCGCGCTGGCACTGCTACCGCCGGTCGAGGTGTTGCCGCCAGCTGAAGTGCGACCACCCGTTGGCATTGCTGAAGTGCCGCCGCTGGTCGTGGCTCGCGTGCCGCCCGTTGCGGCATGCCACCGCTTTGGACGGACGTCGCGCCGCCGCTTTGGACGGACGTCGCGCCGCCGCTTTGCGATCGGACGTCGCACCGCCGGTTGGCACCATGGATGATCTGCCGCCGGTATGTTGCGTGAGGCACCGCCGGTTGGTGGAGAACCGCCGGTTTGCATCGGCGAGCCACCCGTGGCCACGGGTTGTCTCCCGCCGGTGGCGGGTGCACCACCGGCGGCGGGAGCACCACCGGATGCCGGGGTGCCACCGGTAGCTGCCTGCGAAGCACCGCCTGTTGATGGATTGCTCTGAGTGCCGCACCGGTCGCGGCTGCCGACGTTCCCCCGACACCCGAACCGCCTTGGCCGGTATCACCGCCCGGTGAGGCTGACGTGCTCGAGCCGGAGCAGCCAACCGTAACGCCACGCGGCCAAGCAAGTTCCGAGGCAGCCCGCTGCTCTAATGCGGCGCCGATGCTCAAAAGAAGCCCGCCCGAAGGGGCCAGAAATATTGATGCTCATGCAATCCTCCAATACACCGGTAATTTGGCGAAACGGCTCATGCTCTAAGTTCGCCAACAGAGCAGCGGCAATTGTACTCAGTTTCCGTTAATGATTCTTTTGCGATGGTCACTTTTTCCAACGCAACCACGTCAAAGTATCCCAAATTGGCGCCGGGCTGAAAGGCCAATTGTCGCGGTCGGGAGGTTACGCCCGATAGCCGCCATGCGTGCGGAACGACTCTGAATGTCTTTGGCGCCAACACAGCGTTCAAGTAACCGTAACGGAAGAGGATGACCAGCCAGCAGCGCCACTTGCGCGAAGGGAGCCAGGTCTGCTTCGTGGCAAGTTTGTGGGTAGCCGAAGATTTCGACACTCCGCTGCCTAACGACATCTAGTGGCATTTCGACGGCGAGTCTGACTAATGCGGTTGCTTCTCGACACGCACATATGGCTTTGAGTGCCACTGATTCAGCTAAATTCGACTTCGGTTGTCGCCCAGGCTTGAGTCCCTATCCGAGGGGAATGCTTGGACTCCGCCGATCGAACCAACGCCAGTGGCCAGCATTACAAGGCGATCGAAGCCGAGCGCATTGCCGCTGCAAGGTGGCATGCCTTCGACGAGCGCGTCCAAAAACGTTCATCAAGCGGCACCGGGAAGGTGGCTGCGGGAAGCGCGCGGCGACAGTTCGGCTTGGAAGCGAGCTCGTTGCTCGCTCGGCATCCGTCAATTCGCCAAAACCGTTGCACAATTCAACGCCCGCGCAGTAGAGCTCGAAACGCTCGGCAACCGCTGGGATTCTCGGGTTTCTTGCGTGCGAAAGCGGCCTGGTCGCCGGGTATTCGACGATGAACACCGGGGTTTCGTAATGGGCGAGGGCAGGCTCGACGCTTTCGACCCAGATCCGAAACCAACCATCAGGATCGGCTCGGCCAACTCAGGCCGTCGTTGCGGTCAGCGTGACGCTCGAAAGCATCGGCAACGGCCAGCCTTGCGAACGGCCGCGCCACATCCACGGTCAGCCCCGGTGAGCAAGCGCTAATTGCCCGTGCAAGGCCCGGACCTCGTCTCGCGTACGAGCTCTTCCGCGTCGCTGCATGACCGCCTCGACTGGCTCGAATGCGCGGTACCACTCGAGCATCGTGAACTCGGGTTCGTGATACGGGCCTGATTCGTCTGCGCGGTGGCACCGGGCAAAATCGAACACGCGCGGGATACCCCCGGCGATTAGCCGCTTCAGATGCAGCTCAGGCGACGTCACGAGCCAGCCGCCGCTCGCAGGCACAGGCTCCACATGCGCATCGAGGCCAGGCGCTCGTACGCGCGTCGGCGTCTCGACCTCGATGAACGCCCGCTCGTTGAAGAAGCGCCGCGCGATTTCGAGCGCCCGAGCGCGCTCGACCAGGTTCTTGCCGACGCCGTCGAATGCGAGCCGTGAGAACTCGCCACCGGCTGCGGGCGCGGGGCAGGCATCGGACCAAACGAGCGACGCGTCCGCGAGCCGAGTGCCGTCCCACGTGCCGTCAAAAACAACCAAAAATCCTGGTGAAAGCCGCAGTGCTTGGGCGGCGCGCACGTTGATTCGCGCTAGCGCATCGCCCAGCAGAATGTCGAGGCCGTCGCACAACAGCAAGCGACCGCCGATGCGGATTTTTTGTTTGCCGCTGCGGCACGTGGCACGTCGCTCGGCGACAAAATTTCGCGTTCAAACACCGGCGAGCACGCGCAGGGCAAAAGCCGCGATTTGATGCCCCATCCAAGGCCCAAGCGCCGCCAGGGTGATCACGACGGCCAGGAAACGCGGCAACTGCGCGAGGGTCGCGTCTTGCGCCCTTATGGCAGCCTGAACCAACCCAACCAACAAGCCAACCAACGCGGCAACGGCCACGAACGGCAGCGAAAGCCCGACCGCGAGAAGCAAGGCTTCGCGTCCGGCTTCGGTCAAGTAGGCTAGGGAAGGCGTCATGTGCTGGAAGGGCTCGTCGTGCCGCCTGTTGCCGCAACGCCACCGGCCGTGGCTGAAGTGCCGCCTGCGCCCGTGCTGCCGCCTGTAGCCGTGTCACCACCGGTCGATGCCGTGCCCGCGGACGAACTGCCGCCAACGCCGGCACCTGCCGCCGAGCTGCCGCCAACACCCGCGTCTGAGCCACCCGTTGTGCTGACCGGCAGTGGCGTTGAATAGCCAATGCATCGACTGTCCGTGGGCACTTGAGGCGCAGGGTAGCAGCAGCGATAGGGCATGCAGTTATTCTGGTTTGCGAGCCTTGGGTCACAAATATCCGCGGCAGCGGCCACCGGCTCCATGCAGGTCAGGTTGTCGTCACAATCTTGGTTGCCGTTGGTAAGTACGCACCGCTCACCCTCGCCCTGCTTGGAGCAGGCCAAGGCTAGGACCACAATCGAAACGGTGAGTGAGACAAGCCTAGGAATCGTCATACTTCTCAGTTCTTCAAAGCCTACGGCAGGCCGCGGCGCTTCTGTTTAGCCTCAACCGCTTCGGCGAACAAGCCAATGTACGACACAGCGCTAATTACCGAAAAAACCAGCGAAATGTACACGAGGGCACGCCCAACCGGCACCAGATCGACCCACCCGAAGTCATAGAACCCGAGCGAAAGATGATACGGATAACCGATAATCAGGCACAAAATCCCGACCATTTGCAGGGCCGTCTTGCTCTTGCCGCTTTCGCCGGCCGCGATCACGACGCCCTCGCTGCTGGCAATTGACCTTAGACCCGTGATGGAGATCTCGCGCGCTAGCAGTAGCACGACGGCCCAGCCCGCAATGCGACCCATTGGGACCATCCAGATGAGCGTTGCCATGACCAGCAATTTGTCCGCCAATGGATCTAGGAATTTGCCCAGAACACTCACAATGTTCATGCGGCGGGCTAGCCAGCCATCAATCAGATCGGTGAGGGCTGCAAGCGAATAGACGATGGCTGCCCACAGACAATCACGTGGCGAGCCCCGATCGATGAGCCACAAAACCAGCGGGATGATGCCGATCCGACCAAACGTGAGCAGGTTGGGAAGGTTTAGCGCATCCTGCTTCAACGAACGCCGTCGTGCTGCTCGCTGTCCCGTGTCCAGCCGGGGCCGATAGCGGCGGAACCGGCCGCGGGCCTGGCTGTTGGCGGAACGTCTCAGGGCAAAACTCATGGCACCAATTGCGCGCAACCTTACATCCGCCTCGGTTCATGCCAAGCCACGGTCAAGGATTGAGCCAAAAGGCCGAGTGAGCCATCGGCCCCTAGAAGACGAAAACCTGCCCCTCACCGCTGAACCCGACGAAACCGCGGAGTTTCCCAGGCGATTCGGCGGCATCCACCGATTTTGGGACGACGCGTCCAGTCCAGCCCGCAAGCACATCCGAGTGGACCAGCGAACAGTGTTCGCCGACCGTCATGGCGCGCGGCGGCGCAGCCCACCTGAGAACGACTAGCCCCGTTCCAGACAATTCGAGCATCGACAATGCGACCGAACCGGACAGCTCCAATCGGGTCCAATCGTAACGTAGCTGCAAATCGAAACCCATGAGCGCTTCTTCTTTGATGGTCAGATGATCATCATTCAGCTCTATCAAAGCCAGTCTCTGGTTCAGCGCTCGGACCATCAGTTCGCCTTCACTGTCGACCGATACCAAGGGATCGTTAGAACCGCCCAAGGGTTCGTCGAATTCGCGGGCCCCATTGCGCCGCAACAATCGCGCTTCGTTCCAGGCGTTTCTCGAAACACTGACCGCGCGAACGCTATTGGCTCGAATGGCAAAGGGACGGACTAGCAGGATATGTACGGTGGATTCGTCAACCAGCGTTGCTTGTCGCCCAATGGAATGTAAGAGGCCTTGCGACTGCACGAAGCTCTGTAGACGCACCGCAGAAGAGTCAGGGACCCCTGACTGTCGCAAAGATCCCGTCTGCTCGGCTTCGGGCAATGACGCAAGGCCAGGCTGGGGTAGCCGAGCCGCCTGCGGCAATGTCTCTTCACCGAGTTCAATTGCTTCCCAGCGACCTGAACTAGAGGACGAACCGTGACTGGGCTCCGCAACGGCAAACGGATCTTTGCCGTATTCCAATTCCTGAAAGGCCCCTTCAGCGGCTTTGCGCAGTTCCTGCGGGTGGTCGTCGCGAACCCGATCTGCACCTTGCTGCTCCTGTTCCTCCAGCTTGAGCATGCGACCGGCCATGCCTGCCTGGCCGGCATTGTCAAAGGCAACCCGCGCCTTACCGTGTTCGGCCTGCCGTTGAAAGATGAGGCCTAAGTAGGCCCAGGCACGTTTGTGTTCGGGTTCACGCGCGAGCACGTCTTGCAGCGCCTCCCGGGCTTGAGTCAGTTGCCCCGTCTTTAGGTAGCATAGCGCCAGGTTGACCTTTGGGGTTATCTCGTCGGGGACAATTCGGGTGATGCGCTCGTAGATATCGATGGCGCGCGGGTACAACCCCAGACGGAAATATACGATACCGAGGAGCCCCTGGCCTACGACATCGCGCGGTTGCAAGCGCAATGCCCGCTCCAGTTCGTCCTTGGCCTGTTCGACGCGATCGTCCTGTAACAACTCGCTGCCTCGATACAGGTGATACAGGAAATCCTCGGAGGCTAGCGCACCGCTTGGAGGCTCGCTCTTTGGAAACGTTGAGTCTGGCGGTGGTTCTCTCGATGGGCGTGCGGGCGACATCGAGGGCCTGGGCCTGACACTCCTGCGATCGCCTGAATCGGTCATTCGATGTCCGGGCTAGAAACCGGCATGGAATACTATCCGTGCGCCGCAGCGGTGTCGATGGCTTCACGCAGGCTGAACCGCTTTTCGTGCAAAGCACGGCCAATAATGATTCCGACGATGTTTCCGGCCTCGGCTGCCTTGGCTAGTTGAGCGATGTGAGCCAACGTTCCGATGCCGCCACTGGCAATGACCGGCAAACCACCTTCACTCCCGAGCCGCGCCGTTTCTGCGATATTCGGGCCGACCTCGGTGCCGTCACGCTCGATATCCGTGTAGAGCACTGCCGCCAACGGTAGGTGGGCGAGGGAACGTACGACGTTGACGGCTCGCAATTCCGATTGTTCGTGCCAACCGTGTGTGGCGACTCGACCCTGTCTTGCGTCCACTGCGAGGATAATGTGACCAGGGAACTCAGTAGCCGCTTGCTCGAGAAGTTCCGGATTGGCAAGAGCCGCCGTGCCCAGGACTACCCGAGCAAGGCCGAGGGCAATGCTCGAACGGACTGAGTCAATCGACCGGATACCGCCACCAAGTTGCACCCCGTTGCCAAATGCTTCGGCGACTTTTCGCACCTGTTCGGCTTGCGCCAACCGCCCAGTTCTGGCTCCCTCGAGGTCGACAACGTGCAGACGAGATGTTTGGCCACGCCAGGCGCGAGCTGTCGATGCTGCGTCATCGCCGTAGACCGTGACGGCGCGATAGTCACCCCTAAGTAACCTAACGACCTTGCCGTCCAGTAAGTCGATCGAGGGGATAATCTCAATCATTGGTTGAAGAACTCCGTCAGCAAGGCTAGGCCCGCACGCTGGCTTTTCTCGGGGTGAAACTGAGTAGCAAACACGTTGTCGCGACCCACCGCTGCCGTGACCCGATTGCTACCGTATTCGACGCTCGCCAACAGCACGTCGGGTTCGGTCGGGAGCGCGTGAAACGAGTGCACGAAGTAGAAGTACTGGCCGTTTGCAGCCGACTGGGTCAAAAACGGCGGCCGTTCCGTCTGGAAATTCAGTGCGTTCCAGCCCATGTGCGGGATCTTGATGCCAGGCCCGCCGATGAGGCGCTTCACGTGGCCTCGGAACACACCGAGGCCTTGGACCCCCGGCGCCTCGTCGCTGGACTCGAATAGCAGCTGCAACCCTATGCAAATCCCGAAAAACGGCCTGCCTGATTCGATGAACTCGAGAACGGCCGAGCCAATGCCACTCTGCATTGCTTTCGCACCGTCACCGAAGGCGCCTTGACCGGGTAGAATCAATCGCGAAGCCTTTCGGATTGTGTCCGGGTCATTGGTGCGGACGACCGAAGTTTCGCGGCAAGACGAGAGTCCAGCAGCCACCTCAGCGGCTTTCTCGACTGAACGCAGGTTTCCGGATCCAGTGTCGACAACGACAGTAGCCATGAAGACCGGCCTTTCCCCACATTGAAGGGTTTTGCGCGACGGTTTTTGGTAAACAGGCGCTAGTCCAACTTGCCTTTCGTGGAGGGGACCCCAGTTTGCCGCGGATCCAACGTGACCGCTGCGCGCAGGGCCCTGGCGAAAGCCTTGAAACAAATCTCGATGCAGTGGTGCACGTTGTGTCCGGTCTCCAGCGTCACGTGCAGATTCATTCTTGCCCCTCGTGCAACGGCCTCAAAGAATACCTCAGCGAGCCCGCTGTCCCAATTGCCGATATTGATCGGTGGCAGCGGCACCCGCCATACGAAAAAGGGCCGACCGGACAAGTCCAATGCAACGCTGGCGCGCGCCTCGTCCATCGGCAGCGTTGCAAAGCCGTAGCGGCGTATTCCTACCCCGTCGCCGAGGGATGCTCTGAATGCCTCGCCAAGCACAATCCCTAGGTCTTCAGTGGTGTGATGACCGTCGATCTCCGTGTCGCCCTGAGCCTGCACAGCAAGGTCAACTAGCCCGTGCTTTGGTATTTGTTCAATCATGTGCGAGAGAAAGGGCAAAGGAGTTCGAATATCGCTAACCCCTGAGCCGTCGAGTTCGACGCTGACGCTGATGTTTGTTTCGCGCGTACGCCGTTCAATTTTGGCGGCTCGACTCATGGTAACCTCAGGGTGGCCGGCCCGGCGGGCTGGCGTTCTCGAACTCGTAATGCTTGTCAACGGCTTTAGGTACCACAGCCGAGTTCGTCGCGATAACTAATTGCTGACCCGACTTTCGCGTCGTAGGCTCACAATCGGCAACAATGAGCGCGGAGCGTCTCGTGCCACATTCGAAAACAGTGCCCATTCTGGCATTGCGCAATTCGGTGCTGTTTCCGATGTCCGTCGTGCCGGTCAATGTCGGACGGCCACGAAGCGTACGGCTCGTCGAAGAACACATCGACTCGACGGGTGCACTCGTCGGTGTGGTGACGCAACGAACAGAAGAGACTCTCGAGCCTACGTTCCAAGACCTCTATGAAGTCGGGACGTTAGCTCGAATCGTTAAAGTAATACGTCTGAATGCATCAAGCTTCAGCGTTGTCCTGAATGGCATCGCGCGGTTCCGAATTGTCTCGTGCGACAGCCTCGAGCCCTTCATGCAGGCGACGATGGAAAGGCTTGCCGACACTGGGAAATCAGATGCCGCCCTGCCCAAACTAAGTTCACGCCTGCGCGACGCCACGCTGGAGATGCTGTCGCTGCAACCCGATTTACCCAAAGAAACGGCGAGCATTCTCGACAATGTCCGTGACGCAGGTGCTCTGGCCGATCTCATTGCCTCGAACTTCTCTGAGGAGCACGCGAATATTGCCGCGCGCCAGCAGGTCCTCGAATGCACCAACGTCGTGGACCGCGTGCGCCTGGTCCTGTCCATGGTCGAACGGCACTTGGGCGTGCTTCGCGCGCGCCGCGCCCTGGCGATTGACGAAATGGGCAAGTCGCAACGAGATCTCGTCTTGCGACAACAGATGCGGACCATTCGAGACGCACTGGGAGAAAGCGGGGAGGACGACGAGGTAGAACGTCTGCGCGAGCGCATTCAACGGGCGGAGATGCCCGAGGAGGCCGAGCGAGCTGCCAAGAAACAACTGCGGCGGCTTTCAGGAATGCCTCCGCAATCCGCCGAATACCAGGTTGCACGCAACTACGTCGAGTGGCTGACGGACTTGCCTTGGTCCCGCTCGACCAATGACCGAATGAACGTGACCGAAGTGCGCCGTTGCCTCGAAGAGGACCACTACGGATTGGAACGCGTCAAGCGGCGGATCGTGGAGTTCAGCGCGATCCGTCAATTGCGGCGGGATCGAAAGGGCCCCATCCTGCTATTTGTGGGTCCCCCCGGTGTTGGCAAGACGTCGCTGGGCCGTTCGATTGCGCGCGCGATGGGGAGAAAATACGGCAGAATTGCCCTTGGGGGTATCCGCGACGAAGCCGAGGTCCGCGGCCATCGCCGCACCTACGTGGGAGCACTACCAGGACGCATCATCCAGGCGCTCAAAAAGGTGGGCAGCAACAACCCGGTTCTTGTCTTGGACGAAGTGGACAAAATGGGAGTCGACATGCGCGGCGATCCGGCTGCGGCTCTCCTCGAAGCGCTCGATCCAGAGCAAAATGACACCTTTACCGACCATTTCATTGATGTGCCGTTCGACCTATCTAAAGTTCTGTTTCTGGCGACGGCAAACGTCATGGGTGATATCCCTATTGCCCTGGCAGACCGTATGGAGGTGATCGAAGTGCCGGGGTATACCCGGACAGAAAAGCTGGGGATCGCGGTCCAATTCCTCGTGCCCAAGCAGCTGCGCGAACACGGAATCACCGAGGAACATCTCGAATTCACGAACGACGGGCTCGAGCACATCATTGATTTCTATACGCGTGAGGCTGGCGTACGCGGGCTCGAGCGGGAAATTGCGGCCATATGTCGAGCCATTACCGTACGTATGGCCGAAGGTGAGGAAGTACACGATGTCCTGGTAGACCGCCGCCTGGTGGAGCAAGTGCTAGGTGTCCACAAGGTTCGGCCCGAGATTGCCGAGCGGCGGCTCGCGCCCGGGATCGCAACCGGGCTGGGAGTCTCGGGTGCGGGTGGCGACATCCTGTTCGTCGAGGCGACGCGAATGCCAGGCAAGGGCAAGATCCAAAGCACGGGCAGCCTGGGCAAGGTGCTAAGCGAGGCCGCCGAAGCCGCTGTCAGCTACGTCAGGTCCCACGCAGTCCAGCTGGGGCTGTCGCCGGAGTGGCTGTCGAAGATGGATTTACACGTGCATATGCCGCGGGCATTCGCCATGCAAGATTCCGCGGCTCCCGGGCTCGCCATTTGCGCCGCCGTGACGTCTCTGCTCGTCGATGTACCCCTGAGGCCGAAGGTCGCGATAACGGGCGAGGTGACATTGCGGGGTTCAGTGCTGCGTGTCCTGGGCATCAAGGACCAACTCCTGGCCGCTCATAGGGCGGGTATCTCCGAAGTGGTTCTGCCTGAGTCCAACCGGCACGATATCGAAGAACTGCCTCCGCTGGTGCGCGACGACCTGTCGTTGCATTGGGTGAAGAACGTGGAGGAAGTCCTACAATTCATCTTCGATTCACGTCCACCGAGCATTCCTCCGAAGGCCGTGTCCGACTCGATTAGCCCTTAGGTTTGATGGCAGTGGGCAGAGACCCGATGACCCATGGTAAGGTGCGACCGTGCGCGCAATCGTCTCGCGGCTAGGCCCAAGTGGCCTTCTCGGTCTTGGCTGCGGCGCGACGCTATTTCTTCTGGGCTTCGTGTCGCCGCTCGCAGGGCCCGGGTACCTCAGTTCTCTGGTCGCGGGGCTGCTGCTGCCTCCCGCCGTGGCAATTGCCACGGGGCTTTGGGCTTCGCGTTCGCCAGCGAGTCCCGAGCACACGTACCTGTGGGGCATTGGTGCCGGACTGACTGCAGCGGTTGCTGGCGGCGTCGGGCTGTTCGCGCAGGGGTTGCGCATCGGGATGTGCGATCCGGCGCACGATTGGTTGCTGTACTGCCTGGGGCCGCTCTGCGGTTGTGCGGCCGCAGGCGCTTGGGGTGCAGTCGCGGGTCAGTTGGCTACGAATTCCCCGCCAAAATACCGGGTGCTGGCGACCGTGGCGCTTGCGTTGTGCGCCCCGTTCTCAGCGCTTCTTTTGGGCCTACTGCGCTTTTGCACCAGTCCGATGGTGTTTGCCTTTGACCCATTCGTTGGGTTCTTTGCTGGCACGCCCTATGACACAGGTTTCGATCCAATACCGCGCCTGCTGAGCTATCGACTGGGTACGCTGGCTTGGGGGCTCGCGGGATGGGGCTTGGCGCGTCTGCTCGACCGCGGAAAAATGGGACGCTTGGCCTGGCGCAGGCCCCTGGACAAGCCAGTCGCGGGCATGACTGTGCTCTCATTGACCTTTGCTTTGGGCATTGCCGGCACGGGCAAGTCCCTTGGGCATTACTCCACAACTCAATCGATTCGCGACCGGCTGGGTCACTCGCTGCGCGAGGGGCGCTGCGAGATCGTTTTCGGCAGTGGCATTCCAAAGCCGGCAGCCCAGCGATTGGGCAGCGATTGTTCGGCGTGGCTGGAGTCGCTCGAATCGAGACTGGGCGTCGCCAAGCTCCCGGAGGTAACTGCCTATGTGTTCGCGGACGCGAACGAAAAGGAAGCCGCCATGGGAGCCGGCCAAACGCAGATTGCCAAACCCTGGCGGCACGAAATCTACCTCAACGGCGCGGAATACCCGCATCCAACACTCGGTCACGAACTGGCGCACGTGGTCGCGGGCCAGACGGGCAGGGGCCCATTTCGGATCGCAGGAAAGCTGAGTGGGTGGCTGCCGAATGTCGGACTCATCGAAGGCATGGCCGTGGCGCTTGCACCCGATGAAGACGACGACTTGAGCGCCGAACAATGGGCGAAAGCTCTTGATGAATTGCATCAACTGCCAGCGCTGAAATCATTGTTTGCATTAGATTTTCTTGTCCAACCAGGTCGTCTTGCATACACCGTAGCGGGCGCGTTCGTTCGATGGCTCGAGCGCACGCATGGTTCGAACGCGCTGCGACGTTGGTACGCCGGGGAGTCACTCGAATCGATCACCGGACAGCCCCTCGATGCGCTCGAACAGCGCTGGCGCCAAGACCTTCTCAACGTGGCATTGCCCGATGCGGCACGTGAGGCCGCGCGGGCGCTATTTGCCCGCAAGAGTGCACTGGTGCGCCATTGCCCGCATGCCGTGGATCGCGCCTACGGGGCAGCGGTCGATGCGCTGAACGGGCAGGACCCAGTTCGCGCATGCAAGCTCGCCGATGGGGCCATCGCGCTGGATCGCGACGACGTGAGACTGCGGCAAATGGCGGCACAGTGTCGCCACCGTGGACACGACGAGCAGGGGGCTGAAGCGGTTTGGCACTCCTTGGCAGAGGACGCGCATTTGGCCATGCCCGAGCGTGATCAAGCACGTGAAGCGCTTGGTGACCGCGCTCTGGAACTCGGTGACTTGGACCGAGCGCGCGAGATTTTTCGCGAAATTGCAGGCCGGACAGTGGATGTTAACCGACAGCGCAGGCTCGAAGTAAAAGCCGCGGTCGCCACACCCGAGGCCATCGCTGCCATTGAGGCGCTCATCACGGGCGGCACGGAAGGACCCAACCTGGATCGCGGCATGGCCCGGTTGGCCTCCTGGATGAGCGCGCAGCCACGCGATGGCCTGCCGCGATACCTCCTCGGTCGAGCGATGCTCAGCCACGGTCAGTTTGGCGAGGCCAAACGGCTGATATCCGAAGCATTGGCGCTGCCGCTGGAACCGGAAAGCGTCAAGAGCGAGGCGAGGCGGCTGCAGCTGATTGCTGCGTGCGCCATGCGGGACCAGGCAGAGGTCAAGCGCTGGCTTCCCGAAATCACGGCAGATGAGCGCTTGCCATTGCCGCGCCGGCAAGGCGCTGCAGCCCTGGCGGCGCGTTGCCTCGGCACCGATGCCACGACGGCGCGCGGTGATTCCGTGCCATCACAACAAATCAAGGACAAACCTAAGACGACTGATTCAAGTACCGAGGTTTCGTGTCCCGAAGGTATGACGCTGATTCCGGAGGGGGAGACTTGGATCGGCGCTAACCCGCACATCTACAGCCCCGAGGAGGGCCCGCGCTTCAAGACGCGCCTCGGCGCGTTTTGCCTGGACTTGACCGAAGTAACGCTGGGCGATTGGAAGGCCTGCGCGGATTCCGGCAAGTGCACGGAAGCGGGAAAGGGGGCCGCGACCTGCAACGCGCGGTATCCCGACAGGACGAACCATCCTATCAATTGCGTGGATTATCTGCAGGCCGAGGCCTTTTGTGCCGCGCGGGGCGCGCGCTTGCCAACGGAATTCGAGTGGGAGTACGCAGCTCACGGCGGTGACAAGGGCCTGAAATACCCCTGGGGCAGCGAGTCGCCGGATGGGCACGCCTGCTGGAAGCGGCCCGGCACATGCCCCGTTAGGAGCTACCCAGCGGGCGCATTCGGGCTTTTCGACATGAGCGGCAATGTCTGGGAATGGACCAGCAGCGATTTTGGGCAGTACCCGTTCCCGCCAGTGCCAGGCAGCTCGCTCCTCAAAGTGTATCGCGGCGGGAGCTGGAGCCGCCGCTTCGAAAAGTGGATGCATCTGGGGTTGCGCAATCGCTTCGCGCCCTGGGAGAGCGGTTCGCACCTGGGCCTGCGTTGCGCCAAAACCCCGCAGGGCGCCAGTTGCCCGTTCGAGCGCGACGCGCAAGGGCAGTGCTTGCACGGCGTTCTCGACGTCGAATGCGATCCGGGCCGAGCTTTCAACGGCTGGCGTTGCGCCAAGCCCGGGCAACCGTTGTGCCCGCAAGGCACGCATCCGCAAACTGGTTTTGGCTGTGTGCGAGACATTCCCGTAGAAATCAAGCCGCATGCGCTGGATTTGACCAAGGTCGTGCGTCAGCGCTCGGCCGAATTCGACAACGATTGCCAGAAGAATCAGCCGCAACGGCCGCACGCCTACCGCCTGAGCAGCGGTGAGCACCTGGCGCGAAATGCCGTGGCCGCCTCAGCGCATTGCAAGAACCGCGATGTTGGTGTCGGCTGGAACAGCATTTGTTGCCCGTAAAGGGGATCTTCGCCCCGATTCCTGTTGCGAAAAACCAGGGTTCGGCTAAGTCGCCGAGCAGCGATGAATCGAGCGAGTTTCGTAGGAGCACTTTTGGGTGCGGCTTTCTTTGGTTGTGGTCACAGCGGCACGGGAACGGCCGTTGTCGATAGTCCGCATGCCTCACCGGTGGCGCCAAGTGCAGCCGCAGGGCCCGTGTCACCATCCAGTGCTGCGCCCTCGAGCACCACGCCGACTGAAGCCAGCGCGTCCGCCAGTCCCAGCCAGGAGCAGACGACCGAAGCGGCTATCGAGGAGAAATTGCCCTCGGGTGTGGTCGTCAAACAATCGCTAGTAGGGGGTCCCGCGCCGGGCCCCGAATTGCCCAAGGGGACAACGGTCCTTCACATCGGCGACTCGTTCGCAGGCGCGCTTGGAATCGAACTGAACAAGGTGTTCGAGCAGGCTGGCGTTCGCAGCGTGCTACGCTTTGAGACCTCAACGTACATTCCCACGTGGGCCTACGACAAAAAACTTGGGCAGTACCTCTCGCAGCACAAGCCGGATCTCGTGCTTGTCAGTCTGGGCGCCAACGAACTCCAGAATCCCGAGCCCGACAAACGCATCCCTCTGATCCATCGCCTAGTCGAACGGCTCGGTTCGCGCAGCTGCGTTTGGATTGCCCCCGTGCTCTGGCAGGGCGCCCCGAGCCGACTGCTGGAAGTAATCCGCGCTAATGCGGCGCCGTGCATCTATCTCGACAGCAACGCCTTCTTCGTCCATATGCCGAGGGCACGAGACAAGATCCATCCCAGCATGGACGCCCGTCCCGATTGGGCGCAAGTCATCGCACGCTGGCTCGCGTACCACCGCAGGCCCACGACAGACAGTCCCTGGCGAATTGCTCAGGAGCTAGGCGCACCCTGACGGACGCGACAGCCAAACACCCATTTGCCACCAAAAGCGCACGACCGGCGCTAAGGTTCAGGTTTTGGCTTGCCCACCAGCGGTCCGAGAGATATCTACTGGCGCCCTCGAGGCCCTGGACAGCTCCTTCCCAGACGTGTTGCCGGGCCCTGAATCAAGCCGGAAAGAGAGTCGCCTCGACGAAATACATGTAGAATTTCAGCAAATTGGGGAGTCGTCTAATGGCAGGACAACGGATTCTGGTTCCGTTTATCTAGGTTCGAATCCTGGCTCCCCAGCTAGCTCCCGGCGAAAGAAATATGTCTCTGCCGGGATTTTCAACTGGCTGCCGCCCTTGCCCTGTGTTCTTCAAGTTTGACAAAGCTTACCTGACTTGCGAAGTCACTGGCCCCATCGTCTAGTGGTTAGGACATCGGCCTCTCACGCCGGTAACAGGGGTTCAAATCCCCTTGGGGTCACAAGTTTCATAATAGGGTAGTCAAGGGCCCCAAAGACTGGGTTTCGAAGACGTCAGCGCCGTGGGCTAGCCGATGCAAACGCGTACCCATTTAGTGGTACTGCTCCACTTTCAGCCGATTGCAGAGCCGAAGTTGTTCGGCGGCGCTGGCCGGAGCTGGTTCATGACTAGCCGGCTCGAAAGTTGGCCGGGATGGGCTGAAGAATCTAACGTCAGTGTCGATGCCAATTCATATCGACGGTGTCCGGCTGGTGCTTCGTTGAACCAAGCCGCTGCGCGGCAGGAGCTGCGTGGTGGCAGCAGGCAAGGGTTTGGTGGCTGCCCGAAGCTGGCTGCGGTGATCGGTGTCGGATAGAGGCGTTTGGCGCTTGGACATGGCGATTGGCAGCGTAACGCCGTGAATTGAGGCGTCATTTATGGACGTGGTCGTGGAGTCTATGCCGTTGGGCGATCCTCAGCGCTCACGCGTTCGAAGGGCGAACGCGAGGACGCAGAGGAGTTAGCAATATGAGTCGGTTACGTGAAAAGATGCAAGGCGATCTGCAGCTGGCTGGGCTGTGCCACAGCACGCAGCAGACGTACCTGCGCTGTGTGGCGAAATTTAGCAGCTACTTCGGCAAGTCGCCGACGCAGCTGGGGCCAGCCCAGGTCAGGGCGTTTCTGCTCAATCTGATTGAGAAGCGCCGGCTGAGTGTGTTGAACGTACAACGTGTATGCGGGCGCGTTGTGTTTTCTGTATCGGACAACGCTGGGGCGGCCCGAGGTGGTCTATGGGCTCAAGCGACGGCGAGCCCGACGAACGCTGCCCGTGCTATTGACCAGTGACGAATTCGAGCGCATCTGCGCGCATCTGACTTTGCGCATGCGTACTATCGCGGTACTCGCCTACGGCTCAGGGTTACGTATCAGCGAGATCTGCCAATTGCGAATCGAGGATATCGACAGCCAGAGAATGCAGATTCATATCGACCGCAGCAAGGGAGAAAAGCCAAGGCGTGCCTTGCTGAGTCGAACCGGCTTGGTGCTTTTGCGCAGCTATTGGAAAGCATACAAGGTCAAGGGGCCACTGCTGTTTGCAGGCAAGGTAAAAGGACGGACTCTCTCTCGGAATGCCTTCAACAAGGCCCTGCGTGCCGCGGCCACGCAGGCTCAGATTAGCAAGCGAGTGACCCCCCATGGGCTTCGTCATTGCTTCGCAACATGCCTGCTCGAAGCGGGGACCGACCTCAGAACGGTACAGGTCTTGTTGGGACATGCTTCGATTCGCACGACCGTCTGGTATCTGCACGTAACCCCCGCCATGCTCGCCAAAGTGACAAGCCCGGCAGATTGCTTGTCGGGCGCTGAGAACCTAGTGACTCTAAGGCGGTGTCCTATCGCCAAAGCGTCACAGCGCAGCGGAGCTGCGCGTCGCGCATCGTGAACCATGTGCCAGCACCCATCCGGTGCTGGCTCGAAAGAGGCAGTACCGACCAGGAGCGCTAAGCCAACGCTAGCGGACGTGGTGCGCGCGTACCGGCAAGCCTGGGAGCAGACACACGTCCTTTTGCCCGCCGAGCGAGTCGCTCTCAACGCTATCGAGCGCTGCCGAACGGCCCTGCTCGGCGGGCATGTGGACGTGTGTCTGGACTGCGGTGGCCGTCGGCCCTCGTACAACTCCTGCCACAATCGGAATTGTCCAACTTGCCCGGCTGTGCCACAAGCCCGGTGGATCGCAGGGCGCCTGCAGCGGGTACTGCCGGTGCATTACTTTCATGTTGTCTTCACTCTTCCGGCACAACTTCGTGCTGTGGCCAACGCCAACCGCGAGTTCGTCTACGACCTACTGTTCCGTTGCGGCTCGGAAACGCTGCTCGAGTTTGGCACAGATCCCCAGCGACTCGGCGGCGAACTTGGGGTCACGGCGGTGTTGCACACGTGGGCAAGGGATTTGAGTTATCATCCACATTTACATTGTATCGTGACGGGTGGCGCCTTGAGTCCGGATGGTAACCGATGGATTGCGACGCGACCCAACTACCTGTTCCCCCAAGAAGCGCTGGCAATTGTATTTCGCGGCAAGCTGCTCGATGCGCTCAAGCAGGCACAGCAAAGCGGAAAGCTCCGCGTTTGCGACTCGAGACTCTTCGCATCAACCGTGGCAGCCCTGTATCGCAAAGACTGGAACGTCTACTGCAAGCGTTCCTTCGGTGGCCCCGAACAGGTCATCAAGTACCTGGGGCAATACACTCACCGCGTAGCTATCTCCAACCAGCGATTGGTCGCCGTCGATGAGCGCGGGGTGACGTTTCGCACCAAGAGCGGCAAGAAAGTCACCGTTGACGGCGTGACCTTTGTGTCCCGTTGGCTGAAGCACGTACTGCCTCATGGCTACGTCAAGATTCGGCACTTTGGCTTGGTGTCGTCGTCGCACGCAACCACGCGACTCCAAGTCGCCCGAGCGCTATTGGAAGCGCAAATCCAAGCGCCGAGCGAAAGCGTTGTCACCCCCAAAGCCCCCGTCCTTGTAGAAAAGACCTTGAACCGTGACGCAAAGTGGCGCGACATCATCCTCACTCTCACTGGCATAGACCTAGGAACTTGCACCTACTGCGGCAGCCGCAACCTCATGCGTGAACCGCTATCCAGAGGCGTTGCCGCAGCTCGTGCACCACCACAAGCAGCAGCGGCATGACAACGCCATCGCACTCGACAGCAACGGCCACCCCAACTGCTTTTGCAGGCGGCGTTGTGCAGCTCCATACTGCGCTCAGTCAGCGGACCGAAAGTCGCGTACTTCCGTCATGCGGCACCGCAATTCGTGCCCCCAACGGGCCTAACGGCAACGCCCATGACACACCGGGGCAAAGGCATTCGCCAACGCACCAGCACGCCAAAGACCAGAAACGGCACCGCGTCGAGTCAACCAGCGCATAGGCACGGCCAACCTCTTGCCGTCTGCCGCGCACCGGCTCGGCTCAACCAGACGATTACGGAACCGCGCCAGTCGAATACTGACGTGGTCCACTCCGGCTGGGGCGCGCTCCCGCAATCGCCCTTCTGGATGAGTGCTCACAGTCAACGGCTGCTCCCAATTGCTTCGAATCTCGAGTGAAATGGTCTGGCCTGCACGCACAGGGTATTGCTCGCCGCTAAAATCGAAAAGATCTCGATCCCCGTTCATCTGCGGGACTCCGCCGATCTTGAAACTCGTTACGCACAGCTGCCCTTGGCGCTCCTGGGGACCGAGGAAGAACTTAGAAGGGCCGGCAATTGGCGGGCGATCGATGACAATGTGAGTCTTGGGGCCGATTGTAGTGATCATGTCCGAGCCAACCTAACCATCCAGACGGGCCTATCAACTCCGGAGAAGTCTCCCAATTCGGCGGCCGAATGAAAGTAGAGCAGTACCCATTTAGTTGACATAATATATCTTATGCGAACTAACGTATGTACGAGCAAAGTAGAAATGTCGGCTTTACGGTACGTGACCGGGCATGTCGGCCATAGTCCGCTACCGCACCGCTGGGCCCTGCGCGTTTGGGCTCACGTCGGTGGAGCAACAATCACCAATGGCGCGAGCTGTCTGCTGGACGCCCGAGCACGTCTGGAGCAGCTGGCTCGAAGTGATCAACTGGCTGCGACAAATGCAGCGCTAGAAATATACCGTTGTTGGTGAGAATGAACGCTCTCGCCCCAGCAACGCCTGCTTGGGCTGAGATGCCATCTGTCGCGTGAACCCCGTCGATGACCCGGCCGTCGAGCGGATCGATGAGAAACAGTCCAAGCTGCGAAGCGGTCACCAACACCGCTCCACCAAAGTTCTGCGGTGTATGGACGCCACCTTGAGGCAATCGGCTGCGCCAAAGAACCGAGCCATTCTCGGGATCCAGGCCCCAGAGCCCGGTCGTTCCCGATGCCGCAACAAGGATCTTTCGAGCCGGCAACGCGGGCGGGCCCGCCGCTGGCGTGTGTGGCGGTTGTTGCCACAGCATCAAGCTTGTTGCGCCCGATACCAACGAATTGCTCCACACTTGTGCGCCAGTTTCGGCATCCAGGGCAAACACGCCACCTTGAATGCTCGCGACAAACACCGCGGGGCCCGTTTCAAGCGTGTCGGACACTGGGGTCGTGTCGACATCCAGGTATTTTGGCACATCACCGACGACTTGTTCTGCTTCCGATGCGAGGTCAACGGGTTGCCAGCGCTCCGCTCCGGTTTCGGCGTCATAAGCCATTACTATCCCATCGCTGAAGCCCACATAGACTTTGTCACGCCATAGCAGAAGCCCGGAATAGCCGGCTATCTCCATGCCCGCCGCTGGCGTTCTGTGCTGCGACCAACGGAGCTTCCCTGTCAACGCATCAATGGCCAGGACCGTGTCGTTGGCATTTACGAAGTACAGCGTACCCTTTGACAGCACAGGACGTTCGGCAACCTCTGAATTCGTGTTGAATCGATACACCAATTGCCCATTGCCGGCTGAAACCTTGTAAAGAGCGCCGTCATTTGACCCAAAATAGACCGCGTCTTCCCTTGGATCGTACAGCGGGACCGACTGGACCGCCCCGGTGGTTTCGAACCGCCACAACGTCCTGCCGCTTTTTGCATCGAGCGCGTAGAGTCCATTGTCACTGGTACCGACGAACACGCGCATCCCCTGCCGATCTACCTCGACCCCTCCCCGTTGATAGGGTTCGCCGAACTGGCGAATCGGGGCAATCAACGGCACTCTGTACACGACGGCCATTGAGCCGCTTGGTCGATGGACCCATTGGGGTTGCTCTGGCTGCGCACCGCCCGACAAGAAGGACGCTTCGCATGCCACGGTGGCAGGCCATGTCGCGAGAAACGCGACGAACCATCGTTGAGCGACGAACCTCACTGCGGTTCGCCGGGCTCCTCACCCGGTGGGGCCTCGGAGCCCTTGTGTTTCAGACTGTCGATCATGCGTTGGAGCCGTGCTGGGTCGCGTCGCAGCAACTCAGAGAGGTCGGGAGATCCAGTCGTAGCCACGGCGGAAGGATCAATTTGGAACAGCAATTCTTCAACCGGGCGTTTGAAGTACGCCGCTGCCGCAGCGTCCTTATCGTCCCCTAGGCGTTTCTGCGCTTTCAGCAAGATTTCCTTTGCCATGTCCCCCTTGCCCTGCGCGAGCAGAACCCTGGCCTGATGGTATAGGCCAAGAACTGCGAACTCCAATGAACCCTCCAAGTTCGAGAGTTCCCTGAAGGATTTCAGCGCACCTTCGAGATCGGCGTTGGCCTCCAAGCAGAAACCGATGCCTTCAATCGACCTGCCCCTCACTTCAAGATTGTCCTTGGCCAACTTGCCCGAGCGCACTTGACGATAAAGTCCCAGCGCGTCGTCAAATGCTTTCTCGTCGTATTTGATCCCGGCCAGCTGCAAGCGCGCATAGTCCCCTGCGCCCGTCTTTCCATATCGTTCGACAGCGGCCTTGTAGTCCTTCTCGGCAGCTGACAACCGTGCTTGCGTATCGGCAAACATCGGACGGTTGTCCCAACGCCTCAATTCGTCAGGAATTGACTTGGCCTGCTCATCGTCCCCTACCGTTCCCGACTGGGCCGTGACACCTGCCATCAGCGCATCGGCTGATTTGGCCGACACTTGTCTCTGGTAGTATCGGACTCCTTGGATACCGAACATTCCCACCACCGCGGCCACCAACGCCCACTGCAGCCAACGGAAGTTCTTACGAATCCATTGAGTTACCGCATGCGTCGTCCGAACGAACACGTCGTCGAGACGCTCGGACGCGTCAAGTCCGGCTGCCGTTGCCGCGATACGCGCGCGATCCCTCTCCCGCTTTTGTTGACGGTCGGCCGCCGATTTGGCGCGTAGCCTGGCGTTGCGGTCTCGAATATCGTCGGGGGATACCGGCTCAGAAGTGCCCTGTGCTTTTGCGCGCCGCTGCTCGCGTCTTGTGCCTGGTTCGTTCTCGTTCGTCACCGCGGGCCTCCATACCACGCTTCAGTCCGACGCCCACAGCCGAATTCGCCATGGTGCGGCCCGCTCCAAAAGCCGTATCGAATCACTCCGGTGCGCTGTCCGGGGCGTCTCCTGGTGACCAGGGTTCTGGCGGTGGCGGGGGCAATTCGGGCGCCATCGGAAGCGCGGCCAGCGCTTCGACCTTGATCCCCGTGGTTGCCAGTACGTCCACCGCGACCGAATGCCCCGGAGCCCAGCGGAATGTCGTTGGCACCGGTTGGTACAGTTCAATTGACGAAGCATTAATGGGAACCGCAAACACGAGCGACCCTTGGTTGTTCAGATTGAAATTACGCAGGGTTAGCGATTGAGAATTCTTGGATTCCGTGAATGTGTCGTCCACCGGTAAGACTCGGACCTGCCCGGGTCCGAAACCTTGATTGGATACTCGAACCAAGCACCGTAACCCCAGGGTCTGAGTACCGAATGCTCTGGGTATTACAAGCCTGACTCGAGTTCCGTTGCTTGAGTTGCGCGTCAACCCCGCTAGCTCTCGACCTTGGGGCCCTCCAATGTACTGTAACACTTTGGCCTGCATTGCAATGCCGAGACCGCCAGGTATCGGATCGGGCACGCCGAGAAAACGCAATAGCGGCCGAGCCAGTTCCTCCCGTGCGCCCAGGCGAACCAGTGACTTTGCGAGAGCCACGCGGGCGTCTTGATAGCGCTCTTCGGCAAAGGCTCGTACCAAGGGTCCCCGGGCTGTCGAATCACCAATATCAGCCAAAGTGGAGGCGATCTCAGGACGAAGCCGACCGTCGTTCAGACTATTGACGAGTGCCGGCACGGCGCTCTTGGCCCGCAATCTGGCAAATGCAGCCAGCAACCATCTCGATCGCTGATAGTTGCGCGCGGGCGTGTCTCGCCACCAACTTACCAATCGATCGACGCCTCGGGCATCGCCTGAGTCGGCGAGCGCCAACGCCGCCAGGCGGCTGAATTTTACGTCGCTACCTACCAACAGGTCATAAACAAGTGGGGCCCCTTGGCCTAGTCGGGTAAGTGACAGGGCGCACCAAGCTCGGACAACAGGGTCATCGTCGCGAGTTAGCGCGAGCCGAAGTGCCGACGCAATGCTCGGTCGATCTAACTCAAAGAGCAACTCGGCCGCCTTGCGGCGAATCGCCGTGTCCGCATCATCCAATAGGCTTGCGATTTCCTCCGCGGCGTCACCGTCACCGGCGACGCCTCTCAGTATCGGGTTGGGCCAGCCTTTGCCTTCGGCTCTGAGGCCCTGAGTCTCGTACTGACCGTGCGATGCACTCAGTTCGCGCTGGCGGCGGCGCATTTGTTCGAATCGATCGGGTTGGGCGGCGGCAAGGTCGTGCTGCTCCAAGCCGTCGGTTGCAATATCGAACAACTGACAGGCGCCCACTTGTCTGGCGCAGATTAGGCGGAAATTGGCTTGGGCGAGCATCACCTGCTCTTCGGTCTCGGCCAAAGCGAGCCCCACACCAGGCTCGGCGCTGGCCGCCAGCAATGGGCCAATATTGCGGCCTCGTAGCCGCGGTGGTCGCGGCACGTCGAGGGCCGCGAGCACTGTTGGCAAGAGATCGATGGTCTGCACTGGGTCGGCCACCGCGTGAGGCTTGAAAAGGGACGGGGCGCGCATGACCAGCGGTACCCTCACCTGCTCCTCGTAGACGCTGCTGCCGTGGTAGCGGCCCCCGTGCTCGCCAAACTCTTCGCCGTGGTCAGCGCTCACGATGATGAGACAATTGGGCCTTTTGCTAAGGAATGCATCAGTAATCGTGCCAATTGCTGCGTCCGCATAGGCGATCTCTGAATCGTAGCGATCGATGTCGCGCGGTCCGAAATCGAAACCGTCGTGGCCTTCGTAGGGTTCGTGGGGGCCAAACAGGTGGACCCAAACGAACAATCGCTGGGTCACGGGTTGTGAATCGACATAGCGGGTCACCTGCTGAGCACGTGCCGGACCTTCAAGAAATTCTACCTTGCGGAATTCGAAGCCGAGGAAGGTGTCGCGAAACGTCTCGAAGCGCTGCGGATCGATGAAGAACACCGCGGGCGGGTAAAATGCAGCGGTTCGGTAGCCATAACGTCGCAAAAGCGATGCCCAAGTATCGGAATCAGCCCCTGCGCCTTGCAGCAACAGCGGCCGCATGTACTTGCCCGTCATGAGCGACGTTACGGAATACGACGTATGAGGCGTCGGCGCGTAGGCGTTCTCGAATCGGACGGCCTCGGCGGCCAGTCGATCAATGTTGGGTGACGTCTTTCTTGCGTACCCGTAGACGCCCAAGTGATCGGCGCGCAGCGCGTCCACTGTAATCAGCAGGATATCACTGCCCTTGAGCGAGAACCCAGCGCCTCTGGCCGCGCTTTCGATGACTCCGCAGGACTCATCCCAGTCGTCCCCTTCGCAGTGCGAGAGCGGCGGCGGAGGGGCCAAGCGCGCTGCGATTCTCACGCACTGGCTCAACAACGGCGCGTCCTTGAGCAATATCATGCGGAAATTGTCGAAATGCGCCAGGTTACGCGCCGAGTCCGGCGCCACGTAGCACAGGGCGGCAACCGTGCCCGCCG
The DNA here is from genome assembly GCA_963811985.1 of uncultured delta proteobacterium. GTDB lineage: Bacteria > Myxococcota_A > Polyangia > Polyangiales > Polyangiaceae > FEN-1139. The sequence continues at coordinate 384,880 of CAWEUH010000037.1, forward strand.
TAACCAGCAAGCCCAGTGCGGTTGCCTTCTTTCTTGGCGTAACGGCACGGGATGCCCTGCTGGATTCGAGGGGAACGAGCCACGCGAGCGACGGTGCCAGCACGATCGCAGCCGCAGCAAGCGAGGCATGAAAGCCCGGGTAGAGCCTAACCAGCACGAAACGGTTAGTAACCTCTAGGCCGAGCACAACCATTGTTGCCACAAGACCCGCCACGTGCCGCCGGTTGCGGACAATGTCTGCCCACCGAGGCGCAATCCACATTGCGATCCAACCGACGCCAACCCCAACAAGGGCAGCAAGCCCCAGTCTTTGGGCTGTACCCGCAAGATGGCGGCCTCCCCCGACAGCCCAGGCTGCGGCGCCCGCGCCCAGCATTGCAGCGCAGCCTAACTTCCAACGCGCCCATGCCTCGTCGGCAGCGGCTTCAAGCCAGCCGAGCAGCACGGCGCCGACGAGTCCACCGAGCGCCGCCGCTGGCAACGCCCAGGGAGCAAGATTGAATATCCCGTGCTTGAACTCCCAGAAGCCTGATACTTCCTGATGACGAACGGCAAGCACCAGGGCACCCTCGCCAATGACGAGCAGGCAGGCCGCCAAAATCCCCTGCAATGCGCGAGTCCCAGTTGGCAATCCCAAATCGTTGCGGCTGATTTGAGCGGGTCCAGGTTGGCGCAGCATGAATCTCGAGCTAGACGTACTCCACATTCGTGATTTCGTACTTGCGGCGTCCGACCGGCAACGTGACGTTCACCTCGTCGCCGATTTCCCGCCCAATGAGTGCGCGCGCCAAGGGAGCCGCGATAGATATCGTTCCTTGGGATAGGTCGGCCTCCTCGGCCCCGACGATGCGGTATGTCACCTCTTCCTCGGTCTCGACGTTTAGCAACCCGACCGTAGCGCCAAATCTCACCCGAGTTCCGGACAACCGTGCCGGATCGATAATCTCGGCACGAGCTAGCTTGTCCTCGATATCCTTGATGCGCGCTTCAATCATGCCCTGGCGCTCTTTGGCGGCGTGATACTCAGCGTTCTCGCTCAAGTCGCCGTGCTCGCGCGCCGTCTCGATATCCCGTGCAATCCTCGGGCGCTCCTCTTTGAGCCTTGTGAGCTCTTCACGCAACTTCTGCGCCCCCTTGGGCGTCATCGGGACCTTTTCCAGCTCGGACATGGCGTAGGCGTTTTAGCCCATGTGCACCGACCGGCAAGGTGGGTGGCATTTCCTGGGCTCACTTGTCTTGCGTATCGACCGATGAACCGCTACCACCCGTTTGGTATGCGATTGCTTCAATGGCTGTTCTTCTGCTTTGCCCTTATGTTTGGCTGTGCCAGCCAGCAGACCGAACCTGTGTCCGCCCAAAAGTACACCGAAAATGCACGCCGGGCCTACGAGGCGGCCATGGACGAATTCAACGACCGGGCATGGGACAATGCGACTTCGATGCTCGAGCAGGTTAAGCGCGAATACTCCTATAGCCGCTACGCGCGTTTGGCCGAGCTTCGCCTGGCTGACATCGACTACGAGCAGCAGAAGTACCCCGAAGCAGCCACAGCGTACCGCACGTTCGTGCACGACCACCCCAATGACAACGATGCGGGCTATGCCCGGTTCCGTGTCTGCAAAGCCTTGTTCGAGCAGACCGGGGAAAGCGTGCTGTTGCCGCCGCTCGAAGAGCGCGACCTGGCGGCTGCCAATGACGCGTACACCGCGCTGCAATCGTTCATCGCTGACTACCCGCTGTACGAACGACGCCCCGAAGCCGATTACATGTTGGAGTTCGTCACGGGGCTCCTGGCGAGACACGAACTGTACGTGGCTCGGTTCTACCTGAATCAAGACATGTTCGAACCGGCAATTGATCGCGTCCAGTACGCGCTCAAACACTTCCAGGTTTCTGGCCTCGAACCTGAAGCGCTGGTGCTGCTCGGGGAAACTCGGCTAAAAATGCACCAATACGCGGAAGCCCGGCTGATCTTCAACTCTATCTTGAGCCGGTATCCCGCCAGTGCCTTCACGTTGCCTGCTCGCCGCTTCTTGAAGTATCTTGACGAACACCCTCAACCCACCTCCATTGCTGCGAAGTGAAGCGCAAAACAGCCGGGTTCGTTCCGGGCCCGGACGACCCATAGCGTCATGACCGATTTGTCCGACTCATCCAATATTGCGCATTCCTCCCACATCCTCGTCGTCGACGACGAACGCAATATTCGCCGGACGCTCAGCATGGTGCTCGAGGGCGAGGGCTATCATGTCATCGAAGCCGAGAGCGCAGAGCGCGCGCTCGAACTGTTGCACATGCCCGAGCAGCCGGTCAACTTGGCGATCTTTGACTTGAAATTACCCGGCATGTCGGGGCTCGATGCTCTGGAGCAATTGCGCACCGATGATGCGACGCGCGACTTGCCGGTCATAGTCATCAGCGGTCATGCCACCGTGCACGACGCCGTCGCCGCCATCAAACTGGGGGCGTCCGATTTCTTCGAGAAGCCTTTGAATCGCGAACGGGTTGTCGTCAGCGTTCAGAACTCGATACGCACGGCGCGCCTAAGCCGCACCGTCGAACAGATGCGCGCGGAACTCGAAGCGCGCTACGAAATGATCGGCACCAGCCCGACTATTCAGCGACTATTTCAGGAGATTGACAAGGTCGCTCCAACGCGCGCAAGCGTCTTGATTACTGGAGAGAGCGGCACGGGAAAGGAACTCGTCAGTCGCGCCATCCATCGGTTGAGCCCCTGCAAAGATGGGCCGTTCATCAAGGTCAACTGCGCCGCTATCCCTCATGATCTCATCGAAAGCGAGTTGTTTGGTCATGAGAAGGGCAGCTTCACCGGCGCGCAGGCACGCAAACGCGGTTTCTTCGAACAAGCGCATGGTGGCACGTTGTTTCTCGACGAGATTGGCGACATGGCGCTGGCGGCGCAGGCCAAAGTGTTGCGAGCGCTCCAAAATGGCGAGATCTGCCGCGTAGGCTCCGAACACATCCTGCACGTTGACGTGCGGGTGTTGGCAGCAACCAACAAAGATCTTTCCAAGCAAGTCGCCTCCGGGCTATTCCGAGAGGATTTGTACTACAGGCTCAACGTATTCCCGATTCGAGTGCCGGCATTGCGTGAACGCTGTGACGATGTGCGCCTCTTGGCGCAGGCCTTTGTTCAAGCCTTCTGTTCCGGAAAATGGCCTGCGCGAAAAGAAGATCGATCCCAAAATGCTAGACGTCCTAATTCGCCGCAAATGGCCAGGCAATGTGCGAGAACTGAAGAACGTCGTGGAGCGCGCGGCAATCCTGTCGAGTGACATCATTACCATCGCCGATTTGCCCGAGGACCCCCACGTCAATCCGTTTGAAGACGAGATGATGACCTCCAACGCGCCTGTGGACATAATGGCAGCGCGCCAGACCGCGGACGGGGCGCAGCGTCTGACGCTCCGTGAGTACCGGGACTCGGTCGAACGAGGGTATATCGTCGAGACATTGGACTCCTGTGACTGGAACATCTCCAAAGCGGCGGTCTTGCTGGGCGTCGAGCGCACGAACCTGCACAAGAAGATTCGGGCCTATGGCATCAAGCGCGAAGCGTAGCGCTAGCGCCGCACACCCATCGGTCGCCAAGGGGGCCATTTTGTGAGCGATTCGAGCTTCCCTTCCAGTTGGGAAATACTGCGGCCACGCACTTGGCAGCATCGCGGCAGTCTGACGGGGCCGGGCACGGCAGAGGCCCGCTACGAATCCGGCCAGTCTCCGTCGTTGCTGGCCATTCATGGCTTCGGAGGTACGCCGCGTGACGTTGACCTGCTGGTGGACGCGGCCTCGCAAATGGGTCTGGCTGCTTCAGCGCCGTTGTTGCCCGGTCACGGCACGCACGTGCAGTCGATGGCGGCGACGCAATTTGAGGACTGGTTGAACACGGCGCGCAGCGAGCTAGTCAGGCTGCGCTCTCAAGGCAACGTCATTGTGGCGGGATTGTCGCTTGGGGCGGTACTTGCCGCCAGGCTCGCCGCAGAGTCCAAAGTGGCGGGTCTGGTGCTCTTAGCCAATGCTCTTTGGTTACACGCACCCTACCCGGCGCTTTGGCTGGCTCTGGCCGAACACGCTCGATTGCCCAAATCCTGGTGGGTCCCCAAACTTGCGCCGGACATCGAGGACGCCCAGGGGCGCAAAGAACACCTCGGGTACGACGCGCAACTGATTTGCGCGGCGATCGAAGTGTACCGCGGTGGACGCGACGCTCGTGGCCGTCTCGGAGCAATCACCTGTCCCACACTATTGATGCACGGCGCTTTGGACAAGGTGTGCCCGGTAAAGAACGCGAAGCGAGTTGTCCAGGCCCTTGGAACCAGTGATTGCCATTGCGTTGTCTTGAAGCAATCCGGCCATATCTTGACCCGCGACCACGAGCGGGACGCCGTAGCACAAGAATTCCGACGTTTTCTGGCTCGCCTCGCCGCACGGCCTATTGCCCCGTAGAGCCGTAACCACCGGCCCCGCGCGCCGTGTTATCCAGCGAGTCCACCAGCACTAGCTGCGGCCGTTCAACCCGGGCGATCACCATCTGGGCAATGCGACTCTTGGGGCTGACCACAAATGTCTCTTGGCCAAGATTTATCAGCACGACCGCCACTTCCCCTCGGTAGTCGCTGTCGATCGTGCCCGGCGCGTTGACAATCGACAAGCCATGCTTGAGCGCTAGGCCCGAGCGTGGCCGCACCTGACCTTCGTAACCGGGGGGGATCGCCATCGCAAAGCCGGTTGGAATCAGTCGTCGCTCGCCGGGCGCAATCGTCACACAATTCGTGATCGCAGCGCAGAGGTCGAATCCCGCGGAACCCCCTGTCTGATAGCGCGGGATGTCAACCTCGACTTCACCCACTCGCTTGAAACGGATCGACAAGCTCACGGGTTCCCCTCCGTATCAAATTGCCGACGATGGCGATCGAATATCTCATTGGCCATTTCGTTTAGTTTCTCCGCTTCATGAAGAATCTCCGCGTTGGCTTGATAATGGGGGTTCTCCAACGCAAATTTGGAGAATGCTCGGTAACTGCGCGCGACCTCGAGCTCGTTGCCAAGGTCCTTGCAAAGGTTGATCGATCGATTGAAGTAGTCTAGGACTTTGTCCTCATGCCCTTCACCCCAAGCGCCCGCCGCCGTTACCTCTGCCAACGTTCGAAGCGCAATCGCCAAATGGGGTTTGCTGCGAATTTGCCCGAATAGGTCGACAGCGCGTTTCACGTTCTCTCGCGCACGCATGAGTTCACCCTGCAACAAAAAGGCCTTGGCCAAACCTCGCCAGGCCTCTGCCAGGTGCAGCCGGTTGCCCAACTCATCGCAGAGTTCCTCAGCCTGTTTTAGCACTCGAATCGCGAGATCAGTGTCCCCACGGTGATAATGAGTCGTCCCGATGTGCGTAAGCAGTACGGCGACACGATTGCGCTCGCCGACTTGGTCCGCCCAGCCGTAGGCTTCCTCGAATAGCTTCAAAGCGCCGTCCCAGTTGTTCCGGTCTTGTTCCAGGCACCCCAGGTTGGTCAGGGCCTCGGCAATTCCGATTCGGTCGCTATTCTTTCGGCGCAATACGAGCGAGTCTTCAAAGGCATCGCGTGCCTTTTGCGTATCGCCATGATCCATCCAAACCAGGCCCATGTTGTTTAGACTCAAGGCCATCGAACGCTCGTCGTGGAAGTGCCGCCGCATGTCCAGGGCTGATTGCATCGCCCTAAGCGCTTCGTCGTATTGACCCTGGATCCAAAGCAGCTTTCCAATGTCGTCGTTGCTGGCGGCGATGCCGCGCTCGTCCCCATCCGCCGAAAACAGGGCAAGCCCCGCATCCAGGTGCTTGCGCGCGAGCTCGAGAGAACCCAAATCCCTGTAGAGACGCCCGATACGGTTCTGTGCTGCCCCGCCCTTGCCAAGCGAGTTGAGCCCGTAGGCGAGCTTGTACATTTCGCCAAACGACATCAACGCTTCCTCGGTTCGCCCCATCACGAGCAGCACGTCGCCGTAGTTGTGCAAAGCCAGCATGCGTCGGTAGGCATCCGCGTCCGCCAACAGGGCAAGGCCTTTGCCGTAGTACTCCATGGCTTTTTTGTTGGCGTACGCGGCACGGGCAAGGTCGGCAGCATCCAGGTACGCCAGCCCGGCTCGCGTCGTTGAACCGGCGAGTTCAAGGTGTTGGGCCAGTGTCGCGCAGGTCTCCTCTTGAACTCGCACGTTCTCGTGCAGATTCAGCCAATCGGCGATTGTTTGATGGTAGCGCCGCGACGCGGCAGCATTCGTGAGCCGCACCAAATGCTCGCGCTCAAGGTTATGCTTGAAAACATACTCCTCGTCGTCGGCAAACAGGCTTTCCGGTAGTTTCAAGACATAGTCGCGGCGCTCCAAATCAGTCAGCATGCTGCGCAAGGTTGCAACGTCTTGGGTATCGCTGGGGTTCCAGCACTCGGGCACCTCGCGATCCGTGCGGCTCAGCGACACCAGTCCCTTGAGCCAGAAAACACTGCCCGTAGCTGCCGCGTACTCCAGCAAACGGCGATCGGCGGGTTGCAGTGAAGCCACACGCGCAGCCACAGCATCCTCAACGCTCATTGGCAGGCTCACATTCGCGAGGCGCTCGACAACAACCCGCCATTGAGGGCGACCCGAAGGATGTTCGGTCGCGTCCTCCAAGACGCCGACGTCGTGGAAGATCCGGACCATCTGTTCCAAAAGGCCCGGGTTACCACCCGCCAGACTCGCAGCGGCTTCAATCAACGGCTCTGGGGGGCCTCCTTGACAGGGCGCCAACAGCGACTCAAGGACTTTGGACGAGTGGGATTCACTCATGGGCAGAAGGTCCAGCCGACCATGGCGCTCACCGCCGAGTTCGAACCAATCCGGCTGTCGCGCCACGATCTCAGGCCTTGCTAGGCAGACAACGTAAACGCATCCATGAAGGTTGCGCATCAAGTACGTCAGCAGATCCAGCGAGTCGGCATCACAAGCGTCCACGTCGTCAACCAGCAGACAAACAGGTGCCATGCGGCTGTCTGATTCAATGAAGCGTCGGAGAACGACACGACGCAACATTCCTGCCTCAGCAGGGTCCTCCGCGAGCACACGGCCGAGCGGGCTCTGAGAGCTCGCAATGTCCAGCAGTTGCCCCAAGAAGTAACATACGTCCTCAACGTCTCGGGCCTCTATTGCGGAAGACACCTCTCGTTTGAGTTTCTGCCACGCTGCATCCGCGCTGGTCGCTTCCGACAGCCCAAAGCGACTTCGCAGAAGCCGCGCGAACAGGCCGTAGCTTGCCGCAGAGGAGCGTCCCAACGATCGATACACGTGCCTGAAGCCGGCGTTCGGCTGCTGCAGTTCAAACGCGAAATCAGAACCCAGTCGGGTCTTGCCGATACCGATTGGTCCAACGATGCTGGTAATGCGCGTCTGGCCGTTTCGAGCCAACTCCGCGACCCTGAAGAGCTCTTTCAGGGGAGCATCGCGCCCAATCAACGGGGATCTCAAACTGAGACCCGTAATGTCCGCGTCGCGACTAGCTGTCATCGAGTCGCAGTCTGGCTCCGCATCGGCCAAGCAACAATCACCGCTGTTCGGCCGCAGGACCAAGACTGACATCCAGTTAATCAACCGGCCTAGATTGTTGCTCGACGGATTCGTGGATTTAGGAAACTGCGCGCGCGGTGGGACATTTTCAGCTAGCTTGTGTAACGATTCCTCCCGGTTGTTTGGAATAGAAAGGCAAAGCAGGTATTAAATTGGGATTGCCAGACAAGACTCCGGCAAAGAACAACGATTTCGACAAGCGGTCCATAGGTCAGGGAGTCTTTACCAAGTGCGACGGCTGTTCCGCCGTCTGGACTCGTGAACGCCTCATGGATTGTTGGGAGGTTTGCCCCAGTTGCGGCCACCATCATCGTCTGAGTCATTCGCGCTGGAGGCACTTGCTGTTGGACGGTGGCCATTTGGATCTTTGGGCCACTTCGTTCAAAACCGGCGATCCGCTCGGATTCAACGATGGCAGCCCCTATCCGGCTCGAATAGCGCGGGCAACCAAGAGCAGTGAAGCTGACGAAGCTATCGAAGTGGGCCGAGCAAAGCTCCACGGTGTGGACATCGCGTACGGTGGGTTCGTCTTTGGCTTCATGGGGGGCAGCATGGGCAGCGTGGTCGGGGAACGCATTGCCGTTCTTTTTGAGACCGCCAAGGATCAGCAGCTACCGGTGCTCTTGTTGCATGCATCCGGCGGAGCTCGAATGCAGGAGGGTATCTTGAGCCTGATGCAAATGGCCAAAGGAGTATCTGCATTGGCGTCGTATCGGGAAGTACGACTTCCCTTCATCAGCCTAAGCGTTCACCCGACGACGGGCGGAGTTGCCGCCAGTACGGCATTGCTTGGCGACGTAAACTTGGCTGAGCCCAACGCTCTGATCGGATTCGCCGGTCCAAGGGTCATTGAGAACACGTTGAAGACGAAGCTGCCCCCGGGCTTTCAGCGCTCTGAATTCCTCCTTAGCCACGGCATGTTGGACTGCGTCGTCCCGCGAACGCAACTTAAGCAGACGGTGCACCAACTTTTGATCCATTTCGGAGGACGCGCCTCGTGACGCGTTATTCCGAAGCGCTAAGCCGGCTGTACCAACTGGCCCCGCGCGGCCGTCAGCTAGGTCTCGATCGCGTGCACGATGCCTGTGCTTTCTTCGGTAATCCGGAGCGGAGTTTCGAAACGGTACATGTCGCTGGCACCAATGGCAAAGGCACCGTCTGCGCATTCGTGGCCAGTATGCTTTCTGCCAGCGGCAAGCGAGTAGGTCTATACACGTCCCCGCACTTGGTCAATTTCTCCGAGCGCATTCGGGTGAACGGCAACCCTGTCGAACCCGAAATGATGGCCGAACTGCTGAATTCGGTCATGGACGCAGGCAAGGATCTCACGTTCTTCGAAGTCGCCACTGTGACCGCCTATCTAGCTTTCAAAGAGCTATCGATAGAATCGGCCGTACTCGAGACTGGGCTCGGAGGACGCCTCGACGCGACCAATGTGATTCCTAGTCCGAGGGTAGCCGCGATCACGCGCGTAGCCTTTGACCACACGGATGAATTGGGCGACAGCTTGGCAGCCATTGCCACCGAGAAGGCCGCCATTATCAAGCCCGGGGCGGCGGTCGTCATCGGTCGTCTACATCCGGATGCCGAGCAAGTTGTGCAGAATCGAATCGAAGAGGTCAAAGCACGCCTTGTGCCGCTCGGCAGTCCCGAACCCATTCCGGGCAAACCGCTTGCTTACCCGCGAATTGCCATGTTCGGGACAAATCTTGCCGTCGCAACGAGCATCGCCCGAGAACTGGGAATCAGCCCAGAAGACATGAGCCGCGGCATCGAGGCCACCAGCTGGCCCGGACGCAATGAACTTTTGCACCGAAATGGCCGAGAACTTACGCTGTTAGACTGCGCCCACAATCCGGACGGAGCTGTCACGCTGTCGCACGTCCTGGACCCCGGACTGCTCGGTGAAATCGAATCAAGGCGTGAGATTGCTCTGGTGTTTGGAGCCATGGAGCGAAAGAACTGGCGCGCCATGTTGCGTCGGCTCGAACAGGTCGCAGGTCACCGCGTGTTCGTTGCGCCACCCATCGGGGATCGGGCTGCCGATCCGCGGAAAATGGCCGCGCTGCTGCCGGGTGAAGTCGCCGACAGCGTCCAGCAAGCGTTGGTGCGCGCTCGAGCGATGGTGGGGCCTTTCGGTGTGGTCGTAGTCACAGGTTCGACCTATCTTGTCGGCGCGGCCCGCGCGCTACTGCTGGGAATGCAGCCCGACCCGCCCATCGATATGTAAATGCCTGATTTGGGTCCCGTTCGCCGTATACAAATGGTGACTCGTTGTCAAAACTGGACCCGGAAACGAACACTTGCGAGCATGCGTGGCGAGTCTGGACTTTGCAGTGAGTAACCGACATGACACAATCAATGGAGCGCAAACTCTTTGGAACGGACGGTATTCGAGGACACGCCAATGTCACCCCGATGACCCCAGAATTAGCGCTGAGGCTGGGCCGAGCTGTCACGCTGGTTGCGCGCCGCGGCCATCCACGCCCACCACGAATAGTCATTGGCAAGGACACCCGCCTGTCAGGCTACATGCTGGAAACTGCCATGGCCTCGGGAATTTGTGCCATGGGGGGGCAAGTGCTGCTCTGTGGACCCATTCCGACGCCTGCGGTGGCCAACATCACCCACAGCATGCGAGCGGATGCGGGTGTCGTCATAAGTGCCAGTCACAATCCATTCGACGACAACGGAATAAAACTGTTCGGACCCGATGGTTTCAAACTCCCTGACTCCGAGGAGCTGGCGATCGAGACACTGCTGAGTGACGATTGCTTGGATGTGGGCGCTACGGGCAAGCTAATTGGCCAGGCAAGGCGTATCGACGATGCAGCGGGGCGCTATGTGGTGTATGCGAAGAACACATTTCCCGAACTATTTGTCGCTCGACGGAATCAGGGTCGTTGTCGACGCGGCCAATGGCGCCGCCTACAAAGTTGCGCCAACCGTGTTCGCAGAATTGGGAGCAACCGTCCATGCGCACGGTGTAAAGCCCAACGGGACGAATATCAACAAGGGCTGCGGGGCGCTGCACCCGGAACAAGTTGCTCGTGAAGTTCTGCGGCATGGAGCACAGATCGGCATTGCGCTGGATGGGGATGCCGACCGCGTGATTATTGTTGATGAGCGGGGTCAAATCGTTGACGGCGACGCCATCATGGCACTCTGCGCTTCGCGCATGCTCCGGCGCGACAGGCTTCCGAAGCGCACCATTGTCGCGACCATCATGAGCAACCTTGGGCTCGAACGCGCCATTGCCACCGAAGGTGGCTTCGTGCATCGAACCCCCGTTGGCGATCGCTATGTGGTTGAGGCGATGCGTGACCATGGGTACGCATTCGGTGGCGAGCAGTCCGGCCACTTAATCTTCCTCGAATACGGTACCACCGGCGATGGTCTAATATCGGCGCTACAGGTGTTGGCAATGGTTGTGGAAGAAGGGAAGCCGCTTAGCGAGCTGTGTCACATTATGCAACGCGTGCCGCAGGTCCTCAAGAGCGTCAAGTTGCCGAGCCGCCGACCCCTAAAAGATATGCACAAACTCTGCAAGGCCGTTTCAGCCGCTGAGAAGGAACTTGGAACAGAAGGTCGTGTCGTCGTGCGGTGGAGCGGCACCGAACCGAAGTTGCGCGTAATGGTCGAGGGACCCGATGCGGCGCACATTGAAGATCTGGCGGGCAACATGATCGCCGCAGCGAACGCCGATCTCGAAAATACACCTCCATGACGACTCTTGTTCCTGCACCCCCAGGACTTGAGTTCATGTCACGATTGAGTCTGCCGCAGCTGTGCGGTCAACTACTCGTGGTTGGGTTTGATGGAAGCACCTTACCCGATGAACTCGCTACCGCATTGGCCGCCGGGTTGCGGGCGGGAGCAATATTCTTTCGGCGCAACCTGCCGAACATTGAAGCGGCTTGGTCGTCGTGCCGTGCAATCTACGGAGCCAGCCTCACCGACCTCCCGCCCCTTATTTCACTGGATCAAGAGGGCGGGCGCGTTACACGCCTGCCGCATCCAGTGCGTGCCCTCCCTGCCATGCGCGCACTGGGGAAGCTAAGGGACGTCGATTTCGTCCAGCGCGCCGCAGGCATCGTGGCCCGCGGCCTCGCAGTAATGGGCTTCAACTGCAATTTCGCCCCCGTGCTGGACGTGGACAGCAATCCAAAGAATCCAGTGATTGGCGACCGCAGTTTCTCAGACGATCCGCGCAAAGTGGCGCACATGGGCCTGGCGTTTGCGCGCGGACTTGCCAGAAGCGGCATATTGCCTTGCGGCAAGCACTTTCCGGGGCATGGCGACACGCTCGCGGACAGCCATTTGGCGCTACCCACGGTGAATCGATCGCGGGCACAATTGGATGCCACTGAACTTCTGCCATTTCGAGAGGCCGTCGCACAGACGATTGATGCGCTCATGACGGCGCATGTCGTCTACCCGGCGCTGGACCCGTCCTGTAACCCGGCAACGGTCAGCCCGGCAATTCTGACAGATTTGCTGCGCAACCAATGGGGATATCGGGGTCTCGTGTTTTCAGACGACCTTTGCATGAAGGCCATGAGTGGGTCCCATTCGCTCGCTGTTAGCGCCAAGCGCGCCATCCGCGCTGGCTGTGATGTGCTCCTGATCTGCCATGGCACAGCAGAGGTTGACGATGTCCTAGATGCGTTGGTGCGTGAAGCTGAGACGGATCCCGCATTTTCCGCCCGGGTCTGGGACGCCGCGCAAAGAAGCGTGGCGGCTCGGCGTCGCTTCCCTCCTCGGCCAGCGCTGCAATTGTCCGCGATCGAGCACGTTCTGCTTGGCGATGAAGCGCGGCAGCTGTTCGCGGAACTTGACGAAAGGGTCAAGGCCTTGCCCGCTTAAACGGATTGGCCTCGCACCAGGCGAGGCCAATCTCTGTTACGCGAGCTGCGACGCTTGCCGCAATCCGATTACTTTGTACCGGCATCGGCGCTTGCCGATGCACTTGCTTTGACGGATACGTTGATCTGAACCGAGGCATCCGCCTGTGCCTTGAGCGAACTCACGAAGCAGGCCCCCACCTTCAGGGCCGCGGCGCCGCCGCCTTTGGCGGCAGCTTCTGCTCCCTCGATGGCCACCTTGACATTGCCAGCGGCCTTCTCGACGCGCCCAGCCATACCCTTCGTCACCGTGATGAGCATGGGTAGATCTTTTTCGAGAGCAGCCTTCAGCTTGGCTCCAGCCGCGGCATCTGCCGCGCCTTCAAGCTTGACTGAAATCGCGGCCGGCTCGCATTCAACCTTGCCGTTAACTTCGGCGTCGCAATTGGCCTTGCATTCGGCGCTCATCTCTGGCGGCTTGACTTCGCCGCTGCACTTGGGCGCCTCGAACTCCACACTGCACCCACCGGAGCACTCACCGGAGCACTTGCCTTTGACATCCGCCTTGCAGGTCGCGGTGCAGTCACCCTTGCACGTACCTGAACACGTGGCGTTGGCTTTGCCTCCGCACTTGCCGTCGCAGGTGCCGGCACAGGGCTTGCCTTTAGATTCTTTGCCGTCGCACTTGCCATCGCACTTACCGTCGCACTTGCCGTTGATCGTGCCTTCGCAGGTACCCGAGCAGCTGCCACCGCAGGTTCCCTCGCACTTAGCGCCGGCTTGCACCGTGCACGTCCCCTTGCAATCCGCGCTGCACTTGCCGCTGAGTTCACCACCTTCGCAGGTTGCTTTCACGGAGCCCGGCTTAACCGTCGCGTCGCACTTGCCTGCGCAATCAGCCATTGCTTTGATTGACGCGGAGCACTTGGGCGCCTTTGCCTCGACCTTCAACGAACCCTTGGCCTTTGCCTTCAGATCTCCCAGCGCTTTGGCTGCAGCATTGCAAGCTGCTTCGGCCTTTTTGCCAGGCCCCTTGTCCTTCGGCTCGATGTCAGTCGCGCCAAGGTCCTTTGCCAAGTTGCCGCACGCGGTGGCGACCTGTGTCTCAAGATCCGCCGCTATCGCCTGCAGATTTGCGCCTGCCGCAAGAGCCGCCTTGACCTTGCCCTCGAGCGCCCCCTCAAGGCCGAAGTTTGCGCTCATGATTGCCGACGCGTTGCCGATGTCGGCTGGACAACCTCCAGGAACCTGTGACAAAGGACCGGGAAGCCCACCAGGAGCACCCGCCGGACCTGGCAGTTTGCCGCCACAGTCAATGAGTAACAGCGCGCCGCCTACAGCGGCGATGCCCACGATTAAGCCACGCGTCTTGCCGAATTGCTTCGAGATCATCGAACTGAACCTCCTCAGATGTCTCGCCCCCGAGCAGGCCCCTAGATTAGTGGCACGCAGAACTCGAAGATCGAAACTAGAAACGGTGCGTTACCGTCGCAACGGCTCACCACCACCAACAGCGGCCATGGCGAACTCCCCGCGTATCACCGAAATTTGCTGCGCAATCAAGCACAATCGACGCTTGGTACCCCCAGCATAGCTGCCGAGTCGAGATGTTTCTTATGTAATTTCAATTACTTATTCAAAAAACGGCGCCCCAGCCAAGGTCACTTTTCCTCATGGTCGGACCCCTCAAACGGCAGGTCCATTTGGCGTCCGGCTGAAGAGTTTCTTGGTTGGTTTTGGCCGGCACGCCTAAGTAACGCGGACTCCCGGGCCGCGTCCGCCTCCATGACCTCCGGGTTGTCGAGCGCGAATGCCAACGCGTCGAGAACTTTGGCCGCCCCAAGTTGAGGAAAACGCCTGAGGATTGTTTCGATTCGAGTCCCGTCGCGAAAGAATGAAAATATCCGTCGCACCGGCACTCGCGAGCCATTCACGTGAGGACTGCCACCAAGAACCGTTGGGTCCACTCGCACGTGCGGATGCGGAATCAGAACCATGGGCAGTGCCACGTTGGAAGGCTTCATCAACACCCACTTCATAGTCTCGGATTCGAAGCTCGGCAATTATTCAGGCTCACGGAGCCTTGGGGCACCCGGCGCGAAGGCTTGTCATTCCTCGATGGAATGCCGGCTTTTTAGCGCAAAGTCCAGAATCGGTCGCGGATCTTTTGTGCAACCTGAGCAGCGGTGAACCCGAACTCAGTCTGCAAGCGTTCATAAGGGGCAGACTCGCCGAAACGATCGAAGCCCATGACGAGGCCGTCCGTCCCTGCGACGCCCTTCCAGAACTTCCCGGTGCCAATTTCGAGAACTGCGCGCCTAATTCCGGGCGGCAGAACCTCATCTTGCGCCGCTTGGGGCAGGGCTTCGAACTGTTCCCAGCAGGGAGCCGACACAACACGGATCCGACGTCCTTCTCCTGCAAGAATCTTCTGGGCCTCGGCAGCGACTGACACCTCGCTACCTGTCGCAATCAGCACCAATTCTGGCTCCGGCACGTCAACCAGTACATAGGCACCCCTCAGTGCGTCTTCAGGCTTGAACCCCGCAGGGCGTTCCAATTTCGGCAGGGCTTGACGACATAGGACCAGCACTGTTGGACCGTCATTTCGGCACAGCGCGTGAGTCCAAGCGGCAGCGCATTCTAGCCCATCGGCGGGACGAACCACGTGTACATTGGGAATCAAGCGAAGGCTGCTTACGTGTTCGACGGGTTGATGGGTCGGTCCATCTTCACCGACGTAGATGGAATCGTGGCTAAACACGAAGATGACCTGACGTTTCATCAGCGCACTCAGGCGAAGCGCAGGCCGCAGATAATCGCTGAAGATAAGGAAAGTCGAGCCGAACGGAATGAAAAACCCACTTACGGATAGTCCATTCAGAATGCTCGCCATGGCATGTTCACGAATTCCGAAATTCAAGTTGCGCCCAGCGTAATCCCCTTGCTTGAGATCCACCGAATTCGAGATTTTCGTCATGATCGACGAATTCAGATCCGCAGACCCTCCCACAAGCGACGGGACCAATTCGGCCGCTTTCTGTTCGACGACGCTCGCCAGTTTGCGGGTGGCGCCCGCTGCGCCGCCAACAGCGCCCAGCAAAGCTTGGAACAGATCTTTGGGGACTTCACGGCCGGCAAACTTCTCGAACTTCAAGCGGTCGGCTGCGTCGAGCCTAGAAACCGTTAGTTGCCATGCCTCATATTGCAGACGCACGGCCTCCGCGTGTTCTTCGAACGGTCGATATGCCTCGGCAGGCGCATGGAACGTCGGATCCGTCGGCCACCCTGCCCTTTGCTTTGCCGCCGCGATCTCGGTGCTACCAAGCGGTGTCCCATGACTCGCCGACGTGTCTTGCTTGTTCGGTGCGCCGTATGCGATGTGTGTACGCGCCACGATCAGAGTCGGACGACTTTTTTGCTGCCGAGCTTCCTGTAGCGAAGCACGTACAGCCTCGGCGTCGTGCCCGTCAATCGACCGTGTCGCCCAGCCGCAGCCCTCAAAAAGCTTCGCCACATCGTCGCTAATCGAAAGTTCTGTCTTGCCGTCGATGGTAATGTGGTTGTCGTCGTAGATGACGATCAGATTGTCGAGACCCCAATGCCCCGCCAGACTTATTGCTTCGCGCGTGACACCCTCCATGATGTCTCCGTCGCTTGCGATCGCGTACACTCGATAGTCGATGAGCACGTGATCTTCGGTATTGAACCGCGCAGCCATCATCTTGGACGCAAGGGCCAGACCCACTGCATTGGCCAAGCCTTGCCCCAGCGGCCCCGTCGTAGTCTCCACGCCGTCGGTCACGCCACGCTCCGGGTGTCCTGGCGTCTTGGAACCCCACTGTCGAAACTGTTTGAGATCGTCGAGCGACACCCCGTAGCCCGAGAGGTGAAGCAGCGAATAGAGCAACGCCGACACGTGGCCGCAAGACATGACGAATCGATCCCGATTCGGCCAAGTTGGATCTTTGGGATAGTGTCGCATCTGTCGCGCGAAGATCTCCACTCCGATGGCAGCCAGCGCCATCGCGGTACCAGGGTGTCCACTGTTGGCGCGCTCGACAGCGTCAACGGATAGAAAGCGTGCGGTTTTTACCGAAGTCTCGAATTCACTCATGGTGTTTGGGCTAGTAGCGTAGGTCGTGACCGCTGAAAAGGTGCAAAACGAGCGATCTTAGCGTGCGCGCATCCAATTCTGAACGCGCAGGGGCCCGTAGGACGCTGCTTCCGTCGCAAAACCGCTGCGCACCATGAACCGACGTCGGCCCACGGTTTGGCATACTCCCCGAACCATTGGCAAACGGCAACGCCCTCGGCCTACTCGGAGATCTGGCGAATGGCGGCGTCGTGTTGCGACAGACTTCGCGAAAAGACATGCCTGCCATTCTTGGCCACGAAGAACAGGTAGTCCGAAGGAGTTGGCACCAGGACTGCCTCGATTGACGCCTCACCCGGGTTGCCGATGGGTCCCGGTGGCAGTCCAGGGTGGCGATAAGTGTTGTAGGGGTTCTGGGCATCGCGCAGCATGCCTGGGTTGACCCTCCCAGCATTACCTTCGCAACTTGCAATGTGATTGCCCATGATCAAGCAACCGTACAACGCCGTTGGATCCGACTGAAGCATGCGTCGAGGATGGAAGTCGGGACTATCTAGGCGATTGAAGAAGACTCCGGCAATCACGGGGCGTTCGTCCTCGTTAGGCGTCTCCCTCTCAACCATGGAAGCCAGCGTCAGCAATTCGTGTTCGCCCCAACCTCGCTGGCTCGACAGGCGAACCATGGCCTGTTCGTGAGCCTGATTCAATTTGTCGATGCGCCGCCGGGTCTCTGCCACGCAGCTGGCAATGAATGCTCGCGGCTCGGAATCGATGGGCCATGTGTACGTGAGCGGGAATAGATAACCCTCGACGGACGGACCCTTGATTGATAGCTCCCGCAATAGTTCTGGCGATACCGAACGCGCAAGGAAGTCGTCGGCTGCGCATACCCCAAGCGCCTCGAGTCGGCGAGCGACTCGAAATTGATCAAACCCCTCGGGAACAGTAATTTGCACCTTGGGACGGCTCGCACTTCGACTCAGGCAATCCGCAAGAAGTCGGGGCGGCATCGCCGCGTTCAAGAAATGCTTTCCGGAGGCCCATCTACCCGATCGCCTCGAAAGGCGCGCGTAGGTATCGAAAAGTAGCGACTGTCGCACGAACCCATGAACTCTCAATTGCTCACCCATCGAGGGCGACCCTGTATCTTCCGAAACGACAAAAGTCTTGAAGCTGAGGCTGCCGGGCCCTGGGAGGCGCGACCAGACGAGCAAGGCAAGAAGTGCAAGAACGGTGAGCACGGCGGTGGCGAGTCCAATTCGCATGAGCCACCGCGCCTGTTTGCCCCTTGAACGCCTCGATTTCCGACGATGTCCGTTCATTCGACGCGCCTGCTGTTTAGAGCGTCCAGATACGTCTGCAACAACACGGCAGCGGCTGCGCCGTCGATGATGTTGCGTTGCCGGCGCGCACTGTGACCTGCCGCATGCAGCTTCTGTTCAGCTTGTCGCGTCGTGAAGCGTTCATCCATCAAGACGACTCGGCGACAACTGCGCAGCTGCAATCGCGAGGCGAAGGCACGCGCACGACGCGCCGCTGCGCCCTCGCTGCCGTCCAGACGTTTTGGCAAACCCACGACGAAGACTTCGATGTTTTCTACGATGGCCAGACTTACCAGCGCGTCAACTACTTGGCCGGGATTGCGCCCATCCAAGTGCGGGCGCACGTGGGCCAAAAGGCCAAGCTCGTCGCTGACGGCGATTCCCACGCGCACCTTTCCCAAATCGATGGCACAAGAGCGCATCGCCTGACGCTTAGCACGATTGTCCAAAAAGGCGCGGCTTCATAGATATGTTCCTGATTTCAGCGCCTTGCGTCCATGCGAACTTGACCGGAACCCAAACGGCGAGCATAAGCGGTCCGTCACGAGTGACCGCCCCCTAGTCTGAGAAACATGGCATTTCACGCCGTAAAAGGGATGAACGACATCCTACCTGATGAAGCGCAGCGCTGGCAGCATGTCGAAGAGGTGTTTCGCAAGATTGTCCGATGTCACGGTTACGGCGAAGTGAGAACGCCCATCGTCGAATCGACGGCCCTATTCGTGCGTTCTATCGGCGAAGCGACGGATGTCGTGGACAAGGAAATGTACACGTTCGATCGTCACGATGAGTCGTTGACGTTGCGGCCTGAAGGGACTGCCGGAGCCGTTCGTGCCTACGTTGAACTGGCCGTGCACGCCCGAGAACCGGTGTCGCGGTGGTACTACATAGGCCCAATGTTTCGCGCGGAGCGACCGCAGCGAGGTCGCTATAGGCAATTCTATCAGGCCGGCTGTGAGATCTACGGCGACAGGGGTCCGACTGCCGATGCTGAAATGATCACGATGCTCGTCGATTTCTTTCAGAGCCTCGGCATCCGGGGGCTTGAAGTAAAGATCAACAGTCTCGGTGGGGTCAATACCCGCCGTCGCTATCGCGACGCGCTTACCGAGTATTTCCGTCCGATGGTGGGCCAACTTAGCGATCACTCCAAGGCGCGCCTGCAGACGAACCCACTGCGGATTTTGGATTCAAAAGATCCGCGCGATCAAGAAGCATCAGCCGGGGCGCCCTCGATTCTCGATTGCTTGGATGACGACGACAAGCTCCATTTTGCGGCACTCCGCTCCAGCCTCGCCGCGCTGGGCACACCGTATCGCGTCGAACCGAAACTGGTCCGCGGCCTCGATTACTACACTCGTACGTTGTTTGAAATTGCCAGCGCTGCGGGTGAACTGGGTTCTCAGAATGCTCTGGTCGGCGGGGGCCGATACGACAATCTGGTCCACGAATTGGGTGGACCACAGACGCCGGCAATTGGCTTTGCGCTTGGACTCGAACGATTGCTACTTGCGATTGCCGAGCAAACCCCAAAGCAAAACACCGATTGCTTTTTTGCGCCTCTCGGTGCCGCCGCCGCGCAACAGTGTCTGGTCCTGGCGCGTGATGTTCGTGGTCGAGGTCTTGTTGCCGAAGTTGACGCTCGAGGTGGATCACTCAAGAGCCTATTGCGTCGGGCCGATGCACTCGGAGCACGTTGCGCGGTCGTCATCGGCGAAAACGAGCTATCCAACCGGTCGGCAATGCTCAAAGATTTGACTCTGCACACTCAACAGTCTGTCGAACTATCATCGCTGTCCGACGCCATCGCAAAGCTCGTCGCCCAAACCATACCTTGTGTCCCGGGGGAGTCAACTTGAGAGCGGGGCCGCTTACATCAATTGCCATCGCTTGCGTTTCTGGCTTGGTTTTCGCTCCTGCACTGACTGCTTGGGGACAGATGATGCCGGGAATGGGAATGGGAAGCGGCATGGGACCCATGCCATCCGGTGGCGGGCCCGGAGGCGGCAAGAAGAAGGCCAAACCCAAGAAGCCAACCAGCGAAGAGGAGGCCGAAATGCACGCGGCCCCCGGCGCCAGCGACACGGTGCTTGGAAATGGAAGCGAGCCGTCGCTACCGACGAATCCGCTTGCTTTGACCCGCCCTACCTTTGACCGAATCGGCACCGATCTGGCGCTGGATGACCAGCAAACGGGACGCACCAAGCACGTCGAGCGAAGTTTCTACGGCCTATACTACAAAGAGTCTTCTGGATCCCATGACTTCAAGTTAACGCTGCCTCCCCTTTGGGCCAATCGCAAGCAGCCCTCGTATTCGAAGCCAAGCGTCGTGGATAACGCCTCGATATACGGGCTATTCTATTACCACCGCCGCAGCGCCGAACGCGCAGACGACATCCTCTTCCCGCTCTTCTGGAATCTTCGCGACCCGCAATCAGGTGAACGTACGACTATTGTTGGGCCATTCGTCAACCGGGTGGAGCAGTATGGCCGCGACGACTGGTTTGCGCCACTCTGGTTCACGGGCAGCCATAGAGACGCTGGCTATACGCTGCTACCTCCGTTACTTTACTACCATAATTGGAGCAATAGCGGCGGCTTCACGCTGGCGGGTCCGGGCTTCTGCAGCTGGACCGGCGGCAATGCCTGCGACACCCGAACCGCCAAGTCGATCGACTTTGGCGTCGCGCCTTTCTACTTCTACGGCCAAACTGCTGAGCACGCGTACGAACTGATTCCGCCGCTCGTACATTACTACGACTACGATGACAGAGACCTGTCGTGGATCAATATGTGGGGTCCCTATTATCGTTCGCACACGCAAGCGCGGGACTTGTTGCACGTGTTTCCAATCTACTGGTCGCTCACGCGACCTGGCGCGCGCTTTACAACGATTTTTCCGCTATTTCACTACGGATACGACAAAGACGCTTGGATGTTTGCCAATCCGTTGTTCGTACTGGGTCGCGGTCAAAATGGCGAGAGCACGTTCGTCACTTGGGCCTACGCACGCTATCGCGGCCGCACCGAGCTCGACATGATAACCCCGCTGTATTGGTCCTATCGCGACTCGGACGCCGGACTGAGTCAAAAGCTTCTGTTTCCATTCTTGTTCAGCCGCCAGAGCCCGCGCGAAGCGACCGAAGCATTTTTTCCATTTTGGGCGCGCAGTGAGCGATTCGGCATTAGCAAGACGACGTGGATCACGCCGATCTTCAAGCACACACACGATCTTACCGGTTGGAGCACCAATATTCATCCCATCTTCTTTTTCGGTCGTAGCGGCAAGCAGTCGCATACGATCATCGCGCCTTTGTTTTATGATTTTGTCGGCACGGAAAGCCGCAACACCGTTGCGTTCCCAGTCTATTGGCGCTTCAGCGATCTGAACAGTATCACGCAAGTCGTGGGCAACATTTATTATCACGAAAAGAAGTTGCACTCTGGCAAAGAGTGGGAGATCCACACGTTCCCCGCATTCAGTTACGGCAGTACGCCCGACGGGCACTTCATCAACGTATTATACGGATTTGCCGGCTACACGCGCCGCGGTGCCAACACAACCGTGCGCCTACTGTGGATACCAATCCACACCGGAACGACGCCACCCTCGCCTTAGCGACCTCAAGGCACGAAACTCGTCGGTCTTGAGTCAAGGTTTCCCGATGCCGTTGTTTAGGCCGGGACATGGTCTCACCGGTTAGGAAGAGTCCCGTTAGGTCAAGTCAAGACACTGGGGACTTAATGGCACCAGGGTCGTCCAGCAGCTGTGCCAAGGCCACATCAAGTTCTTGCGTCGATTGACCGGCGGCAACGGCCTGCGCCACGGCATCGGTGGCTTTGGTGCGATCGTCCAAGAAGAGGTAGGCTCGAGCCGCAGCTACCGCGTCGTGCGGATCGTGGGTTCGCTCAAAAAGGGCCAACGACAACTCCGCGCTCGGTTGGGCGCGCCCGCCGTCCAATGCTTCCCTGGCGACACGGCGAGCGTCGTCCGGGGGCACATCGTCGATGATCTGCCGGGTCACTGCAGCGGCCTCTCCGCAGCGGCCGTCTTGCAGAAGAACACGGACAAGCGATGCTCCAACCTGGGGCCTACAATCGCCGGCCTCGCGCGCTTGGCGTAAGCACGCAACCGCGCGTTCCGTGTCTCCGTGTGCCTCCAGCACTGCAGCTTGCAGTAGTACGTCGATGGGTCCGGGTGCGAGCACGCGCAACGCGTGACGCGCTTCGGCGTGCTGGCCCGTCGCGATCGCCGCCCATGCTCCCAGCTCCAAAGCACGCCGTTGTTGCTCGGCGCTTGCAGGCAACGCACCTATCGTGTGAACGAGCTGCAATGTCCGGCTGGGGTCGCCCTCATCGAGCGCCTGCCGAGCAATGGCCAATGCCTGCTCGATTTGCTCGGGTGTGATCGCCAAGTCCGCCTTACGTGCGCGCTCCATGGCACGGTACTCCATGATGCCCGAGAACCCGAACATGATCGCAGCGATCTTCCAACCACTCGCCGAGAAACCAAGCGCTTCCATCTTCGAACCGATCACCCAGAAACCAAGTGCCGCAGCGACACCAAAGAAAGCCGACAGCATGGCGCTAAGCCGCCGACGCTTGGGACCGAGGGCGTGAACGAGCAATTGCCCCCCGTCAAATGGCAAGACGGGCAGCAGATTGACGAGTGACCACACCAAATTGACTTGAAGGACTGCCTCCAGCACGTCCTTTACGGCAATCGAAGCATTGTGCGTCGCCAATATGGTCGGCGGCAGGCGTGTGAGCGCTACAAAGCCCAACACCGCAAGGGCTAGGCCGCCGCCAGGACCTGCCAGCGCAATTCCAATTAGTCTCGCCCTCGACAACGGACGATTGGGGCTCCACCGCGTTAGACCGCCAAACGCGTGAATCGTGATACTCGGCTGCTGGCCCGCGCTACGAGCCGCAAACGCATGGCCAAGTTCGTGCGCCAACAACGACACGAAAATGACCGCAGCAAGGATCAGTTGCGCTCCGATGCCAGTTTTCGAACCCGACACGAGCAAGTAAGCCACAAGCCAGAACAACGGGTGGATCTGGATAGGAAATCCAAACAGCGTAAGCCTAAGCACGCCCATCCAAGCCGTCCTTATGTTCGTGGCTGCACGTTTTCAAGTTCTTGGCGCTTAGGTATTTTGCAAATCGACAGACCCCCATCAATCGCAAGCCGCTCCTCAAATCTAGCGCAGCAACATTCTTGTGCCAGCGGTCGGCCCGTCAGGCTATTCGCGAATGACTACCGCCGTGCCTTCGCCCATGTCCGCGCCCGCGTTCACGCCATGCCAACCCCGCGGCACCGCAGGCTCAGTCCACAAAAAGACTACGCGCGCGTCGACGGGCGCCAGATTGACACAACCATGACTGCGTGGAATTCCGAAGGCGTCATGCCAGTATGCACCGTGTAGCGCGTACCCTGACGCGAAGTACTCGATCCAAGGCACGTCGCGCAATTCGAAACCCGTTGCGCCGCGCCGCTCCGTCACGCCGTATTCGGGGTCACGACCTTTCTTGATGTTAAGCAATCGCCTCTGATCGTCGGATTTCAACTTGGTCCCGGCGCGCTCTGCCGCCAAGAGCCGCTCGATGGTTGCTTGTTTCTCGGCGGTAAGCGGCTTGGTTGGCGCCTTTGCTGCGCCGCCGCCCTCGCCTTCGTCGGCCAACGTAGCTGCCTCCGAATCCATTGCAGCGGCAATATGCTTGCTTCGCAGCCTGAACGTGCCTTGCGGAGTCGC
Source organism: uncultured delta proteobacterium (assembly GCA_963811985.1). Taxonomy (GTDB): domain Bacteria; phylum Myxococcota_A; class Polyangia; order Polyangiales; family Polyangiaceae; genus FEN-1139. Next base: position 408,494 of record CAWEUH010000037.1, read on the forward strand.
GTAGGTGGTCTTGGGATCGCCCAATCGATCGCGACCCGTCGAAACCAGCGTTGTGTAGATAGGACGTTTGCCTTCGTAGAGCGTCAATGTCTGTTGGCGCAACGAGATGTCAATCCACTTTTCGCCGTGTTCTGCAAACTCCGGCCAAGCGGGCGGCGACGAAACGATGCTTATGTCGTCAACGTTCACCCAACGAGTGTTGTCTTTGCGGGTCTGGTAATAGCGATGACCGGCTTTGAGGTGCGCTTCCCCCGTCAGCGGAATCACCACGCGCTTGGGCAGCGCATCGACGGGTTTTGCTTCTTCTTTGCCGCGAATCAACTTGTAGGTTTTCGCGTCCTCGCGAATCACCCATGCCAACGGCAGCTTGACGTCCGGTTTGAGTTCAATCCCGTGAAATGGCGAGCCCGTGTCGGGTTTGATTTTCGTCGCCGGAATCAGCCGCATGTCAACCGAGACGGCAAAGCGGCGCACGAAGTCCCCATCCTTTGCATTGAACGAAGCAACAAAAGACAAGCCTGTTTTGCGTCGTACCCGGTTGGCAAATATCGCCGTCGCCGGGACATCGAAACCGGAAACGTTTGGGATCAAGCGACGCCCTCCCTCAAGCCAAAAGGGGATTGGATCATCGGGCGTATTGCCTCCAAGCAGCTCGCCCAGACTAAGCTCCGTTGACGGCCTGTATCCGGGCGGGTGCGTGCCGCTGTTCGAAGGGAAGCCACGGTTGTCCTGTGCCACGTCGTTGGCTCCAAGAATCGCCTTCTGAACCTCCTGTTCGTGCTCCTGATACCAGGCCAAATGCTCCGCCAGCTGCAATTCGCTCTTTTCCTGTTCAGCGTGCGATGGAATTCTCAAGTACTGCGGCGCCGTGGCCCGAATGAAACCGTATCGATACGGCAACGGATTGTTCAAGTCTGGACCCTTCGCCGTGGCCCGCACCAGCGGCAAATTGAGATCCGTCGTGAACTCGTCCGTGCACGCGTAGCCTAGGGGGTAGACGCGGTACCAACTGCCTTGACAACCAATGCCGCTTGTCGGAGCTTCGTCGCGTTGCAGCTGCCCACCCAAGCGCACGTACCCGAGTTTGCGAGCTTGCGCGTTGGGCTGCTTGTAGACCGTGGCCGCAACCACTGTAGCGGCCAAACTTGGCGAACCTTTGGGAGCCTCGTCCTGCGGCAGAACGTGACTGGCTTCCGTTCCGGAATCTGGCGCTTGCTGCCCGCCGTCGAGCGTCGAACCCGACGTCGTGGCGTGACGCCTACAGCTTGAAACTACCAACGGCGGCAGGCCTATAATCAATGCCAGAATGAGCCAGTGCCTCGACACGCGCCTGTTATTGTGTCAATCGCTCGCGGGTTCAAGCAAGTCCGTCCTGACGGCTGGCGCGTCGAACGTGAGTGACGTATCTTTCGCCGCGCCATGCAAGTAACGGTAAACGGAAATCTGCAGACTATCCCGGATGGTCTGACTGTGCGCGGCCTGCTCGAGCACCTCGGAATGACCGAGGGCCCCGTCGCCGTCGAACGCAACCGCGACGTCGTGCCGCGCGCCGAGCACGCAAAGGTGGCGTTGGCCAACGAGGATGTTCTAGAAATCGTCCATTTCGTTGGTGGGGGATGACCCATTCAGTGACTTTAAGTACCAGGACAGGCAAATAAGTGCCGTTCGGCAGCGTGACGACTGCATTGCGCTAGGCATCCCCAACCACAGCAAGGGGTCACTGCATGCAATATCGAACGTTGGGAAAAACCGGATACCAAGTTTCCAGCGTCAGCTTCGGCGCCTGGGCAATCGGTGGGACGTGGGGCAAGACGAACGACGAAGAGTCCTACGCCGCCCTAAACCGCGCTATCGACCTCGGCGTCAATTTCATCGACACAGCGGATGTCTACGGTGACGGAAAGAGCGAGAGCATGATCGCGCGGCTACGCAAGGCGCGTCGCGAATCAATCATCGTCGCTACCAAGGCTGGCCGGCGACTCGACCCCCATCATGCCGATGGATACAATCAAGCCAATCTCACGGCGTTCATCGAGCGAAGCCTGCGCAAGCTCGAAACCGAGGCCCTCGATCTGCTACAATTGCATTGTCCACCAACTGACGTCTACTACAGGCCTGAAGTCTTCGGCGTCCTCGACGATCTGAAGGTGGATGGAAAGATCCGGCACTACGGCGTGAGCGTCGAACGCGTCGAAGAAGCGCTAAAGGCCATCGAGTACCCGAACGTGGCCAGCGTGCAGATCATCTACAACATCTTCCGCCAGCGTCCAGCTAGCCTGTTCTTCCGTGAGGCACAAGCCAAGAATGTGGGCATATTGGCAAGGCTGCCGCTGTCGTCGGGGTTGCTCGCCGGCAAGATGTCCCCTCGTTCGCAATTCGAGCCCGACGACCACCGGAGTTTCAACCGCCACGGCGAGGCATTCGACAGGGGCGAGACATTCTCCGGCGTTGATTTCGACACGGCGCTTGGAGCCGTTGATCTATTGCGCCCCCTGGTGCCGGCCGGCATGACCATGGCGCAATTTGCACTGCGCTGGGCTCTGATGCGTCCCGAAGTCAGCTGCGTTATCCCGGGGGCCAAGCGCCCCGAACAAGTGCTGGAAAACTGTGCTGCTGCCGATTTGCCGGAGTTGCCCGCGGATACCCTACACGCGGTTCACGAGCTGTACACGCAGAGAATTCAGCCGCTCGTCCACGCGTACTGGTAGACGCCAACGGGCGTTTCTCCCAGCACGGTGAGGCCGTGCGCACCGTGCCCTTTCGCGTACCCGAAATTCGTGCCAACCCGTCAGGTACGCGCCGTACACCTGCCGTGATCCTGGATTTCCTTGATCGTGTTGGTCGATTGGGCCCCGGCCCAATCGACGGCATATCCAAGACTCGACTCAAAATTGATGAGTTTCGTGCCGTAAGGACGCCAACGGGACACCTCTCAGCACGTTGATAACCCACCACTCAATCGTACCGCAATAGCGAGAACACGGGCGTCGGCAACAGCCGGTCTTTGCCGCTGAGTGACACGAGCTCGATCACAAACGCGAACCCAGCCACATAGGCACCCTGCCGATGCACGAGCTCCGCCGCCGCAACGGCCGTGCCCCCTGTCGCCAATAAGTCATCCATGATGATGACGCTGGTGCCTTCGGGAAGCGAGTCCCGGTGCATTTCGAGTTCGCTTTCGCCGTACTCGAGCGAGTAACTAACGCGATCGACTCGAAACGGCAGCTTCCCGGGTTTTCGTACCGGGACGAAACTTGCATTCAAACGTGCCGCCAATGCCCCACCAAAAATGAACCCACGCGATTCGATTCCGACAACAGCGTCGATGTGATCGCCCACGTATTGTTCCGCCAACAAGTCGAGCACAATGTGAAACGCCTTGGGGTCCGCCAAGAGCGGCGTGATATCGCGGAACAGTATGCCCGGTTTTGGAAAATCGGGGACGCCGCGTACGAGCGAACTCAAGTACGCTAGCCTATCCGACGTGGAGCCTTCACCAATCGAGCGCATCTCCGATGTCCTGAGTGACGTCGATAGTTCGCGTGCCACGCCCCGAGGCGTCAGAGCGCGGCGCGCGGGCGTGTGTTTTGCGTCTGGTATGGCGCCCCGTTTCCGTACAGCCATGGCAACGCCAACCTATCACACCTCGTGAAGGATGGGTCGGCTGTAGACGACTTCGACGCAAAACTAGACGAACCCGTCGATGACAGCCTGCGTTCGTTTCGACTCATTCACTGACCAAAGTGACAGGGAAAGCGGCGTGACGCCGACCACGCCAGCGTCGAAGGCTGCCGTGTCGGTGCCGTTCAGAGCGTCGTGTCGTGTCCCCGGCGGACCCCCAAGCCACAGGTACTCGCGACCGCGCGGGTCCTGCCGAAACTCGACTTCGTCGTTGTAGAGACGCTGTCCGAGCCGGGTCACGGCCACGGGCCATTGGGAACCGGGCGGGAAGTTTAATGTTGCAAAGTAACGGCTCTGACCCCGCCCGCTCTAGGATTCGCCGGGCAAGTCTCACCGAGAGTTCTGCGGCTGCGTCCAAGGACGCGTCGTCTGCAACGGACAGTGCCATTGCGCGATATCCCCGCAACGCGCCTTCGCGCGCAGCCGCCACGGTTCCGCTGTAAAACACATCGTCGCCGAGGTTGACTCCGTGATTGAGTCCCGAGACCACAAGGTTGGGCGCTCGAGGGAGAATGCGCGTGCCGGAGAACAGCGCCACGTAAACGCTATCTGCCGGTGTACCGTCCACCGAGTACACGCTAGCGTCATGAACCTTGAGGCGCAGCGGTCGGTGCAGGCTGAGCGCGTGACTGGCGGCGCTCTGTTCGAACTCGGGCGCACAAACGACAACGTCAGCCATCTCACAGAGGGCCGCGTACAGACGCTGCAGTCCAACGGACTGATAGCCGTCGTCGTTCGAGAGCAAAATCAGGGGGCGGGACATACAGCGCCGCGAAAAGTACCGAATTTTTGGCGTGACGGCCATTGCCCAACCGTTGCTCCCGAACATGCTGGACTCTAGGCGATTGGAGCTAGATGTTGCCGTTCGTCGCGTTTTCGGACTAACCTAGCTACTTCGACGTGGTCGAATCGGGATGGAGAGCCGAGCTGGGTGCGCGAACGACCGAGATTTTGGGTCGCTTCGGTGTGGCCGGTCGTGTCGAGGTAGAGGGTCAACTTGTTTGGTTGATTGGCCACGGTCCCACGGTCGAGGTTGCTCTGCCCGAGCTATTGACAACCAGCGCCGCCCAAACTCCTAAGGAGTTAGAACGCATTGCGGAGCGGCTGGCCCGGGATCTAGCCGCTGCCAGACGGCGCGCAGCCGGCAAGGCCGTTGTCGAAACCGGCTGGCTCAGCTGGCTCAAGTTGGTTCCGCCGTTGGCGGTCATGTTCATCGGCGCATGGGCCGCCGTTCGCTACCTGTCGCCACACCGTAGTCGGCTTGCTCCGGCGGCAGCGCTGGCTAGTTCGGGCATCGCAAGAGCGGCTGTGGCAGCCGCGGATCCGTCAGCAGAAAAGCACGCGCACGACTACCGGACATGCCTGCAGACAGTCACACGAATCCAACAAGGTGGCAGCGTGACGGCGCTCGACACAGACGGCTGGGTGGTCGAGTTGAGCCTGATCAGCGACAATCCCGACTTGAGTCCGTCGTCAGCGGTATTGCTCGACTACTTCGCGAGTTCGACCCAACGACATCGAGCGAACCTTGCGCTGGTCCGGAGCCCCGGCTTTGACGGAGGTTGACCCAAACACCGCGGCGATATTGGTATCAAAGGAGCCTCTCGCCGAGGCATCACCTGCAGTTGGAGCAGGCATCAGGATCACCTGGCGAGGGCAGTATGTGACCCCGTATTTCAAAGAATTCGAGCGCAAACAATACATTGCGCTGGCGGATGCTTTGTATCGATCGACCAACGCCCGTTACGGCGCACTGTATGCTCGCTGCGCGCAGGGGGTGGCTCGTTACCTGGGCGCATGGTTTCGTGGACCGAACGTAGGGGGTGCCGTTTGGTCGCTAGTGGCTCAGATGGGCTTGTTTGCCGATGTGCCCCAGATCCCGAATGTCAAGCCAAGCGACGGCCCAGAACAGTGGGCAGCCCCACTGAATCGGCTTTCGATACTTGCGCAATCGATCACTCGTCGGCAGGCGGCCTTCACTCTCGCTAGCTCGGCCGGCAATGTGTCTGAGTATCCGGGTCAATACGTAACCATTGAATTCCCATTCATGCAGGGGTTCAGGGCAAACTCGGCAAGCCAAAGGTTCATCCGCACGTTGGCGGTGGCGAGTTCCGCGTCAAAGTAGGGACTCACTCACGGCTAGTCACGCGGAGGCGGTACGGTCGTGATTCGAACATCGCGCACGGCATCGCGGAACCGAATCTGCTGCTCGCGCGTCGCCACGCTGAGCTCGACAAGTCGTTTTTGAACCTTGTCGAACCGGGCCGATGATTCGTCCAATTTCTTCGTCAGCTTGTGACGAAGGTCGGCTGCTTGCTCGTTCTTGCGAATGGCTTCAAGGTTGGCGCGCAATTCCTGCTGCGTTCGCGAAAGCTCTTCGCGTTCAGCATTCAGCGTTGATTGCTCGTCATCTAGCTCTTCCGATTGTTGGCGAATTTCCCAAGCATTCGCTAGCGCGCTCTGCTGTGATTTGTCGGCGCGATCGTCCTTGAGGAAACCCGTCACGGCTTCTTCGGCAAGCGAGGCGAGCCAGTCCGTATTTTGTTGGGTCGCTGCGCGTTCATCAACGACGAGTTCTGCACGACCCTGGGCGCGAACCTCCATTGGCAACAGTGCGGCTCCAGTCCCTGTGTTGTCTTCCGTCCCCGGCGGTGGATGGTACAACCGCGTCCCAGGACGTCGGCCATGTCGCACGAGCATTTTGGCCGCGTCAGTTGCCCCGTTCTGGATCTTGTACGTGGTTCGAATGACGGTGTCCCTCTCGATTGTCAAATTGCCGGCTTCAACCCTGGCTAGTCGGGCGCCGCGTTCATCAACGTGCACCTCGCTCTGAACCCCAATCGAACGCTCGAGAGCGAACGGCACCGTCGCCGTACCGCCAGGCGGCAATGCGTCAAGGAGCCCTTGACCAAGGAACGAGCCCTTCTCAAACACAGCGATGGGACCGCGCTCAAGCAACCCTTTCGTCGCGTTGCTGAACCGTGCCACGCGGAATGGGTGGCTCGCGGAATCCGCAACACCGCCATCGGGAGCGAACAGAAACACCGATTCTCCTGAAACCGCCTGCTGCGACAGAAGAACCATCGTGGCACTCTCATCGGGCACGGTTACCTTGTACGGGATCACGTAGCGAGTTGAGCCCGATTGAACCGCGACTGCCGCCAAGGCGCTCATGTTGCGCGGCTGGCTTGGCGCGGTGGCGCGCATTGGCATCGGCGCGGGCATGGCCGGTGCCGCTGGCGCCGCTGGTTTTTTCATGCGTGACGTGCTGCTGACAGGTTTTCCCGCTGTGCCGATCGCACCCTCCGGGTACCCAAGTCCACCACCACTGCCGCCCGCTTTGCGGCCCATGCCATTCGACCTTTTGCTAACGGATTCTGACTTCTTGTCCACGTTGTCGGCATCCGCCTCCTCCAAAGGTTCGGCTGCAGGGGGCGCCGGTGGCGCACCCTGCATTTCGGGCTCATAGCGGTCGACGGGGCCGTTCTTGCTCGCGACGCTCGTAACGCCTTCGGGCATTGCGTCGATTACTTCGCCCGAGTCCGACACCAACGGTCTTGGCGGCGTTACCGGTTGACCCAGGTTCGATTGAAATGCGAGTGGCGCGCCGGCAACCAGAATCAACTCGACGTCATTCCAGTTCTCGCCCGACAAATTCTCGATGATGCCCCAAGATTGCAACTCCGCCTTGCCTGCTTGGTCGAGCACAACGCGGTACGATGGACGCCACACAGGTGTCTCGGCGACATAGCCGACCGCCAAATCGTGCTCGAGACCGTCTAGACGCAGCACGACGTTGCGCAGCGGGTTCTTCTCCTTGAGTTTGCCCACGAAATCAGGCTTCCACAATTCCTGGAGTTCCCTCGTACGGGGGTCGACTTGATCGTCAAGTTCAATCGGAAATGATGCGGATCGTACGCTACTGCCTCCGCGTTCGACAATTGCCAGCGTCGCCAGAAAGTCACCAATCAACTGCTGGCGCATCCGGAACTTCACCTCAGTTGCTTGGACGTGGCCCGCTCGTTCGTAGTAACCAACGCCGTTTCTGTATACGACAACTCGACGCAGTGGCAATTCGGAGGCGACGTTGGGCCCTCGCGCGCACGCCGCCAACGTGGCAAGAACCAACAGACCCATTGGGATCCGCCAAGCCGCTGACGCCGCGCGCCCTGACCCAGACAACTGGTTTTCCGAAACTTGAGTCAAGATCAAGGGGTTCCGTGCCTTATGGTCGCAAACGTTGGCGCTTCGCATAGCCCATTATGGTTGCCGGTTTTTCGCTAATTGACAATGGGCACCGCATGATCCGGCGTCCTTTACCGCAAGAATCGCAAGGGGCTATGGATTGGCGTCACCCAGCTCTACGGCGTAGCTGACGCGTGCAGCGCCGCCCCCCAACATGCCAAGTGGGTTGAACGGAGGATCGACTTTACCCAATTGCGATGACTCATCCAACACAATCACATATAGGCCTGGACCCAAGGGGATCTTCTGTTGATTCGAGCCAGGGTTGAGCGCAAATCCGGCAAGCGCAGGCTGTGGCGGCGGACTAAGCGCCACACCAGTTTGCAGTCCTTCCCGCCAGGGATCGATTGCCGATTTGGGCCAAACGAATCCTTCCACTGCCGGACCTTCGACCTGAAAGCGGAGATACAGGGCTTGGTGCTTTTCGGTCACTTCGAAAGGGCCCAAGGTGTCTATTTGACCTGGGTGCAATTGAGTGGTCTCGCTGGCGTACAGGATTCTGTCGTCTCCTGAGAGACCGAAGGGCTTTGGCGGCCGTGCCGGCGGGTCCATATGGCCGAGCGAGAACTCGTCACCATTGTCCGTTCGTATGACTGTAAATCCCCCAGCCAGCTGACTCGCGACAATCTGGCTGCCTATCGAGTTGGCGAGGTAGCCTACGGGGGTTTTTGTAGCCGAGTCCACGACTTTGTTCTCGACGGCGCCCAAATGGAATTGAGGGGGCGCGGGAGTGCTTGCTGGAACTCCAAATACGTAGATGGCGTCGTCCGTCATCTTGAAGTCCATTCGGTACTCAATGGCCGCTTGCGCTGCGAACCCGATACGACCCGCTACTGGAGTCCAAGTGAATCCGGTCCCGGAGAAGGACACCGTAACCGTCTGGCGAGCGTCGTCGACTCGCTGATCACAACGATTGGGGAAGAAGCGCCCTGCAATGTCGTCAGCGCTGTTTAGGCGCAGACCAATTCCGGACGCCAGGACTTTCGGGCAGATCTGCTGCGCGCCAAAATTCGAAAAAAGCCACCACCGCAGGCCCGGACTATTGTTGACAGAGCTACGCAACAAGCCGCAACCCCCTAGCACCATACCTACGG
>CAWEUH010000038.1:0-4467 GCA_963811985.1 uncultured delta proteobacterium
GCCAGTTGTTTGGCGTCATTTGCGCCCTCGTGCCCGCCACGGCCAGCGCCGGGCAATCGGCGCGGCTCGTTTACAGTCGCACGGAGCAAGCCTCGGCCTGCGCGGATGAATCCGGGTTACGGCAAGCCGTGGCGCGCCGGCTTGGCTATGATCCGTTCGTGGCCGTGTCCGTAAACACGGTCGTCGCCGAGCTACGCGGCGACGGTGAAGGGCTAAGGGCCCGCGTTTACGTAATCCACGACAGCAACATGGCGGGTGGTGCCCGCGAAATTGCCACGCCCACGCGCAATTGCTCGGAATTGATGGCTGCTGTCGCATTGGCTTTGAGCATCGCCATCGATCCCGATGCGCTCGACCGCCTTGAACAGCCGGATCAAGCCGAAAGCGCCACACGGGAACCTGTTCGTAAACCGGCTGAAACCGGGCCTGAGTCGCATTCAAGCGCGCGTCCAAGCAGTGACCACGAGCCAAGCGAAGGCGAACGCGCCGCTGTGACCCCAAAAAACAATCAAACGCCGGCACCGGATCCATCCCAAAGGGCGAGAGAACGTCAATCGTTCGCGATTGACGGCCAATGGGGCGCATTTGGCTTCGTGGCGACCGGAGTCCAATTCTAGCTGTTGGTGAGGTCCACCCAGGCTGCCACAACTGAGTGCCCGCGCGCTCCGGTCGAGTTCAGCGATCTCTTCGCCGCGGAGTTTGCGTACGTGGCGCGCACGCTGCGCTACCTGGGCATTCGCGGCCGGGACATCGAGGACCTGGCGCACGACGTGTTTTTGCACGTGTACCGGCATTTGCCTGAGTTCGACGCGGCACGGCCGCTCAGGCCCTGGCTGTTCGGGTTTGCTTACCGAATCGCGCGGGACTTTCGTGCGTTGGCGCGGCATCGGCATGAGTCAAACCGCCAGGCGCAAGAGTTGCCCGATGCAGCACCGCTCGCTGAGCAGTTGTTGATCGAATCGCAAACGTTGACGCAAGCCATGCGGGCGCTCGACGCACTCGAACCAGACGAGCGCGCCGTGTTCGTCGCGCACGAGCTCGACGAATTGCCCGTACCGGACGCGGCCGAAGCGCTCGGCATCCCGCTCAACACGGCCTACTCGCGGCTGCGGCGCGCGCGCTCGAAGTTCGAGTCAGCCGCGCGACGCCATGCCGCACAGGAGCGAACCCGATGAATCGTCAACCCTCATCCAGCACGGCAGCTCTGCTCACGGCTCTGCGCGACGCGCCGGTGAATTCTGCCGTCGCGGACGCGCTAAAGCTGCGCGTTCAATCGCGCCTGTCAGCTTCTTTGCTGGGTCTTACACCCACGTTGGCCGCAGACAGCGTCGGGATATCGGCATCAAGTGTGGCTGTAGGTGGCCGTGTTGCGCGGGGGTTGGCGGTCAACAAAACCGTGGTTGCCGCGTGCCTAGCACCCGTCTTTGCGCTCGGTGTACTAGCAGGAATTGCCGCTGATCGCTGGCATTACCGTCAAGCAGCGACTAAATCCAATCACGCTGCGCAACCGCACCAGGCATTGGCCTCGCCGCAGCCTGCGCCAGTTGCCGAACCCATCATCACGCCTGATGATCTCACCAGGCTAGATGCCGAAAAGCCAGTTGCCGGCGCAGCGCCCGCGCCAAACGACGCATCCTCGACGCTGGCGGCCGAGCGGAGCCTGCTCGACCAAGCGCGCCAAGCGCTCGCGCGCGGTGAGCCCGCGGCAGGTTTTGCCCCTCTGGATCGCCACGCGGCGCGCTTCCCAAGGGGCATTCTCACCGAAGAACGCGAAGCGCTCGCCGTGCGCCTGCTCGCAGCCCTCGGTCGCAACCAAGCGGCGACCGCCCGCGCCGAAAGCTTTCACCGCCGGTATCCGAACAGCCTATTTACACCCGCCGTAAACAACGCCATCGCGACGATTTCGCGACGGAACAACGACAGCGAATCCAAACCTTAGTATGTCATGGCAAGCAGAAGAACTTTGGTTCCCTGGGTAGCTGCGTGCGTTGCCGCAGGCGCAGCCCGTTCCGCGAAAACGGTCGATTTGGGCAATAACCCAAACGTGCAGGCGAACCCGATCTATGTTGACAAGCCGCCTCCAACAGGTGCAGCAACCGGTGACAATGCCCGAGGCGCACCGTTTCGCATCGTGGACGGAGAACAGGATATTGATGGCGATGCTGTGCAATTCACGGTCGATTCTGGTCACTTGTATTGGTTGCACGCAGAAATAGCCGGCACCGCATACCGTTATAGACTTGACAATTGCGCAATCGATAACTGTGCGTTGACACTTGCTAGCTCAGATTATCGAACCGAAGCTGAGCTCAGCTTTGGGACGATACTTACAAATGATGACATGGTCTATTGGACCCAAGGGCGTGCCGAAGGAGACGGCTATTCAACTCTGATCGCGCCTCCATTTCCCTCCGCTGGCATCAGTGAAGTGACCTGGCCGTCACCAGGTATTGCAACGTTTCAGGTGTCCGATGGGATGCTGTACACGCTAGACAAGGACGTCGGCAATGTGCAGAGGTGTACGGGGGCGGATTGCGCAGCCACCGCAGAGCAACTTTCGATACCTGCGCCGCCTGACGCAACGCAGTTTGACTTTGGTCAAAGCACCATCTTTGGACAAGATAGCGATTACCTGTATTTGGTAGACAAATACGAACCCGCCTCTTACACGCGCCTCGGTCGTGTACGAAAGGATTTCTCGGCTCCGTTCGAGGTCATTACGGAGTTGTCGCAAACACTGGCAGGGCCTATGGCCGTGTGCGGTGAGAACGTCTGCTGGGCCGAGACAGTCGCGTTGGGCCGGCTCCTAAGCTGCCCCAAGTCGGGCTGCGGCAGTGCAGCAACGACTCTGACGAGCGGTTTGAACTTGTACCTTCGTGCCATGATCGCCGCTGATGATTCGTCTGTGTACATTCTCGATCCTCCTCAGATAGAAGATATTGCTAATGCTGACGACACCGTTGGAACGTCCCGTGTGATGAAGCCAGGGCACATTCTCAAATGCCCGATAACCGGATGCGATGCACCGCAGGTTCTTTACACGAGCACCACCGAAGTCAGCATGACCAATTTGCTGGTGGACGATCGATACGTCTACTTCCGGGGTAATGGCTGCGCGCAGAGCTACAGGGTTCTTCCGCAAGACGGATTGTACAACAATTGCGCATTCATAGCCGCTATCCCGAAGTAGTTACGGGTTGCGGAATCGGCCTTGCAAGATCTCTTGAAGGATTGAGTGTGATATGTCCAAACCAACAGTCGTTATGACACCGGGAACATTGATGGGGCATTCAGTCGCTGGTTGCGTGATCACATTGGGAGCTCTTGCCTGTTCAGCAAAGACCGTGGACTTGGGAAACAACTCAAGCGGTCAGCCAGAGCCAGTCTATGCCGCACAGTCCCCAGCGGGCTTCTATGGCACTGCAAGTGACGCTTCTGTGACCCCATTTCGCATTGTGGACAAAGAGCAGGTCACTGACGCCTTTTATCAAGCAGGAGACTGCATTGGAACCGGAGGGGTCTGCTTCCCCACGCTGTTTGCCGTTGCATCAGGGCGGCTGTGCTGGTTGTCACTGAACCCCTTCACTAATCCCTATCAATACAACATGAAGAGTTGTGACGTTGACTGTTGTGCGTCCTCGCTCGCGGTCTCACAAAGCCGCGACCTGCCCATTTATCACCCAATATGGGGAATGATGCGCGTCAACCACGACATGGTGTACTGGATTGGCCCGAATAGCGAAGAGTTTGGCGCCCCAACAACGATGGTGATGGTGTCCCAATCGCCTTCGGCCGAGATTCGTGACGTAACCTGGCCTACGCATTTCCTAGGTGACGGGTTTCAAGTGGCTGACGGGGTATTGTACGCCACGAATTACAACGATATGACGGTATACCAATGCAACGCAGCGGATTGTGCCAACACTATCAAGCGATTCGCAATGAACACACCGCCTGGTGAGGCGCCGTTCACGGGCGGAACATTTTCGGGCAGGACAATGACTACCTGTACTTCGTGTCCTCCGACGTGAATGATTATCGCCTGATACGCGTTAGCAAAGACCTGTCTGCGGCATTCGAGGTAATCGGTACGGTGGCCTTTTCACCTCAAGGTCCTCCATATGCGGCACAACTGGCCATCCAGGGCGACAACGTCTATTGGCTTGACTATGCCACGTCAAGTCAGCTGCTGAGTTGTCCAAAGTCGGGCTGCGGCAGCACACCGAATGTTCTGACAACCGCACTGAACGTCAATCTGCCATTCGCTGCTACCATCGCTGTTGACGACACTTCGGTGTAACTGGGGAAGGCTGACGGCCGAGCGGCTAGGAGCGTTTCTCGCCGACGTGAACCGACTACTTTGGGATGGCGGCGCCGACAAGCTGGGGCTGGGGCTGGCTGGCTACATCGTCAACCTAATGCATGCGCGAGCCGGCAAGGCAGAGTAGATTCGCGTTGGTTCGTTTG